>NZ_CP142016.1:1282002-1923003 GCF_035666175.1 Riemerella anatipestifer
TTTGGAGTGGTGTTGATAAGGGCATATTTGAGTAATGCAATTCCATCATAAGTTCTACTTTCCGATTTTACGGCATATTGGTCATAGATACGGGTGTTTTTTCTAAAACATTGAACATCGAAATCATCCATTGTCTTGGAATAAGATACTTGCACCTCTGTATCAAATAAATGAGAGGCAAAATGACTATATACCTCTATAGGAATCCACCGCTCTCCCAGATTAAAATCCAGCTCTTCAAATGCAATAGGCTCTGGAATCACTTTTTTAAGTGCTTCTAAAGCATCTAATACCTCTCGATGTTCTGGAAATCCTTCTAAATATTTTTCAACAGCTTCTTTCTTTTCTATTACATTCCCTGCCAACCAAGTTTCTCCTGTTTCGTACTGCATTTCTATGGGATTGTAGTATAGATATTCCTTTAATTCATTTTTCATACTATCTATACTCTCTCCAGAAAGTCTACTCATATAGGGCAAATTTACCTTACCATATACATTCAACGAGTGTATTAGGGCTTCTTTTGGTGTAACATTTTCTACTGAGGTTACAGAAAAGCTCACTGGTTTTTCAAAAATATCGGCTTTGCGGTAAACTCCATTGACTTTCCGCTCTAAGTAGGGAATTTCATTGCCAGCTCCATCTGTTTGGATAAATCCTATATTATTTTTACTATTCAAAGCCCCATAATTTCCTATAAATTCATTGTATAAGGTATTGAGCTTTGTTCTTTCGTCTGGATAGAGCTTTCTATTTTTGGCTTCTTTGTTGTATAAATCGAAATAACTATCTCGAAGTTCAATATAAGCCATTGCTTTTTTACGCTGAATATGCCCAACTTCAAGCGGAACAAAAGTAGCGGTTCCCTCGTCTTTACTTACATTTCTTAAATACCCTGGTTGTTCATTTTGAATTACTAAAGCATCTTCTCTATAATGACTTAAAATATCCCCTTCAAATGGTGTAGGCTCAAAACTAATAGGAGTTATAGATACACTTTCTGTATCCTTGGTTGAGTTGTTATCACTGGGGTATGAAAAAGAAAAAAGGTCTTTGGGAAAACTTTTTTGTATTGCTTTTTTCGTCTGCCTGTTGGTCTTAGAGCTTTTTGTATTGTTTTGAGGTTTTGGAATGCTTGGCGGCTCTTGAAAAAGTGTATCAAATAAACTTAATTGTACCCCACCATCATTTGTGATTTTAGAAGTTGCTTCTTTATTTTCAGAAATAGGTTCTTTTGATATTGATGTTGGTGGCTCAGGTGTTATAGGAGTTGAATTTGTATTGATTGGAGCTTTCTCATTTTTTTCTGATATTGTAGTTGGTTGGTTTGAAAAAGAATCCGCAAGATATAAGGGCATTCGTTGTTTATAATTACCAAAATCAAGGTTTAATTTTTCTTCGAGGTCACGGGCTATTCCAGATACGCCATTTTCGTGTATATAAATCCTTGATGGTTTTCCGTATAAGTCAGTATCTAATTGTGATGTTGTATGAATAATCTGTTGTGGATTGTTTTCAAATAAAGCGTTGATTGTATAACCTTCAATGTGCTCTATCGTATCACAAAAAAGTAAATCCTCGGTAAAAAGTGCTTGTTTCTGTGAGTCTTTTTGTAGGATAATCAAATCACTTCCTACTTCCGTCCCTGCGTAATCCGTAAACAGATTATTGGGTAATCGAATAGCTGATACCAAATGAGCTTGTTTTATCATAGCTTCTCTAATAGGGCGGTTTTGGGGGCTATTCAGTACCCCCTGAGAGGTGATATAGGCTAATAAGCCACCTTCTTTTAAAACGTCCAAACCTTTTAAAAAAAAGTAATTATGGATATTTTTTACAGCTTGTTGCTTTGCCAAATCCTTACTCCTTGAAAAAGACAAATCAAATACAGATATATCTCCAAACGGTATATTACTGCTTATTACATCAAAGGAATTATTTTGTCGTTCTTCTATATTTTCAAATCCCTTAATTTTTATTTGGGTGGAAGGATGTAAATGTTTTAATATTTTCCCCGTTAGTAAATCTTTTTCAAAAGCGGTTATAGACACATCATTTTGTTGTAACTGTTCAATAAAATTCCCTGTTCCTGCAGAAGGGTCTAATGCTTGTTGGTATTGAAAGTTGTGTTTATTAAGTACCGCTGATAGAGCTTGGATAACTTCTGGCGGGGTATAAAATGAAGTGAGTACCGAACTTTTAAGACTATTGGTCATACTTTTGTAATCTGAAAAATCAGAAGCATTGACACGAATAAGTTCATACAACTTTTGAGTGGCTTCAAAGTAAGGTTCGTCGGACTTTGTCCAAAAACGACGGTCTTCTTCCTCATTGGCAGGATTTAGGATAAATTTTAACCCTCCAAAACCTGAGTATTGTTTTAGGATTTCTTTTTCGGCATCCGTAGCCAGTCGCTTTTCTTTTTCTAACTGAAAAGCGACTTGTAAGGCTTGGATATTTTGTTCTAAGTGTAGCTTCTTATTGAACGCCATTTTCCTCAATCCATATTTGAATTTGTCCTGTTAGCTCTGTATAAAGCTCGTTATACTCCTTCGTTCCTTCAAAATCTTGATGTAAATCGTAATTCTCAAATACTTCTACACAATAGGGAAACACTTTAAGTGCAAAGGCACGGGCTTCATCGGCAGGAATTTCTCGGTCAAACTCATTACAAACCACTTGATATACTGTATCAAATGGGGAATAATACAATCCTTCAAAAAGGGCTTCATTAGCAATAGCACGACATTCTAATATTGTATGCCCTGCATCAAAGGCTTTTTCATAGGCTTCTGCTGCTAAATTGCTTCGTTCTTTGATAAACGATTCATTAGTTGCCAGATTAGGAAAGCTGGTGTTTAATAATTCTCTTAGTCGTAAATCGTAATACGAAATTTCTTTTTCTTGTGTTGCCATAATTATAATTTTTTAAAAATTAATATTTAAGATTTGTTCTAATTTCTGATAAGCTATTTGATGTTTGTCTTTTTTCATTTTTGACAAATTAAAAAGTTTCCATTTTACAGAAGGCAGATTAGAAACTACTTGGCTGTCCAACCCCAATAAATCCCACTGTGGCGTTTTATTTTTAAAACTCAACAAGAACTTTTTTTCTTCTAAAGTTATATTCTTTTGTATCAATTGAACTAGCTGAACACGAGTGTCTTCCAACTCTTGTAAAGTGATAGGACTATCCGTCATACGCTCAAACTCCATAGCATATACTTTTGAAATATCTTTAAAATGAGGCTGTAACAGTTCTGACATAGGACGCTGATGACTGATAAGAAAAACCAAAAATGTTTTTCTTAGGTTGGTTGTAAGTCCTTCATTTTCCAAAAGTAATTTAACATCAAATAAATCTCTTGGGTGCTGTCGGTCTAATGCAGCACATAATTTACCTGCATATAAATCGGGCAAAGAAGCTACTTGCATTTCTACATATCCAAATTCATTTTCTGCTCGCTCGCAAATCTCTTTTTGTTCCACAGGGAAAACAGTTTCTCTTATAACAGGAGATAATTCCACTTTGATTCGGATTTCATTGAGTTGTAAAATCAATCGCAAAGAATTATCCTGCTGTTTCTGCGTTTCCTGAACACGAATCCCTGCAATATTTTGTTTAATCTGTTCGCTCAATCGAGATAAGGCTTGACGAATATTTTTCAAAGCCTCCTCTCGGCTTTCAGAAGGTAGGTATAACAAATCAATATCTACTGACAGACGAGGAAGATTTCGATAAAACAAATTGATGGCTGTACCTCCTTTTAAGGCAAAACATTTTTCCGTATGGAGCAAAGGTAATACTCTTACCAATAATTGTACTTGTTTATAATAGAGCGTGTTTTTAATCATTTTATAAAATTTTTGGGTACAGTGATTAGATAGTTTTTGTCTAATTCGCCACCTTCTACCAGCATTCGTTTTCCCGAACCTAAATAGACATTTTCAGTTTTTAACCTTGTAAACCATACATATTTATAGTGATTTGCTAAAAACAAAAACAATCGCTTAACGCCAATATGTGTACAGGCTTCTAATAAAACTTGTAGCTTTCTTGGTGAAAGTGAAGTCATACCTTGCATTAGTTCTGCGGCGTGTTCAAAAGAAACTTCGTTAGGCACTTTCCGTAAAACTTGTAATATCGCCATTTCTGGACATACTGCTTTTATTTGTGTATCTTCCCAAGGAATTGAAACCGTATATTTTGCCATTTCTTCTTTGTCCATATTAGCAAAAATTTCTCTTTGAGAATTTTTACAAAATTTAGCTTTAAGAACATACTCATTGCACCATTGAGGTACATTATCATCACCATATAACATAATTCGTTCTGTTCCTGACACAGGAATATAATGCGTATATCCCTTTAGTTCCAAGGCGGTTAGCCCACCTACAAGTAAGTCGCTTTTCATTATATTTTGCAAGGTAAAAACGATACTTTGCCAAGAGGTGCTTTTTTTGGCTCCTCGTATGTAGATTCCTCTCTGTATAGATTTTAAATAGTCAGATTTGACTAAGTTATCTAAAGTATGTTTTCCTAAATCCATTGTATCTCGTAGCCAATCTCGTGTTACTATAAGTCCCTCTGGTATGATTTTTTCTATCTGATTTCGTATTTCTAAGCCCATTTTTAATTAGTTTACATTTTGTATTAGATAGCGGCGTTTTTCGCCGTTAATACAAAGATATGTAAACTAAATAAGAAAAATGACCATTTTATCAAATTTTTTATTTATTTGCATTACTACTCATTTTTTGAGTATTAACGCAAACATTTCAAAAAAGTAAGTTTAGATGTTTATCCATTAACGGCATTTTTCGCCGTCAAATACTTATTGTTTAAACCTGTTATGCTTTGATTATTTTCCTTTTCCTTTTTTATTTTTAGAGCGAGGCGGAAACTCAAATGAGGTAGAACTGTCTTCTTGAAGAACCAAATAAGCATCAAAACTTTTTCCCGCCTTACTTTTTAATCCTTTTAAAAGCGTTGTTTTTCCATTTTCCAGCAAAGCCATTATCGCTTCATCATTTACCTGTTTTCCGCAAACATTTCTGAAAAATAACCACTGACAATCTTCTTCCATACATTTAGCAACTTTCTTGTATAAACGAACACTTTGTTTTTTACAAACAGGACAAACCAATGCGGGTGAAGCAATTCCTTCGATTTCCGTCGTTAAAAAATCTTCTGTGATTTTTTGGGTATAGTCTTTCATCGCTTGTAGGAAATTTTCTGGAGGGAGTTGCCCTTCCTCAATTTCATTGAGAGAGGCTTCCCATTCACCCGTTAATGCCACATCAGCGATTTTTCGGTCTTTGACCCATTCATAGACTTTCAACCCTTTTTCGGTAGGAATTATGCTTTTCTTTTGGCGTTTGATATAGTTTCGTTTAAGCAAAGTTTCTATTATTGTCGCTCGGGTAGCAGGAGTTCCAATACCTGTGCCTTTGAGTAGTTGCCGTTGATTTTCGTCTTCCAAATCCTTTCCTGCCGATTCCATAGCCGACAATAAAGTCGCTTCTGTATATAATGCTGGAGGGCGGGTGGTTTTGGATAGAATTTGACTGTCCATTACTTTTAAAGTATCTCCTTTTTGTAGTTCGGGAAGCTCTTGCGGAATTTCCTCTTCTTTTTCTATTTCTGAAAAAGAGCCATTGACTGCCCTCCAACCTGCAGATTGTATCGTACAACCTTTGATTTCGTAGTTTTTATAACCTGCTTCCACAGTTATTATCTGCGTTTCCTTGATACAAATTTCCGATACCGCTTCTAATAAACGCCCGGCAATCATTTTGTAAATGAGGGCTTCTTTCTTAGGGAGTTCGGTCGGTATTTTGTCAGTAATGAGCAGTCCGTGATGGTCGGTTACTTTAACATCATTGACGATACGCTTGGTAAGAGAGGAGTGTCTGAGTTGTTGTGCATATTTTGCATAAGTCTCATAATGCTCTAATTGCTGAATCAATAAAGGAATTTCTGCCCATACATCTTCCGAAATGTATTTACTTCCTGTCCGAGGATAAGTGATGTATTTCTTTTCATACAAACTTTGAGCGATGTTTAGGGTTTCGTCTGCCGAAAAACTATATTTTTTATTTGCCTCTTTTTGAAGTGCAGTTAAATCATAGAGTAAAGGCGGTTGCTCTTTTACCGTTTTCTTTTCTACGGAAAGCACTTCAGCATTTGGATGGCGTTCTACGGATTTTTTCCATTCTTCTACTTCTTCTTTTTGTTCTGTTTTCAGAGTGGAAAGACTATTAAATTTGAGGTGTCCTTTTTGATGCACTAACTGCAATTGCCAATACGGTTTTTTCTCAAATTGGGTATGCGTGAGGTATCGTTCACAAACCATAGACAAAGTAGGAGTTTGTACCCGCCCGAGGGAGTATACACCGCTTCCAGCGGCGATACTCAGGGCTTGGGTAGCATTGATGCCTACCAGCCAATCGGCTTGGCTACGCATTTGGGCAGCGTGATATAAAGGGTCAAATTGCTTTCCTGGACGGAGTTTTTCAAAGCCTGAAAGAATGGCTTTTTCTGTGAGTGAACTAATCCAAAGTCGCTCAAAAGGTTTTTGACAATTTAAGTAATCATAGATGTATCGGAAAATTAACTCTCCTTCTCTTCCTGCATCGGTAGCTACTACAATTGAATCGCATTGCTCAAATAAAGTTCGTATCACTTTAAGTTGTTTTAATACGCCTGCATCTGCTACATATCCTTTATCTTTTCTCACTTGGCGGGGTTGTAGTTCAAACGGTTCTGGAAGTATGGGAAGATGTTCTTTTTGGAATCCTACACAACCATACGCTTCAGGCATTGCCAATTGTACTAAATGACCAAATGCCCAAGTAACGGCATAACCATTACCTTCTATATAACCGTCTTTTTTATTATTAGCCCCTAATAAATGAGCAATTTCTCTGCCTACACTGGGTTTTTCCGCTAGGATTACTTTCATAGATTTTTGTTTTTAGATAAATGAATTGCATCAATATCGCCATCGCCCTACATTTTGCGTCCACTTGTAGCTTTTTTTGTAGGCGTTTTAGGCTTTGCCGTACGCTTGGTTGTAGTCGTAGTGGTTTTCACTCCTTTGTTTGTCGCTTCTTTTTGGGTTTTTGTTGTAGTTTGAGTGGTAGTTGTCGTCGTTTTATTTTCCTTGGCTTTTTTGTTGATTTCTTTAGCCTGACGTGTTACTTTATCCTCTTTTTGTTGTTTATTAGGATTTTGGAAAGTGAATTTAACTTTCCCTGTATCTTGGTTATATGTAAAGTAACCATTATACACTTTCCCTGTACCCTTACTTTCTAAACCTTCCAAGTACAGCGGTTTGCCTTGCGAAAAAACTTTGTATTGTTCTTCGGTAAGTTTTCTACCTCTTAATTCTTTGGGAGCTTCTTCAAAAGTAGGTTGGGTATTGATTTTCTGTGTAAGATTCTCATCAAACAAAAATGTTACATAACGCTTTTCTGCATTGAATTGTACATTTGCATTAAAGGGTTCGCCCTTGTTTGAGATCATTCCTTCTAAAAACAAGGGTTTACCTTCCATAAGGGTTTGCTTTTGTTCTTCATTAAGTTTGATTCCTTTGATTTCATCAGGTATTTTGATGTATTCTTGACGCAAAGCAACAATTTCATTCGTCAATTCATCAATACTAATAATAGAGGGGATTTTTTCACCCGTTTTTACATTGGTAAGCTCTACCACGCGTCCCATATTTCCTGTCTTCAATAGGTTTTCTTTATCTTCTTGGGTAAACTCATGCCCAAAAAATGGATAATCTAATTGAGGTTCTTTACGAATTCCGTGGATAGCGACACTTACTTTACCTTCGTTATCTTTTCGTAAAGATAAACGAGCATCAAAACGAGTAACAGCACTCCCTAAATTCATACTAATAGGTACCAATCGGTCGGTTTTATAACCTTTTAGTAACGGTTCTAATAAGTTGCGTTTTTCTAAATACTCTTTTGAGAGTCCTAAGCTGTTCATCGTATTCCAATCAATATCGTCTACTTCGTAACGATGTTTTTGTTCTTGGGTAGCCTCATCGGCAGTATTTTGCGATGGGGTTTCATTGACCTCTTGGGTAGTGTTTTTTACTTCCTGAGTATCTTTTACTTCTTGGGGTTCATTGGTTTGTTCCATTGTATTTTGATTTAAAGATTGATATTCTTGTGGTTGGATTTTATAAGGCTGTAAATCCTCTGGCGTGAGCTGAACTTTTAGTAGATTGGGAATGGGAATTTTGAAAAAAGAAAAATGACTTGGATTTTTCACTTGTCTTAGAAAATTACTAAAGAAGTTTGAGAGTATATTTCCGTGAGGATCCACCTTCATAAAATCTTGTTCGTGTGCCGGGACTGGAGGAACGGTTTCTAACTGCCCGTCTTTATCCAATCCTTTTACGGCACGAATCTGTTGTTCCTCTTGGTCATACACAAGCAACAAATCCGTCCATTGCTCTTCTGCAACGGACGTATTCTCTTGTGGATTTGTTTCAGTGGATTCATTAGCCATAGTATATTATTTTTTGATGGTTTAAATTCAATTCATTAAACTTTAAATCTTAAAAATCGCAGAACGAAGATAGAAGCTGTCTATTAGAATTTAATACGGCAGTGTTATTTTGGCTTTGATTGTCCTTTTTTGGCTTTTACGGGGACACTAAAGTGCTCTCTAATGAATTGGTGTACATCTGATAGTTTGTAGTAAATTTTTCCAGAAATTGTGTAATAGGGTAGTTTGCCTTCAGAACGATAACGCTGCAGAGAACGAGCGGATATTTTAAAAGTTATCATTAAATCTTGATTGTCGAGTAATTCTTCTCCTTCGATGGTACTTCGTTTCTTTTCAGCTTTTTCAAAGCGTTCTGCAAGTAGATCGAGGCGGTCCATCAGTCGCTCCATCCACATTACAAATTCCATTCGGTCGATATTCATAACGGGTAAGTTTTAGTGTTTTATTTTTGATTGAGTATTTTTTTCATAAGTTTACCAATGCTTAATTGCTGTGGATTTTGGCTGTCCACAATCAATAATTCTTTGGCTTTGAGTTTTAGGATATAGTTTTTCGCCGTTCGTTCCTGCACCCCCGTTAAGGCTTTAATTTCTTGCACCAATTCACTATATTCCCATACTTCTTTCTTTCTAAATAGAGGAGATACGAGAGTAGCTAATTCTGTGGTCTTGTCTTTCTTTTCAGTTTTCTTTTGAGTACCACAATAACGGTGCATTCCACTCTCTGCCTCCCATCGAAACAATATCTTAGGCAATTGGTTGGGGTCCCCTTTACGAATTTTTTTCGGTAAGACCACAGAGCAAGCACTGGCTCGGTCTTGTTCTACCGAAAGCACCGCAGAGGCTTTTCGTTGTAGCTCCGACCCTAAATGCCCCCGAAGTTTTAATCCTCCTGGCGTTAGGTGTAATACACATACCATACAGGTTTGATAATGCCCTGCCAATGCGTACAATTCCTCTATCATTTCAATACTTTCACTTTCATTATTGGCGGAACTAATTAAATCGGCAATACCGTCAATGACTACCAGATGAATCCCTGAATACTCGTAGTATAAAGTATCCATACATTGTCGAATGATTTTCATACGCTCTTTTCTTGGAATTTGAGTAAGACAATAGGCTTTAAAATTTAAAGGCATCGCATCGAGCTGAGCTCGTTTTAGTAATATGGAAATGTTGTCGTACAATTGATCTGCGGATTGTTCCGTATCGAAAAATAAAACTGCTTGATGCTCACAGTAAATTACGCTAAGCCCAAGTAAGTCTATTGGATTTTTACCTTGATATAAACTCCCTGCAATCATTGCAGCCACATAATGACTTTTTCCCGTTCCTTCACCTCCTGTAACCCCTAAAAGACTACTTTGCAATCCGATAGCTGCTCCTTTTAAGGTGATGATAATCTTTTGCTTGGCGGGTGGTTGATGCCATTGAATTTCACAGGATTGTAATAGTGAAAGCCCTTGCTGATATTTTTTTTGAAGCATTTTCAAAAACAATGTTTTTAAATCCTTAGCGGTATAGCCTTGCTGAAAATAGTTCGATATGTCTTTATCGTCTTTAGTTCCTGATAAAGGAAGTTCTAATACCTCTACCAGATCCTTTAATTTTTCTAAATGACTTTGTACCGCCTTTTTTCCTGCCTGATCCACATCATACAATAATACGATATGACGAAAGCGACCTTTTAAAGATTGAATGAGAGAGATGGGAATATGACTATTTTCACTATTGAAACAAATGGCTGAAAAGCTTTTTGCATACAAACTCATCACATCTTTTTCACCGCCCGTAATAAACAAAATATCATCACCATCTAACGGTAATTGTTCCAATCCAAAACAATAATCCGTAGCGATACCTGCATATAGAAAACGATGTTTGGAAAGGGGACGATAGATTTTTATAAGTTCCGCATTCTGATATGAAAAAATGGGTTCATCATCATTGGATTCTATTCGATAGGGTTGTCCTTTTTTATTGATGCTTTCAAAAGATTGCAAGGATTTTACTCCAAATATATCTAAAACTGTTTTCGTTATTCCAAATGTTTCCCAATAGTCAAGTTCTATTTTACTGAAGTTCTTATCTACTATCATATAGGGACGATAGCTGGGCGATTCGATAGTTGTTGCGGGATTAGCCTCCACTTTGATTTTTCTTTGGGGGCGTTTAAGTTTATTAGAATAAGAAATATCTAATCCTAAACTTAAATCTTGATTGATAATTTTTAGGATTTCTACAAAGTCGTGAGGCTGTGTGCAATCCAAACCATATAAATAGCCAACTAAGGAAAAACAATCGCCATTAAAATGAGGATCCCCAAAATCTTTAATCCGATAGATGCCTGTTTTTTTGTCCTTGTAAATATTACAAGAGGGATTTTTATCATCATAAAAAGGGTTTTTAAAGTTTTGTCCCACTTTCCAATTCCCTGAAACATAATAACGAAATACTTCCAGTCCGTCATTCGTTTTACTTAATAGGTCTTCCTTTTTTAACATACGAATGTGCTTTTTGGGTTAGGTTTTCTAAATAATCCTCTGTACTTTTTACTACATTAAATTCCATAAGTTTTCGGATACTTCCCAGAGTGTAAAAGTATTGTCCGTGAACTTTAGAGTAAGTGATTTCATTGTTCTGTCGCATACGCCAAAGTGTTTTTTCGCTTAAATGGAGGTATTGGCATACTTCGTGGTTATTGAGCCATAATTGGTCAATAATTTCTATGGACTGGGATTGCTTTTGAATATACTCCCGAATAAATTGAATCTCTTGGCGTAATTGCAGCCATTGGTTTTCTTCAATAGTGATTAGTTTCATTTCTTCTGATTTTATCGTTTATCTGGGGACAAAGTTCAGAAGACTCAGGCGATGATAACGCCAAGTTTTACCAATGGGTAGATAGAAATTTAACACATTTTAGCACATTTTGCCTATGCCTTAATAATCATAAATTTAGAGCAAAAAAAAAGACGCTTAAAGCGACTGATAATCATCTTGAAGTTAGTAAAGTAAGTAGTGAGAGTGTGGTTTGCCAATGGGTAGTTATGGGCAAAGGTCATTCAGCCCCTTAGAAGGCTGGTCATTTCTTAAACATTTTTATCCATATAAGTTTCTAAGGAATTGACTAATTGATTTAAAAATAAAGTTCTTGAACCTGAACGACTTTTCATACGATGAAAGGTGTGGTGGACATCTTGTAATTCAACTTTGAATAAGGCTTGAAAAGTTATAGCGATTTTATTTAAACTAATTTGTCCACTTGAGATGGCTTTTGCAGCGTGAAGAGCATAGAGGAGTTCAACTAAAGCGGCTTTACTTTCCGTCCAATGAATCGGACGATGGTTTTCGTTGGCGATTTTATCAAATTGCGTGGTTGTGCGAAAGTGAAGGTATTCGTAAAATAACTCTCTGCCAATAATTCGAGCCGTTAAATAATCATAGTAAGTTGAAAACCGTCGATCTAAATCAAAAGCGTGATTTTCTAACCCTTCTTGAAAAAGAAAAGAAGACCTTAAAAAATATTTGTGGTCTTCATCCGTTCTCCCTGAATAATAATAAGTATAAAACGCATTGGTTTTCAAAAAATGATTGTGCCTACTTTTTAGTCTTTTTTTTTCTTTAGTGAAATAATCTTCATAAATTTTTCCTTTTGTAGTAGGACGAATGATTTCCATTTTGTAAATACGATTGTAGTACATCAACTTTCCATAAATATGAGGTTTGATGTTTCTGAAGAAATGAATTTCCTCCTGTTTGTCATTAAATCCTCTTTCAAGGATATAGTTCCTTGTTTCTTCTAAAACTTTGGATAGATAGCGAATCATTTCTAAGGCTTCGGGGATAATGGTTTCTACATGTAATGTTACCTTTTCCTCTTCTTTGTAAATGTCTTGAAAGACTTTTCTGAAATACTGTTCCATATTGCTTAAATATTTAAATTAGTTGTTACAAAATTACGGAACTATCGCAGAAAATCCTTTGGTAAGGAAAACATATCTATCAACTTACATTGCTTCGCCCTGCACGGTGCAAGTCGGCATCTATAGAGGAGCACGCTTGCACCGTGCAGGGCGAGGCAAAGTTATAAGAATTTTGTGAAAAAGTAAATATATCGTACCTTTGTCGTATTGAGTTCCGATGAAAATCAATGAAATCAAAAGAAGCAAGTTGAGTTACTAATTCGTTACCTGAAATTGAAAAAATGCTTATAATTTTTTATATATCAATAACTTAATAAATTAGTGTGAATTTTAAAATAAATAATTTTTGCAGAGAAGCCTTGCCTAAATAATTTGGCAAGGCTTTTTTGTTATAAACTTAATTCACTACCTTTGAACTTTAATTTAATCTAAATTAGTTAAAATGCTAGACATTAAATATATAAGAAGTCAATTTCCTATTTTATCTCAAAAAGTTAATGGTAAAGATTTAGTTTATTTAGATAACGGAGCGTCTTCGCAAAAGCCTATTTCTGTTCTACAGGCTTGGGAAAATTATTACAAAGAAATCAATGCCAATGTACATAGAGGTATACATACTTTAAGCCAATTGGCAACCGAAGCAATGGAAGACGCTCGTAAAAAAGTTCAAACTTTTATCAATGCGAAGCACGATTATGAGGTGATTTTCACTAGAGGAACTACGGAATCCATCAACTTAGTCGCTTACGCACTTACGCCTAATATCAAGCAAGGTGATGAAATCATTATTTCTTACCTAGAACATCATTCTAACATTGTGCCTTGGCAGATGCTGTGCCAAAGAACAGAGGCAATACTAAAGGTAATTCCTATAGATGAAAATGGCATACTACAAATAGATGTTTTAGACGAATGGCTTTCTGAAAAAACAAAATTAGTATCGGTAAATCAGGTATCCAATGCCTTGGGAATTATCAATCCAATAGAGGAAATTATAGCAAAAACGAGGCGATTATCAGACGCTTTAATATTGATAGACGGAGCACAGTCAGTGCCGCATTTTAAAATAGATGTTCAAAAATTAGACTGTGATTTTTTTGTGTTTTCGGGACACAAAATGTACGCTCCTATGGGGACAGGTATTCTTTATGGCAAGGAGAAATCTCTTAATTTTTTAGCTCCATTTCACGGTGGCGGAGAGATGATAGCCACTTGTTCTTTTGAAGAAACCACCTATGCTGAACTTCCATTTAGATTTGAAGCGGGAACTCCTAATGTGGGAGGTAATATTGCTTTAGGAGCTGCAGTAGATTTTATGACGACAATAGGTCATGACGATATACAAACTCACGAAAATCAACTGATGCAATATGCTCAAAACCAACTAGAACAAATGGAAGGCGTACATATCTATGCAGAAAAAGCGCCTAGAGTTGGTGCTATTTCTTTCAATCTTGATGGCGTGGGCATAGCTTCTGATGTAGGTATGATTTTGGACAAAATGGGGATAGCCGTAAGAACTGGACACCATTGTACACAGCCTATCATGAAGTTTTTTGATATAGCTGGTACAGTAAGAGCTAGTTTTGCGGTTTATAATACCTTAGAAGAAATAGATATTTTTGTAGAAGGATTGAAAAAAGCACAAAAAATGTTGAGGTAATTCAATAGTTATGCGACATCCTATAAAAAATAGATTTTAAAATGATAGATTTTTTAAAAATCGAAAAGACTTTAAAAGAAAAGTGGAAAATTGATATTCCATCATTTTGGATTCCTTTGGATGGCCCAATTGATGTAAATTTAATTGATGAAATATGTTATTTTAACTACACAGAACTAAAGGAAAATTATGATATCAAAGAAATTGAAAATTTTATTCAGTCACAAAACGAAAATATAATTGTGCTAAATGATTATAATGAGAAATTTGTTTTGGACAAAGTTGAATTTGATAATATTTCTGGATCAGATAAATTTATAACAAATGAAGGTGCAGATTGGGTAATTTATATAACTCATGAAAATTCTATTGCTTTTGCTGGAAAGACAATAGTTTCAGAATTAAAAAAAATGGAATAATTTTGAAAAAATGAAAAATCCTTGGGAAAAATAGGACGTCGCATAACAAGGTATTGCCAAAAGCGGGGCTAAAGTGCTAAATTCAAAGTTTGTAATTCTATCATCGCCAAAAACTAATTATATTCGTTTTTTTAGTAAATTTATCTCATATAAATTCGTTTTGGCTAGCCTCAGTGCAAAATCGAAACTTCTCGCTTCGATTTCTCCGCCTTCGGCACCCCAAAACGTTAGCTGTAATGGTATGAGCACAACACTACTAAAGAATATAATTTTTTATTTGTTTATTATTATTTCAGGATTGTTCACATTAATTCCTTATGTGATCTTTAGTGTCTACGAACTAGATTATGCAATGAATATTAGTTTTAATAATAAGTATTTAATTTTAATATTTGCAGTAATTTTTTATTTCTTATTCAGAAATAAATTATTTAACTTTAAATCTGATACTAAATTTTTCAAACCTATACTCCGAGTGTGCTTATTTATTTTTGGAGTATTTATTATATGGATGTTTTCAATTTCAATAATTACGGGCTCAAGTCTTATTTTTAATTCATTATTTGGAAAACAAAAAACAATAAATGTGAAATCAATAGTTTTGGACACAGAAAAAACAAAATCTAAAAATGGAACAATACATAACTATATAACTATAGAAATTCCAGAAATTAAAAGAAAGGTCAAAATAAAAGTTAAAAAAGGGTATCAAATAAATGATATTTATACTGACACTCTAAAACTTGGAAGCCTGAATATGGTTTATAAATACAAATAAAATACTTCTGCTAACATAATATTTGCAAACGGCGGGGTTAAGTGCAGGATTGAAAATCCGCCTCTGCTTTTCCCTGAATAAGAAATCACTCTATTTTTTCTCGCATTTTTTCAACCCATTTAAAGGCTGCGGGGCAGATTTCTATGTTTTTAATTGTAAGATGATTGATTTGGTAAATCTTCTTTCTATCCGTATGTGGAAACTCTCGACAGGCTTTGGGGTGTACTTCATAAATCATACAAGTATTATCAGAGAATAAAAACGGACAAGGCAATTGCTGTAATACCCAATCATTATCTTCGTCTATCCTTAGATATTTTTCTTCAAACTGAGTGGGTTTTAGTTTTAAAAATTTGGAAATTCGCTCTATATCTTGTGTTGTAAAAAGAGGACCTGTGGTTTTACAACAGTTGGCACAAGACAGGCAGTCTATCTCATCAAACACTTCATCGTGAATTTCTTGAGTAAGATAATCTAAATTTTTAGGTGGTTTTTTCTTGAGTTTATCTAAGAATTTTTTATGTTCTTTATGCTTCTGTTGAGCATTTTGTCTATTAAGTTCCAAATCCATAGTGCAAATTTACTAAATTTGAACATCACAATTCATAGCATTGATATCAATAATGGAAAGCTTAATCATCAGAGAATATCAAGAAGAAGACAAAGATAATCTTCTCAGTATTTTAAAATTAAATATTCCTCATTTCTTTGCAGAAGAAGAACTAAATGATTTCAAAATATATCTCGAACAAAAAATTGAATACTACTTTGTGGTAGAATACAAGGGCAAAATAGTTGGTTCAGGAGGTATTAACTTAGAACATGATTCTAAAATTGCAAAAATAAGTTGGGATTTTATAAACCCTCAATACCACGGTTTAGGTATAGGAAGAAAACTTTTAGAATACAGAATTGATATAATAAGAGTAATGCATAAAGATTATAAAATTATAGTGAAAACCTCACAATATGTTTATCAGTTTTATGAGAAGAATAGTTTTGTATTGGAAAGCATTATAAAAGATTACTGGTCACAAGGATTTGATTTGTACTTAATGGAATATAAATTCTAATTATCTCAATTTAAAAACTTATATAAAAACAAATAACCTGCAAATCAATTTGATTTACAGGTTATTTAGTAGCCCGTAGGGGAATCGAACCCCTCTTGCAAGAATGAAAATCTTGAGTCCTAACCGATAGACGAACGGGCCGCTATAATTTTATTAAGCTAGCTTATTAACATGCTTAGTTAACTTACTCTTTAAATTAGCCGCTTTATTCTTGTGAATAATATTTCTTTTAGCAAGCTTATCTATCAAAGAAATTACCTTAGGTAATTGCTCTGATGCAACTTTTTTATCTTCTTCATTTCTTAATACCTTCACAGCAGTTCTAGTAGTCTTGTGATAGTATCTATTACGAAGTCTTCTAACTTCATTCTGTCTTATTCTCTTAAGTGCTGATTTATGATTTGCCATAACTTTCTAAAAACTTGGTTGCAAAAATATGCTTTTTTTTTAAATTACCAAAATTATTTCAAAAAAAATTAAATTTAGTAGCCTATAGGGGAATCGAACCCCTGTTGCAAGAATGAAAATCTTGAGTCCTAACCACTAGACGAATAGGCCATCTCAGTTTTGGACTGCAAAAATACAGCTTTTTTTGAAATTACAAAATTTTTATCAACTATTTTATAACTTTTTCTACAACAACATTTTTAACACCTTTATTTTCAATAGATTTCATTTCAGAAATAGCTTCCTCCAAAGTAGAGAATTTACCATAGGTATAGTAAAATTTACCGCCATTTCGGTTTCTTTCAACATTATTCAATGTTTTAAGTATATAAGAATCATTCCCTAATTTTTTGTCTGTAACAGCCACTTCTAAAGTATAATATCCCTGTGCTAATTTCTGATTAGGCACAAAACCTATAGCCACAGCATTTCTAAAACCGGCATCTTTTGCTGTTTTCACATTAGCATCTTTTATAGAAGCATAATTTGTAGTCCCATAATAATATTTATAGAAATTACCTTTTTTCATTGTAAAAACATAATTAAGCCCTTTCAAAGCAGGATCTCCCTCATTAAACTTATCAGCAGAACTCATCAGCAGAACTCTAAAATCATTTTTTAGTGGTTGCTCTTTAGGTTTCTCTGGTACATCATTAAAACTAGGTCTTCCACTTGTCTTATCATGAAGCTTTTTATATGCTACTACTGCATTATATATACTTTGAACTATAGCTTTTTGTCCAGAATCTGAAGATAAATAGGCTGCCTCATCATAATTACTAATAAACCCCATCTCTATAAGTACCGAAGGCATAGCATTTAACCTTAATACATGAAGGTTTTTCTGTTTAACTCCTCTAGAAAATCTTTTATCTTTATTCACAAAGTTATCCTCTACAAAACTTCCGAAAATAAGACTTCTTTCCAAATATTTTTGTTGTTGAAGTTTAAGGGCTATCAAAGATTCTGGCGTTTTAGGATCATAAGAAGCGAATGTTTGTTTATCTTCTTCATCTAGAAAAATAACATCATTTTCAGACTTCGCTACCTCTAAATTAGCTGCATTTTGATCTGGCCCTTGCACAAAGGTTTCTGTGCCATAGGCACTACTTTTTGCCGCATTACAATGTATAGAAATAAACAAATCAGCCTTAGAACGGTTAGCTAAATTGGTTCTAGAAGTTAAGTTAGGATATACATCTTCTTTTCTTGTATAAATTATTCTAAGATCTTTGTTTTTTTCTAGCATTTCACCTAACTTCAATACTACTGAAAGAGTAACATCTTTTTCTCTTACTGTCCCCAAATCACTATAACTTCTGTAAGCACCGTGGTCACTCCCACCATGCCCAGCATCAAGAACGATAGTGAATTTTTTCTGAGCCGTTATAGTTACGAATAAAACACTAAAAAAAAGTGCTAAATATTTTTTTATGGGAAATATATATTTAATCGTGTTCATTTTTGATAAATTTTACTAATTTTGAAGCCAAATTTTCAATATAAAGCATTGGCAAAAAACAGCTCCAAAAATACTTTACTTATTTTAATTATCCTAATTTTTAACAATTTTTTAGCACAAAATACCCCTCGTACAAACGCTAAAAATATTGAGGATAAATCTGTAAAAAAGGACAGCCTATCCCCTCGTAAAGAATCCCTCGAGGGTACCGTGAAAATGCAATCCGAAAACCAAAGGAATGATGTTCAAAAGAAAATGACTTACCTTAATAAAAAGGCTAAAGTACAATATTTGGACATGACTATAGAAGCAGATTACATATCCATAAACTGGGAGAACGGAGATATTTTTGCGAGAGGAGAACAAGATGAAAATGGAAAAATCATAACTCCCGCCACCTCTACCCAAGCTGGTAAAAAATACGAATATAACGAGGTTAAATTCAACTTTAAAAACAAGAGAGCTATTGCCTACAATGCTAGAACTGAAGAACAGGAAGGTGTTATTGTGGCTCAAAAAACAAAAAAGGTAAACGACTCCGTTTTCTTTATGCGAAATGGGGTTTACACTACTGATGAGTATTTTTTAAAGAAAAAAGACAGCCTTGCAGACTACCATTTAGCAGCACCTAACATCAAATTGATTAAAGGAAAAAATGCCTCAAGGGTAATTACAGGGCCTATACAAATGTACATAGAGCAAGTACCTACCCCTTTGGTAATGCCATTTGCAATACTCCCCTTTTCTGACAAAAGAACCGCAGGTATCTTAATCCCAAGTTTTGGAGAAAGGCAAGATGTGGGGTTTTTCTTAAACAATTTTGGCTATTACCAGCCCATAGGCGAACATTTTGATTTAAAAGTCTTCTTAGATTTTTACACTAAAGGAAGTTGGAACATACGCCCCGAACTAGGCTATAAGAAAAATTATAAATACAACGGTAGTTTTTTAGCCGATATAGGCACTATTGTTCGTGGAATAAAAGGACTTAGCACCTACTCCAAATCTAATACTTATCGTATTACTTGGAGACATACTCAAGATGCTAAGGCTAATCCATTTTTTAACTTTTCTGCCTCTGTAGATATGGTTAGTAATCGTTTTTACAACAATACAATCAATAATAGTTATATCTTCAATCAAGATGTTCTTAGAACACAACAGAACTCCGCCATTAGCATTACCAAAAGATTTCTCAATCTACCTATAAGCATCACAGGAAGTGCCACTTACTCTCAAAATTTCGCCACAGGAGATGTTAATATCAGACTTCCTCAGCTCAATGTAATGATAAACCAATTCTACCTATTCAAGCCTAAAACAGGCGTAAGAACTGGTCTACTAGAAAACATTTATGTAAACACAGGGCTATCATTGGATAACTATGTAAATACCTCTCAAAAGCAAGCCTTCACAAAAGATATGTGGAGTAATATGCAAACTGGTATAAAAATCCCCGTATCATTAACTACCAATACATCTGTAATGAAGTATTTTACACTCTCTTTGGGAGCAAACTTCAATAATGTATTAACTACAAAAACTCTAAACAAAAGCTACAACCCTATAAGTAACACCACAGTAAATACCTACCAAAATAATATTGCTGGGTACTCTACTTTTTCTACTTCCGCTGGTTTACAGACCGTAATTTATGGGCAAGCTAATTTTAGGAAAGGAGCAAGGATACAAGCCATAAGACATATGGTTTCTCCTAGTGTGAGCTTTTCTTATACACCTGACTTTGGTAAATCTAATTGGGGATATTACCGAAACTTTTACGGTGCAGATGGTTCTATAAATTCTTATTCTATATTTGAAGGAAGTATTTTTGGAACACCCTCCCGTGGGCTATCTCAAACTATCAGCTTTAACATCAATAATAATATTGAAATGAAAGTTCGGTCTAAGACAGACTCTACTGGAGTTAAAAAGATTAAAATATTTGAAAATATCAATATTTCTGGAGGCTATAACTTTGCGGCTGAAAAATTCAAATGGTCAGCTTTCAATATCAGCTCTCAAAACTCACTCTTTAATAATAAGCTGAATATAAACTCTAGCCTTTCATTAGACCCTTATAAAATAGTGTTTAGTTCAGACTCCAACATAGGAGAACGAGTGGATAAGTTTGGATATTTTAACCTTCAAAATTTTAATATTCAACTATCTTATCCTCTAAGTAGTTCTTTATTCGCAAGTAAAGACAAGGACAGCCAAGCAAAGTATAAAACCAAAGGCAGTATAATGCAAGAGAAGTATTCTTTTGATGATGATAACTATGCCCATTTTGAACAGCCTTGGACACTAAACATCAATGCTAATTACAACTACTCAAAGGTTCAAACAAGATTTGGCACTAAAGTAGCTTCCATAGGACTAGATGGTAACATAAAATTAACTCCATTTTGGACTATCAGTGGTAGTACCCATTACGATTTAATTAGCAAAGAGTTAGCTTACGGAAGATTAGGCTTCTCTAGAGACCAAAGGAGTTTTACTATCAACTTTAACTGGGTACCTTTCGGAAGGTTTAAGGTCTATGATTTCTTCATCGGCATCAAAGCCAACATATTAAGAGACGCAGTAAAATACAGAGAACGTAGTTTCCCACAACAAAGCGATTTTTAATTTTTTAAACACTTCTTTTAACACCAAGAAAAAAACTTTTATATTTGCCCTCTCAAAATTTAAACTAATCCCAAACATCATAAATATCATGAAAACAATTATATCAACCAATAACGCTCCTGCTGCCATAGGTCCTTACTCACAGGCTAATATGGTAAATGGTATTTTGTATATTTCAGGGCAAATCCCCATCAATCCCAGTAATGGAGAGTTGGTTACAGGAATAGAGAATGAGGCTCATCAAGTAATGAAAAACTTGGAAGCCATACTAAAAGAGGCAGGAATGTCTTTCTCTAATGTCGTAAAATCTACTATTTTCTTGAAAAATATGGATGATTTTGGCCTCGTTAATGATATTTATGCATCTTATCTAGACAGCACACAACTTCCAGCTAGAGAGACCGTACAGGTAAGCAGATTGCCTAAAGATGTGAATGTAGAAATTTCTATGATAGCACACCAATTTTAAATGGACTTTGTTAGAAATACCATAGGAGTTTTATTAGGTCTAACCGCCGCAGGGCTTATCATCACACTAGGAGTTAGGCTGAATCCTTCGTGGATAAATTATAGCACTTTTTCTCCCTTTGAACAATGGGAAAAGGTACTATATTCTGTAAAAAATGAAAATGGATTTTTTATTGCACTGCTTTTCTCCTCAGGTTTAGCTGCCACCGTAGGTGGTGTAACTACAGCCATTGTTGTAAAATATGCCAAAGTGGCTTACGCCATTCTAATAGGCTTTATTCTTTTATTTCTAGCGATGCTAGACATCATTATTTTTCCATACCACCCTACTTTTTATAAGATAACTATATTTCTAGTATTCTTTCCATTCTCTTGGTTAGGAGGAAAAATAGTAGAAGTAATTTATAACAAAGGCAAAAAGAAGCGTAGAGCTAACACAAACTAAAAACTAGCCTTAACCTCCTCTAAATCCATAAAAATAATCGAATTTATCTTCGCTTTTTTACTTAGAATTAGCTAAATTTGTAGAGTTATTTTTAAAAATATAATACAATGAGTTACATTTCTTACATTGAAGCAAGACAAATTTTAGATTCTCGTGGTAATCCTACTGTAGAGGTAGATGTATTCACGGAAAATGGTGCTATGGGTAGAGCGGCTGTTCCTTCTGGAGCCTCTACAGGAGAGCACGAAGCCGTAGAACTTCGTGATGGTGGTTCAGAATATGTTGGAAAAGGTGTTCTAAAGGCAGTAGAAAATGTAAGGGAAGTTATCGCTCCTGAACTTATAGGTCTTCCTGTTTTTGACCAGAACTTGATAGACCAAGTAATGATAGATTTAGATGGAACTGCTAATAAAGGTAAACTAGGTGCTAATGCTATACTAGGGGTATCTCTTGCTGCTGCAAAAGCTGCTGCTACCGAACTTAGAATGCCTCTTTATAAATACATTGGTGGTGTAAACGCAAACACACTACCTGTTCCTATGATGAATGTTATCAATGGTGGTTCTCACTCTGATGCCCCTATTGCATTCCAAGAGTTTATGATTATGCCTGTAAAAGCAGACTCTTTCTCACACGCTCTAAGAAAAGGAACTGAGATATTCCACAGCTTAAAATCTATCCTTAAAGGAAGAGGGTTATCTACAGCCGTAGGAGACGAAGGTGGTTTTGCACCTACATTCAACGGTACAGAAGATGCCCTTGACACACTTCTACAAGCAATAGAAAAAGCTGGGTACAAACCAGGTGATGATATTATGCTTGCACTAGACTGTGCTTCTTCAGAGTTTTATGTAGATGGAACTTATGATTACAGAAAATTTGAAGGAGACAAAGGGGCTCACAGAAGCAGAGAAGGACAAGTATCTTACCTTGCTGAATTAACTCAAAAATACCCTATCATCTCTATAGAAGACGGTATGCATGAAGACGACTGGCAAGGTTGGAAAATGCTTACAGATAAAATAGGAGATAGAGTACAACTAGTAGGTGATGATTTATTTGTAACCAATGTAGAAAGACTTTCTAGAGGTATTAAAGAAGAGGTAGCTAATTCGATTTTAGTAAAAGTAAACCAAATCGGTTCTTTATCCGAAACTTTAGCAGCGGTACAAATGGCACAGTATAATAAGTATACTTCTGTAATGTCTCACCGCTCTGGAGAAACTGAAGACGCTACTATTGCTGATTTAGCAGTAGCTTGTAACTGCGGACAAATCAAAACAGGTTCAGCTTCTCGTTCTGATAGAATGGCTAAATATAACCAACTTTTAAGAATAGAAGAAGCTCTTGGAGAAACTGCTATTTTCCCAGGTCTTGATGCCTTTAAAGTAAAAAGGTAATACATAAAACAATCATTATTATAGCACTTATCTTTTGTGATAAGTGCTATTTTTTTATATCTTTATCGCAAAATTTAAGAAAAAATATAAAATAATTAGATTATGTCTGACAATAAAGTTTTATTAAAGTACGATGGAAAGGAGTATGAATACCCTATCGTAGATAGTATTTTAGGAGATAGAGGGATTGATATTTCTAAATTAAGAGATGAAACGGGACTTATAACCCTAGATAAAGGCTACAAAAATACAGGTGCTACTATTAGTGAGATTACTTTCCTAGATGGTGACCAAGGGGAGCTATTCTATAGAGGCTATCCTATAGAACAAATCGCAGAGAAGTCTAACTTTACAGAAGTAATGTACCTATTGCTTCACGGAGAACTTCCTCCCGAAAAACAATTCAAAACTTTTGAAGATAGTATCAAAAACTATAACTGGGTAGCAGAAGAAATGAAAAAGTTGATGGATGCATTCCCTCGCTCTGCACACCCTATGGGAGTTTTATCTTCTCTTACTTCCGCTCTTACAGCGTTTAATCCTAGAGCAGTAGATGTTAAATCTAAAGAAGATTTAGACCATGCGGCAGTGATGCTTATCGCTAAGTTTTCTCACCTGGCTGCTTGGACTTACAGAAAAAAACAGGGGTTACCTCTTAATCACGGAGATAATAAATTAAACTATGTAGAAAACTTCTACAAGATGTGTTTCCGTATGCCAAACCAAGAGTTTGAGATAGATCCTGTTATTGTAGATGCACTAGACAAACTTCTTATTCTTCACGCAGACCACGAACAGAATTGTTCTACTTCCACAGTAAGAATGGTGGGGTCTGCACACACAGGTTTATTTGCTTCTATTTCTGCTGGAGTTTCTGCTCTTTGGGGACCACTTCACGGTGGAGCTAACCAAGCCGTGATAGAAATGCTAGAGATGATAGAAAAAGATGGTGGAGATGTAGAAAAATATGTAAAGAAAGCTAAGGATAAAGAAGACAGCTTCCGTCTAATGGGCTTCGGACACAGAGTTTACAAAAACTTCGACCCTAGAGCGAAGATTATCAAGAAAGCTGCTGATGATATTCTTGGTAAGTTAGGTATACATGATAAAGCTCTGGATATCGCAATGCAACTTGAGAAAGTAGCTCTAGAAGACGATTACTTTGTAGAAAGAAAACTTTATCCAAACGTAGACTTCTACTCTGGTATCATATACAGAGCTTTAGGAATCCCTACTGAAATGTTTACAGTAATGTTTGCTTTAGGAAGACTACCAGGATGGATTTCTCAATGGAAAGAAATGAGATTGATGGAAGATCCTATTGGAAGACCTAGACAAGTTTACCAAGGTG
The DNA here is from genome assembly GCF_035666175.1 of Riemerella anatipestifer. Classification (NCBI taxonomy): domain Bacteria; kingdom Pseudomonadati; phylum Bacteroidota; class Flavobacteriia; order Flavobacteriales; family Weeksellaceae; genus Riemerella; species Riemerella anatipestifer. The sequence goes on from NZ_CP142016.1 coordinate 1,306,598, forward strand.
CTGGAAAAAGAGATTACACTCCAATGAACCAAAGATAATGTAAAATATCTCTAAAATATTAAATCTTTCCTTTTTTGTAAAAGGAAAGATTTTTTTATAATACCATAATACAAATTCTACTATTAGTTTTACACCAACTTTTTCAATTCAACTTTTTTGTTTAAATTGGTTGCGTTAAAAGAGATTCACTCTCTTTGAAATTCTTTATCTCCTTTGAAATATTGATAAACAAACTTAAAAAATAATTCTATATGAAATTAAATATAAAAAACGAAACAGGTAGATTAAAATCAGTTGTTTTAGGGCAGCCACATTCTAATGGTCCAACTCCTACACTAGAAGAAAGCTATGATGCAAAATCTTATCACTCGATAGAAAATAATATTTATCCTAAAGAGGGTGACATCATTAACGAAATGGACGCTTTTGAAGCTGTTTTAAGAAAGTATGATGTAGAAGTTTTTCGTCCAGAAATTATTCAAGATTATAATCAGGTTTTTGCTAGAGATGTTGCTTTCGTTATAGAAGACAGAATGATTATCTCTAATGTAATTCCTGACAGAGCTGATGAACAAGAAGCTTACCGTAAAATATTTGAAAAGGTAGAGTGGCGTAAAATCATTAACCTTCCAGACACAGCTCATATAGAAGGTGGAGATGTTATTGTATGGAATAACTTTATCTTCATAGGAACTTGTTTCAGTGAAGACTACCGAAATTTTAAAACCGCTAGAACCAACGAATATGCTATAGAAACTCTCAAAGAGTACTTCCCTAAGAAAAGAATTTTAGACTTTGATTTAAAGAAAAATGATAGAGTTCCATATCAAGGCATACTTCATTTGGACTGTACCTTTAATCCTGTAGGAAAAGACAAATGCATCATTTATAAAGATGGCTTTGTAGATGAGAGCGATTATCATTTAATCTTAGATATTTTTGGAAAAGAAAATTGCTTTGAGGTAACTTCTGAAGAAATGTTTGCGATGTTCCCTAATATTTTCTCTATATCACCAGAAGTAGTGGTTTCTGATAAAGCTTTTACTAGAATGAATAACCATCTTCGCGACGAGTGGGGACTTACAGTAGAAGAAATTCCTTACAGAGAGATTTCTAAAATGGGAGGGCTATTAAGATGCTCTACCATGCCTCTAGTAAGAGAGTAATACACTGCAAACAAACACTTTATGTTAAAAATCATATAAAGTCACGGGAGTTTGGCACCAATTATGCATAGAATAACAAAAAAAATAAATCTATGAATTTACAAGTAAAATTGCAAAAATTAGCCAGCGAAGTGTCAAACCCCTGTGTGACTTTATCTCTAAACACACATAGAACTTACCCTGATAACAGGCAAGATGAAATAGTTCTAAAAAACTTAGTAAGAGAAGCCAAAAACAGGTTAGAGGAAAAGTTTAGCAACTCTAGAGAAATCAAAGAAGTTTTAGACAAACTAGAGGCTGTACCTGAAAAGATAAACCATGATTATAATCTAGATGGGCTTCATATTTTTATTTCTAAAGATACAGAAGAAATCATAAAAACAGCCTTCCCTGTAACCAAACACGAGACCTATGTAGACAATACATTCGCGATAAGACCTTTAATACTAGCTGTAAATAGAAGTTTTGAATACCTTATCGTAGTTCTAAAAAAAGATGGAGTACCATTATATAGAGCTACAAATGATGCCGTTTTAGAGGAAATTAAAAATGAGGACTTTCCATTCCATGAAACGCCACTTCATCCTAAAAGTGATAAAAGAAAAAGTGATAGTAGCCATGTAGATGATTTGGATAGAGAGTATTTTAATCATGTAGATAAAGCCATTTTAGAAGTGACAAGAGCTCATTCATTAAAAGTGGTGGTAATCTCTACAGAAGACAATTACAGTAAGTTGCAACAAGTTGCTGATAATAAAGATATTTATTTAGGACATATAGATATAAATTATAATGAGCTAAAAGAACATCAAATAGCAGAAGAAGCTTACAAACTAGTAAGAGAGCATAAAATCCAGCTAAGAAAAAATGCTATTGAAGAGCTAAAAGAAGCCATTTCTCAGTCTCATGTACAAACTGACTTACAAGAGATTTATCGTTCAGCTATAGATGGTAGAGCTGAGCTACTAATTATAAGAAAAGATTATGAACAACCCGTAAGAATGCTTAATGATAGAGAATTTGAATTAGTAGAAGACAGCAAAGAGGTAGGAGTTGAAGACGACATTATATCTAATATTTCTTGGGAAGTTCTAAGTAAAGGAGGACGAGTAATATTTACTTCTGATTCATCTTTTGATGAGTTTGGAAATATAGCTTTAAAAGTAAAATATTAGTATTAATTATAAAAATATAGTAACAAAAAAAACGCTTCCAAAAATTGGAAGCGTTTTTTTATCTTAGATGAATAAATCTTTATTCTTCTACTTTCTCATCATTAGCTGCAGGAGCTTCTTGAGCAACTACCTCTTCTTTTTTAGTAGCAGGAGCAGCCTTTCTACGACTTCTTCTAGTCGTTTTCTTTTCTGCTTCGTTAGGATTGTAAAGCTCATTGAAATCTACAAGCTCTATCATTGCCATATCAGCAGAATCTCCTTGTCTAAATCCAGTTTTAATGATTCTACAATAACCACCGTTTCTCTCTGCAATTTTAGGAGCAATAGTTCTAAAAAGCTCACTAACAGCATATTTATTTTGTAAATAAGAGAAAACTACTCTTCTGTTATGTGTAGTATCTTCTTTAGATTTAGTAAGGATAGGCTCTACATATACTCTCAAAGCCTTAGCTTTAGCTACTGTAGTATTTATTCTTTTATGTTCAATTAGAGAACAAGCCATATTAGAAAGCATAGCTTTTCTATGAGAAGCAGTTCTACCTAAATGATTGAATTTTTTTCCGTGTCTCATTTTAAGGATTATTTATCAGCGTCTAACTTATATTTACTTACATCAAAACCGAAGTTAAGTCCCTTAGAATGAACAAGCTCTTCAAGTTCGGTTAATGATTTCTTTCCGAAGTTTCTAAATTTCATCAAATCAGATTTACTATAAGAAACTAGTTCACCTAGAGTCTCTACTTCAGCTGCTTTCAAGCAGTTAAGAGCTCTAACAGAAAGATCCATCTCTGCTAGTTTAGACTTAAGTAATTGTCTAGTGTGTAATGTTTCTTCATCATACTGAATAGATGCCTTTACCGCTTCCGTTTCCAATGTAATTCTCTCATCAGAGAACAACATGAAGTGGTATATAAGGATTTTAGAAGCTTCTATTAAAGCATTCTGAGGAGAGATAGAACCATCAGTCTCTATATCTAGAATTAATTTTTCATAATCCGTTTTCTGCTCTACACGATAGTTTTCTACGCTGTACTTAACCTTCTTTATTGGAGTATAAATAGAGTCAATAGCAATAGTACCGATAGGAGCATTATTTGATTTATTTTGTTCTGAAGGAACATAACCTCTACCTTTATTGATGCTAAAATTCATTTCTAAATTTACATCTTTTGTAAGATTACAAATCACCAATTCAGGATTTAAAACTTCAAAACCAGAAATAAATTTACCTAAATCTCCTGCTGTAAGCTGCTCTAAGTTAGCTATTTTAGCTGTAACTTGCTCAGACGGAGCATTCTCAGACTTAGCCTTTAAGCGAAGTTGTTTTAAGTTTAAAATAATTTCTGTTACATCTTCTATAACTCCTGGAATGGTGGAAAATTCGTGCTCTACGCCTTCTATTTTGATAGATGTAATAGCATAACCTTCTAAAGAAGAGAGCAATACTCTTCTTAAAGCATGACCGACAGTTAATCCATAACCTGGCTCCAAAGGTCTAAATTCAAACTGACCTTGAAACTCTGTGGAGTTAAGTAGGATTACTTTATCGGGTTTTATAAAATTTAAAATTGCCATAGTTTTGGGTTGAGCAAAAATTTGATGATTATTTAGAGTATAGTTCGACGATTAGCTGTTCCTTGATGTCTTCAGGAATTTGGATTCTCTCAGGTACTCCTACGAAAGTTCCTTCCTTAGTTTCATCATTGAACTGTAACCAGTCATAATTAGCTTTTGCAGAAAGTGCAGTCTCTATTACCTCAAGAGATTTAGACTTTTGTCTTACAGCTACTTTATCACCTGGTTTTAAAGAGTAAGAAGGTATGTTTACTACCTCTCCATTCACAGTGATATGTCTATGAGATACTAACTGTCTTGCAGCAGCTCTAGTTTTCGCAAATCCTAATCTATAAACTACGTTATCTAATCTAGATTCGCAAAGTTGAAGAAGAACTTCACCAGTTACTCCTTTGCTAGCGTGTGCTTTTTTAAACAAGTTAGAGAACTGTCTTTCTAAAATACCATAAGTATATTTAGCTTTTTGTTTTTCAGCTAACTGTACTGCGTATTCAGACTTTTTAGCACCTCTTCTTTTGTTAGGCCCATGCTGTCCTGGCGGCTGGTTTCTTCTCTTCTCGAAGTTTTTATCATCTCCATAGATTGCTGCACCAAACTTTCTAGCAATCTTTGTTTTAGGTCCAATATATCTTGCCATTATTTTTTAAAATTTCGGGTTATACTCTTCTTCTTTTCGGTGGTCTACATCCGTTGTGTGGCATAGGAGTCACATCAACGATTTCACTTACCTCTATTCCAGAGTTGTGAATAGTTCTTATAGCAGACTCTCTACCTGCACCTGGTCCTTTTACAAAAACTTTAACTCTTCTAAGACCAGCTTCGTGAGCTACCTGAGCACAGTTTTCTGCAGCCATTTGTGCAGCGAAAGGAGTATTTTTCTTAGAACCTCTAAAACCCATTTTACCAGCAGAAGACCAAGAGATTACTTCGCCGTTTTTGTTAGTTAAAGAAATAATGATATTATTGAAAGTGGCTTGGATATGAGCCTCGCCAATCGCTTCAACTTTTACTTTTCTCTTTTTAGTTACTTTAGTTTGTTTTGCCATAATTCTAACGATTATTTACTTGCCTTCTTCTTGTTAGCAACAGTTTTTCTTTTTCCTTTACGGGTTCTAGAATTGTTTTTCGTTCTTTGGCCTCTTAAAGGTAATCCCAGTCTGTGACGTATTCCTCGTTGGCATCCTATGTCCATCAATCTCTTGATGTTCAATTGCACTTCAGAACGCAACTCTCCTTCTACTTTAATGTTTTCAGAGATGTAATTTCTGATTGCAGCCAATTCATCGTCATTCCATTCATTGACTTTCTTGTCTTCGCTGATTCCAGCGTTCTTCAAAATTTCTGACGCGGTGCTTTTTCCAATTCCGTAGATATAGGTAAGCCCTATCACGCCTCTTTTGTTTTTTGGTAAATCAATACCTGCAATTCTCGCCATAATTTAATTTTGCTAAATTAGCCTTGTCTTTGTTTAAATTTAGGGTTCTTTTTGTTAATAATGTACAATCTGCCTTTTCTTCTCACGATTTTGCAGTCTGCACTTCTCTTCTTAATTGATGCTCTTACTTTCATAATGTTTTCTTTATGCTATAGCCTCTAGCTATATAAGCTCTTAAATTAATATCTAAATGTAATTCTTCCTTTAGATAAGTCATACGGAGAAAGCTCCAATTTAACTTTATCACCTGGAAGAAGTTTTATATAATGCATCCTCATTTTACCAGAAATATGAGCTATCAAAACATGCCCATTTTCCAGCTCTACTCTAAACATGGCGTTAGATAGTGCTTCCACTATCACGCCATCTTGTTCTATATGTTTCTGTTTAGCCATAATACTTCTTCCTATTGGTTAGACGTTCTAGACAACTTAGACTGCATTAACCCATCATAATGATGATTCAACAAATAGGTATTGATTTGCTGTACTGTATCTAGGATAACTCCCACCATAATAAGTAGTGAGGTGCCACCAAAAAATAGAGCAAATCTATCTGTCTGAACCAAACTTCCATACACTAAAGCTGGAAGAACTGCAAAGATAGCTAAAAAAATTGCACCTGGCAAAGTAATTTTAGATAAAATATCATCTAAGTAGTCTGCAGTCTCTTGTCCAGGTCTTACCTTTGGAATTAAACCTCCATTTCTTTTAAGGTCATCAGCCATCTGATTTACTGGAATTGTAATAGCTGTATAGAAGAATGAGAAGATAATGATAAGTATAGCAAACAATAAGTTATATTGCCAACTAAATACATTTTTAAATCCAGCTAGGAAAGTATTTGTTTCATCTACTTTAGTTAAAAGCCCAGGTACAAACATCAATGCTTGTGCAAAGATAATTGGCATTACCCCAGAAGCATTAACTTTTAATGGAATCCACTGCCTTGCTCCCTGCATAAGGTTTCTTGTATTTCCTCCTCTTGCTTGAGCTCTACTTACATACTGAATAGGTATTTTTCTTACCGCAACAGAAAGTACAATAGCCAATAGAATCACAACTAACCAGAATAAGATTTCTATCAATATCATGATAGTTCCCATACCTCCTTTACCTGTTTGAGCCGTTACCTCTTGTATAAAAGCCATAGGTAAATCGGCTAAAATCCCTACCATAATTAGTATTGATATACCATTACCTATACCTTTATCTGTAATTTTCTCTCCTAACCACATTGCAAATACAGAACCTGCAACTAAAATTACAATACTAGGCAACCAAAACATAATAGAAGAAGGATCTACATAGTACGCTGATGCAAACTGAGAGTAAGGTAAGAATAGCCCCGTGATAGAACCCAAATAAGATGGTGCCTGAACCAAACATACCGCTATTGTTAACCAACGCGTAATTTGGTTAAGAGTATTTCTACCCGACTCACCATCTTTCTGTAATTTCTGTAAATACGGAATAGCCATCCCCATCAGCTGAACAATAATAGAAGCCGAGATATAAGGCATAATACCTAACGCCATAATGGAAGCACGGCTAAACGCACCTCCAGTGAATGACGATAGTAAACCTAATAATCCTGCTCCCTGTTTACTACCACCTTGATTTTGGTATTGCTCTAAAAGAGTTCCTACCTCTGTCATGTTGATAGCTGGTAGAGATATATAGGATGCGAATCTATACACCAATATCATCCCTAAAGTAAAAAGAATTTTATCCTTTAACTCTTTAAGGCTCCAAATGTTTTTAAGTGTTTGTATAAATTCTTTCATTGTAATAATTAAAGGGTAACTACTTTACCTCCTGCTTTATTGATTAGTTCTTCTGCAGATTTAGTAAACTTATTTGCAGAGATAGACACTGCAGATTTAAGCTCTCCTCTTCCCATGATTTTAATTAAATCATTCTTAGAAGCCAAACCATTTTCTACTAAAACCTCTTTAGTGATATCACCTTTGATTCCTTTAGTATCTATAAGAGTTTGGATAGTATCTAAATTGATACCTCTGTAGTCTTTTCTGCTAATGTTGTTAAATCCAAATTTAGGAAGTCTTCTTTGTAAAGGCATTTGTCCTCCTTCAAATCCTATTTTCATAGAGTATCCAGAACGAGACTTTTGTCCTTTATGTCCTTTTGTAGAGGTACCTCCTTTTCCACTTCCTTGTCCTCTACCAATTCTTTTAGAATTATGTGTAGAACCTTTAGCTGGTTTTATGTTATTTAAATTCATTTGTTTTAAATTTAAGATTGAAGATTCAAAACTAGGAGGTCTCATTCAATCACAAAACCTCCTGTTTATTATCTAAATTTCTATTTTTGAACTTCTACTAAGTGCTGTACAGCAGCTACCATACCTAATATAGCAGGTGTAGCCTCGTGCTCTACTACTTGATGTAACTTTCTAAGACCTAAAGCTTCAAGGGTTCTCTTTTGGGTTTTAGTTCTACCAATAGCACTTCTTACTTGTTTTACTTTAATTGTTGCCATTTTTTCAAAATTAACCGTTAAATACTTTACTCAATGTTACACCTCTCATTCTTGCGATTTCTTCTGGTCTTCTGATATCTAACAAAGCTTTGAAAGTTGCTTTTACCACATTGTGTGGGTTAGAAGAACCTTTTGACTTTGAAAGGATGTCATGTACACCAGCTGATTCTAGCACCGCTCTTACCGCACCACCTGCGATAAGCCCTGTACCGTGAGAAGCAGGTCTCAAGAAGATATTAGCTCCACCATATCTAGCTGTAGTTTCGTGTGGAATTGTATGGTTTACAACAGGAACTTTTACTAAGTTTTTCTTAGCATCTTCTACTGCTTTAGAAATTGCAGAAGCTACCTCTTTAGATTTTCCTAATCCGTAACCTATAACACCATCTTCATTTCCTACCACTACGATTGCTGAGAAGCCGAAAGCTCTACCTCCTTTAGTAACCTTAGTAACTCTATTAACAGCCACTAAACGATCTACTAACTCTAAACCTCCAGGTTTTACTCTTTCTATATTATCTAATCCTAACATAATTTTTTAACTTTTAAAATTTCAAACCTCCTTCTCTAGCACCATCAGCAAGAGCTTTTACTCTACCGTGATACACAAAACCATTTCTATCAAATACTACTTTCTCATACCCTGCAGCAATAGCTTTCTGAGCGATAGCTTTACCAACAGCCGTTGAAATTTCTACTTTTGTTCCTTTAGCATCAAAACCTTTCTCTCTTGAAGAAGCTTGTACTAAAGTTTTACCTTCCTTATCATCAATAAGCTGAGCATAGATTTCTTTATTACTTTTGAATACAGATAATCTTGGTGCTGCTTGAGTTCCGGAAACTTTTCCTCTAACTCTTCTCTTTATTCTTAATCTTTTCTGTTCTTTACTTAGTGCCATTTTCTTAAATTTTAAGCAGATTTACCAGCCTTTCTTCTAATTTGTTCTCCTACAAATCTAACCCCTTTACCTTTATATGGCTCAGGTTTTCTGAAAGATCTAATTTTTGCAGCTACCATACCCAATAATTGCTTATCATAAGACGATAAAGTAATGATAGGGTTCTTACCTTTCTCTGTTACAGTTTCTACCTGAACTTCAGAAGGAAGCTCTAGTATAATACCGTGAGAAAAACCAAGAGCTAACTCTAATCTTTGTCCTTGATTAGAAGCTCTATAACCAACTCCCACAAGCTCTAACTTCTTAGTAAAACCTTCAGAAGTTCCAACTACCATGTTATTGATTAGTGCTCTATAAAGTCCGTGAAGAGCTTTATGCTGTTTAGACTCAGACGGTCTGTTAACTGTAAGTACACCGTCATTTTGTTCTATAGTAATACCTCCTGTAAGTTCCTGAGATAGTTCTCCCTTAGGTCCTTTTACTGTTACCACACCATCTTTCTCAGTGATAGTAACTCCAGAAGGAATTGTTATAATTGCTTTACCAATTCTTGACATTTTCCTTTTATTAAAAATTAATATACATAGCAGATTACCTCTCCACCTACTTTCTCTAATCTCGCTTTTTTGTCAGTCATCACTCCTTTAGAAGTAGATATAATAGCTACACCTAAGCCATTAAGTACTCTTGGAAGTTCTGCAGAACCTTTGTACTGTCTTAAACCAGGTCTAGAAGCTCTTTGGATAGACTTAATTGCTGGTTTACCAGTTTGTTTGTCGTACTTTAAAGCGATTTTAATAGTTCCTTGAACTGCATTGTCCTCAAACTTGTAGTTCAAGATATAACCTTGATCAAATAAGATTTTAGTAATCTCCTTTTTGATTTTCGATGCAGGAATTTCCACCACTTTGTGGCCTGCGCTTTGTGCGTTCCTTACTCTAGTTAGGAAATCTGAAATTGGATCTGTTACCATTTTTCGTTTTTTAAAATTATTGGTTTATGATAATCAGTATTTGAAGGCTTTAAAATTAAAGGCAAAAGCTAAATATCTTCAAAGCCCTCAAACTTAATTATCTTGATTTGTTAAAAATTATTACCAACTTGCTTTTTTAACTCCAGGTATTAAACCTTGGTTAGCCATTTCTCTAAAAGTTACTCTAGAGATACCGAAAGTTCTCATGTATCCTCTGGGTCTTCCTGTAAGCTTGCAACGGTTATGCAACCTTACTGGCGAAGCATTTTTAGGTAATTTTTGTAATGCTTCATAATCTCCAGCTTCTTTTAGAGCTTTTCTTTTAGCAGCATATTTAGCAACTAGTGCTTCTCTTTTGCGCTCACGCGCTTTCATTGATTCTTTAGCCATTCTTCTTAGTTCTTTTTAAATGGTAAACCGAAATGAGTTAATAAGGCTTTAGCCTCTTTATCTGTTCTAGCACTTGTTACGAAAGTGATATCCATACCTTGTATTTTTTTCACTTTATCAATAACAATCTCAGGGAAGATAATTTGCTCAGTAATACCTAAGTTATAGTTCCCTCTACCGTCAAAACCATCAGCTTTGATTCCGTTAAAATCTCTAATTCTAGGTAGAGCAGAAGATGTAAGTCTATCTAAAAACTCGTACATTTTATCTGCTCTTAGCGTTACCTTTGCACCAATAGGCATACCTTTTCTTAGTTTGAAAGAAGCTTCATCTTTCTTAGAAAGAGTACCTACAGCTTTTTGTCCGGTAATTGCCGTTAATTCTTCCACTGCATAATCTACGATTTTTTTATCCGCAGTAGCAGCTCCTAAACCTTGGGATACAACGATTTTCTCTAATTTAGGTACTTGCATTACAGACTTATACCCAAACTCTTCCATCATTGCAGGAACAATTTTCTCTTTATATAATTTTTTAGGTCTTGCTATATATTCCATCGTTCTTTATTATAAAGTTTTACCAGTAGTTTTAGCTACTCTTACTTTCTTATCTCCTTCCATTTTATATCCCACTCTAGTAGCTTTTCCGTTTTCATCCATCAAAGCTACATTAGATATATGGAGAGAAGCTTCTTTCTCTACGATACCACCTTGAGGGTTTGCAGCTGAAGGCTTAGTATGTTTTTTAACAATATTTACACCTGCTACTATCACTCTAGGATCTTTACCTTCTTTTCTGATTACCTCAAGAACTTCTCCTTTGCTTCCTTTATTTTTTCCAGTGGTAACGATAACATTATCACCTCTTTTAATTTTAACTTTTGTCATTGTTTTAAAATTTTTAAAATTAAAGTACTTCAGGAGCTAATGAAATAATCTTCATATATTCCTTATCTCTTAATTCACGAGCAACTGGTCCGAAAACACGAGTTCCTCTCATCTCTCCAGCAGCATTTAAAAGAACACAAGCATTGTCATCAAAAGAGATGTAAGATCCATCTTTTCTTCTAACTGCTTTTTTAGTTCTCACTACTACTGCTTTAGATACTTGCCCTTTCTTAGCATTTCCTGTAGGAGTAGAATCTTTGATAGTCACTACGATTTTATCACCCACAGATGCATATCTTCTTTTGGTACCTCCCAAAACTCTGATTACTAATACTTCTTTAGCACCAGTATTATCAGCTACTTTTAATCTTGATTCTGTTTGTAACATTACTTAGCTCTTTCTATGATTCTTACTAATCTCCATCTTTTATTTTTGCTCAAAGGTCTTGTTTCTTGGATAAGAACAGTATCGCCTTCGTTACACTCGTTGTTTTCATCGTGTGCGGTATATTTTTTCGTTTTCAAAACGAACTTACCGTACATTGGGTGCTTCATTTTCATAGTCTCACTAACAACAATGGTCTTTTCCATTTTATTGCTCGAAACTACTCCGATTCTTTCTTTTCTTAAATTTCTTTCCATAATAAAATGAAATTCTTATTGTTTGTTAGTTAGTTCAGTTTCAAGTCTTGCGATAGTCTTCCTCAAATCTCTGATTTGGATAGGATTTTCAATTGGGCTAATTCTGTGAGCTAATTTAAGTTTCCCATAAGTAGCTTTCACTTCTACCAATTTACTTTTTAAATCCTCTACGCTTAGATTTTTAATTTCAGCTTTTTTCATTTCTAAAAGATTTATTGAGGTTTAACAAAATCGTTTGCTACTACAAACTTAGTAACTACAGGAAGTTTCTGAGCTGCAAGTCTTAAAGCTTCTTTAGCTACTTCGTAAGGAACACCTCCTACTTCAAACATGATTTTACCCGGCTTCACTACAGCTACCCAATATTCTACAGCACCTTTACCTTTACCCATACGCACTTCTGCAGGCTTTTTAGTAACTGGCTTATCTGGGAATATTTTAATCCACAACTGTCCTTCTCTCTTCATATATCTAGTTGCAGCGATACGAGCTGCCTCTATTTGTCTTGCAGTAATCCAAGCACCTTCTGTAGCTTTAATACCGAATGTTCCGTAAGCAAGCCTATGTCCTCTGTTGGCATTGCCTTTCATTTTCATTTTATGAACCTTACGGAATTTGGTTCTTCTTGGTTGTAACATAATTTTATATATTAGATGTTAGATGTTAGATGTTAGATTGAAAAAAATTAAATTCAGCTCTTGTAACGGAAGATCTAATTTCTAATTTCTATCTTCTAACTCTAATTAAATTATTTTCTTTCTCTTCTTTTATTACCAGAAGATTTTTTCTGAGTACCTACTAATGGAGAAAGCTCTCTCTTACCATATACTTCTCCTTTCATTATCCATACCTTAACACCTAATCTACCATAAGTAGTGTGTGCTTCTGCGATATGGTAATCTATATCAGCTCTGAAAGTAGATAATGGAATTCTTCCTTCTTTGAAAGACTCACTTCTTGCCATTTCAGCACCGTTCAATCTTCCTGAAATTTGGATTTTAATTCCCTCTGCTCCCATTCTCATAGCTCCCGCGATAGCCATTTTAACAGCTCTTCTGTAAGAAATCCTGTTTTCAATTTGCTTAGCTACGCTATCTGCTACTAATACAGCATCTAACTCAGGTCTTTTAATTTCAAAGATATTGATTTGAACATCTTTACCAGTAAGTTTCTTTAACTCTTCTTTTAGTTTATCTACTTCCTGACCACCTTTACCGATGATAAGTCCTGGTCTAGCAGTAGTGATAGTTACAGTAACTAACTTAAGGGTTCTATCAATATAAATTCTTGAAATACCACCTTTAGATAATCTTGCCTCAAGATATCTTCTGATTTTGTAGTCTTCTGCGATTCTGTCTCCATAATCGTTTCCTCCAAACCAGTTAGAATCCCATCCTCTGATGATACCTAGTCTATTACCAATTGGATTTGTTTTCTGTCCCATATCTTGATTATTGATTATCTGTTTTTGAACCTAATACTAATGTTACATGGTTAGATCTTTTTCTAATTCTGTAACCTCTACCTTGTGGTGCAGGACGCAATCTTTTCAATTGTCTTGCACTATCTACATATATTTCCTTAATGAAAAGGTTAGCCTCTTCTATATCAGCTCCTTCGTTTTTGTTTTGCCAGTTAGCAATTGCAGAAAGAAGAAGTTTTTCTAATTTATTAGAAGCCTCTTTTTTAGAATATCTAAGGATATATAGAGCTTTATCTACATTTTCTCCTCTAATGATATCAGCAACGAGTCTCATTTTTCTTGGAGAAGAAGGGCAATCATTAAGACGTGCCTTTACCACATCTTGATTTGCTGCTTTACGTGCTATTGCACTATCTTGTTTTCTTTTTCCCATAATGATTATCTGCTACCTTTATTTTTGTTACCTGAGTGACCTCTAAAAGATCTTGTTGGAGAAAATTCACCTAACTTATGTCCTACCATATTTTCAGTTACATAAACAGGTATGAAAGACTTACCATTATGTACTGCTATAGTTTGACCTACCATGTCTGGAGAAATCATAGATGCTCTAGACCATGTTTTAATTACCGTTTTCTTTCCTGATTCTATATTCGCTTGAACCTTCTTCTCTAATGAATGGTGAATGAAAGGTCCTTTTTTAAGTGATCTTGCCATAATTATTTTCTTTTGGATACGATGTAACGGTTAGACACTTTATTTTTCTTTCTAGTCTTGTAACCTTTAGCTGGTTTACCGTTTCTAGATCTAGGGTGACCTCCTGAAGATCTACCTTCACCACCACCCATTGGGTGGTCTACTGGGTTCATTGCTACAGCTCTAGTTCTTGGTCTTCTACCTAACCATCTGCTTCTACCTGCTTTACCAGATACAGTAAGCTGATAGTCTGAGTTAGACACAGAACCAATCATAGCCATACACTCTACTAGAATCATTCTAGATTCTCCTGAAGGCAATTTAACGATAGCAAACTTACCATCTCTAGAAGTAAGTTGCGCAGAAGAACCTGCACTTCTTGCTAAGATAGCTCCTTGTCCAGGTCTAAGCTCTATACAAGAGATAACAGTACCTAGAGGAATATCTTTTAATTTCATTGCATTACCTACATCAGGTGTAGCTGTTTGTCCAGAAACTACAGTTTGTCCTACTTTGATACCGTTAGGAGCAATCATGTATCTCTTTTCTCCATCAGCATACTCTAACAAAGCGATGAACGCAGTTCTGTTTGGATCGTATTCCACAGTTTTTACAGTTGCCTTAACATCAAATTTGTTTCTTTTGAAGTCAATAATTCTGTACTTTCTTTTGTGTCCACCTCCAGTGTAACGCATGGTCATCTTACCAGTATTGTTACGACCGCCTTTCTTTGAAATACCTACAGTAAGGCTTTTCTCAGGTTTGTTGGTAGTAATCTCTTCAAAATTGTTTACAATTCTGAATCTCTGTCCTGGGGTGATAGGTTTTAATTTTCTAACAGACATTACTATTATTTATAAATTATTAATTAGTTGCAAATACATCAATAAATTCACCTTCTAAAAGCTGAACCATTGCTTTTTTCAATTTGTTGGTTTTTCCAACTTGAAGTCCTTTTTTAGTGTACTTAGCAGAAACTTTAGGAGCATAAATCATTGTTCTTACATCTGCTACCTTTACACCATAAGCTTCTTCTACCGCTTGTTTGATTTGGATTTTATTCGCTTTAGTATCTACTAAGAAACTGTAAACGCCTCTCAAATCAGACAAATTAGAAGCCTTTTCTGAAATAATTGGTTTTATGATTACTGACATGATTTATTTTCTTAAATTTTCTTGAAACTTTTCTACTGCACCTTCTAAGAATACAACCTCTCCAGCATTTACTAAGTCATAAGAAGAAATTTCATTAAAATTCATTACTTTAGCCTTAGGTAAATTTCTTGAAGACAAGTACACATTCTTGTTAGCTTCTCCTAGTACAAATAAAGACTTCTTACCTTCTAATCCTAATGCATTTACCACATTGATAAACTCTTTAGTTTTAGGAGTTTCAAAAGAAAAATCTTCTAATACTTTAACACTGTTATCTCTCATTTTTTGAGAAAGAACAGATTTTTTAGCTAATCTTTTAAGTGCTTTATTTAACTTAAATCTATAATCTCTCGGCTTAGGACCAAAAACTCTACCCCCACCTTTGAATACAGGAGACTTGATATCCCCGTATCTAGCAGAACCAGAACCTTTTTGCTTCTTAAGCTTTTTAGTAGAAGCTGTAATTTCGCTTCTTTCCTTAGCCTTATGAGTTCCTTGACGCTGTGCAGCAAGATACTGCTTTATCTCTAAGTAAACCGCGTGCTGATTTGGCTCTATTCCGAAGATAGCCTCATCTAAAGACACCTTTCTTCCGGTTTCTTTCCCTTGAATATTTAATACTACTAGTTCCATCTTCTGATAATTACATAAGAATTTTTAGCTCCCGGAACAGCACCTTTTACCACTAAAAGATTTTGTTCTTCATCTACTTTTAACACCTGAAGGTTCTGAACAGTTACCTGCTTACCTCCCATTCTACCAGCCATTCTTAAGCCCTTAAATACTCTTGATGGGTCTGAACCCGCACCAATAGAACCTGGAGCTCTCAATCTGTTGTGCTGCCCGTGAGTAGCCTGCATTACACCGCCGAAACCATGTCTTTTAACTACCCCTTGAAATCCTTTACCTTTAGAAGTACCTGTAACATCTACATACTCTCCTTCTGAGAATAATTTAACAGTTACTTCATCTCCTACTTGCAAATTATCGAACCCATGGTGGAATTCGTGTAATTTAGCTTTAGGAGTTGAACCAGCCTTTTTAAAATGACCAGCCAATGCCTTACCGACATTCTTCTCACTCTTGTCATCGAAACCTAACTGATAGCCTACATAGCCATCTTTTTCTACGGTTCTGACCTGTAAAACCGAACATGGACCTGCTTGAATAACAGTACAAGGAATATTTTTCCCAGACTCGTCAAACAATGAAGTCATTCCGATTTTTTTTCCAATAATACCTGACATTATTAAAAATTAAAATTATTATTATTTAATTAAATTTCAATTACTTAAATCAAAAACTCAATATTTACCAATGAGAAAAAGACATACTTTTCCCAAAAATTGAGTGTGCAAATATACAAAGATTTTTTTTACTGACAAACAATAAGTTAAATTTTTATCCCATCCTTAATTTATTTATTATAAAAGATTTACCTCATCGCAAAAACTCCGCTTAAAGTTCAAAAAAATCATTTATTCTGACGTGTAATTTAATTACCAAATCTCACCTTTTATAATGTTTTTAGAAATCCTTATATTTGTTGAATGGAAATAGTAATTATAGGTTCTGGCAATGTGGCGTTCCACCTCAACAATGCTTTTTATGAAGCTAACATAAAGGTTTCTCAACTATTTGGACGAAACGAGGAAGCCTTAAAACTCATGTCTGAAACCACAAAAACTCCCTATTCCATCAATGCTCTACGAAATGCCGACCTATACATCATATGTGTAAAAGATGATGTTATAGCAAAAGTTTCACAAATTATTAAAAATGAAAACGCATTGGTAGTACACACTTCAGGCTCTATGCCTAAAGATGTTTTAGAAGGAAATTACAGAAAGGGAGGCTTTTATCCATTGCAAACTTTTTCTAAAAGTAAAGTCCTAGATTACACAGAAATTCCGTTTTTTATCGAGGCTGAAAATATTCAAGATTTAGATATTCTGAAAAATTTAGCCCTCAGAATTTCCCCAAGAGTGCAAGAAGCAGATTATGAGAAAAGAAAATACATACACCTCACCGCCGTATTTGCGTGCAACTTCGTTAACCACCTCTATGCTAGAGCAAAAGAGATAGCCGACAGCCAAAATATTCCGTTCAATTACTTCATTCCTCTTATAGAGGAGACTATGGACAAAATCTATTACCTAGACCCAAAGAAAGCCCAAACAGGTCCTGCGGTAAGAAATGATACTAGAGTTTTAGAGCTTCACAAGCAATTGATAACAGATGAAACTCAATTAGAAATCTACAATTTAATGAACCAATCTATAAAAAAAATGTATGAGTTATAAACAGAATTTAAGTAAAATAAAGGCCTTCGTATTTGATGTAGATGGTGTATTTACAGACGGTAGTATTTATCTAATGCCCGACGGCAGCATGTGCCGTACAATGAATGTTCTTGATGGCTATGCGGTAGTAAAAGCTGTAAAAAAAGGATACAAAATAGGCATCATTACAGGCGGAGACGACCCTATGGTAAAACATCGCTTGCATTATCTAGGCATCGTAGATTATTACCCTAAATCCTCAAAAAAAATAATAGATTATGAAGATTTCAAAAGCAAACATAATTTAAAAGACGAGGAAATTTTAACCATGGGGGACGATTTACCTGATATAGAAATGATGAAGGCTTCTGCTATAAGCACTTGCCCACCGAATGCGGTTCCAGAAGTAAAAGCTATTACAGATTATATTTCTCCTGTTTATGGCGGTAAAGGTGCGGTAAGAGACGTTATAGAGCAAGTATTAAAAACTCAAGGAGATTGGCAAGAAGACGATACTCGTTCAATATAGAAATCACCTTTTGAAACATGAATTTATAAAAAACTTTAAAGTTATCAGCTAAAATATATTTAATTTTAGACGAGACCTAAAAGAGTTACATTAAAGACATATAACTATAATTTATTAATCATAACTCGTTGTGCATTTTAAATAATACTGATTTTTAGATGATTTAATTTTCTTTGGAAGATAAATTTATTGATATATTGAATAACCGTTGCGGCGGTTATTTTACTGATTATCCTTGTTTTAAAGCCTTCAAAAGTTTTAGCATAGTTTCTTTTAATCATAAATTGGTCGCAAAGTTGAGAGAAAAATGTCTCAATTCGTTTTCGCTTTTTCTTGTACAATGAAAATTGAGGAATATAATCTTTCTGATTACTTCTCATTGGTGTATCTAATTTAATATTAGCATAGTTAAATAAATCTATTTGAACTTTTGCTGATAAATAGCCTCTATCTCCAATTAAAGTACAGTTTCGCATTTGCTCACCAATATCTTTTAAATAGTGGATGTCGTGAACGGATGCAGGGCTTATATCAAAATTCTTAATCACACCATTTAAAGAACATACTGCGTGTAGTTTATAGCCATAGAAATATAATTTCTGTGAAGCACAATAACCATATGTTGGTGAAGAATAGGATTGCTCTTTACAAATTTTTGAACGAGTAGAACGAGCGTTTTCACAAACTTTCATTGGCATGCTATCAACGATAAAAATATCTTCAAACTCATTGAACTCCATCGAAATACGCTGTCTAATTTGCTCTGTTTGTAGGGATAGTCTTCGTTTTCGCTTATTGTAAACACTTCTTTCAATTTTGTTTATCAGAGAGTTTGGCAATTTTCTAAATAACTGTAATTCGCTATCAATACTCAAGTATTCAGCAGTAATATTAAGACTTATGACTTCTAAATCGCTCATTTTAGGTGTTCTTCTCTGATAACTAATCAGTTGATTTTCTGAAAAAAGTCCTAAAACTTCCAAAATTCTTTCATATATTTGCTCTATGTTGTTCATTTATATCGTTTTATAGCAAAAACAATATACTTATTTTCAGTCTAATAAACAACTCTTGTTTTTTTCATTTCATAATGCACAACGGGTTTATTTAATAACTCTGTAACCAATGTATTAGAGAAAAAAGGCATCATCATTCATAAAACAATGGTAGGAAACTATATGACTTCTATTGATATGGCAGGTGCATCAATATCTCTTTTACGACTAGATCAAGAGTTATTAGATTTATTAGACGCTCCTGTATCTACTCCAGCCTTAAACTGGGGCAATCAAATGTCGAATTATGAAAAGTCATGTGTAGATGCTATTGAAGGACTCTCCAAAGTCTTGGGCAACGCACTACCTAAAAACAAAGATACCATTCAAAAAAACGCTCCCTCGTTGGAAGAAGAAAAAAATAAAGAGACACTCTATCAAGTGGAGGGAACACCAGTCATCAATAATATCATTAACACACCTGGTATGGTGAAACTTATAGACAAAATGGCTGATATTATTATCGCTCATGAGGTAGATTTTTGTGAGGCCGATAGAAATGGAGATGGAGATTTTGGTATGAGTATAGCAAAGGGATTTAAACAATTAAAAAAAGATT
The DNA here is from genome assembly GCF_035666175.1 of Riemerella anatipestifer. Classification (NCBI taxonomy): domain Bacteria; kingdom Pseudomonadati; phylum Bacteroidota; class Flavobacteriia; order Flavobacteriales; family Weeksellaceae; genus Riemerella; species Riemerella anatipestifer. The sequence continues at coordinate 1,325,940 of NZ_CP142016.1, forward strand.
GGGATACCAGAAAAAAAGGAAATATAGGAGAATTTTTAATGAGCTGCTCTGAAATAATTATGGAGTATTGCGGAGGGGCTTCTGGACCTCTTTGGGGCAATGCTTTTAGATATGCAGGAAAAGCCTCTATTGGCAAACAAGAAATAGGCGTTAGCGAACTGGCTGAATTATTACAAGCGGCAGTCATTGGCATACAAGAAACAGGTGAGAGATCTTTTGGAAGAGGAGCAAAAGTGGGAGATAAGACATTGATAGATGCCTTAGTTCCTGCGGCTGATAGCCTAAAAGATTCTGCAGAAAAAAACATAGATTTAATAACTGCCATGAAACTTTCTGCCGATGCCGCAAAAGAAGGTGCTGAAAAAACAAAAGGTTTTGCAGCAAATCTAGGAAGAGCAGGAACCGTGGGAGATAGAAGTATTGGCTATCCAGATGCAGGGGCTTATGGCATTGGGATTATTTTTTCAGAATTATATGAATTTGCTAAAGATTTTAAGTAAAAACTCCTGCAGGCTACATTTCCCTATTTATGGTGGTAAAGATGCCGTGAGAGATGTTATAAAAAGGTATTGAAAATTCAAAGAAATTCTCAAAAAGACGATACATATTTAATATAAAAAACATTCAGCCCTGCTTATAATGTATATTTCTAAGTAGGGTTGAATTTAGAATTAATTGGCGTTCTGTTTAGCATTTTTCTTCTTATTCCTCCCCCACCAAACTAGAAAACCTGTAATTGGTAAAGAAGCACAAACAAGACTAACAACAAAAGCCAATATCTTACTCCAGATACCAAATATAGCTCCTACATGAATATCATAATTGGCAGCAATGGCTTTCTCTCCCAAGTTTTTATCGTTATGACGATGCACTTTTAGTAGCTCTCCTGAATTTTCATCAAAAATTACTGAGTGATTTTTATGGTAAGAATATGAAAGTTCTTTCACAAAAACCGAAAAATTTTCATGCTCATGGTCGTCCATGTGTTCGTGTCCGAAATCTAAACTATAACCATACGCATTAGGAAATAACATCTCCACTTGCTGTGCTATTTTATCCAAAGTCTTCTCGTTTCTCATTTCTTTAGGGGCTTGAGTAGCATACTGAGAAAAATCTGGTGGCTCTATATCTCCTCCTGAAAAAATGAAATAAACAACGGTTTGCACAATGAAAAATGAGTAAAACACACCCGTAACTGCAATAATGAAAGCCACCAAAGAGGAATAAAATCCTAAAATAGAGTGTAAATCATAGTTTTTTCTTCGCCACGATTTTATGTTTTTCCACTGGAACCAAATGCGTTGCTTTCTTGCTTTTTTATTTTTTGGCCACCAGAGTATAATCCCTGAAATCAACATAAAAATAAATACCAAAATAGGAATCCCCACCACATAAGTTCCCCAATCTGATTTTAAAAGAAAACTCCAATGGATAAATTTAACGATATTAAAGAAACTGTATTTCTCATCGTAAACCTTTAAAACCTCTCCCGTAAACGGATTAACATAAGCCGTTTTATAGACTACCAACTCATCAAAATAATGCCAAGCCTTCGGATTTTTTTCATAATAGTTGAACTTATACGACTTGGTCTTGTCTAATGGTATTTCTGCCCAATGGATAGGGTAAGGTTCTTTGGTTTGTTCGTTTACCCTCTGTTCTAATACAGACAAAGAAAGCGTGGTTTTGTGTTCAATGTCTTTCTCGTTATGATAAATAACTTCTTTTCTTAGCAAGTTCTCTATTTCATCTTTAAATACATAAATAGCCCCAGTGATGGATACAATAAATACAACCATCCCAACCGATAATCCCAGCCACAAATGCAGTTTCCCTATAATTTTTTTGAAGGTGTTTTTAGATGCTTTTTTCATTCTTAAAGTTTAAAAAGGAAAAGCTAACGATAATAACCTCGCTAACCTTTCCCAAAAAGGATATTGATATGAAAAACTATTTTTTAAAATTTATAACTCAGAGATAGCCTATAGTTTCTAGGAGCTTCCGCCTGATAATAATAGTAACCTCCCCAACCATAATAAGCTCCACTATACAAATACTCATCAGATATATTAAAGGCATTGAGTGTAATTTTTACATTTTTATTTCCCCAGAAAATACCTGCGTCCCATTTACGATAATCTCCTAATTGAGCCTCTCCTTGATTATCCGACCAGCTCCAAGTGGTTCTACCTCCCATAAAAGTAAACCCTAACGATGCTCCAAAACCTCGTAAAACACCATCTTGAAATGCATAATTTAACCAAGTATTAAAGGTATGTTTAGCATATCCTGCTACTTTATCTCCTACTTTTAGGCTAGGTACATTAGATTGGGTTACTTCATTATCCGTCCAGGCATAGTTGATAATGGTATTCATTCCCTTAAAGAGCTCCCCTTTAACATCAAACTCTAATCCTTTGGCAACGCCCTGCCCTTTAACGATAGAAAATCTTTCTGAAGGAGTGTTATTAGGGTCTGATACCAACTCATTATTTTTGGTAATCTTGTAAATAGAAAGTGTAGAATTCCACTTACCACCAAACCAATCTTTTTTTATCCCTAATTCTATATTTTCACCTGTTATAGGCTCCACTTTACCACCGTTGCGAAGCACTCCCGATTGTGGTAAGAACGACTGGTCGTACAATCCGTATAAAGTCATATTTTCTAATACCGTAGCACTAATCCCAATTCTTGGCGTAAACCTTTGTGCATTTTGCTCTACCCCGTACTGATTTTGCTTTATATCAGTATATCGTCCTGCAAAAGTCAGCCTCAATTTATCTTCCAATAGTCCCACTTCATCTTGAAAATATAGTGCAGAATAGGTTTCTCCCAATTTACTTCCTATTTGGGCTAAAGATTTAGAATGGTCATATACAGGATTGTTAATATCGAAAGGCTTAGTGGCATCGTCTAAATTTCCACCCTGACTCCAATCTGCCATATATTTTTTATCTGCCATATCCAAACCTGTCAGAATTTTATGCGTTACATTACCTGTTTGAACCGTTCCATTAAGGAATACTTGTGCAAACTTCATCTCATTCAATCCCTTCCAAAAGGTAAGTCTCCTCACCACTTTATCATCATCAGTTACAGCAGAAGACCAAATACTACTCCCCATTTGGTCATCTCTCATATAGGAAACTTGGGAAGTTAATTTCCAATTGTCCGACAGTTGACTTTGGAGATTGATATTCAAATAATGTTCATCTATTCTTGTAGGGTCAATCCCTGGATCTGTTAATGTTTTCTCTCTGTCATACTTAGCAAAACCTTTTTTAGAAAAGACATAAGCAGAACCTACTTCGGACATTTTGCCCTTTTGAAAAATATACTCCGCCGTAAGGGATGTTTTATCAGAAAGCAAATAGGTTATAGAAGGATTGATAACATAACGATTGTTAAACTCATGAGGTCTAAAAGAACCTCTATTCTGTGCCATTGTATTCACTCTCACGGCTAGTTTATCCGAAAGTTTAGCATTTACATCTGCGTTTGCCCTATACAGATTAAAACTCCCAGTAGTCAGCGTAAATTGCCCCTTAGGATTATCCGAGAACATAGGCTTTTTGGTTACTATATTATAAATACCGCTTGGCTCACCGTTAGAAATCATAAATCCCGCAGGACCTTTCATAAATTCTATCCTGTCCACATAACTCATATCCTCCGCTAAAGGTCCTCAATTAGAAGTTACATTAACCCCATTGATAAACGCTGCTGCTCTAGCCCCTCTCATATTAACTCTAGCATACATATCACCCCAATGTTCTAGCCTCATCGCTCCGCTAATATTTCTCAAAACGCCATCACTTATACCCAACACTTGCTGGTCTGCCAAAGCATCTGAAGTAATTACTTGGATATTTTGCGGAATATCTAACAGCGGAGTATCTAATCTTAGCGAACCTGATACATCTTTGGCTGTGTAGTTTTTATAGTATTTGCTTTTAATAACTACGCCCTCTATACCTTTTTCTCTTATAGAATCTTTTTTCTGAACTTGAGCATTAGCAAGAACACCTCCCACTAGTGAAATGCTTATAATAATTTTTTTCATTGCTAAAAATTTCGGCAAATATAATTATTTAGAATAAATAAAAATATATAATTTTTATCACATAAAATTTTCTTTCATAGAAATTTACCTATTATTGCGTGTCGTATCTTAAACTATATCTATGAAATTATATTTAGCCTCACAATCTCCAAGAAGGAAGGAACTTTTAAGTCAACTAGGTTTTAACTTTGAGGTCGTTTCTATAAATTGTGATGAAATCTATCCAAAAGATTTAGAAATAGACAAAGTAACTGGTTACCTTTCGGAACTAAAAGCTAATACATTCCGTCCTCTTTCCGAAGGAGAGGTTTTATTAACCGCAGATACCATCGTTACTTTTGATAATAAAGTTTTAGGGAAACCTAAAAATGAAACCGAAGCAAAAGAAATGCTCAAAAGCCTTTCTGGTAATAGTCATGATGTTTATACTTCGGTTTGCATCAAAACTCCTACAGAGTCTTTAACTCTAACCGATAGAGCTACAGTATACTTTTCTCACCTGACCGATGAAGAAATTTCCTACTATATAGAAAACTATAAACCCTACGACAAAGCTGGAGCTTACGGCATACAAGAGTGGCTAGGTATGGCTAAAATAGAAAGGCTAGAAGGCAGTTTTTATACTATTATGGGGCTACCTACTCACTTGGTTTATCAACAATTAAGTGCTTTAAAACACTCTCCTTCTGTTAAAAAGTAGTATTTTTACACAAATTTTCTCAAAGCCTAACAATAAAAGAGGCTTTATGCAGTTAAAACATCAAATGAAAAAGTACAGCTATTTTTTAATTATATTGGCACTTGCCGTTGCATGTTCTCCTAGAAAGAATACTTTTGTTAATAGGAATTATCAAAACTTTTATGCCTATTACAACACCCTATTTAACAGTAAAGATGCTCTAGAAAATGAGCTAAATGCACGTAAAAACAAACATCAGGAGAATTTCTACCAACCTTACATTAAATTGCTCACTTTTGATAATGACCACGAAGTAGAAATTGAAAAAGGCACATCAGACACTCAAAGCGCCCCATTTGCGGCAGGAGCTTCCTCTATATCTTATGGCTCCCCTAATAGTAAAAAAGGAATGTCTGTTCTTGAAATATCAGAAGCTAAAGCATTAAAAACTATAGAACAACACTCTATGCTTTTCGATGGGAAAGAAAAAAATAAAAGAATATTTGAGGCTCAACTTATGCTTGCAAAGGCAAGAATGTACCAAGAGAAATATCTGGAAGCCTTAGATGCTCTTAATTATATTTTTTCTCATATGAAAGAGGACAAAAGATTGCCTCTCGCTAAAATATACGAAGCCAAGATTTTCTCTTTAATGAAAGACCATTACAAAGCCAACGAAATTTTTATGGCTTTAAAAGAGGAAAAGCTAAGCAAAAGTAATAAGAAATTACTAAGCCTTTTCTATGCAGAAAGTTTGCTTCAATCAGGGCAAAAAGAAGCTGCCGTAGAAGAATTAACCCAAGCCTATACTCTAAATAAAAATAGAAACCTAAGAAGTCGTATCGCCTTTTTAAGAGGACAAATTTTATCTAAATTAGGACGCTACGAAGAAGCTAGAGAAAGCTTTGTAACCGCTTATCAAAAAGCGAATAATTTTGAATTTGAAGTAAAATCTCAAATAGAAATAGCCAAAACTTTCAACAATTCTAAAAAAGAAGACTACGAAGGTTTGAAAACTTATTTAGAAAAGATATCCAAAAAAGGGACTTACGCTTCTAGAAAAAACGAGTTCTACTATGCATTAGGGCTTATGGCAATGAAAGCAGGGGAAGAGGAAGAAGCTAATAAGTTCTTCCAAAAGTCGTTGAAAGAAAAAGTTTCCGATGGACAAATACGAGGGCTTACCTACTATGAAATCGGAAAGAAATATTTAGAAAAAGAAGATTATCTAAGTGCTGGCGTTTATTACGACAGTGCAGTTACCCAAATGACTTATGCTCCTCAAAAAGAAGAATTAAAAACGCTTTCTACTGATATTAAAAAAATATCTAAAAACTACTACCTCATCAAAAAGAACGATAGCATCTTGGCTCTTACCAAAATGAATGAGCAACAGAGACTTGCTTACTTTAACCAACAAATAGAAAAACTAAAGGCTAAGGAAGCTAAAGAGGAAACTGAAAAACTAAAAGCCTCTAAAGAAAAAGAGTTTAAAGTAGCTGATTTTGCTTTGGACAATACCTTTGGTACAAATAGCACGAGAGGATTTGCTGATTTTGGTACTTCGTCTAAGGGATTTTATTTTGATAATAGCACCACTATTTCTAAAGGACAAGCCAACTTTAAACAAGTTTGGGGAGCAAGAGCTCTCGCTGATAATTGGCGTTACTCATCAAAAACCACTTCTATAGAAGACCTCAAAAACGAAGCACTTGGTAAAACCGAAGTTAAAAACCCAAGAAGGTTTGAACCAGATTTTTACATAGAGAAAATTCCTACCAACGCCCAAGACATCGCTCAACTTAAGCAAGATAGAGATACAGCATCGCTAGGATTAGGTATGATGTACGAAAATATTTTTTCTAACACTAAACTTGCCACTAAAACATTATTTGACCTAGTAAACGCTCAGCCAAAAGAAGACATAAAACTTCAGGCATTGTATCAAATATTTTCTATTAACTACGAAAAAAATCCGCAAGAGGCAGAGAAAGCCAAAAACATTATTATTAGTGAGTTCCCTTACACTCATTATGCGGAATTTGTAAAAAATCCTAAGCGTGGAGGTTTAGGTGTAGCTTCGTCGGAAGTAGAGAGCATCTATAAACAAGCCTACCAACTCTACACAGAAGAAAAATATGAGGACAGCAAAGCTCTTATAGAAAAAACAATAGAAGCCTATCCCAAAGATGCTCTAGTACCGAAGTTATCTTTGCTTAATGCATTTAATACAGGGAAAACAGTGGGAAAAGAAATCATGATTTTACAACTACAACAGATTGCTCTAAACTACGAAAAACTCCCCGAAGGCGAAAAAGCAAAACAAATGCTAGCTTATCTTAGTAGTGATTTAAAAACACCAACCGACGAACAAGGCAAGACAGCGCAGCCTAGTGTGAGTGTAGTGGTAACCGACGAAACAGCGGAAGACCAAGGAGAGGAAGCCCCTAACCTCAATCTAGCCCCATCTACCACACCACCCAAAATTAACCTCAACGAACTTAGAAAACAAAAATTACAAAAAGAAACTATCAAAGCTAATCCAAAATAGGGAGTTTACTTTGCTTTTCGTTTTACGCCTTGAAAATCTTTTAAATAAAAAGGTTCAAAGTAGGCAACATCTTCCCATTCTTTGTTCATAGCCTTTTCTAAGGATTTCTTGATAAGGTATTCTGCCGAAGGGTAAACCTCTGCCTTGTAAGAAGCATTGGGTAAGTTTAAAATCGTTTGTGCTTTGGCCGCCCCATCTCCTACGAAAAGAATTTTGTGGTCTTTATAATCTTCAAACGAAAACTCATCTAGGATTTTGGCTTCCGTTTCCGAAACTACTGCCCCTGTTTTGCCATCAAATACCGAAGTATAAACTTCCATTCTTCTAGCATCAACCATAGGGATTATAAAATCAAACCCTTGATCTATAAAAGGTTCTACCATAGTTTCTAAAGAGTTTACAGCAATCAAAGGAATTTTAAGCCCATAGCAAAAACCCTTAGCCGAAGCCGCCCCTATCCTTAGCCCCGTGTAAGACCCCGGTCCCATACCTAACGACACAGCTTGTATGTCTTTTAACGTAAGCTCTGCTCCCTCCAAAGCCCACTCTACAAAAGTGTGCAGACTCTCGCTCTGCTTATAGTTTTCGGATACTTCTTCACATAGGCAAAGCAGCTCTGCTCCTTTAGAGATAGCCACAGAACAATTTTTAGAAGAGGTCTCAAGGTGTAAAATAACCATCTGTAATTTTATTTTCTCCACAAAGGTAAGGAATTACAAGTACATTAATAAAAATCAATCTAAATCTATCCTATATATACTAAGCAATTTTTAAGACTTTCATCTATACATTTATCATTTATTGGTCTTGCATTATTAGCTTTAGCTTTCAACTCTTCTACAAAGAAAGAAGTTTCAAAAAACTGACGATGAATCCCCTTCAGCAAACTCATAAAATAATCTCTCCCCACTTTATTATTATGCAAATCCATTGCTTTTTCTAGTGGCTGGTTAGGGAAGAGTTCTTCGTGCAGATTGGTAAAAGTTTCACAAAATGCCAAAGCCTTCTGTGGAGAAGACACTTTACAACAATACATTAGTACTAAACAGTTCCAAAAGGCGTGGCGAAAGGCATTCCCTTTACCATTAGTACCTGCGGTGGTAGGATATTTCCTTTGGGCAATTCTGTATGCCTTTAAACTCGCATAGACAGCCAAAACAAAAAATAGCGGTTGCCTTATAAATAATCCCAAAACCTGTACTATTTTTGGGAAAGATAATTGCCTAAAAGCACTTAAAAACAACAAAGGAGTTTTCATAATACATTTAAATATTAAAAAATAAACCTCGTTAATTTCTAAAAGTTAACGAGGTTTAACCCGTTGTGCATTATGAAATGAAAAAAACAAGAGTTGTTTATTAGACTGAAAATCAGTATATTGTTTTTGCTATAAAACGATATAAATGAACAACTTAGAGCAAATATATGAAAGAATTTTGGAAGTTTTAGGACTTTTTTCAGAAAATCAACTGATTAGTTATCAGAGAAGAACACCTAAAATGAGCGATTTAGAAGTCATAAGTCTTAATATTACTGCTGAATACTTGAGTATTGATAGCGAATTACAGTTCTTTAGAAAATTGCCAAACTCTCTGATAAACAAAATTGAAAGAAGTGTTTACAATAAGCGAAAACGAAGACTATCCCTACAAACAGAGCAAATTAGACAGCGTATTTCGATGGAGTTCAATGAGTTTGAAGATATTTTTATCGTTGATAGCATGCCAATGAAAGTTTGTGAAAACGCTCGTTCTACTCGTTCAAAAATTTGTAAAGAGCAATCCTATTCTTCACCAACATATGGTTATTGTGCTTCACAGAAATTATATTTCTATGGCTATAAACTACACGCAGTATGTTCTTTAAATGGTGTGATTAAGAATTTTGATATAAGCCCTGCATCCGTTCACGACATCCACTATTTAAAAGATATTGGTGAGCAAATGCGAAACTGTACTTTAATTGGAGATAGAGGCTATTTATCAGCAAAAGTTCAAATAGATTTATTTAACTAACTCGTTGTGCATTTTAAATAATACTGATTTTTAGATGATTTAATTTTCTTTGGAAGATAAATTTATTGATATATTGAATAACCGTTGCGGCGGTTATTTTACTGATTATCCTTGTTTTAAAGCCTTCAAAAGTTTTAGCATTGTTTCTTTTAATCATAAATTGGTCGCAAAGTTGAGAGAAAAATGTCTCAATTCGTTTTCGCTTTTTCTTGTACAATGAAAATTGAGGAATATAATCTTTCTGATTACTTCTCATTGGTGTATCTAATTTAATATTAGCATAGTTAAATAAATCTATTTGAACTTTTGCTGATAAATAGCCTCTATCTCCAATTAAAGTACAGTTTCGCATTTGCTCACCAATATCTTTTAAATAGTGGATGTCGTGAACGGATGCAGGGCTTATATCAAAATTCTTAATCAACACCATTTAAAGAACATACTGCGTGTAGTTTATAGCCATAGAAATATAATTTCTGTGAAGCACAATAACCATATGTTGGTGAAGAATAGGATTGCTCTTTACAAATTTTTGAACGAGTAGAACGAGCGTTTTCACAAACTTTCATTGGCATGCTATCAACGATAAAAATATCTTCAAACTCATTGAACTCCATCGAAATACGTTGTCTAATTTGCTCTGTTTGTAGGGATAGTCTTCGTTTTCGCTTATTGTAAACACTTCTTTCAATTTTGTTTATCAGAGAGTTTGGCAATTTTCTAAATAACTGTAATTCGCTATCAATACTCAAGTATTCAGCAGTAATATTAAGACTTATGACTTCTAAATCGCTCATTTTAGGTGTTCTTCTCTGATAACTAATCAGTTGATTTTCTGAAAAAAGTCCTAAAACTTCCAAAATTCTTTCATATATTTGCTCTATGTTGTTCATTTATATCGTTTTATAGCAAAAACAATATACTGATTTTCAGTCTAATAAACAACTCTTGTTTTTTTCATTTCATAATGCACAACGGGTTTAACTATGCTAATATTAAATTAGATACACCAATGAGAAGTAATCAGAAAGATTATATTCCTCAATTTTCATTGTACAAGAAAAAGCGAAAACGAATTGAGACATTTTTCTCTCAACTTTGCGACCAATTTATGATTAAAAGAAACTATGCTAAAACTTTTGAAGGCTTTAAAACAAGGATAATCAGTAAAATAACCGCCGCAACGGTTATTCAATATATCAATAAATTTATCTTCCAAAGAAAATTAAATCATCTAAAAATCAGTATTATTTAAAATGCACAACGAGTTTAAAGCCGTGTTTCTCTAGAATAGTCTTAGCTTCTTTGGAGCGTCTTCCAGAACGACAGAAAAGTACAATATTCTGCGAAGAATTTAGCTTATCTAAACTCGTTGTGCATTTTAAATAATACTGATTTTTAGATGATTTAATTTTCTTTGGAAGATAAATTTATTGATATATTGAATAACCGTTGCGGCGGTTATTTTACTGATTATCCTTGTTTTAAAGCCTTCAAAAGTTTTAGCATTGTTTCTTTTAATCATAAATTGGTCGCAAAGTTGAGAGAAAAATGTCTCAATTCGTTTTCGCTTTTTCTTGTACAATGAAAATTGAGGAATATAATCTTTCTGATTACTTCTCATTGGTGTATCTAATTTAATATTAGCATAGTTAAATAAATCTATTTGAACTTTTGCTGATAAATAGCCTCTATCTCCAATTAAAGTACAGTTTCGCATTTGCTCACCAATATCTTTTAAATAGTGGATGTCGTGAACGGATGCAGGGCTTATATCAAAATTCTTAATCACACCATTTAAAGAACATACTGCGTGTAGTTTATAGCCATAGAAATATAATTTCTGTGAAGCACAATAACCATATGTTGGTGAAGAATAGGATTGCTCTTTACAAATTTTTGAACGAGTAGAACGAACGTTTTCACAAACTTTCATTGGCATGCTATCAACGATAAAAATATCTTCAAACTCATTGAACTCCATCGAAATACGCTGTCTAATTTGCTCTGTTTGTAGGGATAGTCTTCGTTTTCGCTTATTGTAAACACTTCTTTCAATTTTGTTTATCAGAGAGTTTGGCAATTTTCTAAATAACTGTAATTCGCTATCAATACTCAAGTATTCAGCAGTAATATTAAGACTTATGACTTCTAAATCGCTCATTTTAGGTGTTCTTCTCTGATAACTAATCAGTTGATTTTCTGAAAAAAGTCCTAAAACTTCCAAAATTCTTTCATATATTTGCTCTAAGTTGTTCATTTATACCGTTTTATAGCAAAAACAATATACTGATTTTCAGTCTAATAAACAACTCTTGTTTTTTTCATTTCATAATGCACAACGGGTGAGGTTTATCAAAAATATAAACTCTAATTCTATTTATTCATTAGGAGATTCACGGTTTTAGAAACTAGTACTTTTGCTTCTTTTCTGTTTACTATGAAATCTACAAATCCCTTTTCCTTTAAAAACTCTGAAGTTTGGAATCCTTCTGGCAAATCTCTTCCTATGGTTTCTTTAATAACTCTCGGTCCAGCAAAGCCGATTAGAGCTCCTGGTTCAGCCATGATTACATCTGCCGTCATCGCAAACGAAGCTGTAATTCCACCAAAAGTAGGGTCGGTAAGATAGGCAATGTAAGGCAATCCCGCTTCCGAAAGGTGTACCAGCTTAGCTTGTACCTTCGCCATTTGCATTAGAGAGTGTGCTGCTTCTTGCATTCTTGCACCTCCCGACTGACAAATAAGCACATACGGAAGTTTATTTTTAATAGCGTAATCTATCGCTCTAGTAATTTTCTCCCCCATTACAGAACCTAAAGACCCTCCAATAAAAGCGAAATCCATACAAGAAACCACCATCTCCGTACCGTTTACTTTACCCACTGCATTTCGGATAGAATCGGTAAGTTTAGTCTTAGCTTTAGCTTCCTTAAGACGGTCGGTATAAGGTTTAGTATCTTTAAATTTAAGGATATCCACACTTTCTACCTTAGCGTCTAACTCCTTAAATTTACCCTCATCAAAAAGAATATCATAATACTCTTTACTTCCTATCCTTACATGGAAACCATCCTCTGGAGATACAAACTGATTGGCCTTAAGCTCATCATATTCTATAATTTTCCCTGTAGGTGTTTTGTGCCAAAACCCTTTAGGAATGTCTTTTTTCTCCTCTGTAGAAGTCGTAATATTTTTAGCCTTTCTTCTGAACCAATCAAATGCCATAAGCGTTTTGTTTAAATTAAGTTTGATTTCATAACACCGTGTAGGAGTGTTTAATCATATCATTTACATTCCTACACGGTAAAATTAATGTTGCAAAAATACAAGATTTTTTTATTTCAATGTATTAACATTGTTTAAATCTTCAAATGCTTGTTCTAGACGACTTCTGAAAGTTTCTTCTCCTTTTCTTAGCCAAACTCTAGGATCGTAGAATTTCTTGTTAGGAACATCGTCTCCCTCAGGGTTTCCTATTTGAGTTCTTAGATACTCTACTTTATTTAACATATAATCTCTAATACCTTCGGTGTAAGCGAACTGAAGGTCAGTATCAATATTCATTTTGATAACACCATAGTCTATAGCCTCTCTTATTTCTTCTAAAGAAGACCCAGACCCTCCGTGGAATACAAAGTTAATTGGCTTTTCTACTGTACCAAATTTCTCTTGTACATATTTTTGTGAGTTTAATAAAATCTCTGGGGTTAATTTCACATTACCTGGCTTATACACACCGTGTACGTTACCAAATGCTGCTGCGATAGTGAATTTATCAGAAATTTGCTTTAAGATTTCGTAAGTATAAGCCACATCTTCTGGCTGAGTGTATAGCTTAGAGTTATCTACATCGGTATTATCTACCCCATCTTCTTCTCCTCCTGTAACGCCTATTTCTACCTCTAGCGTCATATCCATTTTAGCCATTCTTTCGAAATACTTAGCTGATATTTCTAAGTTTTCTTCCAATGTTTCTTCAGAAAGGTCTAACATATGAGAAGAGTAAAGCGACTTACCATTGGCTTTATAAAACGCCTCTCCAGCATCTAATAGACCATCTATCCAAGGTAATAATTTCTTAGCACAGTGGTCTGTATGAAGAATAACTGTAGCACCGTAAGCCTCTGCCAAAGTGTGGATATGCTTAGCACCTGCTACCGCTCCTAAGATAGCTGCTTTTTGTCCATCATTACTAAGACCTTTACCTGCGTTATATACTGCACCACCGTTAGAAAACTGAATGATTACGGGTGCATTAAGCTTAGCTGCTGTCTCCATAGTAGCGTTGATGTTACTAGAACCAATAACATTAACCGCTGGTAAAGCAAATTTATTTTCTTTAGCGTACTGAAAAATCTCGCTAACCATTGAACCTGTGGCAACTCCTGCCGGAAAAAGTTTACTCATAGTGTAATGTTTTTACTTTTAATTACTGATTTATTTTTAATTACTTTTCAACTTGTTAGTTTCTTTTATCTTTTCCCCATAATAGCTTCTGGCGAAGCGTTTCATAGAAATTGATGCTTTTCGTCATCATTAGTGATACTTCAAAATTGGCTTTCTTCACTATAATTTCATCATCTATACCTACATTATAAAGCCTAGAATCTAAAGAAAACAAAAACTCTGGCACTCTACTTTCTACCGTGAGTTTTATTTCTACATCATCTTTAAGAATAATAGGTCGCACATTGAGGTTATGCGGTGCAATAGGTGTAAGCACAAAATTATCTGCTCTCGGCGAGATAATAGGTCCACCACAACTCAAATTATAAGCGGTAGAACCTGTAGGTGTAGAAACCACTAAACCATCTCCCCAAAATACAGTAAGAAATTCATCATTGATATGTGTGTCTATCGTAATCATAGAGGTAGTTTCCTTCCTTGTGATACTCAAATCGTTTAGAGCATAAGGGAAATCTATCACGGTATCTTTAGTAGAAACTTCTATCACAGACCTTCTGCTGATTAGCATTTCTCCTTTTAGGATTTTATCTATATTGAGGAAAATCTCCTCTTTTGAGAAACAAGCTAGAAAGCCCAAACGCCCTGTATTTACACCAATCACTGGAATTTCTAAGTCTTGTATGAAGATAAGGGCATTAAGAATGGTACCATCACCACCAAAACTAAAAAACAAATCTACTCCTGCATTCTTCAGACTTTCCTTATCATTAAAAGTTCTAAAGTTTTTAGAAAAAGCCAAATCTATTGATAAACCTTCGTGCAACACAGACTCTACCCCTCGCTTCTCTAACTCCGAAATAAACTTACTCAAATAAAGAAATGTATCTAAATCTTTCTTTTGGGAGTAAATGGCCGCTTTCATAGATGATTTTCTAGATTAAACTAAATTTGACCCTCCAAAAATACAATTATTTTTTTAATGATTCCTATAAAAATAAGGCGTTTTGGTTACAGTTTAAACTTTTTATCTTATACTTGTAACAAAATTTAGATAATTACAACTTATTAGGTTAACAATTTATAAACTATATACCAATGATTAGAGTTCATTCATTATTCTTATTCCTGTTTTTCAGTGCCGTATTTTGGGCTCAAACCAGTATCTCTGGGAAAATCACCAATACAGAAGGGCAGCCCGTTCCTAGTGCAAGTGTTACCGTAGAAGAAATAGGAAAAAATGCCATTCTTACCTATGCCTTATCAGACAGCAAAGGGGTTTACAAAGTAACCATAAATTCCTCCATAGACAAGGTAAAGCTCACCGTAAAGGCGTTTAATCATCAAACCCAAGTTAAAGAAATTGCTAATAAAAGCCAAACGCTTAATTTCAGCCTTTCTCAACAAGCTACGGAAATAAAGGAGGTAAAACTAAAAACAAGAATGATTACCAAAAAAGGCGACACTATTTCTTACGATTTAAAAGCCTTTGAAAGTAAAAATGACCGTACTCTAGCCGATGTTCTAAAGAAAATACCAGGTATAGAAGTTAATAAAGATGGTACCGTACTCTACCAAGGTGAAGCCATCAATAAGTTTTATGTAAACGGTAAAGACCTTATGGAAGGTGGCTATGGAACTATAAACAACGCTCTCCCAAAAGACGCTGTACAAAAGGTAGAAGTAATGGAAAACCATCAACCTGTAAAGATTCTACAAGATAAAATACCTTCGGAGAAAGCCGCCATCAACATCAAACTTAAAAATAAAGTTACCATGACTGGTAGAGGCGAGGTAGGCGTTGGGACTTCCCCTTTATTATGGAATACCAAACTTACACCTATGTTTTTTGGGCAAAAGAACCAATGGGTAGTTAATTACAAAGCCAACAACACAGGCGAGAGTGTAGAAAAAGAAGGAAGAATACTCTCTTTTGGTAACCGTTGGGAAGGCGTAAGACGCAATGTAGACCAAGAAAGCTGGATTGGCGTAGAGACCGCTGCGATCCCTAATGTTCCTGAAAGACGCTACCTCTTTAACAATGTGCATTTCTTCTCCGCTAACCTACTTACCAACCCTTTCAAAAACAAAGAATGGGAGCTAAAGGCTAACGCCAGCTACACGAATAACGCCGTAGAAAGAGAAGATTTACAAGAGGTAACCTATGGCACCGAAACTTTTAGTGCTAGAAGACTTAACCACTTTTATACCAATCAAGCGAAAGGAGAGCTCATCTTCACTAAAAATGCCAAGAAAGGATTTTTTAAGAATGTAACTACTTGGAACAGCTTCTGGAGCGATAACAATGCTGACGTCAGCAAAAATGAAATCACGGGAAGCAGATCTGCTATGCAGAATATTTATGCCCCTACCAACTCATTCCAAAACTCTTTAAGTTCTATTATTCCAGTAGGTGAAAAGTTGGTGAATGTGATGTCTTTCATTAGTGTTAAAAATGATAGACAAACATTAGAATCTAGCCCTAGCAGCTACTCTCAAAAACTTTTCAATAGCCAAAATTATCAAAGGCTACAACAAAACCTAAACATCAAAAGTACCGAAATCAACCACAGTGCTTCCGTAGGATTTAGTGCAGGAAAATGGACTTTAACCCCAGAGGTAGGTTTAGACATCAATTTCAACCAAATGGAGTCGGAGCTTTATGGCATCAATGGCAGTACACTATTCCCTTACAATATCAATTACCAAAACAATATGCAGTGGAACGAGCTAAGACCTTCCACCAAACTTTCGGCAAACTATAAAGGCGAACGCTTAAATATTTACCTTAATGCTCCTGTGAATTTCTATGGCATTTCTTACAAAGATTTCCTAAGAAATGGTAGAAATAGAGAGATTAACAAGACGGTGTTTGAACCTAGCTTCTTTATGAACTATGATTTTGCTTCGTTTTGGAAGATTAGAGGTTACGGAAGCCTTAATTACAGCTTCGGAAATTTTGGGTCTATCTACGAAGGAATTATGATGAACACCCCCGACTTCTTTGTAAACAGAGCTCCACAATCTAATGTAATGCCCGAAAATCTTTCTAAAAGCATCGGTTCTACATTAGAGTATAGAAACCCACTTAACAACTTGTTTTTCAACCTAAGATACAGCTATGGTACTCTTAAAAGAAATCTCATTACTTCTGTAACTAGAAATGCAGCTTCATTTATTTCTGAAGTCAAGGAGTTTGACAATACCGCTACCTCTCAGTCACAAAGTGCAGAGATAGGAAAGTATTTCCCTAAGTTCAAATCTAACCTATCTTTCAGCTTTAGAAATAGTGATTCTGAGAATATTTCAATGCTTAACAGCAACCTCATTTATAACAAAAATAACAGCCAATCTTTAGGAGCTAAGTTTAATAACACATTCTTCTCTTGGCTTAGTGTAGATTACAACATCTCTATGGGCTGGAACAAAAACCAAAATGCACAGACCAATACTACTTATAAGTTTTCTAATTGGTCGCATAATCTAGCTGCCTATATCTATCCTATGGACAACCACACCATAGGTCTAGTTTGGGACGACAACACCTATAAAACATTGGGCGAAAGCGCCTTTAGAAACAGTTTCTACGACCTCTCTTACCAATACACTTGGGCTAAAAAGAAGATAGATTTTGAGCTAAAATGGCTTAACATTACCAACAACAAATTTTACGAAACAGTTACCATAAGTACTCAAGACAACAGTATCCGTAGAAGTTTAGTTTATATAAGACCAAGCCAAGTAATGTTTACTGTAAAGTTTAATTTTAAATAAACATATTTACTCTCTCTTAGACAAAGAATACTACCCTACTTTTGGGGTAGTATTTTTTTATTTTTAACATAAATCATATCCAAAAACTTGCATACTTCTATAAAAGGTAATAAGTTTGCTTTAGTTTTATGACACACGATACCAACCACATACAAACAAATGTAAAAAAACACCCGAATTATTTGGCTGTTCCAAATAATTTCGTAAACACACACAGACACAGACAGACACAGACAGATAGTTTCGTGTATATGCGTCCTATTATCTAGAAAATTCTTTAGACTTTTATCGTTAATTATAAATACAAATCCACCAACTTTCGTTGGCGGATTTTTGCGTTTACACCATTCTAATTTTAGCTTTCATAAATACATGCTAAAAGCACCATTGTTTTGTCTCATAACATGGTCGTTCTTGTTGGGTGCTTTTAGTGTTCAGAAAGGGAGTTTTCACTTTCTTTCTGTTTTAGCCTTTCCTCTCGTTTTGTGTGTGTTTAGAAGGGGGAAGGCGTTTTTTAAGGTTAGAGGTGAGATATGAGGGATTAGAACTTAGTACAGCCTCATCAAAACCTCCAACCTCTAAAACCCAATATCTAACATCTATAATCTTAAGCAATTAAATATCAACTTTTAAAATTAAACATTATGACAACAAAGATTACAAAATTAAGTGTGTTAGCCTTTTTAGGTTTAGGCTTAGTAGCTTACGGACAAAGCGGGAAAGTAGGGGTTAATATCTCCTCACCTAGAGCCACTTTAGATGTTCAGCCTAATGCAACCAACGGTCAAGATAACGCCAAGACCAACGAGGGGATTTTAGCTCCCAAATTAAGTAAAACCCGTGTGGCAAGCATTGAAACACCTGTAGAGGGCACCTTAGTCTATGTAATAGATGATGCTGATAAAACCAACGGTACTATAGGTGCTTATAAAGGTACTGACCCTAGGGTGGCTAAAATTACTGAGAAAGGCTACTATTACTATGATGGTACAGAGTGGGTAAAGAGCACTGCTGGAGCAAAGGAGCAAGAATGGGTGTATAATGGTACCGATGCTATTTATGCAAAAAGAGCGAAGAGCAATAATCATTCTTTTGAAATTTTTGACAATGGTAAAACCTATATTAGCCAAGGGAATGTCAATTGGAATGATATCATAGTCGGTGATGGAACTAATTTGATAAGAAAGGATCCAAGAGGAGAAAAGGCGAATATTATTATTCAAAATAACTCGTTGTGCATTTTAAATAATACTGATTTTTAGATGATTTAATTTTCTTTGGAAGATAAATTTATTGATATATTGAATAACCGTTGCGGCGGTTATTTTACTGATTATCCTTGTTTTAAAGCCTTCAAAAGTTTTAGCATTGTTTCTTTTAATCATAAATTGGTCGCAAAGTTGAGAGAAAAATGTCTCAATTCGTTTTCGCTTTTTCTTGTACAATGAAAATTGAGGAATATAATCTTTCTGATTACTTCTCATTGGTGTATCTAATTTAATATTAGCATAGTTAAATAAATCTATTTGAACTTTTGCTGATAAATAGCCTCTATCTCCAATTAAAGTACAGTTTCGCATTTGCTCACCAATATCTTTTAAATAGTGGATGTCGTGAACGGATGCAGGGCTTATATCAAAATTCTTAATCACACCATTTAAAGAACATACTGCGTGTAGTTTATAGCCATAGAAATATAATTTCTGTGAAGCACAATAACCATATGTTGGTGAAGAATAGGATTGCTCTTTACAAATTTTTGAACGAGTAGAACGAGCGTTTTCACAAACTTTCATTGGCATGCTATCAACGATAAAAATATCTTCAAACTCATTGAACTCCATCGAAATACGCTGTCTAATTTGCTCTGTTTGTAGGGATAGTCTTCGTTTTCGCTTATTGTAAACACTTCTTTCAATTTTGTTTATCAGAGAGTTTGGCAATTTTCTAAATAACTGTAATTCGCTATCAATACTCAAGTATTCAGCAGTAATATTAAGACTTATGACTTCTAAATCGCTCATTTTAGGTGTTCTTCTCTGATAACTAATCAGTTGATTTTCTGAAAAAAGTCCTAAAACTTCCAAAATTCTTTCATATATTTGCTCTATGTTGTTCATTTATATCGTTTTATAGCAAAAACAATATACTTATTTTCAGTCTAATAAACAACTCTTGTTTTTTTCATTTCATAATGCACAACGGGTTATTTAAAATTAATTTACTTATTCATAGACATCAAGAATTCCTCATTACTTTGAGTACCCTTCATTTGTTTCTGAACAAACTCCATTGCTTCTACAGGATTCATATCAGAAAGGTATTTTCTCAAAATCCACATGCGTTGTTGGGTAATTTCATCGTGAAGAAGGTCATCTCTTCTAGTACTAGACGCCGTAATATCTACCGCTGGGAAAATTCTCTTATTTGCTATTTTTCTATCTAGAACCAGTTCCATATTACCTGTCCCTTTAAACTCTTCAAAAATCACCTCATCCATTTTAGACCCCGTATCTATAAGAGCCGTTGCAATAATGGTAAGCGAACCTCCACCTTCTATCTTTCTTGCTGCCCCAAAAAATCTTTTAGGTCTATGTAAAGCGTTGGCATCTACCCCACCAGAAAGTATCTTACCAGAAGCAGGTGTTACTGTGTTGTAAGCCCTAGCTAAACGCGTGATAGAGTCTAACAAAATCACCACATCGTGCCCACATTCTACCATTCTTTGAGCTTTAGAAAGCACTAGATTAGCTACCTTAACATGCTTTTCAGCAGACTCGTCAAAAGTAGAAGCTATTACCTCCGCATTTACACTTCTTTGCATATCGGTAACCTCCTCTGGACGCTCGTCTATCAGCAAAATCATCATATAAGCCTCTGGGTGATTGGCCGATATAGAGTTAGCTATATCCTTAAGAAGCATGGTTTTACCAGTTTTAGGCTGAGCAACAATCATAGCTCTTTGCCCTTTACCTATCGGAGCAAACAAATCTACCACTCTAGTAGAAATAGTAGCATTAGCCCCTGTTAAATTGAATTTCTCTTGAGGAAATAACGGAGTTAAATGTTCAAAAGACACACGGTCCTTAATGAAACTAAGGTCTCTACCATTAACCTCTAATGGCTTTTGTAAAGAGAAATATTTTTCTCCTTCTTTAGGAAGTCTTACTGTGCCTTTCACAGTATCTCCCGTTTTTAGTCCATAATTTCTAATCTGATTAGTAGAAACATAAACATCGTCTGGAGAAGAAATATAATTAAAATCTGCAGAACGCAAGAAACCATAGTTATCAGGCAGAATTTCAAGCACTCCTTCTATAGTGATTAAATTATCAAAATTAAAGGACTTTTCAGTTTCCTGCTCGTTCTTTTCTTTGTGATTGGCGTTAGGCTGTGATTGATTTTTGTGTTTCTTAGATTGTTGTTGTGAGTGAGGTTTATCTTCTTTAGCCTCTATCTCCACTGGAGTATCGGTCTCCTTAGCATTCTCAGATATTGATATTTGCTCCGTTTTTTTCTTCACTCGCTTTCTTTGAGTCTTTCTCTGAGAATTAGCTTCTTGTTGCTCCTCTTTAGTATTCTCTGCAGAAACTTCTTCAACTTGTGAAATTTCAGCGTCTTTCGTTTCTACCTCCTTAACTGCATTATCTGCTTTTGGAGTCCTTTTTCCTCTCCTATTTGTTGTTTTCTCTACCGCTTGAGAATCTTCTTGAGTTTGATGATTCTCTTTCTTTTCATTAACTATCTCTGTAGAGTTATAATAGTCTTTAGTTTGTTGTGGATTAGAGGCTTGAAAATCTAAAATAGCATAGACTTTGTCTTTCATTGTAGCCCCTCTACCTGTTTTAATGCCTAAATCTTTAGCAATCTTCGTAAGTTCAGCCGAAGATTTAGCCTCAAGAGTTTCTATATCAAACATAATTGAATTATATTTCTGTAATATTTAAAAATGTGGATTATTTAATCTAAAAAGTGTAACTCTACCCAAGAGCTGAGTAAAAGTTTATACTGAATCTGTACTGCAAATCTACATTATTTTTGACAAATACAAAAAATTATTCCTATTTTTGCACTACAATTTAAAACTATACAACTAAACCGATGCTTCAAAGAATACAAACTATTTGGATGTTTTTGGCTACTATGGGAGCTGTATTTCTTTTTATGTCATCTCAAGATGTAGAAGTTATAACTATGGGAAATCTGCCTATTCTATTAGGTTGCGGATTATTGGTAATACTTCTATCTCTTAGTATTTTCAGTTTTAAAAATAGAAAAAGACAAATCATGCTGAACCGCATCAGCATTTTTATAAACGCTTTGTTGATAGGTGTATTGATTTACTGGTTACTAAACTTACCTGGAGGAATAGATTTTCCTGAGAAAGGTATTGAGCCGCTGTTTGCGTTTATTTCTATTGTATGTTTGCTAATCGCAAATGTGTATATAGCGAGAGACGAAAGGCTTGTAAAATCTGTAGACAGACTTCGATAAACTTCACAACGATTTTTATTTTGAGTGAAAAAGCTCCCAAATTAATTGGGAGCTTTTTTTATGGAGGATAAACAATCGTAATAAAGCCCCAAAAGTTCATCTATAGTTATGGTATACCCAATATCTATATTGTCAGAGATGTTCTGCTCGTACGAGCAGAACATCTCTGCTAGATAAGGTAGGAGCTCTCTACTCGGTAAAGCAGAGCGTGCGTGATAATAGCACCCCATTGACCTTATTTGTAGAAATGTTTGTTTTTCATTTTATTTGATAGGGGACTACCTTATACCAAACTTAAAATAGTTCACTCGTACGAGTGAAGAGGCTTCCCCTTACCGAGGGAGGAGGCTTCGCATTAGGCAGTGAAGCACCTTCCCCTTATAAAGGGAATAGCCTCCACTATAACTTTTTTAGATGTTCTCTATTTTAAAGGTATTACACATGAATGAACGCCCCCATATACCTCTACTCAAACCCTTGATAAAGACTTTGACAAATGTTTTATCATAAGTTCTATCTTTTTAGAGTTGCATTCTTACTAGAGCAGATAGAGAGCGGGGTTGCGAGTTATTAGCGATACACTATCCCTTAGTATTTTCAGTTTTAAAAATAGAAAAAGACAAATCATGCTGAGCCGCATCAGCATTTTTATAAACGCTTTGTTGATAGGTGTATTGATTTACTGATTACTAAACCTACCCTAGAGAAATAGATTTTCTAGAGAAAGGTATTTGAGACGCTGTTTGTAGTTTATTTCTATTACATGTTTGCTAATCGCAAATGTGTATATAACGAGAGACGAAAGGCTTGTAAAATCTGTAGACAGACTTCGATAAACTCACAACGATTTTTTTATTTTGAGTGAAAAAAGCGCCCAATTAATTGGGCGCTTTTTATTTAACACACATATTTACTAAACTTCCACTTAACCAATAGATTAATTACGTTTTAACGCAAATAAATAATTCTCATTATGTGGTATATTGTTTTGGTCACTTAATGATGCTGATACGGTAGGAATATCTGCAAAAGTACCATTGATTTTTTCAAAAGATATTTGAACATAATAGGTTTTAGCTGTTGTACTCGTATTGTTAACTATCCATATTCCATTTGCCATACTATAATTGGTGTTGGGCAGTATATTAGTAGATATAGATTTTGGTCCTCCCGACATAGCTGCTCCTTGAAAATCTGTCCTTTGGTTCGTTTTTGTTTCTGATATTCTTGCCTTTACCCATACTGTTTGATTAGTAAATACAGCGTTCTTCATTCCCAGTAAATAGCCACAATAAATCATCCATTGCCCTGGAGGTAATGTGATAGAATACCCAGTATACCTAAAGTAATACTGTCCTACAGCAGGATTCTGTTCAATGTAATATAAATTTTTCCCTTCCATTATATCCGTATACTCAAAAGGATTCGCGTAAATAATATCTACACCACTTGGTATGGTAGGGTTAGTTCTGCTTACAACCCCTAAAGTCCCATCAGGTTTTGCTACTACAGCTTTAGTATACTCACTTTCCAGCGATGTAGCATCTGTCATTTGGCTGATTTTAGCATTACCACTTACCTCTAACTTTTGTGATGGGCTTTGAGTCCCTATCCCTATATTTCCTGTTCCTGTAAACATGAGGTTGTTAGTTCCCATATTAACCGTTCTTGCCCCTGTAAGTGTACCATTAGTATTATAAATATTAACTCGTTGTGCATTTTAAATAATACTGATTTTTAGATGATTTAATTTTCTTTGGAAGATAAATTTATTGATATATTGAATAACCGTTGCGGCGGTTATTTTACTGATTATCCTTGTTTTAAAGCCTTCAAAAGTTTTAGCATAGTTTCTTTTAATCATAAATTGGTCGCAAAGTTGAGAGAAAAATGTCTCAATTCGTTTTCGCTTTTTCTTGTACAATGAAAATTGAGGAATATAATCTTTCTGATTACTTCTCATTGGTGTATCTAATTTAATATTAGCATAGTTAAATAAATCTATTTGAACTTTTGCTGATAAATAGCCTCTATCTCCAATTAAAGTACAGTTTCGCATTTGCTCACCAATATCTTTTAAATAGTGGATGTCGTGAACGGATGCAGGGCTTATATCAAAATTCTTAATCACACCATTTAAAGAACATACTGCGTGTAGTTTATAGCCATAGAAATATAATTTCTGTGAAGCACAATAACCATATGTTGGTGAAGAATAGGATTGCTCTTTACAAATTTTTGAACGAGTAGAACGAGCGTTTTCACAAACTTTCATTGGCATGCTATCAACGATAAAAATATCTTCAAACTCATTGAACTCCATCGAAATACGCTGTCTAATTTGCTCTGTTTGTAGGGATAGTCTTCGTTTTCGCTTATTGTAAACACTTCTTTCAATTTTGTTTATCAGAGAGTTTGGCAATTTTCTAAATAACTGTAATTCGCTATCAATACTCAAGTATTCAGCAGTAATATTAAGACTTATGACTTCTAAATCGCTCATTTTAGGTGTTCTTCTCTGATAACTAATCAGTTGATTTTCTGAAAAAAGTCCTAAAACTTCCAAAATTCTTTCATATATTTGCTCTAAGTTGTTCATTTATATCGTTTTATAGCAAAAACAATATACTGATTTTCAGTCTAATAAACAACTCTTGTTTTTTTCATTTCATAATGCACAACGGGTTAAATATTAGTATTCGTATTATCATCCGCCGCTGGAGCCCAAGCCGTACCATTCCATTTTAATACTTGTCCACTAGCAGGAGTTGTATTAGCCACATTACGACCTTGGATACGAGCGACCGTAGTCGTGTTATTATTCACTGCCGCCGTAACATCTCCCGTTAAAGCGGCTCTTTGGAAAGAAGTTCCACTTAAGGTGATAGAGGTAGATCCTGAGTAGGTAGTATTCGTATTATCATCTGCCGCAGGAGCCCATGCTGTACCATTCCATTTTAATACTTGTCCACTAGCAGGAGTTGTATTAGCCACATTACGACCTTGAATACGAGCGACCGTAGTGGTGTTATTATTCACTGCCGCCGTAACATCTCCCGTTAAAGCGGCTCTTTGGAAAGAAGTTCCACTTAAGGTGATAGAGGTAGATCCTGAGTAGGTAGTATTCGTATTATCATCTGCCGCAGGAGCCCATGCTGTACCATTCCATTTTAATACTTGTCCACTAGCAGGAGTTGTATTAGCCACATTACGACCTTGAATACGAGCGACCGTAGTGGTGTTATTATTCGCTGCTGCTGTAACATCTCCCGCTAAAGCCGCTCTTTGGAAAGAAGTCCCACTTAAGGTGATAGAGGTAGATCCTGAGTAGGTAGTATTTGTATTATTATCCGCCGCAGGAGCCCATGCTGTACCGTTCCACTTCAATACTTGACCATTTGTTGCATTCATTTGGTTAAGTTTATCAGCCGTCACAGCTCCTGCGGCTAAATCTACTGTAGATACAGAACCATCTGCTATCTTAGCCGAGTTTACAGCATTGTTTGCTATTGTTAATGATGTTGTACCTGTTACATCTCCTGTATGAGCGGCATGGCTAAATGTAGTCCCACTTAATGACAAACCTGTACCAGCAGTATAAGTGGTATTAGTATTATCATCTGCTGCAGGAGCCCAAGCTGTACCGTTCCATTTTAATACCTGTCCACTAGCAGGAGCTGTATTAGCCACATTACGACCTTGGATACGAGCGACCGTAGTGATGTTATTATTCGCTGCTGCTGTAACATCTCCTGTTAAAGCCGCTCTTTGGAAAGAAGTCCCACTTAAGGTAATAGAGGTAGATCCTGAGTAGGTAGTATTTGTATTATTATCCGCCGCAGGAGCCCATGCTGTACCGTTCCACTTCAATACTTGACCATTTGTTGCATTCATTTGGTTAAGTTTATCAGCCGTCACAGCTCCTGCGGCTAAATCTACTGTAGATACAGAACCATCTGCTATCTTAGCCGAGTTTACAGCATTGTTCGCTATCGTTAATGATGTTGTACCTGTTACATCTCCTGTATGAGCGGCATGACTAAAGGTAGTCCCGCTTAATGACAAACCTGTACCAGCAGTATAGGTGGTATTTGTATTATTATCTGTTCCTGGTGCCCATGCTGTACCATTCCATTTTAATACTTGACCATTTGTTGCTGTAGGTAATGAGACCGTTTGGGTATTAGCAGTATAGATAAGTCCATTAGTAGCAGTGATAACTCCAGAAGGACCTATTGGTCCCTGTAAGCCTTGCGGACCTGTAGCCCCTGCTGGACCCGCTACACCTTGAGGTCCTTTTAATGTTTGACCTGTGCTTGTCCATGTTCCTGAAGTTTTCTTATAAACGGTACCGGTGGCAGCATCTACATAACTATCACCATTCACTCCTAAACTAGAAGCTGGGGTTCCTGTTCCTGATAACATAGAAGAACCTTGAGCTCCAGTTGCTCCTACTGGACCGGCTGGACCCTGCAAACCTTGTGGACCTGTAGCCCCAGCTGGACCCTGAGGTCCTTGAATACCTTGGGCGCCCTGTGGACCAACAAGAGATGTCCCTATTCCCCAACCACTAGCAGTTTTAGGACCATAAATTTGGTTAGTAGCTGTATTGATGTAAAAGTCTCCTTCACTTCCCACAGCAGATTGTGGCGCGGAAGCACCATTAAGCACACTTTTACCATCTGCTCCTGCTAAAGTAGTAGCACTCTACCCATTGGCTTCCAAGTACCGCCATTAAGCGTAGTACTTTTATTTTCATAATAGTAGAAACCTGGGACTACATCTACACCTCCTAGACCAGATCTACCAGTTCCTACATTATAAACCAACATACCATCCATACGAGTAGGATAGTTAGCAGGTCCACCAGAGCCTACACTAGATAAAGCTGTAAGCTGAACTAAATCCACTCTAGGGAATATTAACCCCTTTCCTAGATTGATTGAACTGTTCCAATCTGGAGAGGACGAAGCATCCATAAATGTGGTACTATTAGACAATACCTCTTGATTAACAGTAGAATTTGTTCTAACCTGACCAAATGCAATACTTCCAAGAGCAACCGCAGCTAATAATAGATTTTTTTTCATATTAGATTTTTTTTTCATATTAATTACCTCCCTCTGAACCATACCATTTACCACCATAATATATATAACATAAACCGCTATTCTGGTAAATAGACCCTCCATATAATCCTCTAGGCTGAGGAGATATTGTCAATGTAGATCCTGATGTTCCTGGAGCATCATTAAATATACAAATCTTTCTACCATTAACAACACCCGCTGTATCAAAAGTCCAAGTAACTGCTCCCGAATCTTTTTTTATTAGAAAATAATCATCTGCCGTCAATGTTATAGTTCCACCTCCCTGAACTTCCCTAGTTTTATATATTGTAGCTCCTAACTTATTCCACTTCTGTATACTTTTATCAAAAAAGTAAAACCCTTTACCACTTACTTCCGATGCTACTCCTGTACCAGCTACTCCATCAGAAACATACACCAAAGTAGCCTCTTCGGCTCCTGTCATAGCTTGTACCTTTGCTGTAGTTACCCTAGGGATAAGAATCCCCTCATTGGTACTTCCTGTAGTAGTTTTAGCATCAATGTGTAGAGTAGCTTTAGGATCTGGATTATTAATACCCACTTGTCCATAAGCTGATAATCCTAAGCCAATAAAAGCTAACAGGCTTAATTTAGTCGTTCTTGTTTTCATAAATTTTATTTTTTTGTTTGAATTAATTTTATTTTACTGGCATAAACAATCCCTTAGAAAACTTATTTCTAAAGCAATATAAGATAGAAAGAAGCATTGAGATTTTTGAAGAATTCCCTCTAATATTCCAAAAAAACTAGGAACACCAAACAAAAACAACAACAAATTAAGCTTATGAAATAACGGTGCTCCTAGTGTAGAAATATGAAAATCAAAGTGAAATAAACATAAAACACAAGCACACACAAAAACCCCATAAACTCGTAAAAAGAATACAGGGTATGGCTTACATAACGAAACATTCGTACAAGAAAGCATAATAATTGTGGTTTGCGTGTGTGTTTATGTGTGTGTTTACACAATTATTCTAACTATCAGTGTTTATGTATAATTAGCTGTATTATAGCTATAATACAAAAACTAGTACAAACTTATAACCTTTTAGTAAAGTATACAAGTTTTTTTAATAAAAACTGCTAATAATCATAGTTTTATTTTAAAATCAGAAAATAATATTTTAGTTTTGTACTAAACCTTAATAGATATAGTTTATGTTAAACTTTATAAAAAAACTTTTCGGAGGGAACACCGTAGATTTTCAAGATTTAGCCGCAAAGGGAGCTCAAATAATAGATGTGAGAACGAAAGCCGAATACAATTCAGGGCATATTTTCAACTCCATCAATATCCCATTACAGGAGCTAAACCAAAACCTCAATCGCTTAGATAAAAGCAGACCCGTAATTACCTGTTGTGCCAGTGGTATGCGTAGTGCTTCGGCAAAATCTATCTTATCTAATAATGGCTTTACTGCTTATAATGGTGGAGGCTGGAGCTCTCTTCAAAAGAAAATTCTAAAATAAAAAGGTATGTCTCAAAAATTTAAAGAACTCATAGAATCTCCTAAACCTGTACTCATAGACTTTTTTGCTACATGGTGCCAACCTTGCAAGGTACAGTCTTCGGTACTTAACACCGTGAAAGAAAATGTGGGAGATACGGCTAGAATTGTAAAAATAGATATTGACAATTACCCTTCTATCGCTAACGAATACGGCGTAAGAAGTGTACCCACTCTTATGATTTTTAAAAATAGTGAACTCCTTTGGAAAGGTAGTGGCGTACACGATGTAAATACCCTAACTCAACTTCTTAAAGATTTTGCTTAAGTATAAATTTCTATAAAAAAATTTGCACTCTTTATAGAGAGTGCAAGTTTTTTATTAAACTCGTTTACTTAGTTTTTTTACATTGCAGAAGATACCACCACTTCTGAACTTATCTTTTTGATTAACCCTTGTAATGTTTTACCTGGACCTACTTCCACAAAAGAAGTTGCACCGTCTTTAATCATATTTTGAATAGACTGCGTCCACTTTACAGGCCCTGTAAGCTGTGCGATAAGGTTTTGTTTGATATCCTCCTCATTAGCCACCGCAGTGGTTGTAATATTTTGATAAATAGGAAAACTCGCCTTTCTGAATTTTGTATTTTCTATCGCTGTTGCTAACTGGTCTTGTGCAGGCTTCATTAGTGGTGAATGAAATGCTCCATTAACAGGTAATAGCAATGCTCTCTTAGCTCCCGCTTCTTTAAGTTTAGCACAGGCTTCCTCTACTGCTTTGGTTTCTCCAGATATTACCAATTGCCCAGGGCAGTTATAGTTTGCAGGTACTACTACCCCATCTATTTGAGTACAGATTTCTTCCACTCTCTCATCTTCTAAACCTAAAATAGCCGCCATAGAAGAAGGGTTAGCGTCACACGCTTTTTGCATAGCATCAGCTCTTTGTGCTACTAATTTTAAACCGTCTTCAAAAGATAAAACGCCACTCGCCACCAATGCAGAAAACTCCCCTAAAGAGTGTCCAGCTACCATCTGAACACCTGTGGCATCTATAGCTTTAACTGCGGCTACCGAATGTATAAATATTGCAGGTTGCGTTACTCTGGTTTGTTTTAAATCTTCCTCTGAACCATTAAACATAATTTTCAGGATATTAAAACCTAATATCTCATTGGAAAACTCCATTAAATCTTTAATATCTTTCCTGCTATCGTACAGTTCTTGTCCCATTCCTACAAACTGAGACCCCTGACCTGGGAACACTAATGCTTTCATATTTATTTTTTCAAAGATTATCTCTTTAGTTTCTAATTAAATTTATGGTAAAAGTCTTACTACACGGTAACCTACATTTACATAGGCACCATTTGGTTTTACTCTTTGGAATTCAAATTTTGTAGCTAACTGTGTTTGAGTTTGCCCCATTTGCTTAAATATTTCTCCTTTCTTATTTTCTCTAGAAAGCATATCATTAACGATATCAAAACCTACCACAGCATATTTGGAAGGAGTCTTGCAATATTTGGATTTATAAGCGGCTAGAACTTCTTTTTCAAAATCTCCTTCTGAATCTATTTTTCTATCCATAATATACACCAAACTAGCTTGACTTAGCTCATCTACTTTTTTATCAAAAGCCGACGTATAGAACATACTAAAAGCTTTGATACCTTTAGTTTCTTTAGATAAATTAATCAGCTTGGAAGCAAACGCATTACCAACAGCATCGTCATCACTTGCTAAAATAGCTATTACTGGAGAGCTTTGCCCTGTCATCATATTCTGCTCTAGCTCTATTTTAGATGCATTATCTACTATAACTATATCCGCTTTCTTTAAAGATTTCTCCAACTTTGTTTTTATATAATCAGCGTTTATTGTATCTGCCCCTGATACAATATAAATCTTTTGGTTAGAAAAAACCTCTTTAACCTCTTTTGCAATCCTATCAGCATAGATGGTTTTATCTGTTTCAGCAATAATTAAATTACCAAAATCATACATATCCTCGCTATTAGCAAATGGAGCTACTACAGGAATTTGAGTATCTTTAACATAATCTAAAACCTCTAACACATTGGACTTGAATAACGGCCCTATAATTAAGTCTGTATTAGATGGGTCTATCTGGATTAAATTCTTCTTAAATGCTTTTTCGTTACCTGCATCTATGATATTAAAATCTAACTCTTGCCCCTTCTTGGCATTCATCTGCACTGCCAACTTCGCTCCCATAAGGAAATCCGTCGCAAGCCCTCTGTATTTAGAATCTCCCGTATCAAAGCCAAATGGTAACATCAACACCACTTTAAGTGCATTTGTGTTTTTCTTAACATAGGCTTTATTAAATTTCTTTATTTTAAGAACCATTCCTGGCTTTAGTCCATCTGAAATTTGAGGGTTTAGTTCTAAGAGTTGGTCTAAATCTAAATCATACTTGTTAAGAATACCAAAAACAGTATCACCTGCCTGAACGGTATAAGTAATATAATCTTCTTGAGAAGGAGTTACCTTTTTAGTTTCTGAAAAGTCTGGTTTTGCACTCTCTGTAGAGTTTGTGACAGATGGGTGCTTCACTTTAATGATATCCCCAACTTTCAATCCACTTTCTTCTAAGCCAGGATTAAGTGCGAAAAGATCTTTCTTACTGATTCCAAACTGCTTTGTAATACGAGAATAGTTGTCTCTTGACTGCACTTCATATTCTCCTTCAGATAAAGTCTTCGTTGTTTTTTCTACAGACGAACTTTCCTGTGCTGGAGCTGGAGTAGCAACTTCTTTAGGAGTAGAAGTGGTTACTAGTTCAGACGCCCCATATTTGGTAATTTTATCCAAAGGCAATACCACTTCCTCCCCTATCTTCATTTCTAAATTTGGATTAAGCTTTCTTACCTCTGCTTCTGTAACATGGTACTGGCGTGTTAAACTATACAAAGTTTGTTTTGGCTTCAATATAATTTTACCCAACTGAACCTCCTTAGAAGCAGCCACTACTTTCTGTTTTTGCCCAGTTGATTTTTTACCAATATTAAGGGTTTGTCCTATCTTAATGGCTCCGTCCTTTATTTCAGGATTAAGTTCGTAAAGTTCTTTTAGAGATAAACCATACTTTTTAGAGATAGAATATGGTGTCTCTTTCTCGGCTACAGTGTGCGTTTGTGCCTGTAAAAAGAAACTCATTAAAAATATAGGAGCAATTAATATTTTTTTCATTGTTTATAAACTAGATTGCAAAAATACATTTTTCCAATTAAATAGCTAACACTAACATTACCGACTTATCCACAGGCATTTCTTCTAAACAGATATCCAACCATTTTTTACCCAAACCTCTGTAAAATACGCTAAAATTATATTGTCTTTCCTGCCATTTAGCATTAGGATTTATCTTGTCTGCTAGTAGATTCAATCGTTCTAACAAATCTTGATTTTTTTTCTTTTCTGCTTTTAACAGGCGGACTCTCATTTTTTGATACGATTTTAGCTGACGCTTCTGTTCTGCTTCCACAAGGTTAAAGAAAGTAACTTCTGTCTGTTGAGCTTTTTCTTTCAATTCATCAAAACCTTGCTTTAGCAATTTTTCTTTCTCGTCAATAATAGGTAATAAAACTGAATTTCCCAATAGTTTTTCTCCAAATACTCTCTGATAATCATTGAAAAAATCCTTAACATTAAGCTCTAACTTACCAATTTTAGCAAAAGTTTTTTCATCAATAAAAGTGAATGAATGGCGTGGTATTAAAATTGGAAATTCTAACCCTATACTTTTGAAATAATCTACCAGCTCTAGCCAATACATTATTTCTGCATTTCCGCCTATATAAACGATATTAGGCAACACTGTCTCCTGATACACAGGTCTCATCAAAGCATTAGGGCTAAATCTTTCAGGAAAGTTTTGTAACTCCTCCAACATTTCTTGCTCCGTAAATACCTTTTTGGTCTCTATCACTCTATATAAATCTCCATCTCGATCTATCCTTTGGCGTTTATCTGTAAGGTAAAACAAATTGATTTCTCTAGGGTTTACCTGCACTTTAGAGTATGTTTGTGCTAAATACGCTACCTTTTGTTTAGTTTCGTTATAAAGTTTTTGAGAAAAAAGCTCTTCTTTAAAGATGGAGGACATTTGTGATTTCAAAGCCTTATCATCTCCATCTATGAGTAAAAGTCCATAATCTGAAAATAATTTTTGAGCTAAAATTCTTATAGATTGCGATAAACTCTGCCCTAAACCATAAGCCTTATCAAGCCAATCAGTAAGTTCTTTTCCAAAAGGAAAACTTTCCATTTCCTTTTTAAATTGTTCTAAAAACGTGTTAGACTCAACCTTAATTCTACCTACCGCTCCACCTTGTACACCTTCTATCTCGTAGTAATTTTCATCTGTCCTGAAGTGATTGATTTCAACAAAATCATGGTCTTCCGTAGCCATCCAAAAAATAGGAACAAAATGCTTTTCAGGAAATTGTTCTTTAAGATAAACACTCGTTTTAATCGTCTGTAAAATCTTATAAATAAAAAATACAGGTCCTGTAAACAAATTAAGCTGATGCCCTGTAGTAATAGTAAATGTATTTTCTTTTAGCAAAGCTTCCAAATTTTCCTTTTGTGATGAAGAAAGCTCAATACCTTCATATTGCTCTTGAATGACTTTAACTAAAACCTCCCTTTTCTCGTTAGAAAATGTTTGGGATTTAGCCTCTATCTTTTCAGCTATGTTGGTAATATTAAATGAATACGGTTTAAAATCCTCTATTTTATCATCTAAAAAATCCCTAATTAGCTTAGGGATTGTATCTATCTCCTGAAATGGAATAAGCGTTTTCATACTTCAAATTTAGTAAAAAAGATACCAAACTACACCTAAATTAAGCCTAAAATCAGAAATAGGAAAATATGGTGCTGTATATGACCTATTTTTCATAAATGTAGTATTAAAGTGCTGTGCTTCTGCATAGATAAGCATTCTTTTCACTTTCATATTAAAATAAGCCGAAGCAATAGGCTGCCCTCCTATGCTATGAGCAGAGGCAGACGGCAACACAAATTCGTTAAGTACAGGAGCGTATTCTCTAGAGTTGAACTTTGAGAAATAATACACTTGGATTCCTGTCTGTAACTCTGCTGCTTTTTTAAAGGCTGGTGTTTGATAGTAGAAATTGAGTCTTCCTACAAAATGTGGCAAAGGCAACAAATCTTTATTATTGAGAACCGCCTGAAATAAAAGATTTGGATTAAAGTTAAATTTACCATACTTAAACAAGGCTTCTCCACCAATCTGAGAGATATTAACCGAAGCCGAACCTTGCTTAGGCTGATACAACTCATTAAAATAAGCCATTTGGTCTATCCTAAAATAATTAGCGGATACTTTCGCATCAAACCATTTCAAGCCTAAAGTTCCACCAATTTCTAGAATATTTTGATTTTTGAAATCTTGCCACTGATAATTGAAATTAGGATAAAGCGAAGCATTTACCAAATAGTTAAAACTTGGTACTACCGACTGGAAGTTAGCTTTAGCATCTAAGAAATAACCCTCAATAAGCTCTAACTTTAAGTGATTGGTTGTTTTTAAATAATTTCCAAAAACAGCGCCTCTAGAGATTTCTAAGAAAGACTGTAATTTCAGTTTATCCCAAAGATTGATGTCTAAATTCCCAATCGCTCCTAGCCTATTTTCCTTATAAATATCAAACTGGGCATTACCCGTACCCAAACTGATACTTTGATGCCTAATACCTGCATCTAGTTTAAATTTTTCATTATCCCAAAGTAAACTTAATGTATTACTTAAGTTCTCAGAATATTTTTTATTCACCAAAGGCATCTCTGTTAATACACCGCCACCTCTTTGTTGAAAATAACTTTCTACACTAGATTGTTTAAAATAGTACTTATTACCTTGATGAAAAATACTATGCCTTAACTTAAACGGAAAACGCTCCGAAGAAAACGGACGAAATTCGTGGCTGTAATAATACCTTCTATATGAAAATCTAGAATCAGAACCCGTGAGGTTAACTTCGAGATTATTTCTATTTTTAAATCGGGTATCGTTAAGGAAATTATCCAAGCTTACAATACCTCCATACTCTTCTGCATTAACATTCTGGTGTGTAAAGTGGGCATAAGCTTGATATTTTTGATTTCTAGACTGAAACTGTGCCGAAACTGTAAAATTATTACTAGAGGTTAAACTTCTTCTATAAAACCCTTGAGACCTAAGTCCTGTATAATCCAACGCAAAATTGAAATTCTGCCCAATATTTTGAGTATAGGTAGATTTTAGGGTTCCCCCATTTCCAACACCATTATGGTAAACAAAAGCCGTAGTAGGCGTTTTAACATCATAATAGCGTATATCTTGAATACCTTGTATGAAGTGTGATTTATTGGTTGGCAAAAGAGTTAGGTTCTGCTCTGGATTAACTGAATACACTAAATCTTGAAAACCTGCTCCTACATTAGCAAATGGCACCTTACCAAAAACATCTCTATTATTATACTGAATGAACTGATAGTATTTGTCTATACTAAAAACCGTATCAAATACTTGATACTGCCCAAATTGTTTCTTATATCTATAATCTTGAATAGTAGGAATAAAGACTTTAGCCGAGTCTTTCTCTCCCCTATCTATGACTAATGAATCTTGCTTTATTTTATCTACCGATTTCTCTTGTGCTTTTACCCAAGTAGAAGCCAATAACACTACTATAAAAAAAATGTACCTCATAAAGTTTTATGAGGTACAAAGATATGTAAAATAAGTTTTACAAAATTCTAACAAACTTACTCCAAATATTTAAAATCAAAGTAAGTTTAGAATTTCACAACAAAACCCTAGTTAGAAACCTTTGGGTTGGTATCCAATTCTCTTTGAGGAATCTTAAATCTGAACTTATCACTTCCTGCTTCTATATTGAACTTACCGTGACTAGCATGGTTACTACCAGCATAATCTCTAACCAAGGCTTCGTTCAATCTCTTCATATCAAAAAATGTAACCCCTTCTCCCCATAACTCTATCCTTTTATGAGTTCTTATCTCCTCTAGCAAAGCTTGACCACTATTAGTTGATAATGAATAAGAAGGGTCTCTCTTAGAAATTAGTTCAAATAAAACCTGTTTAGCTTTAGCTTCATCCCCAAATAACGCCAACGCTTCGGCTTCTATAAGATACATTTCTGAAGCCCTCATATAAACATAATCTCCCTCAAACCTTGTAGCATCTACAAATTTAACATTAGCATACTTCGGAAGGTTATGGGCTGTACCATCAAACCACTTCTTTCTAATATCAGTATCTGATATTTTTTCATACAGCCTTTTGTCTATACTCTTATACACCCTCAATAATCCTGCATATCCAGGACTTAAATTTGCTATATGAGAAAAGAACGATGCATAAACTGTAGATGTAGATGTAGAAATATCTGTACCCCACATCCACTCTGGATTATTAATATCACTAAAACCATCCATAAGCTGAGTTGAACTCATAGGTGAATAACCCGTTCTAGCGTATTTTGCATATTTTGCTGCCTCAGAATTATTTCCTGTAGTTAAGTACAACCTGGCTAAAAAACCAGCAGCTACATTTTGATTAATAAACTCCTTTGATGCTCCAGTTGAGTATCCATTTAACAAAGAATAAGCACGTAACAAGTCTTTCTCTATTTCACCATAGACACTAGCAGTAGGATACCTAGACGCAACACTTATTCCTTTCTCTAATGCAATATATGGTATCCCCTCAGATCCTTTTGCATAAAGTCTTATAAGATCCAAATAGCATGCAGCTCTCATAGTTAAAAGTCTCCCTTTAAAATAAAGCCCTTGCTGATCTAAAGTACTTTCTTCTGGTAGATTAGTCAAAAGTTCATTCATATTAAAGATAACTTTATAATAGAACTTCCATATCATTTCCGTTCCAGTGTTATCCACATTAGGTGCTAAATATCTATAATATGATGAAAACCAATGATTCTGAGTTTGAATAAAATCATTTGTCATATGATCTAGCCCCAATTTTATAGACATATACCCAAAATCATCGTGTGCACCAGTACTCGCTTCTCGAGTATTAGAAGAGGCTAAATACCTAGTATTACCTTGCTCCAACCCTCCTAATATAAACATAGCCTTCTCTGGATATTTTTTCAACACATCCTCAAAACGATCTGTTGAAACTAAATCTTGAGTTTCCGTATTTAAAAACTCATCACTACAATTTACGACAGATAATAAAGTCAAGGTCGCTATTATATACTTTTTCATTTTTTTATTTTTTTACTTAATCTTTAATCTAAAAACCAACATTCAATCCTAAAGCGATTGTTCTAAGAGGTGAAAAAGAGCTGCTAGCAGATCCTGTATAAGACATTCTTGGATCATATCCTTTTCTTTTTGACCATACGTGAACATTATCAGACATTATATAAACTCTTAATCTATCTATCCCTGTGCTATTAATAAGATCTCTATCAAATGTATAACCTAAACTTACATTTTGTAAAGACAAATAGTCAGACTTTATTAACCCCATGGTAGACATACCATAATAAAGCTTGTCATTCTCTGGTAAAACAACCGGCAGATTAGCTGATTTATTATCTACTGACCAAGTATTATAAAAATCTGAGTGGAAATTTTGTCCTCTTCCTGCTCCCATGAGTCCCATCCATTCATAGTCATATCCCCATCCTCCTAACTGATAAGCAAAATTAGCCGTAAAATCAAAGTTCTTGTATGAAGTATTTATACCAAATCCACCATAATATTTAGGCACAGAGGTTTTACCTGTATTTATAAGAGTAGCATCTGAGTAAGTTTCAGTAGTTGTTTTTGTACCATCTGCTTTCAAAACGGCAAACAATGCTGCTCCTGTATCAGGGTTTACTCCTACAAACTCCCTCATTCTCCATGTATACATACTTCCCCCTTCTTCAAGAATAAAGTTTCCACTAACAAGAGGTGTATTAGGCAATCTCAGTATTCTATTCTTTAAAGAGGTTCCATTGACATTGAAAGATAAATTAAAATCTTGGGTTTTGATAGCATCTACTGAAACTGTAACTTCTACCCCTTTATTTTCCATATCTCCCAAGTTATCAGGTATCACAGTTAATCCTTGATGTAAAGGAAGAGGTCTTGTATAAAGCATATCAAAAGACTTTCTTCTAAAATACTCCGCATCTATATTTAATCTATTTCCAAATAAGGACAGCTCA
The DNA here is from genome assembly GCF_035666175.1 of Riemerella anatipestifer. Taxonomy (NCBI): domain Bacteria; kingdom Pseudomonadati; phylum Bacteroidota; class Flavobacteriia; order Flavobacteriales; family Weeksellaceae; genus Riemerella; species Riemerella anatipestifer. Next base: position 1,363,733 of record NZ_CP142016.1, read on the forward strand.
AAACCTGCGTTTAAATTAGCATTTTTCTCCCAAGTAATATCTTTATTACCTCTATAAACTGTAGTTGCAGGCAATACTGACATATCAGCAACAGTAGTCATTGTAACTCTTCTATAGTAATCCTTGTACGGCAAGTCATAGAAAGAGTTATTCCCATACTGATCTAAGTTATCATTTCCTTGTTCTCCATACGAGGCCTTAAGCTTAAATTTGTTTAACCAAGATAAATTTGCTAAAAATTTCTCCTTGGAAACTACCCATGCAGCACCAAACCCGTAGAAATTACCCCATCTATTATCTGGGTGAAACCTAGAAGAACCATCTCTCCTTGCATTTGCATTAAGAAAGTACTTGCCTGCATAATTTAAGTTTAACCTAGCTAAATACCCTTCTAAAGCATAAGGTCTACCATATCCACTTGCATCAGCAATTACAGAAAAATGGTTTGCATAAGGGCTATCCAGTAACCCTCCGTTCTTCATATAATTTGACATTGTATCAAACTGTCTCTTCAATGTTTCATGCCCCAACATTGCCTCAACTCCTAAGTTTCCAAATTTCTTATTATAGGTCAACATTTGCTGTTGAGTTAAAGCAACAGTAATATTGTTCCAGTTATAAACTCTACCATTATCATCTACCGCATCTCCATACAGTGGAGTATCAAAGGAATAGCCTCTCAAGTTATTATACTCTCCTGTTACAGTATATGTAAAATCTAAACCATCAAGAATAGAGTAAGTACCGTAACCACTTGCAAAAATTTGGTTAGTTTTTCTTGTCTTTATGTCATATAAAGCAGTTGCATAAGGGTTCTGTAACTGAGCATAAGGCCTAACAAAAGGAGCTATCCTCCCAGTTCCATCATCAAAAGCTCTAATTCCCGACGTAGTATATATTGGTGTCCCATCTGCTGCATAAGCGTAAACTGGATAAATAGGAGCAATATACCTAGAAAACCGAAACGGATTAGAGTAACTTGTTGTCCCATTAAATCCATCAGGAACATTTTGTACCATATTAGAATAAGACAAATTACCTCCAAACTTAAGTTTTTCTCCTAACTTAGAATCTGCCTTAACACGAGCTGTTACCTTATCAAACTTAGCATTAGTCATATAAGTCTCGTTGGATTCATATCCTAAAGAGTAGTAGAAAGAAGTTGCATTAGTAGCACCAGATGCACTAAAGAATGTATTAGTATAAAACCCTTTTTGGAATAAAGTCTTAGCCCAATCTTCTTGGTATAAAACAGAAGCATTAGGGTTAAACTTACCATCAGCTGTGATTATTTGGTCATTAGCTACATTTGTAATATTATATCCTAAACCATTAGCACCACCAATTAAGCCTGCAACAGCAGAATTATGAGCATCAGCTAGTGTAGCTCCTCCGTGAATCTCTTGATTTCTCAAAACATTGTAATAGTACTCATAGTACTGACTTGGGCTTCTAGAAATATTATACTCAGGAACTCCTCTATCTGAAACCCCAGATTTCATATCAAATGAATATCTTGTTTTACCCTGTTTTCCTTTTTTTGTTGTAATGATAACTACCCCATTAGCACCTCTACTTCCGTAAAGTGCTGCTGCAGAAGCATCCTTTAGGAAAGACATTGACTCTATATCCGCATTATTAATAGCTGCTATATTCCCATTAAAAGGAACCCCATCCACCACATACAAGGGTGTTGCAGAACCATTGATAGAACCAACCCCCCTAAATCTAACTGTAGGCTCTTCTCCTGGCAAACCATTGGTTGTAGCAATTTGCACCCCAGCTACTTTACCAGTCATACCTTGAACAACATTAGCAGTTGTGATATCCTTAATATCCTTGGCCTTAACTTCCGACACTGACCCCGTTAAGGATTCTTTAGTCTGCTTACCATAAGCCACCATAACCACCTCTTCAATCTCTTTTACCGTGTCTTTTTTTGCTTTTTGTGCTACTACACTTTGAGCTCCTATAAAGAAAACAGCTCCAGCAGTAAGCACCCTTAATTTCACATTCATATTAACAAAATTTAATATTATACCTGGCAAATATGTTAATAATTCTTAATATTTACAAATAAATCAGCTTTTTTTATTACTTATCACCTAAAAACACTATACATTTTCATCAAAAAACAAGTCTATTTTTAAGGATTATATCACAAACAATTTAATAAAACCTAATAATCAACAATTTAAAATTAAATTATCATTATTATCATAATATTAAAATAATCACAATTTAGATTCATTATAAATTAATAAAAAAGAGGCCCAGTAAATTCAACTGAGCCCCTTTATATTAAATCGTGAAAATAAAAACTTATATTACTTCAATTTTTTCTTAACACTTACTTGTTCATAAACTTCTAAGATATCTCCAACCTCTATATCATTATAGCCTTTAAGGTTAAGCCCACATTCGTAGCCCTTGGCAACCTCTTTAACATCATCTTTAAAGCGTTTTAAACTCTCAAGTTCGCCATCAAACTTCACAATACCATCCCTTAGAAGTCTTATCTTAGAGTTTCTAGTAACTTTACCTGTAAGTACCATACACCCTGCAATAGAGCCTACTTTAGAAATCTTAAACACTTCTCTAATTTCAACATTACCCACCACTTGCTCTTTAATTTCAGGAGAAAGCATTCCTTCCATAGCTTCCTTAACATCGTCTATGGCGTCGTAGATGACAGAGTAAGTTCTTATTTCTATCTCTTCTTTGTCCGCTAAATCTTTTGCGTTTGCTCCCGCTCTTACATTAAAGCCAATAACTACAGCGTCTGAAGCAGTTGCCAATAAGATGTCGCTCTCTGTAATTTGACCAACGCCTTTGTGTAATATATTGATTTGAATTTCCTCAGTAGATAGTTTTTGTAACATATCAGATAGTGCTTCCACAGAACCATCCACATCACCTTTAAGGATAATATTAAGCTCTTTGAAGTCGCCCAAAGCGATACGTCTTCCTATTTCGTCTAATGTTAAATGTTTCTTAGTTCTTATAGACTGCTCTCTATGAAGCTGTTCTCTCTTATTCGCTAAGTTTTTAGCTTCTCTTTCATCTTCATAAACTTTAAACTTATCTCCCGCAGTAGGTGCTCCGTCTAAACCTAAGATAGTTACAGGGATAGAAGGTCCTGCCTCCTCCATATTATTACCTCTTTCATCTAGCATTGCCTTCACCTTACCGTGGTTTTTACCAGCTAAGACATAGTCTCCCACTTTAAGTGTACCTGCCTGAACAAGCATTGTAGCTACATAACCTCTACCTTTATCCAAGGCAGCCTCTATAATAACTCCGTTAGAACGCTTATTAGGATTAGCTTTAAGCTCTAAAAGTTCCGCCTGTATCAATACTTTTTCTAAAAGTAAATCCACATTATTACCAAACTTAGCAGATATTTCTTGAGATTGTACATTACCACCCCATTCTTCTACCAATATATTTAATTGAGATAACTGCTCTCTAATTTTATCTGGATTAGCATTTGGTTTATCCACCTTGTTAATTGCAATAATCATAGGAACTCCCGCTGCCTGAGCGTGAGAGATAGCCTCTTTTGTTTGTGGCATTACATCGTCGTCCGCTGCAATTACAATGATAGCAATATCGGTAACTTGAGCACCTCTCGCTCTCATCGCAGTAAAGGCTTCGTGTCCTGGTGTATCTAAGAATGTAATGCGTTCCCCATTTTCTAACTTAACATTGTAAGCTCCGATGTGCTGAGTGATACCACCAGATTCTCCAGCGATAACATTGGTTTTTCTTATATAGTCAAGTAACGAAGTCTTACCGTGATCCACATGCCCCATTACCGTTACGATAGGCGCTCTGTGAACTAAATCTTCTTCTGTATCTTCTTCCTCTTCCGCATTATCATCTGTAAGTTCCGCATCGGCAAAAACAATATCAAAACCAAACTCTTCCGCCACTAATGTTAGTGTATCTGCCTCTAATCTTTGGTTCATTGTTACCATTACTCCTAAGGCAAAGCAAGCTGATATTACTTCCATTGGCGATACATCCATAAGACTAGCCAGTTCACTCACCGTAATAAACTCAGTTACTTTAAGTGTTCTATCCTTAGCCTCTAACTCTTGTTGTTCTGCATCTTGCTCTCTACGCTGAGTTCTCTTCTCCTTTCTATATTTAGCAGACTTAGATTTACCACCTTTGTTGGTTAGTTTCTCTAAAGTCTCCTTAATTTGATTTTTTACTTGTTCTTCTGTAAGCTCTACAGGCATTGTCTTCTCTCCTCTCTTCTTCTTTCCTCCACGGCTTCCTTTATTGTCAGGGCGAGCTCCTCCAGAATTATTACCTTTAGTCTTATTATCTTGCTCTTTATTTTGTCCTTGAACAGGTTTAGCGTCCGTAGCCTTAGTAATTCTTTTTCTCTTCTTTTTCTTAGGACGAGTTTCAAACTGAGATAAGTCCACAGTTTGTTTTAAAATTTTAGGACCCTCCAGTTTTTGATAGTTGGTTTCAATTTTTTGAGGCTCTTCCGCAACAACTGCCTCTTTAACCTCTGCCTCTTTTTTAGGTTGAACCACTTCTTCCACTTTAACAGCTGACTTCTCCTCTTTCTTAACCTCAGGTTTTTCTTCTTTTTTAGCTACTGTTTTTTCTTTCTTAGCTTCTAATTTTTTGGAAGGCTTCGGTCTAGAAGATTCTATCTGACTCAAGTCTATCTTATCTAAAACTTTCAGTTCAGTCTTTTGAGAATCTGCCTCCAATTTTACAGGCTCTTCTTTCTCTTCTGTCTCTACTATAGGTTCTTCTTTAACCTCAGTCTTTTTTTCTTCTGTCTTATTTTGACCTAAATCTATTTTACCTAAAACTTTAGGTTCAAGTTTTTCAGAAGACTTGGCTCTTATAACCTCAGGGGCTTTTTCCTCTTTTAGTTCAATCTTTTCCTCTGGAACTTTAGAAATTACCACCTCATTAGAAGCCTTTTTTTGCTCTCCATCTTTTTTGAACTCAGCTTCCAATGCAGAATATGCCTCTGGTGCCAATAGAGCATTTGGATTACTATCTATCTCTATATTTTTGGTTCTTAGAAATTCTACCGCTCTAGATACCGAGATATTAAGTTCCTTAATTGCTTTATTTAATCTAATATTTTTTGGCATAATGTATTTGATATTTGCTAATAACCACTGGTGTTATTTCGCTTTTTATTTTATAAATTATTTATTGTTTAAACGAAGCTTAACTTCATTTTAGTTTTCCGTTTCACAAGAGTTACTAATCGTTAAACTCTTCTGCTAAAATTCTTTTAACTTCTTCTATTGTTTCTTCTTCCAAGTCAGTCAAACGAACTAGAGCCTCCGTATCCTTATCTATGATACTCTTAGCTGTATCTAAACCAACTTTTTTGAAAGTCTCTATCACCCAATCCTCAATTTCATCACTAAATTCGTCTAACTCTACATCATCATCTTCATGAGCTTCCCTGTAAACATCTATTTCATAATCAGATAGCCAAGAAGCTAATTTGATATTTTGACCTTGCTTACCTATGATTTTAGCAATCTCCTCCGAAGGCGTGTATACCAATGCTTTTGACTCCTCTGCATTGATGTCTATTTTATTTATAGTAACATTACCCAAAGCTCTCTTAACCAATATTTCTGGATTTTTAGACCATTGGATAACATCTATATTTTCATTTCTAAGTTCTCTTACCACACCGTGTATTCTAGAACCTTTAACCCCCACACACGCTCCCACAGGGTCTATTCTATCATCGTAAGCATCTACAGCAATTTTAGCTTTTTCACCTGGTATTCTCACTACTTTTTTAAGAATAATGGTTCCATCTTGAATTTCTGGAATTTCTAATTCTAATAGTCTCTCTAAGAACTTAGGCGATATTCTAGAAATCGTGATTTGAGGCTTACTTCCTTTAAAATCAACACTTTCTATCACAGCTCTCACATTATCTCCTTTTCTAAAGAAATCTGAAGGTATCTGCTTATCTTTTGGCAAAATATATTCGTTGCCCTCATCATCTAATAATATCACATGCTTGAAACGGATATGATGAACTTCTCCCACCATAATTTCCCCAATTCTATCCTTGAATTGTTCATATAAGTAAGCATTGTGATGCTCCTGTATTTTAGTTGCTAAAATTTGCTTAAGCGTTAAGATATTTCTTCTCCCCAGTTGAGATACTTTAATTTCTTGAGTAAACTCTTCCCCCACTTCAAAAGTAGGATCTGTTTTTCTAGCTTCCGAAATTTCTATTTCCAAATCGTCATCTTCAGACATCTGGTCTTCTACAATAGTCTTGTTAAGAAAAATTTGAAAATCTCCCTTATCTGGATTTACAATCACATCAAAATGATCATCAGAATCATATCTTTTCCTTAGAAGGGTTTTAAGAGAATCTTCTATGATTGCCATCAAATCAATCTTACTGATATTCTTCTCTTCTTTAAAATCCCCAAACGCTTCTATCAAAGCTAAATTATCCATCTATATACTTCTTTATTATTACAATTAAACTGATTACTACACTAAAACTTAATCGCTACTAAAGCCTTTTTTATATCCGAAAGTAAAATTTCTTTCTCCTCCTCTACATCTACCTTACCTTTACCTATTTCCTTAGGTTTACGGTAGCGTAAGATTAAAACTACTTTATCCTCTTCAACCCTAGCCAATTCTCCTTCTATTTTAGAGGAGTCATTCAGCAGAATATCCAAATCTCTACCTATGTTTTTTCTAAACTGTCTTATTTGAGTCAATGGCTCACTTAGTCCTGCTGACATCACCTGAAGGCTAAAGTCATGCTCTTCTCTATCCATATTAAACTCTATAGCTCTACTTGCATCTAGACAATCTTGCAAGGTAACTCCATTATCTCCATCTAAAATAACTACCACATCATCTCCTGCCGACACTTTAAGATCTATTAAAAATAAATCTTCTCTCTCCGAAAGGAAATCGTTAAGTAGCGTTTCTACCTGTGCTTTTATACTCATACTCTTGTTTGTTAAACCTTGAATAGTAGGACTACGAAAAAAGGCTTTCTTTCGAAGCCTTTCCATTATTTCCCGCAAATCCTCTGCAAAGGTACAGTTTTTTTATCACACCACAAAACATAATACACTCAACTTGCTGAAATAAAAGCTCAAATACTTTATTTCAAAATATTTTCAACTGAGTTTTATCTATCCGTTCTATAAATTTTGTTTACCTATTTGCTAAAAATGAGCTTCAATAGGAAAATCTAACTTTCTTGCAATTTCCAAAATCCTCTCTTTTTCTGACTTTTCGCAAATAAAAAGCGAATAACTATCCATCTGTGTATCAATATTTAGCATTGTAAAGTCAGATTCTTTTTCTATTTTCTCTGCAATCTGCCACATTTCTTTATCTTTAATAGTAAATTCTTGCTGTATTTCTTCGGAAATAAACTGACTTAAATCATCATAATCCACTTTCCAATCGGAATTGAAAGTCAACCCGTTGTGCATTATGAAATGAAAAAAACAAGAGTTGTTTATTAGACTGAAAATCAGTATATTGTTTTTGCTATAAAACGATATAAATGAACAACTTAGAGCAAATATATGAAAGAATTTTGGAAGTTTTAGGACTTTTTTCAGAAAATCAACTGATTAGTTATCAGAGAAGAACACCTAAAATGAGCGATTTAGAAGTCATAAGTCTTAATATTACTGCTGAATACTTGAGTATTGATAGCGAATTACAGTTATTTAGAAAATTGCCAAACTCTCTGATAAACAAAATTGAAAGAAGTGTTTACAATAAGCGAAAACGAAGACTATCCCTACAAACAGAGCAAATTAGACAGCGTATTTCGATGGAGTTCAATGAGTTTGAAGATATTTTTATCGTTGATAGCATGCCAATGAAAGTTTGTGAAAACGCTCGTTCTACTCGTTCAAAAATTTGTAAAGAGCAATCCTATTCTTCACCAACATATGGTTATTGTGCTTCACAGAAATTATATTTCTATGGCTATAAACTACACGCAGTATGTTCTTTAAATGGTGTTGATTAAGAATTTTGATATAAGCCCTGCATCCGTTCACGACATCCACTATTTAAAAGATATTGGTGAGCAAATGCGAAACTGTACTTTAATTGGAGATAGAGGCTATTTATCAGCAAAAGTTCAAATAGATTTATTTAACTATGCTAATATTAAATTAGATACACCAATGAGAAGTAATCAGAAAGATTATATTCCTCAATTTTCATTGTACAAGAAAAAGCGAAAACGAATTGAGACATTTTTCTCTCAACTTTGCGACCAATTTATGATTAAAAGAAACTATGCTAAAACTTTTGAAGGCTTTAAAACAAGGATAATCAGTAAAATAACCGCCGCAACGGTTATTCAATATATCAATAAATTTATCTTCCAAAGAAAATTAAATCATCTAAAAATCAGTATTATTTAAAATGCACAACGAGTTGAAAGTCAATAATAACTCGGACAGCAAATGTTGAGTAAAATAAGGTATATCCACCTCAGAATCCTCATCAAAATAACCTTCATCCACAAGTATCTCTTTATATTTCTCAGGGTTTTCTTGAATTAAATGCCAGTTTTGTTTAAACACCTGAATTTCCTCTTCACTCCGAAAGCCCTTCACACCAACAATTTCTATAAATTCTTCCAGCAGTTTTTCTGGAGCTTCTTCTACTGATTTTACAAATTTCCCTTGGTTTTTCTCTGTAACAATCTCAAACTCATTACAAACAATTTCTACAGCTTCAGTAAAAGCTTTTAAATAGTACTTTTCGTACTCATTTTGTGTATTCACATCAAGAACTTTAGCCTCAACAACTGTCTCAAACGGAGGAAGACACGGATTTAAATTATAAAAAACAGCCACATTCATTGTCCCGTCTTCATAATACGACGGAATCAGATAAAACATCAGCCCCAATGTCTTAAAATATTTTTTAAATTCTCCAAATGATGGAACTCCAAAATACATTAAAATCAAGTTATATTCGCCATCATTCTTTTTATCTTCATCTGATAAAAAACCAATATTAAAAGGCTCTAAAAATGTTTTTTCATACGGTTCAAATATATTTTTTGCCTTTATCTTTTTTAGACTAGCTTTATCTTCCTCTGGATTATCACTTTCAAAAGACGAAGGATAATAGGTATATTCTAAAACTATATCAGATTTGAACTGGGGCGTATTAGGCTTTATACTTTGTTGCCAATGACAGTCAGGCTCCTCCATAAATCGCACAATATCAGGAAGAGCTTTAAAACTTTCTAAAGTCATATTATTACTTTTAGGGTTAATCCTAGATTTTTTAAATATTTTAAATAGATTTTTCAAATTTTCTAAAATCATCTTTTACCTTCAGGTCAGTCACAAAAATATAAAATTTATCTATCTTTGAATAAAAATAAATCATGTTCACTACAGAAGAATATCAAAGTGCTTTGGAATGGCTGTTCACACAAATGCCCAACTACCAAATAGATGGACAAAAAGCTTACAAACCAGGACTAGATAACATAAAAAAACTTTGCGATTTTTTCGGAAACCCTCAAAACAAATTAAAAACAATACACATAGGCGGAACTAATGGTAAAGGCTCTACAAGCAATATGTTAGCATCCGTACTTCAAGAACAGGGTTACAAAGTGGGGCTTTACAACTCCCCACACCTCGTAGAGTTTACAGAAAGAATAAAAGTAAACGGCACCAACGCAAACAAAAGCTTTGTTTTTGATTTTATCAATAAACTCAAAAACCTCCCTAAGGATATTAAACCTTCCTTTTTTGAGTTTACCACTATAATGGCATTTCAATATTTTTATGAACAAAAGGTAGATTTTGCCATTATAGAAGTCGGTCTCGGTGGACGATTAGACGCTACTAACATTATCTCTCCTTTAGTGTCCGCCATTACCAATATTGCGCTAGATCACCAAAACCTTTTAGGAGAGACATTGGAAGAAATAGCTACAGAAAAAGCTGGAATAATTAAACCCAAAACCACCATCATCTGCGGCGAAGAACAGCCAGAAATAAAAAAAGTAATACAAGAAAATGCCCAATCCAAGGAAGCTAATTTCATAGACGCCACTTCCATAGCAACCCCATACAAAACTGATTTAAAGGGCGATTGTCAAAAGAAAAACATTCGTGTTGTGATAGAAATTATACAAGAATTAAAAAAATTAGGCTTCCAAATTTCTGAACAATCTATTGAGAATGGACTGCTTAATGTTCATAATAATACCAAATTTATGGGACGCTGGTTTGAGGTTTCTAAAAACCCTCTCGTCGTCTGCGATACAGGACACAACCACGCTGGTTTAACCGAAGTTTTTAAACAACTGAATGCCATACCAAAGAAAAAACATATTGTGATAGGCTTCGTAAATGATAAAAAAATAGAACCTGTATTCGATCTAACCTCACCAAAAGACTGTTATTACTTTGTAAAACCTCAAATAAACAGAGGACTTCCCCCAAAAAACTACGAGAATTTAATCCAAAATAAGGGTTTAAACTACCAAATTTTTGACGATGTAAATGAAGGCTACAATGCTGCGAAACGCTTATGCAAAGCAGATGAGATGATTTTTATTGGTGGAAGTAATTTTGTTGTAGGAGATTTTTTAGAAAAAAATTTGCCAGTTAATAAATAACTCGTATATTTGCACCACTCAAATGAGAAATTTAGGGCGGTTAGCTCAGTTGGTTCAGAGCATCTGGTTTACACCCAGAGGGTCGGGGGTTCGAATCCCTCATCGCCCACCAAAAGGGTTCTTAGCTCAGTTGGTTCAGAGCATCTGGTTTACACCCAGAGGGTCGGGGGTTCGAATCCCTCAGAACCCACTTTAAAATAAAAATCTTACAACAATGTGAGATTTTTATTTATTCATTCCTCTATCAATAATACTTTACTGGATTATGTTCTTCAAAAGGATTAGATTCTAAATATTTCTGAATAACAGCCTGTTTAACTACTTTTTTAAATCTCTGTAAAGACTTATTAATAGTAACCTGCTGATGCTTTAATTCAGTCTTAGAGTAATATTCAAACTCTGTAATAAAGTTAAAATCTAAATCTTTTAGCTTAATATCAGATTTTTTGTAATAAAATTTTATGAACTCTTTTACATCATCTCTGATATAGCTGAATTTATCCCAAGTCTGCTTTTTAATCTCTACATCTATAAGTTTTTTCAGTTTCTCAAGATATATTTCATAATATTCTAACACACCATATTCTCTAGCTAAAGTTTCTCCTTTATATTGTGTATAGATGTCATTTACATCAAATTTTTCTTCCTTAACTTGAAGGAATAAAAAAGCCTGATTAATGTTATTCTTAATCAGGCTTAATTGTGTATTGATAAAGTTGTTTTCTTCATTGGGTGGTTTTGCAAGCTGTTTCTTACTATCCCAATTATTAGGATTGATGAATAATCCTATAGAGAATACTTTTCTCTCTTGTAGATATGTCACCCTGCACCTTAAAGGTGCTATGCCTTTTGAATTTGTATTAACTTTATCCAATACAAATAGTATGTTCAATTTATTATTATTCATGTTGTTATAAGATTTTAGAGGGTATGACTTTTAGAAAATTAGGGTATGCCTTTTTTTGTGCCTTTTTATCTAAAAAAACTAGGATGAAATAATGACTTAAAGACTATGAGAAAGACATTAAGTTATGAGATAACTTGCAGATATAGAGCTACAAAACAAAAAAAAGACCTACATTTCTGTAAGTCTTTTTGCTCCTCCTGCTGGGCTCGAACCAGCGACCCTCTGATTAACAGTCAGATGCTCTAACCAACTGAGCTAAGGAGGAATGGTTTGTTGTTTTTTCGTGGTGCAAATATAGAAACTTTTTCTAATATCTTCCAAATTTATTTTTAAAATTTATTTAAAAATTTTAAAAATGTCGCTTCCAATAATGAGTAGCATCAATCCCATAAGAAAAATTACTCCTATGGTTTGAGCATTTTCAAGCACTTTTTGAGGTACAGGTTTTCCTGTGATAACTTCCCATAGAGTAAACATAACATGCCCACCATCTAAACCTGGTATAGGCAGTAAATTAAGAAATGCCAACCATACCGAAAACATAGCAGTAAACGCCCAAAATGCTTCCCAATTGATAGAGGTTGGCATCATTTTAACGATACCTATTGGTCCAGACACTTTTTTATAACCTTGTGTCTTTTGGTTGAAAATAATTTTGAACTGTTTTACTTGCATTACTAGAGCGTCTATTGTTCTTTCTTGCCCTCTAGGTATAGCTTGTAGTAAACTGTACTCCTTGTTTACTAATGTACTATTAAGTGATTTTAGTCTCTCTTCTTCGTTGGGAGTAAAGCCAATTTTTCCGTCCTTATTTACCGTAATAGTTTGCTTCAATAGATTTCCATTTCTCAGAACTTCAATTTCTGTCGTTTGATTTTTAAGGTTTTTAAGTATAGAGGCAAGATTGTCAAAATACTTTATAGGAGTATTGTTTATACCAACTATTTTGTCTCCTTTTTTAAGTTGAGCCTTTTGTGCAGGACTATTGGGTGAAATACTATCTATAACCACAGGGAATCTAGCAGAGTAGATTGCTCTAACTTCATTAGCTTTCATAACTTCTGCTACACCATCTTCATTAGTAGGAAAAGTAACCTCTTTGCCTTCTCTAAGTACGGTAATTTCATTTGATAATAGTAAGTTTATCATAGAATTTTCCATTCTTTCGGCAGGTTTTCCATCTATGGCAACTATTTTGTCTCCATTTTGCAATCCCATCTTTTGGGCAGCCTCACTTACGGCTATTCCGTCCTCAAACTTGCTATTATCGTGGTAAGTTTCTCCATTAAAAAAGCTAAGACAAGAATAAATAAACCAAGCTAAAAAGAAATTCACAGTAACACCACCTAGCATAATGATAAGCCTTTGCCAAGCAGGTTTAGAACGAAACTCCCAAGGTTGTGCTGATTTTTTAAGTTGTTCGGTATCCATACTTTCGTCTACCATACCTGCTATTTTTACATAGCCTCCGAACGGAAGCCAACCTATACCATATTCTGTTTCTCCAATTTTCTTTTTAACAACAGAAAACCAAGGGTCAAAGAAAAGATAAAACTTCTCGACTTTGGTCTTAAAATATTTAGCTGGAATAAAATGTCCTAACTCATGCAAGGTAACTAAAATTGAAATACTAAGAACAAATTGAAATATTTGGGTTAACAAATCCATGCTGTATTTTTTGTTTTAAATTCGTGCAAAGGTAATAAACTAAAATGATTTAGAATAAAAAAGAGACTACCAAAGGTAATCTCTTTCTAATGATGTTGATGGACTTACTTATAAGTTGATAGAAACTCCTAGTCCTCCGTTATTACCAATTTCGGCAAAAACTCCTAAATTTTTATTGAAGAAATATCTTGCATCAATGTGTGCTCCTAGCCCAAAACCATGTCCTAATACGCCTATATCTAAGCCAGGGTAAATATCTAATTGGTCTGGAAGATTAAGGGCGTCTTGCAAATGATAATTTGCTCTACCGAATAAGAAAAAACCATTGTCTTTTTTGTTGTTGAAATAGAAATGAGCACCAGCTCCTAAAGAGATAGCATTTGTAACTCCGTAGTCATAAGTACCAGATAGCCCTGAGCCATAGCCCCAAGCGGAAAGTCCTATTTGAAGTTTTTGGTCTCCTTTTCCATTCCAAGCCTGTGCAAACGAAAACTGAGCTAGCACAACTGTCATTAAAATTAAAATTGTTTTTTTCATAGGAATCTATTTTTAGTTTAAATTAGCCTCAAAAATAAAGATATATTTCTTTACAGTAACGCCATTTTTTCAATTTAATTATGAATGATTTTAAAATTACAGCTTTAAACTTTGATATTCAGTGGAAATCACCATTAGACAATTTCAGCAAAATAGAAGATAGTCTTAAGGGTGCAAATGCCAACTTATTTCTCCTTCCAGAAATGTTTTCTACAGGATTTTATATGAAACCAGAAGAAATTGCAGATGAGCAAGAAAAAACACTACAGTGGATGAAAGTTTTAGCTAAAAATAAGAATGCTGCCATTGGAGGTAGCATTTCCGTGAAAGAAGGCAATAATTACTATAATAGATTTTATTTTGTGAAACCTTGTGGAGATTATCATTTTTATGATAAAAGGCATCTTTTCTCATACTCTGGGGAGGATAAGGTTTACTCTAAAGGTAATGATAGAGTGATTGTGGAATATGAGGGAATAAAATTTCTACTGCAAATCTGTTACGATTTACGCTTTCCTGTATTTAGTAGGAATAAAGGAGATTACGATGTGGCTTTATATGTGGCTAATTGGCCTATCCAAAGAATAGATGCGTGGAATACTTTGTTAAAAGCTAGGGCAATTGAAAATCAAGCTTATGTATTTGGTGTTAATAGGATAGGTATAGATGGCAATGGCTTAGAATACCCTGAAAGTACCCATTGCTTTTTTCCTGATGGAAGTGAAGTCTCCTGTAAAAAAGGAGATTTAGTAGAAGTTGTTTTAAATATGGAACGTCTGAAGAACTTTAGAAAGAAATTTCCTTTTTTAGGAGATACTGATAACTTTGAAGTCAATCTCTAAAAGGAAAAATCTCTTAAACTATAAAACTAGTTTAAGAGATTTAAAAAAGTTAAAAAATGATATTATCTGCCTTCTGCCAGTCGTATCGCTTCTTTAGCAACTTTCTCTTGTATGCCCATATCTAGGTGGCTTGTAAAGCCTACACACGAACAATTAATTTCACCTAAAACATACTTATCGCTACCGTCTGGATGATAGTCTAGCATAAAATCTGCCGTCCAAATGAGAGGTGTGTTTTTCTCTTCTAATATCTCTTTTACTTTTGGAAGTTGAGAAAGGAAAATATCCATCAGTGGCTTCCAATCTTCGGGGCTATCGTAGCGATATTGTGCCCCAGAAAACAAAGTCGCGGAGAAAGCATCTTCTGTATTGGCTGGTTTTTTGTGTACCACAAAAACAGGTTCTTCGCCTACCATTAGAATCCTAATTTCGCCTTCTTTAATCCTAGGCATAAATCTCATATCTACTAGCATACCGTTTTCCCCAGTAATATACCTCTCACAAAAATCCATAAACTCTTCTAGCGTTTTGTATTCCACGTGATTGTCCACAGCTTCAGTTAATTTGAGTGGCGTATCTAGAGGGAGTTCATCTCCTGCTTGGTAAGAAATATTGCCGTCCACCTGCACTCTCCAAATACCTTCCCCAGTGCTTCCTCGGTTTTGTTTTAGAACTCTTTCACCATGCGAGATACTTCTTGGGAAATGCTTTCTAAATTCTTCTATGGTATAGTAAGCGAAAGTATCTGTAGGTACAAGGCTAGTATTTGCTAATTTTACAAGAGCATCTTTTGCCCCGAATTTTATCATAGATTTAGGCTCGCTCATTCCTACAAGACCATACTCTGAAAGTTTTGATAGAATAGAAAAATATATCTTTTCATTGTCAGGCAACGAGCCTGGATTTACTCTACTAATATAAGCGTCGAAGTTGTCTTTTACATAATTAAAGATTTCTTCAGCTTTATCATTTTCAAACTTTACTACTTCAGCATTCCAGCCTAAATCTTTAATGGAATTTAAGATAGGTAGAGTGTCCTTTCTGTGTCCGTCTGCACCTTTGTCACTACCTCCAACAGATTCAAAAATTACAATTTTCTTATGTTTCATAATCAAATAAAATTAACCTATCAAAGGTAAGGATAAACTACTTTAAAAACTATGATGTTTGTCAATATTTACATTTTTGTAATATGATATTAAATAAGTGTTTTTAGTTATGAATTCATGGTGATATCAGTTCTTAATTATTAGTTATATTTGTGAAATGAAATTTAAACTCCATTCTGAATTTAAACCTACTGGAGACCAGCCACAAGCGATTGATAAGTTGATTTCAGGGATAGAACAAGGTCAACCCTACCAAACTCTACTAGGAGTTACAGGCTCTGGTAAAACTTTTACTATTGCTAATGTGGTAAACCGTATTCAAAGACCTACTATTGTTCTCGCTCATAACAAAACTTTGGCGGCGCAGTTATTTATGGAGTTTAAGGAATTTTTTCCTGAAAATGCGGTAGAGTATTTCGTATCTTATTACGATTATTACCAACCCGAAGCATACATTGCTAGTACAGGAACTTACATAGAAAAAGACCTTAGTATAAATGAAGAGGTAGAGAAATTAAGGCTTTCTGCTACGACAAGCCTTCTTTCAGGGAGGCGAGATGTGCTTATAGTAGCTTCGGTGTCATGCATTTATGGTATTGGTAACCCAACGGAGTTTAATAAATCTCTTATAGAATTGGAGCTTCAATCTAAAATTTCTAGAACAGATTTGCTCCACAAGCTAGTTAGTGCACTTTACTCTAGGGCGGTTAATGAATTTGTGAGAGGGAGTTTTAGGGTTAAAGGAGATGTGGTAGATGTTTTTCCCGCTTATGCTGATAATGCGATTAGGATAAGGTTTTTTGGTAACGAAATTGATAAAATCCAAAGCTTTGACCCTATTTCAGGAAATATAATGGGTGATTTTGATAAAATTAATATTTACCCTGCTAATCTATTCGTTACCTCAAAAGAAACTATGAATAGTGCTATTAGAGAAATCCAAGATGACCTTGTAAAGCAAGTGGATTTTTTTAATGAAATAGGAAAAAACCTAGAAGCTAAGCGTTTGAAAGAGCGAACGGAATTGGATTTGGAAATGATAAAAGAGCTGGGTTATTGTTCTGGTATAGAGAATTATTCTAGGTATATGGATGGTAGAAAACCTGGTTCTCGTCCGTTTTGTTTATTAGACTATTTTCCTAAAGATTACCTAATGGTGATAGACGAGAGCCATGTAACCATACCTCAAGTACACGCAATGTACGGAGGCGACCGTAGCAGAAAAGAGAGCTTGGTAGAATATGGGTTTAGATTGCCCGCTGCAATGGATAACAGACCCTTAAAGTTTGAGGAGTTTGAAAAAATGCAAAACCAAGTTATCTATGTGTCTGCCACTCCAGCGGATTATGAATTGGAAAAGACTCAAGGCGAATATGTGGAGCAGATTATCCGCCCGACAGGTTTACTAGACCCAATTATAGAGGTAAGACCTACGCTTAATCAGATAGATGATTTGATGGAGGAAATCCAAAAAAGAGCGGAGGAAGACGAGAGAGTCTTGGTAACCACCCTCACAAAAAAAATGGCAGAAGAACTCACTAAATATTTCACCAAATTTGGCATACGAACTAGATATATTCATTCTGATGTGGATACGCTAGAACGTATACAGATAATGCAAGATTTGCGTACAGGGCTTTTTGATGTGCTTGTGGGAGTTAATCTACTTAGAGAAGGTTTAGATTTACCAGAGGTATCTTTGGTGGCTATCTTAGATGCAGATAAAGAGGGTATGCTTCGTTCTCGCCGTTCAATGATACAGACGGTAGGACGAGCGGCTAGAAACATCAATGGCAAAGCCATTATGTATGCAGATAAGATGACTAAATCTATGCAAGCCACCATTGATGAAACCAACTATCGTAGAGAAAAACAAATGAGCTACAACGAGGCTAACGGTCTTGTACCGCAGCCTTTAAATAAGAAAATATCCGATGTTTTGGTAGGGCATACACCTGATTTCCCGAAACAAGAATATATCCAAAAAGAAATTGTGAAGCAGGTAGCTGAAACAAAGGTTAGCTATGGTAATGCAGAGGATTTGGAGAAAATAATAGCAGAGAAACAAAAACAAATGGAGGTTGCCGCAAAACAATTAGACTTTATCTTAGCCGCAAAACTAAGAGATGAAATAAAGGCTCTAAAAGGAACACCGTAAATACTCTCAATTAAAACCATAATTGATGCTAACGCCCCAAGACCTCAATAATATCATTAAATTATCGGAGAAAACCATTCGCTTAAAAAGGAATGACTTACTTAAAGCGTCTGCTTCGGTAGATACCAACCTCTATTACATCACTAAAGGAAGCTTTAGAATATATCTGCTGAATGAAAATGGAGAACAAACAATAAGATTAGGTTACACAGGAAATTTTATTGTCGCTCTTGATTCTTTTTTGTCTCAAAAACCATCGGAATTTTTAATTCAAGCGATAAAAACTTCGGAGGTAAAGGTTATTCCTAAATCTAAAATACAAGAGTTTCTACATAAAGAAGAAAACAAAAAATTATGGATAGCCTTGCTTGAAAACCTACTTCTCCAACAGATGGAACGAGAGAAAGATATTTTAACATCATCTCCAAAAGAAAGATATTTGCGTGTTTTAAGACGAAGCTCAAGGCTTTTCCAAGAAATTCCTAACAAATATATAGCGGATTACTTAGGTATAAGTGCCGAAACTTTATCAAGGCTAAAAAAATCTTGACTTCCATCAATTTTTATTAAAGCTACGCTACAGAACTTTGCAGAAAAAAAATGCGTACAGAAGTTTTATTACAGACCTTAGAGTTGCAAATTAAAGAAGCTATAATAACAGCTGAAATTCTTAAAACTAAAGACCCAGATTACCTTACTTGGAAACCACAGGAACACTCGTGGAATATATTAGAATGTGTAGAACACCTTAACCTATATGGCGATTTTTACCTCCCCGAATTTGAATTAAAAATAAAATCCTCTCATACCATACCAGAGGCAGATTTCAAAAGTGGTTGGTTGGGAGGCTATTTTGCAAAAAGGATATTGCCAAACCCCAAAAGCAAAATGAGAACTGCAAAGAGTAAAAACCCAATCAACAAAAACCTAGATAAATCGGTTTTAGAACGATTTATTTATCAGCAAGAGCGGTTTTTAGAGTTGCTAAATTTATCTAAAAGCATCAGCTTAAGCAGAACGAAAATAAATATTTCCATTTCTAAATGGATAAAATTACGACTAGGAGATGGTTTTATGTTCTATGTCAATCATATTTTAAGACATTTATATCAGATAGAAAATATACAATCGGCTTATAATGAAAATTAAACAGTGTTTAATGTTAAACACTGTTTAATTTTTGACTGTATTTTAAGTTTAAAATACTGTTTTTAAGTATATATATACTATATGGAATTATTTTAATTTTTAAACAAATTTTATTTTATAGTTGTTGTTTAAAAAAAAGTTCTATATTTGAAAACTTTAATTAACATAATTTTATGAAAAAAATAATATTAACAACGGCAGTATTGTGCGGTATGTTAGCTCAAGCAGGAGGTTTTAGAGTTTCTTTGCAAGGGGTAAAACAGTTGGCTATGGCGCATACAAGTGCTCACGCAGAAGATGCGAGTGTGGCTTTCTTTAATCCCGCAGGTATATCCTTCATTCCGTCCAAACTAAGTGTTGTAGCAGGAGGCTTTGGTGCATTATCTAGCGTAACTTATCAGAATTTAAACACTTTAAACTCTTACACTACCGATAACCCTTTAGGAACGCCTTTCTATGCGGCGGCAGCTTATAAGGTAACAGATGATGTTTCGTTAGGGCTTAGCGTTACCACACCTTTTGGAAGCACCGTACAGTGGGGCGAAGATTGGGCAGGGAAGGAAATAGTGCAAAAAATGCAACTGAAAAGTATTTTCTTTCAGCCAATGGTTTCTGTAAAGTTAGCCAATTGGGTATCTCTAGGGGCAAGTTATATCTATGCTAAAGGTTCCGTAAACTGGGACAAAGCGGTAACTAGCGTTAATGGAACTATGAACATTAAAGATGAAAAAGCGTCAGGGCAAGGTTTCTCGTTTGGTTTTTACTTTAAACCTGATGAAAAGTGGGACGTTAGTGTAGCTTACCGTTCGCCAGTGGATATGAAAGCTAATAGCGGGAAAGTTTCGTTTAATATGCCGAAAAGTTTATATACTCTAAAGGAACTTGATGCTAATGGACAAGACAATTTTAAAGCAACATTACCTCTAGTAGATGAGTACACCATAGGAGCAACCTATAAGATTACACCTAAATGGTTAGTTTCTGCGGATTTTAATTATACAGGCTGGTCAGAGTACAGCCACCTAGCGTTAGATTTTGAAAACGCTAAACTTGGCAACCAGCCTAATGATGCCACCCTACTTGTTACACCTAAGAATTTCAAAAACACTCAAACTTGGCGTTTCGGAACCCAATATATGGTAACGGATAAAATAGCAGCCAGACTAGGTTATTACTATGATGAATCTCCCTATACAGACAAAGATTTTATCCCAGAAACCCCATCGTTTAACTCTAGTGTTGTTACAGCAGGTTTAGGATTTAAACTAAACAAAGTAGGGATAGATTTAGCAGGTGCAATGGCTTTTCCACAAGCGAGAACAGTAGCTAATGATTATTATAGTTTTTATGGACAGGCTAAGGCTAAAGCAGTATATTTTGGTTTAGGTCTATCTTACAACCCTTTTTAATTTAACAGATTTATGAAAAAAATAATGATATCCTCATTAGCGGTAGTGTCTATGTTATCCGTTATGAGTTGTAAAACAGATTTTGATACAGATGTAGCAGATATTGCTATCACAAAAGGAGAAGCCGACTTCTCAAATTATGTAGCACTAGGAAACTCTCTTACTTCTGGTTATAGAGATAGGGCATTGTATTCTAGTGGGCAATTAGAATCGTATCCAGCAATGATAGCGGCTCAAATGCAAAAAGCAGGCGGTGGAGCGTTTACTCAACCAATGATGCCTAATGATGTAGGTGGGTTTAGTAATTTACCAGATTTCCCAGGTAAATTGGTATTAAGCTTAGAGGAAGGAGCTCTAGCTCCTAAACCTTCAACTCCTACTGAGGCTTTAGATAAACTGACTGGAGCTTTTAACAATATGGGAGTTCCTGGAGCTAAGTCATTTCATTTAGTGGCAGATGGCTATGGTAGCAAGACGGCTCTAGCATTGGGAAAGGCTAACCCTTACTTTGTTAGATTTGCATCAAGTGATAATACGAGTGTACTTAAAGATGCTATGGCTCAAAAACCAACGTTCTTCTCTCTATGGATAGGAAATAACGATGCTCTTTACTATGCTGTTTCTGGTGGGGTTGGTAAAGACCAGACAGGAAACCTCAATCCTGCAACTTATGGAGCTAATGATATTACAGACCCTGATGTATTAGCTGGTTCTATCAAAGCTGTTTTAGATGGAATGAAAGCTGTAGGTGCTACTAAAGGTGTTATAGCAAACATTCCAAACGTAACTTCTATACCGTTCTTTACAACAATACCTTACAATCCTGTTCCATTAACAGCAGCTCAAGCTAGTGAGCTTAACCAAAATTTAGCAGGAGTTAATCAAGTTCTAGATGCTTATAAGCAAGGAAGAAGGTTTGTAACTCTAAAAGAGGGAGCTAATCCGCTACTAATCAAAGATGAGACTCTTAAAGATATGTCTGCTGAAATTACAGCAGCCCTGTCTAAGGCAGGGATACCTGTAGGACAAGCGACAGTAATAGGTAAAGTTTTAGGACAAGCGAGACATACAACAGCAGAAGATTTAATTCCTTTGAGTACAAGACAGGTGATAAATACTAAACCTAGTAACCCATACGCGCTAGCTCCGTTTGACAAATATGGAGTTACCTTTCCGTTGGAAGACCAACATATCTTAATTCCAAGCGAAAAACAGGCGGTTTTAACAGCTACAGCTAAGTATAATGCAAGTATAAAAGCTTTAGCGGATACTTATGGGTTAGCCTTTGTAGATGCTAATGCTAAAATGGTAGATTTAAATGGCACTTCTGGAATTCAGTTTGATGGAGTTAAATATACTACCTCTTTTCTAACAGGTGGAGCATTTTCATTAGACGGGGTACACCTTACGGGTAGAGGCTATGCGGTTATTGCTAACGAATTTATAAAAGCAATTAACGCTAAGTATAAATCCACACTTCCACAAGTGAATCCGAACAGTTATTCAGGAATTAAATTCCCATAAAATTTAAATAATTGAAAGAGTAAAAGCAGTTTAAAAATTTTAAACTGCTTTTATTTTATTTTTTTAAATTTGCAACCTCAATAAAAAAGTAAAAATGGCAAATCAGGCAAGTTATCTATTCAGTACAAGAACCAGTAAAGACTTAGCAGAGAAAATCGCAAAACATTACGGTCAAGAATTAGGGAAAATTAACTTCCAATCCTTTAGTGATGGCGAGTTCGAACCTGTTTTAGACCAATCTGTAAGAGGTGGGAGAGTGTTTTTGATAGGCTCTACTTTTCCTCCAGCAGACAATCTTTTAGAAATGCTTTTAATGATAGATGCGGCTAAAAGAGCATCAGCTAAGAGCATCACTGTGGTTATACCTTACTATGGTCTTGCGAGACAAGACAGAAAGGACAAACCAAGAGCTCCAATAGGAGCAAAGCTGGTAGCCAATTTATTAACTGCAGCGGGAGCAACAAGAATTATGACGATGGATCTTCACGCAGACCAAATACAAGGGTTCTTTGAAATTCCAGTAGATCACCTTTATGCTTCTACTATTTTTGTGGATTATATCAAATCTTTAAATTTAGATAACTTAACCATTGCTTCACCAGATATGGGAGGAGCAAAAAGAGCTAAAAACTATGCAGGGCATTTAGGTGCTGAAGTTGTGATAGCCTATAAGGAAAGAAAAAAAGCCAATGTGGTGGAGGAAATGTTCCTAATCGGTGATGTAACAGATAAGAATGTTATCTTGATAGATGATATGATAGACACAGCTGGGACGCTTTGCAAGGCTGCGGATATCCTTATAGAAAAAGGAGCGAAAAGCGTAAGAGCTATGGCTACTCATGCAGTATTTTCTGGAAAGGCTTATGAGAATATAGAAAACTCTAAAATAACAGAAGTTATTGTAACTGATACAATTCCTATCAAAAATAATTTGTCATCTAAAATAAAAGTGCTATCTTGCGCCCCATTATTTGCCGAAGTAATGCAGATGGTACACGAACATAAATCTATTAGTGATAAATTTGTCATCTAATTGATAATCAGCAAATAAAAACAATTGGAAATAAAACAATCTTAAATTTTTTATAAATGAAATCTATTACAATTCAAGGACAGAAAAGAGAAAGCGTAGGCAAAAAATCTACGAAAGCGTTACGCGATGCTGAATTAGTTCCTTGTGTTGTTTATGGAGGTAAAGAACCTTTACATTTTTCTACTGAAGAAAAATCGTTCAAAAACTTGGTTTACACTCCTGAGGCACACACGGTATCTATTGAAGTAAACGGAGAAACTATTCCAGCAGTATTGCAGGATATTCAGTTTCACCCTATTACAGACAGAATCCTTCATGTGGACTTCTATCAGTTAAGCGATGACAAACCAGTGGTTATGGAGGTGCCAGTAAGAATTACAGGTAGATCTAGAGGGGTTGTTGCAGGTGGTGTACTTAGACAATCTTTCAGAAAGCTTAAAGTAAAAGCTCTTCCTGCTAACTTACCAGACGAAATCGTTATAGATGTAACGAAACTAAGAATTGGTAACAAAACTTATGTAGGTGATATCAAATCTCCAGATTACACATTTATGCACCCAGACAATGCTGTGGTAGTAGCAGTTAAGATGTCTAGAACTGCAATGAAAGGTGGAGCTATTGCTGATGATGACGATGAAGAGGAGGAAGAAGCTGCAGCTGAATAAGATTTAACAAGAATTTATAATCATAAATCCCACTTTTAACAGGTGGGATTTTTATTTTTGTATATAGGAAAGATTATAGAATGTCAAAAGAGAGACTGATAGATTTTCTTCCATTGGGAGCTTTTAGTTATGTGGAAAAATGGTGTAATGGTTATTCTGTATTTATTAAAATAACTAAAGATAGAGTGTCTAAGTTGGGGGATTATAAAAAATTAAAAAATAAAGGTCATCAGATTACAATTAATGGAGGACTTGAGAAACCATTGTTCTTTTTTGTATTAACTCACGAAATAGCGCATCTTGTAGCATTTGAAAAATATAAAAATATAGCTCCTCACGGCAAAGAATGGAAGCAAACTTTTAGGGAACTAATATTAGAAAGCTTGGAAATTTATGATGTTGATTTTCAAAAAATATTATTAAAATTCTCTAAAAACCCTAAGGCAAGTTTTAATGCGAGTCGGGATTTAGAAATGTATTTTAAAAAGGAAAACAGAGACGGAGTTATACTTGTGGAAGATTTGGTTGGAGGACAGGTTTTTATTTTCAGAAACACTAAATTTAGAATGATTGAAAAAAAGAAAAAACGCTATCTTTGTACTCATCTGGATACAGGGAAACAGTATTTGTTCAGTCCTTTCGCAGAGATTTTAATTGATTAAATAAGAGAAATGGAATATAATAAAAATCACTATTGTGTCATTATGGCAGGGGGGATTGGGAGTCGTTTTTGGCCTCTAAGTACCCAAAGCTATCCTAAGCAATTTCAAGATATACTAGGTGTGGGTAGAACTATGATACAACAAACTTATGACCGAGTATCTAAGTTGATTTCTGCCGAAAATATTTTTGTTATTACTAATAAGGAATATGTTAGCCTAACATCGGAACAGTTACCAAATCTACCCCCGCAAAATATTATAGGAGAGCCTATGATGAAAAACACTGCTGCTTGTAATATCTATATGGCTAATATTATTGCAGAGCAAAATCCAGATGCTCAAATAATAGTTACACCTGCAGATCATCTTATTTTAAAAGAAGATAGGTTTTTAGACAAAGCTTTATTGGGGTTAAATGTTGCGGCAGAAAACGACTATCTCATCACATTAGGGATTACACCTACCCGTCCAGATACGGGATATGGCTATATTCAGTTTGT
The DNA here is from genome assembly GCF_035666175.1 of Riemerella anatipestifer. NCBI lineage: Bacteria > Pseudomonadati > Bacteroidota > Flavobacteriia > Flavobacteriales > Weeksellaceae > Riemerella > Riemerella anatipestifer. The sequence goes on from NZ_CP142016.1 coordinate 1,388,565, forward strand.
AGAAGGGAAAGGTATACCACTACTAAAAGTAAAAACCTTTACCGAAAAACCTAACCTAGAGATTGCTAAAACATTCTTGGAGGCGGGAGATTTCCTTTGGAATGCAGGGATATTTATTTGGTCTGCTAAAAGTATTATAAAAGCATTTTCTAAGCATTTGCCTGAGATGAAGCATCTTTTTGATGAATGTGATTATGATGCTAATGAAACTGAGCCTAATTGTATAGAAAAAATATATCCAAAGGCAGAGAAAATATCTATTGATAATGGGATTATGGAGAAGGCAGATAATGTCTATGTGATTCCTGCTGACCTTGGTTGGAGCGATTTAGGAACTTGGAACTCTGTCTACGACAATGCAGAAAAAAATGACGAACAAAATTCTACCAATTCCAAATATATTTTAACCTACAACTCTAAAGGCAATGTGATAAGGTTAAAAGAAAGTAATAAATTAGCAATTATAGACGGATTGCAGGATTATATAGTGGTAGATACAGAAAAAGTACTCCTTATTTGTCCTAGAGAAAATGACCAAAAAATAAAAGATTTTGTTTTAGATTTAAAAAACATCAAAAACGGAGAAGATTTTATGTAATCTTTAAAGAAAAACACTTAAATTTAGTCCAAAATCTGTATAGATGTTGGTAAAAGTTTATGGTAGTGCAATACATGGTGTTTCAGCACAAACTATCACAATAGAAGTTAATGTAGATCAAGGAGTCGGTTACAATTTGGTAGGGTTGCCAGACAATGCTATTAAAGAAAGTAGTCATAGAATTTCCGCTGCACTTAAAAATGTAGGCTATAAATTGCCCGGAAAAAAAATCACCATAAATATGGCTCCTGCTGACCTTAGAAAAGAAGGTTCCGCTTACGATTTGAGTATTGCGTTAGGGATTTTAGTTGCATCTGGTCAGATTATAGCTCCAGAGATAGAACGGTATCTTATCATGGGAGAACTCTCATTAGATGGAGGTTTACAACCGATTAAAGGCGTATTACCCATTGCAATAAAAGCAAGAGAAGAAGGTTTTAAAGGAATTATTTTACCGAAACAAAACACAAGAGAGGCTGCTATTGTAAACGATTTGGAAGTTTATGGTGTAGAAAACATCAAAGAAGTAATAGATTTTTTTAATGAGAACTATCCTTTAGAACCAACTAAAATCAATACACGAGAGGAGTTTCATAAAAAAGTAAATCTTTTTCCGTTTGACTTTTCGGAAGTTAAAGGTCAAGAGACCGCTAAAAGAGCAATGGAAGTTGCGGCGGCAGGAGGACATAATATTATTCTCATTGGTCCACCAGGAAGTGGTAAAACAATGCTAGCAAAACGAATTCCAAGTATTCTTCCTCCTTTAACATTGAAAGAAGCGTTGGAAACCACTAAAATACATTCCGTAGCAGGAAAGATGGGAGCTGAAACTTCCCTTATGACTATCAGGCCTTTTAGATCGCCACATCACACTATTTCCGATGTAGCATTAGTAGGTGGTGGCAGTTATCCTCAACCTGGGGAAATTTCTTTGGCTCACAATGGGGTGTTATTTTTAGATGAGATGCCAGAGTTTAAAAGAACCGTTCTAGAAGTTATGAGACAGCCTTTGGAGGATAGAGAAGTTACTATTTCTAGAGCTAAATTTACAGTAAACTATCCTGCTAGTTTTATGCTCGTGGCATCTATGAATCCTAGTCCTAGCGGATTTTTTCCTGATGACCCTAATAATACCTCTTCTTCTTTTGAGATGCAACGCTATCTTAATAAACTTTCAGGACCTCTCTTGGATAGAATAGACATTCATATAGAAGTTCAAAAAGTAGAATTTGACCAACTATCCGACAAAAGAAAAGGAGAATCTAGTGAGATTATTAGAAAAAGAGTTCTAAAGGCAAGAGAAATACAGCAAGAACGCTATCAAGATTTATCTATTAGCTACAATGCACAGATGGGACCTAAAGAAATAGAGCATTTTTGCGAATTAGATGAGGTATCGCTACTTTTAATCAAAAATGCTATGGAAAAACTAAATCTTTCTGCAAGGGCTTATGACCGTATTTTGAAAGTATCTAGAACTATAGCAGATTTGGAAGGAGAAGCCAATATACAAAGCCATCACATTGCGGAAGCTATACAATATAGAAGTTTAGATAGAGATTTTTGGAAAGTTTAAAATAGCTTTCTTTGTTAAAAAATCTTAAATATCATATTTTTTATATACATTTGTCCTCTCAAAATAGACATTTATAGGGATAACTTTACATTTTTTAATCGTTTAACAATTAGTAATAATCAACGGTCTTCCAAGTAAGGAATGGTTTTACTTTGGTTTAAATTAAAGGTAAAGTTATGGAAATAATTACGGATAGTCTGCTCATACAAGAGTATCAAAATGGCAATGAACTAGCCCTGGAAAGGCTTATAGAAAGAAATCAATCTGACCTTTTTAACTTTATTTTTTACAAGGTGCTAGATGAAAATTTAGCAAATGATATTTTCCAAGATACCTTTATGAAAATTATCATCAAGTTGAAAAAAGGAGAGTATAAAGATGAGGGCAAATTTGTACTTTGGGCAAAGCGTATTGCTCACAATCTAATTATAGACCATTACCGATTGTTATCTAAGCACAAAAAAGTTTCAGAAACCTCATATTCAGATGAGGAATTTTCTATTTTTGACCATATTAGCGAACCTACGGAAAATATAGAGGATTATTTAATTTCTCTTCAGATAAATGAAGACCTTATGAAAATGATACAACTCTTACCAGATAACCAAAAGGAAGTGGTAAAACTCCGTTTTTTTGATGGACTTAGTTTTAAGGAAATTGCAGAGCATACGGATTGTAGCATCAATACCACTTTAGGCAGAGTAAGGTACGCTGTGATGAACCTTAGAAAAATAATGGAAGAAAATCAAATAATTTTAACAAGATAAATACTAAAGGTTTGAGCTTTTCGTTCTATGGTAAAATATATGTGCCTATGAAAAAAGTTTATCCTAGTGTAGTAAAGGTAAAATTGCCAAAATCTTCTACGATAAAATTTTTATTAGATTTTTCCAAATCCTTATCGGTGCTTTCTTCCAAGAAAAGAGTTTATGTACTTCCGAAAAATTAACTAATTTTGTGCCTTATGAAAATAAGGCACATTTTTTTTGATTTAGACAACACACTTTGGGATCATCGTAAAAATGCGAGACTCACGCTCCAAAAACTTTTTAATAAATATTTGATTGAGGATAAAATCGGAGTAGATTTTGAAACCTTTCACGAGGTGTATCATACCATTAACGAAGAGCTTTGGGCTAAAATTAGAGACGGAATTATAGATAAAGAAACTTTAAGAAAACATCGTTTTTATGATGTGTTTCTTCATTTTGGATTAGATGATTTTGAACTATCTCAAACCTTTGAAAATCTTTTTCTAGATGAGATTATAGAATACAACGAGCTGGTGGAGGATAGCATTTTTATTTTAGATTATTTAAAAAACAAAGGCTATACTCTTCATATTTTGTCTAATGGTTTTCAAGAGGTTACTCATAGAAAGTTAGATGGAAGTGGCATTGCTCATTACTTTGATACGGTAACAAGCGCAGACGAAATAGGACTAAGAAAACCTCATCCTGAGATTTTTCAACTCGCTTTAGATAAAGCGAAAGCAACGGTGGAGGAGTCTTATTTTATAGGAGATGATTGGATTGCAGACGCTTTGGGTGCTAGAGATTTTGGTTTGAAAGTTTTATTTTTTGATGTCTTCAACGAAGGTTTTGAGGAGCAAGGCGTTATCAATATTAAATCTTTAGTGGAGGTAGAGCGTTATCTTTAGAGAATGCAGAGCCATAAGGAGTGGTAAAAAATCCTTACTTTTGTAAATCCTTTCCTGATAAAGGAAGGGATATTTAATTTAAAAAATTAGAAATACTATGTCAAGAATACTTACGGGAATTCAAGCTACGGGAACGCCTCATTTAGGAAATTTGTTAGGAGCGATAATCCCAGCAATAGAGTTATCTAAAAATCCTGAAAACGAATCGTTTTTATTTATTGCCAATATGCATTCTTTAACCCAAATAAAAGATGCAGAAGTACTAAAACAAAATACTTACGAAATAGCGGCTGCGTGGTTGGCTTTCGGTCTTGACACGGAAAAAACTTATTTCTATAGACAAAGTGATATACCCGAAGTATGTGAATTGTCGTGGTATTTGTCTTGCTTTTTCCCTTATCAAAGGCTTACTTTAGCTCATTCGTTTAAAGATAAAGCAGACCGTTTGGCAGATGTAAACGCTGGACTTTTTACTTATCCCGTTCTTATGGCAGCGGATATACTTCTGTACGATGCAGAGATAGTTCCTGTAGGAAAAGACCAATTACAGCACTTAGAAATGGCAAGAGATATGGGAGCGAGGTTTAACAATCAAATGGGAGAAACTTTTGTATTACCACAAGAAGAACTGCAAGAAAATACCAAGTATGTGCCTGGTACTGATGGTAACAAAATGTCTAAATCTAGAGGAAACATCATCAATATATTTTTACCAGAGAAACAGCTTAAAAAACAGGTGATGTCTATAGAAACGGATTCTAAAACTTTAGAAGAGCCTAAAGACCCTGAAACAGATAAAGTATTCGCTTTATACGAACTAATAGCTACACCAGAACAAACAGAACAGTTAAGACAGAAATATTTAGCAGGAAATTTTGGCTACGGGCACGCTAAAACAGAGCTTCTTAATTTAATTTTAGAAACTTACTCAAAGGAGAGAGAGTTATTTAATTACTATATGACTCACCTTGATGAGCTAGAAGCTAAACTAAAAGAAGGAGCAGAAAAAACTAGAAAAGTAGCAGCAGAAACTTTAGCTAGGGTGAGAAAAAACCTAGGAATGTAGTTGTTAGGTCATTTGCTAGAGATTTTGTAATATTGAAAAAAACTAAATGCTAGAACTTATATTTTCTGCTATCGGCTTAGGGCTAATGTTAAGCTTGGTTTTTATAGGACCTATTTTTTTCCTGCTTATAGAAACTAGCTTTTCGCGTGGAGCAAGGCATGCATTAACCTTAGATATAGGAGTTATAACTGCAGATTTGGTTTGTATTTTGGTGGCCTACTTTGCGAGTGATGATTTAGTAGAAATTATAGACGAATATCCTAGTTTTTATAGAATAACGGCTTTTATTATCTTTATTTATGGGATTTTTATGATAGTCTCCAAAACTAAAATGAGGATAGAAGGCGAAAAAAAAATCATCAGTCAGAACTATTTTAAAACTTTTTTAAATGGCTTTTTACTGAATATTCTTAATATAGGTGTAGTTTTATTTTGGTTGGTTACTGTAATATCGGTGCGAAACCAATATCCTAATCCGTATAAATTTATTTTATACATTGGGATTATGATAGCCACCTACATTGGGATAGATTTAATTAAAATCCTTTTAGCAAAACAATTTCATCATAAATTGACTCAAAATCTTGCTAATAAAATACGAAGTGCTGTTGGAGTGATATTAGTTATCATTAGTGTATTTATATTTATGCAGAGCTTCAAAAAATTTAATAAGCTGGACCAAGAGTTAGAAAGAAGCGGTTATGTGAGGGATTCTCTAAAAATCAGAAAATAATTGTGTATGATAACATTTCCCAAAAAACTAAAAAAAGGAGCTAAAATAGGCATTGTTTCTCCTGCTGGAGCCGTAGAAGCCTCACAGATACAAGCAGGTATAGAACGAATACAGTCTAAAGGATATGAGCCTATTTTAAGTCCGTATTGCTTGGGGATTTTTAAGAATGGATACAATTATTCTGGGACAGAAAAAGAACGCTTATCAGACATCAATTGGGCATTTTCTAACTCGGGGCTTTCTGCAATATGGGCAACTAGAGGAGGCTATGGCTGTCAGCATCTCATTAAAAATATTAAGTTATCTGCTTTCAGAGAGAATCCTAAATGGTATATAGGTTATTCGGACAATACTGTAATCCAAAGCTATCTTCTAAAAAACGGATTTGCTAGCATACACGGGCAAACACTTAAAACCGCTTCGTTTGGGGTCTCGGAGGAAAGTTATGAGTTTATTTTTGATATTCTTGAGGGAGCACTTCCTAAATATGAAATTATACCACACGCATTTAATAAAGAAGGTGTGGCGGAAGGTATTTTAATAGGCGGAAATTTAGCCTTGGTTTATGCCTTGTTGGGAAGTCCATATTCCTTTAATTTTAAAGATAAAGTCCTTTTTATAGAAGATATAGGCGAAAACTTTTACGCTCTTGATAGAATGCTGATGGGGCTAGAACTTGCAGGGGTATTTAGAAAAATAAAAGGGCTTGTCATAGGTGGTATGACGAATATGGGCTCCGAAACCGATAATCCAAACTATGAAGACAGTTTTGATAGCTTTGCTTATGAAATTGTAAAACAAAGATTGGAGAAATATAAAATCCCTGTGATGTATCAGTTTCCTAATGGGCATATCTATCATAATTTGCCGCTTATTTTGGGGGCTTCGGTTCGCCTTGAAATTACCTCTGAAAAAGCAGAACTTTTTTATCTATAAAAAATGGCAGAGCATAATGATTTTGGAAAAGAAGCCGAAAATCAAGCCGTATTTTTCTTGGAGCAAAAGGGCTATAATATCATAGCCAGGAACTTTAGATACCTTAAAGCAGAGCTAGATATTATTGCCGAAAAAGATAATACTCTAGTGGTGCTAGAAGTTAAAGCAAGGCAGCACAATGCTTTAGTAGAGCCTCACGAAGCAGTAAACAAACGGAAAATAAAACTCATTATCTCTGCCACCAACGAATTTCTACAAAGCTATCCGAAAAATGTAGAAGTAAGATTCGATATTATTTCTATTATAAAGACACCTCAAGACGCATTTGAAATTACTCATATAGAAAATGCCTTTGAGAGTATAGATGGTTAGGTTACGAAGGCTATTTTTACCCAAAAAAAATAATTACATCTTCAATCCACCCCAAAAAACATTGGGGCAAAACAAAAATCAACTGGGGGAAACAAAAAATATCTGGGGCGATAGACCAACAAGGTAGGGCGACTTAATAATGACGCGGGGCGATACAAAAATGAGGTAGGGCGAAAGAATAATGATAATGGGCAACAAAAATTGTTGATAAAAAACAGGAAAACAACTTGGGGCGATAGAAGAATAAATGGTTTTTATCCATAAAATTGAATATAATTTAAAAAACAGAACACACATCGTTAAAATTCCTTAAAATGGTTTTGAAATCCCTCACATAGAGCTTAAATAGGTAAGGTTTTACCATTCACTCATTTAAAACTACCGTTCAGTAAGATATTTTTCTTTAGGGCAAAGGTCCGTTTTACATTTGCATCAGAAAGTTTAACAAAAAAATATCTTATTATGAAAAACAAAGTTCTAAACACAAAGAAATGGGTCGCTGTTTTAGCCGTAGTAGTTAGCACAGGTTTTGCACACGCACAAACCGATTATCAATCTCAACTACAAAAGAGCATTGTTCAGATGGAACAATCCAAAAATGCCCAAGAGTTGGCTCCCGTAACTAAAGCGTTTGCGAAAATAGCCGAAGAAAATCCTAACCAGTGGCTGCCTTACTATTATGCGAGTTACAATAGTGTAATGGAAGGGTTCAGAGGTAATTACACCGATAAAACCAAGTTAGAAACCTTAGCCAATCAAGCTGAAGAATGGATGAAAAAGGCAGAAGCCCTTTCACCTGAAAATGCAGAAATTTATATTCTTAAAGCTCGCATCAATGGATTGAGAATGATGATAAATCCACAGAAATATTATGCGACTGATGGCAAATCTTATGGCGAAAATTTAGCGAAGGCTAAAAAACTTAGCCCTGATAATCCGAGAATTACTTTGCTGAAAGCTGAAACGGTGTACTATACGCCAAAAGAACACGGTGGAAGTAAGGAACTTGGTTTAAAACTATTTGAAAAAGCCTTAAAACAGTTTGAAACTCAAGAAGCCGAGCAAAAACTATTGCCTCATTGGGGCAAGAAAGAGGCTCAGTATTTCTTATCTTTGAAATAAATATAAATATTTTGGTGAGGAAGAACTTTCCTCACCATCTTTTTCAAAATTTAGCTTATGAAAACTTTTTCCTTTAAAAATATACGCACTTTGTTTATTGTAAGCGTACTTTCTGCTCTTTTCTTCTTTCTCATTACCTCGTCTGAAAAAACAATTCGTAACTTTTTTATTAGCTGGGCAATATCGCTTGTCTATACTTTTGGCTATGGGTTATGTAATGGATTGATGAATGAACAACTTAATGAAAAGTATAATTGGAATACTCATACTAAACCTCGTCTGATAATTGGACTTATAGCAACAGTTATTCTTAATACTCTAATAACTTATTTGCTAAATTATATTTCTTTTGTTCAGTTAAGAGGAGTTCCTACAGAAGATTTTTTTAGTAAAAAATACGGTTTTATCAATTGGTTTTGGATAAATTTCGCATTGCTAATATCATCATTATATCATGTTTACTATTTTATGAAAGCCTTGCAGCAAAGCACTCAAGAGAAAATAGAAGTGCAGGAGCAATTAGCCAAAGCCTCAGAGGCACAGTTTCAAAGTTTAAAGACTCAGTTAGACCCGCATTTTCTGTTTAATTCTTTAAATGTCTTAACAGCGTTGATTGAGGAAAACCCACCGAAAGCTCAAAAATTTACGGAAGATATGTCTAAAATATACCGTTATGTTTTGGAACAAAGAGACAAAAAAACGGTGAGTGTTGCCGAAGAAATCAGCTTTGCAAAAACCTATGCCGAACTTCTTAAAACCCGTTTTGAAGACAGTGTTAATTTTAGTTTTGATATAAATCCCAACTTTGAAAATCATTTGGTAGTGCCATTATCTTTACAATTACTGCTAGAGAATGTGATTAAACATAACTTTGCTACCATTCAAAAACCGTTGAATATTAAGGTTTATACCACCTCGTATTATTTGATGGTAGAAAATAATTTACAAGCAAGAGAGATGCCTGCAGGTAGTACAGGAGTTGGATTAAAGAACATTCAGCAACGCTACGCCTTACTCACTCATAAGGAAGTGAATATTATTAAAAATGAAAATATTTTTCGTGTAGAAATCCCTTTGATATAATATAAAAAATGAAAGCAATTATTATAGAAGACGAACAACTTGCTGCAAGAAAGCTAAAACGAATGTTAGAGAAGTTTCCAGAGATAGAAGTGGTAGCAACTTTATCTTCGGTAGAGGAAGGCGTTGATTATTTTAAAACACAACCACACCCCGACCTTATTTTTTCGGATATTATGTTAGGTGATGGGCTGTCTTTTGATATTTTTGAACAAGTGCCTACCAAAAGTTTCATTATTTATACTACGGCGTTTGACCAATATACTTTAAAGGCGTTTAAACTTAACTCTATTGATTATTTACTAAAGCCTTTTTCACAAGAGGATTTAGAACAGGCGATAGAGAAGTTTCATTCTTTTCTTCCAAAAGAACAAGGCTACGAACAGCTAAATTTTAAAGAACTTATCCAAAAGGAAACACCTAAACTCACAAGAGTTGTAGCTAAAGTAGGATATAATTTAAAGGTATTGAGTATAGAAAATATTAGTTGTTTTTACAGCGAAAACAAAATCGTTTATGCTCAAACCGAGAACAGAGCTTATCCTACGGAATTTACTTTAGATGAGTTAGAAAAACTGTTAGATTTAAAGAAATTTTTCAGGGTTAGTAGACAATTTATTATCAATTTAGAGCATATTAAAAATATTCACACTTCCCCATATTACAAAGTGGAACTCAATCACCCGTTCGAGCAAGAAATTACAATAAGCAGAGAGCGAGTAAAACACTTTAAATCTTGGCTGGAAGGAGGATTTTAATCGTTTAGTAAAGTTATAATAGATGACTATAAAAAATCCTATTTACTGAATAGAAAATTGAGGAATTAAATCATAAAGCACAAAGTTTAACATTCTATCATCTTCTTCGATAATATTTGCCGCTTTTTCTTTAAACTCAATATTAGGCATTACTCCCCTTCCCTCTTTATCCACTTTATAAGTAGGCTCTATACTAAGCAGCCCAAACCTTATATTTAGTTTTGAATATGGTAATTCAAATCTAGGCATCATACCTGCTACTGTACCATTATGTGCACCACTAGTCTCCTCTCCGATTAAAGTTACATTTGGCAAAGATTTTAGATACGCACTAATGATACTAGAGGCAGAAAAACTTTTACCATTGATTAATACATAAACTTTATTAGTATAATTAAGTGCTTTAGGCTGTGTTTTTCGAGATTGTTGAATCGGAGTACGCCAATACCCATAGGAATCTTTATAAGTAGAAATTGTTTTTCTAAGAAAAAGAGGAACAGTAACTGGAGAAAGCAATATTTTACTCACAATACTTCCACCTCTGAAGTAATTAAGATACACCATTTTATTTACAACCACAGGGTCATCAATCATACGAAACTCCTTTTGAGACAAATACTTTGATAAGTGATGTATTTGAGAAATACTACCTCCCAAATTATTCCTAAGATCTAGTACCAAATGTTTTACTTCTCGCTCTTTTAACATCTTGAAAATTTCATCATAAGCCTTCTTACGACCTGAAGAAAAACTTCTAATTTTAAGAACCGCTATACTAGAATCACCTTTTACAGGAAAAGATAAGTCGTTTATATAAACTTTATCATCAGCATCATAACCGTAAATTCTCTTTTTCTTATTGACCTTCCTTTGTTCTAATCTTTTGGTTATTTTTTCTTCTTTCGTTAAATGTTCAATCTCATTTTTAACTTTAGAAAGAGAGTCTTTAATCTGCCCTTTAGGTTCTAACTTTCTGTGAACAGTCTTCTTAAATTCTCTTTTAGCATTAAAAATCACTAGACTATCTGCACATTTTGCTTTTATCTCTAGACTATCTACAAATCCTAGTTCATTTAGATAAAAACGATTAACCATACTCGCAAAATAGTAAGGAATAAAGGTTTGATTATAACCATCTGAGGTAAGCCCCGCTCTATATTTTCCATATAATTCTTGAGGAGTTATACCATTAACCGAAACGATTTCCATGCCTCTAAGAAGAACATCAGCCTCTTTTTTTGTATTTTTCTTTATAAATAGTCGCCCATTTTCGTAATAATAGCTTAACCCGCTCAAAGGATTTTTGGATTCCTTGTATTTACTTCTTTCTGAACTTGAATAAGTTTTAAGGAGAGGCTTCATCGTGATATGACCTTGTTTTATCTTGGCCACCACAGGTGTTATTTTTAAATAAAATTCCTTTGGAGTTAATGGTTTGTCTATTGTTTTCCTCAAAGAATCAAAAGAATAATGCAATGCTTTTTGCTCTATATACCAATCTATTTTAGGATGATTTTTAAACAAAACCCTTTCCATATAATTAATATCCTTTATCAATTTCTCTTTGGGAATAGGCGTTTCTATATGTCGATTATATCTATCTAGTGAATTACAACTCACTAACACAATCACCAGCAATACAATATAACTTACCTTTGAATGCATACATTTATTTTCTTAAAAAACAAAAGTAAACTTTTTTCATAATGAGAAGTCACAAAACAGAAATATAGTTAGAAAATAAATTCATATAAAACAAAAAACCGTTGAAAATCACAAAGATTAACAACGGTTTAGTACCCCAGGCGGGACTACTATTAAATTTTTTCTGTTTTTAACTCGTTGTGCATTTTAAATAATACTGATTTTTAGATGATTTAATTTTCTTTGGAAGATAAATTTATTGATATATTGAATAACCGTTGCGGCGGTTATTTTACTGATTATCCTTGTTTTAAAGCCTTCAAAAGTTTTAGCATAGTTTCTTTTAATCATAAATTGGTCGCAAAGTTGAGAGAAAAATGTCTCAATTCGTTTTCGCTTTTTCTTGTACAATGAAAATTGAGGAATATAATCTTTCTGATTACTTCTCATTGGTGTATCTAATTTAATATTAGCATAGTTAAATAAATCTATTTGAACTTTTGCTGATAAATAGCCTCTATCTCCAATTAAAGTACAGTTTCGCATTTGCTCACCAATATCTTTTAAATAGTGGATGTCGTGAACGGATGCAGGGCTTATATCAAAATTCTTAATCACACCATTTAAAGAACATACTGCGTGTAGTTTATAGCCATAGAAATATAATTTCTGTGAAGCACAATAACCATATGTTGGTGAAGAATAGGATTGCTCTTTACAAATTTTTGAACGAGTAGAACGAGCGTTTTCACAAACTTTCATTGGCATGCTATCAACGATAAAAATATCTTCAAACTCATTGAACTCCATCGAAATACGCTGTCTAATTTGCTCTGTTTGTAGGGATAGTCTTCGTTTTCGCTTATTGTAAACACTTCTTTCAATTTTGTTTATCAGAGAGTTTGGCAATTTTCTAAATAACTGTAATTCGCTATCAATACTCAAGTATTCAGCAGTAATATTAAGACTTATGACTTCTAAATCGCTCATTTTAGGTGTTCTTCTCTGATAACTAATCAGTTGATTTTCTGAAAAAAGTCCTAAAACTTCCAAAATTCTTTCATATATTTGCTCTATGTTGTTCATTTATATCGTTTTATAGCAAAAACAATATACTTATTTTCAGTCTAATAAACAACTCTTGTTTTTTTCATTTCATAATGCACAACGGGTTGTTTTTAATTGTTTTTAATTCTTTTGTATACTGTATATTTGGGCTATATAAGGTTTTTGAATTTAATTTTTTGGTATTGTTAAATTATTATATTCAATTCATTATTTAGTTTCAAGAACAAAAGTTTTAAAGAATTTTCCAACATTGTTTTTGACTTAGAGTAACACTTTGTTTTTCTTTTAAATCTCGCCAAATAATGCCTTATTCTACTGTTATATCCCTCCACTGTAAAGGTTTCTGCTTTGGAGGTTACGTGTCTTTCACTGGGTATCAGCTCTGAATAACTTTTCCAATAATCACTACAAAAAACATTTATATTTCTGTTTTTCAATTGCTCCCAAAGTTTTAAGAAGGTTTTTGCGTCCCGTTTGTCACAAATAAAACTGATGAACCTTTTTCTAAGTCTATTAACAGCAATCCAGCTCCAACAGTAGTTTTTTTATGCTGTACATAGCTGTGAATCTCATCTAATTCCACTATTTCAATAGGAACTTCATTTTTTGGAAGCTCTACAGATTCTCCCCATTTCTTAACCCATTGATAAACTGTTCCATAGCTAATATTTAATAGCCTCCCAATGGCTCGAAAGCCTAACCCTTCTAGATACATTTCTAAAGCAAGACGCTTTTGTTCTAGTGTTTTTACATCTGATTTTTTCTCAACACTGAAAAAATAGCCACAATCTTTACATTTATATCGCTGTCGCTCTCTGGCAAAGCCTGCTTTAATCTTATTGGATGATTGACATTTGGTACATTTCATTAGGCTAAATTATAAAAAATATATCAGATTAACAATGCCAATTTTTTTTAAATTTTAATGACTTTAAATTCAATTTTAGCCACCCTTTTCTTATTTTAACTAAACTTAATTTTAAAATGAAGATAGCCTTTGAGTTAAGAAAAGAAAAAATGAATCAAAATGGTTTAATACCTATACAGATTAGCGTTAGACATAATGGTAAAAGAATTCGAAAAAACACTGGACACTCGGTACTTGAGCACCATTGGAACGGATATAGAGTTAAGCCTAATCTAAAGAAGGAAAAGGATAATAATTACCAACTTATCAATCAAGATTTACAAGAAATAGAAGAAAAGATAAGCAGGTTATTTCTTTTTCTTAAAGCTAATGATATTCAATTTTCCACTGAAAGATTCAATGAATTTGAAACTAAAAATGAATTATCAGAAAACTCTATCGATTTTTTTTAATGTTTTGATGATTATATCGAAAAAGGGAAGCTTACAAAAACTCCTAATACGATAAAGGGACAAACGACAGTGAAAAATTTTTTAGGATATTTCTGCAAAGAAGAACATATTTCACTTTCCTTTGATAAAGTTAATAATGAATTTTTTGAATCGTTGAGAAATTATTCTTTTGAAGTAAAGAAAATGAAACAAAACTATTTTGCTAAAGTGATAAAAGTTTTAAAATCATTTTTAAATTGGGCTACTGAAAAAGGCTATAATACCAATCGAGATTTTGAAAAATTTAGAGCAGTCGAACATGATATAGATATTGTTTATCTGACCTTTGATGAATTGATGAAATTATATGAAAAAGAATTTGAATCGGATAAACTTTCTCAAGTAAGAGATTTCTATTGTATGGGATGTTTTACAGGATTAAGGTTCTCCGATTTATCGAAACTGCATTTAGCCAATATTTCTGAAGACCACATTATCCTTTCAATACAAAAGACTAAAACCCAGAATCACGCAATTAAACTTAACAAATACGCAAAGACTATATTGGAAAAATATAAAGGGACAATTCATGAACCTTTGCCTGTTATTTCTTCTCAAAAGTTTAATCAGTATATCAAAGATTGTTGTGAGGAAGCAGAAATTACACAACCATTTACTATTCATTGGTTTGTAGGAAATCAGAAAAAAACACTTACTCAGCCAAAATGTAAATTCATTACAAGTCATACAGCACGAAAAACCTTTATTACTAATTCTCTTCTGTTGGGAATGGAACCGAAAGCCATTAAAAAGATTGCCAATATTAAAAAAGATGCAGTATTGGATAAATATATGAAAGTAACGGAAGTATTTACCGACGAACAAATGGACAAAGCTTGGGGATAAATTATCGCATATCGCAATATGAGATATTTTGAATGTGTAGTTCGTATTTTTTTACTAATATTGCATATCGCAATATACAATATATGAAAAATTCAAAACAAAATATGAAACCGCAAGACATTGTTTTGTTGCTGAAAATTGTAAGTTTGAAAAGTGATACGTGGAATCAATCAGAGATTGCCGTGGAATTGGGAATCAGTCAATCAGAAATCAGTGAGTCTGTAGCAAGGTCAAAAAATTCTGGATTATTAGATTCAAAAGGAAAAAAAGTGATGAGATATGCTCTCGCAGAATTTCTTCAATATGGAATAAGATATGTTTTCCCTCAAAAGCCTGGTGCAATTGTCAGAGGAGTTCCAACCGCTCATAGTGCATCACCACTTAATAAAGAAATTCAAAGCAGTGAAATGTATGTTTGGGCGTATGCGAAAGGCACAGCGAGAGGACAAAGCATAGAGCCTTTATATTCCTCTGTTCCTGAAGCATCGCTAAAAGATGAAAAATTATATGAATTACTTGCCATCACAGATGCTATCCGTGTTGGTAGAACAAGAGAAAAAGAAATAGCAGTAGAATACCTTAAAAAATATTTAGAAATTGCATAACAAAACCATCAATGTAGGAGTTGTAGCTGAAGTAGCAGAAGGCTTACAACATTATAGGGAACAAGTAGTATTTGTTGGAGGAGCGGTTATTAGTCTTTACACAGATGACCCCGCAGCTGACGAAATACGCCCAACGAAAGATATAGATTTTACTGTAAATATTGTTGATATTGGAGAATTTCATAAGACAATAGAAGAATTAGGAAAATTAGGTTTTCACCCGGATCCTTTTGGAACATCAATTTGCAGTTATACTTTCAAAAAATATCCTGTTGATATTATTCCTGCTGAAGATAGTGCTTTTGGTTCTACCAACCGTTGGTATAAAATAGGTTTTGAAGATTTATGGAAAGTGAATGTGAAAGGACAGGAGATTTTCATTTTATCAGCACCTTGTTTTCTTGCAACAAAATTTGAAGCTTTCAATAATCGAGGGAAAGATTATAGGACAAGCCACGACATTGAAGATATTATTTACATTATTGATAACAGAACTACAATTGTAGAAGAAATTTCTAAATGCGATTCGAGAATTTTAGAATTTATTAAATCTGAAATTCAAAAAATTATAGATAAAGGTCTTTTAGAGGAACTTCTGCTAACCCATATTCATCCATTAATTATTGATGAAAGAATAGAAATTGTAAAAGAGAAAATCAACAGCATTATGAATTTATAAAATAAATTTATGGGAGAAATTTCTGAAAATATACGCCTGTTTTTGATTGTTGCAATTTTATGTGTTATTGGGTTTGCAATTTTTTATAAAACTTATCTCTATGTCATTGATAAATTTTTGTTTAATGAATTCACTTGGCTTTTGCAAAAAACAATTTACAGGTCTTATCTTGTTTTTAAATCCATAATATATGCAGTATTGTTAGCTTATTTCGTTTTAGCAATTTATAGTTTTTTCACTTCCTATTGGATTTATGGATTGCTTATTTTCGGATGTTTAATTTATTTATTTGTTAAGGTTTGGAAATCAAAAAAAGAAGGAAAATTCAATCTTCGTAAAGATTTCGAGTTTCAAAAATATAATTCAAAAGTCAGTTATTATAATGACCAAACAGAAGAGTACCGAAGAAAAAGTTTTGATTCCATTATTGATAAAATTAAAAGAACGGAATTAAGTGGAATCAGTAACGAGGAATACAAAAATTTCTTGAATGAAAATTTTCTCCCCAAAATAGATAAACTATTAGCATTTGAATATTACGATAGTAAATTATTCAATTCAATTTCCGATAATTATACCACAACTCTTTTCTATCGAAAA
The DNA here is from genome assembly GCF_035666175.1 of Riemerella anatipestifer. Lineage (NCBI taxonomy): Bacteria > Pseudomonadati > Bacteroidota > Flavobacteriia > Flavobacteriales > Weeksellaceae > Riemerella > Riemerella anatipestifer. The sequence goes on from NZ_CP142016.1 coordinate 1,405,267, forward strand.
TACATCAAAAATGTGTTGGAAACTATTAGTAGAATAGATAAGTTAACAAAAAATCTCAGTCTTTTAAATATGGATTATCAAGTAATTATCGATATGTTGCTTGATATTAGATTGATAAAATTTGACGATAATGAAGGTTTGCATTATGATATTTCACTTATTGATATGGAAATTGATAAAATTCTGAATTCAGACAAAGAAAATTCCAATATCGAAAAAAGTTTATTGGTTATAAATCAATCCATAGACAATTTAAAATTAGCTTTTGATAAGGTTGGCTTTGAAGATAAACTTTCGGGGCAAATAAATGCTCTTGATGAACTAAAAGAAAAAATAAATTTAATCCAACCAGAAAAAAATTATCTTATATATGTGTTATCTGGTAATTGCACAGTAAATAGTTTGACAGAGATTCTAACTAGTCAATTAGAAAGTTATGATAACATAAAAATGTCGGCTGAAAATATTTCAGATGTTCAAGAATTTGTAAAAAGAAGATTCAGAAATAAGGCTAATAAACAACCTACTAAAAAGGGTGAAAAATATAAGGATAGGAGTTTCTTTATTAAAAACAGAGAGGAATTTTATAAAGCTGCTTCCTATTCTATTTCTAAGTTTTCTTTAGAAAAAAAGAAGTTTGCAGAAATCATTTTTGAAGAGTTTTCAGACATCGGCCATTCATTAAAAACAATTGAAAATAGATTATAAAATAGAGATTCTATTTTATAAAAATTAAAATTAAGACATTGATTATCAAATATATATCGATTAAATAGAGACTATAAAATAGTTAAGCGGGTAATTTCCAACCTTTGTACTGACAATAAAGTCATAATCGTTTAACTAAAATCAATTAAAATGTCAGTACAACTTTATTCACATTCCAAATCCGATTTGGAAAAGGCGGTTGAAATCATTCTGAAGAAAGCAACCGAATTCACATTACCATCTAAAAAGGTAGAAGAAAGTCCAGAAGATTTGGTATCACAAATCGAGGCTTCTAAATTTTTGCAAATTTCCGTTCCTACCATTATAGATTGGAGGAAAAATAAAAATTTACCTCATTATAATTTTAATGGGAGGTATTATTATTCAATTAAAGAGCTTCTTGAATATGGAAAAGGCAAGAGAAAGTAATATTTCAGATTGTCTAGCACATAATTTTTAACATTAAACTTTAAAAATGAATAATAATATTCCTTACATCCGAGTTGGAACAATTTATTACAAACTGATTGAGCGTCCACAAATTTCAGGACATTCCACGGTAACTCTTGCCAAGTGGTCAAGAGAAATCATTATCCAAGATCATGGAAAGAAATACATTTATAATATTCCAAAATACGATGGATTTTGCTGTATTCCAAATCATTTAGGATACAAGAAAACTATTGGAAACTTCTACAATATGTACAAGGAAATACCGATACAACCAGTACTTGCAAAAGTAAGCATTGAGGAAATTCCCTACTCTATCTCTTTTTTAGAACATATTTTTGGGAAGCAGATTGACTTAGGTTTGGATTACTTGAAAATCCTATTACAAAAACCAGTACAGGTTTTGCCAATTCTCTGCTTAGTAAGTAAAGAACGAGCAACAGGGAAATCCACTTTTCTAAAATGGCTTAAAGAAATCTTTGGACTGAATATGACTTACATTAAAGGTGATTCATTTAATAGCCAGTTCAATTCAGACTGGGCTTCGATGTTACTCATTGCAATCGATGAAGTTTTCTTTGATAAAAAAGAAATTACCGAACGACTGAAATACCTTTCTACGACCAATAAAGATAAATTAGAGAACAAAGGCAAAGATCGGGAGGAAATAGATTTCTTCGGTAAATTCATTCTTTGTTCCAATAATGAAGACAACTTCATTCAGATTGATGAGAACGAAATCCGATTTTGGGTGCTTAAAATTAATCCTATAAAATCTGAAAACACGGAGTTTTTAGAAAATTTGAAAAGGGAGATTCCATTATTCCTAAGATTCTTAATTGACCGACTTTTTTTCTCTCCGAGGAAAACAAGAATGTGGTTTGAATCATCCGACATTAAGACTAAGGCATTGCAAAAGTTAGTTTTCAAAAACGGAAATAAATTGGAAAGCAAAATGGTGGAACTGTTTTATGAATTCTTTGAATCGAATGAAGATCAAGAAATCAATGTTGTCCCACAGGACATTCTGAATATGATTAACCGAATGTTCAAGCAAACTTATTACACAAGAAATGAGGTAAGAAACATTTTGAAGAACAAATGGGAACTAGAGCCACAAAAGAATGGTTTAGCCTATATAAGATACGATATTGATTACACTGGAAACTTCTGCCAAAATAATTCTGTAGGAAGATATTTTAACATTTCCAGAAATTTCATTTTAAAAAAATATGTTGATTTGTTAAGCTAATTGCTTAATAAAAAGAAAATCAAATAATTACTCATTCAACAAAATCCTCAACAAACTTAAAATCTTACTGCTTTGTTGAGCGTTTGTTGAGCATAAAAATCCAATTTTGTTGAATTGTTGAGACTTTGTTGAGTTGATAAATATTTATCAATCAGAATATTATTGATTTCACTCAACAATTCAACAAAAAAATCTAATGATAAACCTATCACAAATCTCCAATTCACATCCAACGAAAATTTAACATTTCAAAAAATCAATCAACAACTAAAAACACAGAAAAATGAATTGCAAACAAGCCAATGAAAATATCAGCATTAGAGAAGTGATGGAAAGCTTTTCTCTTTCACCGAGCAAAGAACATCCGAAAACCGCTTACTATTATGCTGTCAACCGACAAGAACGCACACCAAGTCTTTTGGTTAATTATGTAAAAAATACAGCTTTTGATTTTGGTACAGGAAAACAATACGATGTCGTATCCATTGTTCAAGAACTTAAACAATGTTCGGTATCTGATGCCCTTGAATATCTCAAACGCTTTGACTTTTCTTTTCAAAAGCAAAAAGAACTTTTAATGAAGAATCGTCAAGAAAGAAAAACTTATCAAATTTTAGAAGTAAAAGAAGTTTCGCATCCTGCACTTTTGGATTATTTGAAAGACAGAAATCTTGAAACTCAAAAATCAGAACTAAAAGAAATCCATTATCAAATTGAAGACAAAACCTACTTTGCTGTTGCCTTCAAAAATGATTCTAGAGGATATGAAATTAGGAACAAATATATGAAGATAGCCTTGGGTAAAAAAGATATTACTTCTGTTAAAAACAACTCCAATACAAAAGCTCAAACATTAAAAATATTTGAAGGCTTTAGCGATTATTTGTCCTATCTCACTCTCAAAAATGAAGACCAAAATTTCAAAGACGAGGCTTCCGATTTCGTGATTTTAAATTTCTTTTCAATGGCTTTTTAAAATTGAAAAATCATTGGAAAATTATCAAAAGATTGAATTGTATTTGGATAATGACAGAGCTGGAGATTTACTCGCAGAAAAGTTAAACAAACTTCATTCTAATGTTATCGACCAAAGAAATCAACACAAAGATTTTAAAGATTTGAATGAATATTTAATCTCAAAAAAATCAGAAGAGCAAATTCATATTGAAGAGAAACCAACTTACAAAATGAGACGGTAAATTTTACGCTTAGTCTTAGTGCAAAAAGTACGCAAAGTTTACCATAAGCATACGCAAATGGGAACTTTCCACTTTTTGGTTTCTCCTGTCGTCGAAACGGAATTAATGAAAAAGAGTAAAATAGATGTAATTCAAATTTTCAATCAATGCTCAGAATTAATTACTAAAAAAAATGAAACAGACAAAATTTAAACTTAAAAACAACAAAAAATGAAACAAGATTTTCTAACTGAATTTATAGCCAAAGCCAAAGAAGAGCAAGAGAAGATTCTTGCTTTAGAAAAGAGAAAAAAACACTTTCAAAACATCGGAAGAAAAGGTGGATTAGTGAAGAAGAAATCAGATGATTTTTCAAAAATTATTTCAACAAAAGTAACCGAAAAAGAATATCAGAAAATTCAAGAAAAAGCAGAAGAACTTAACCTTAAACTTTCCCAATATGCACGATTGATTTTAACCGAAAAAGAACTTAAAATCGATGAATTTAAAACCGATGAAATATTACTGCAATATGGTAATCATTTCATCAGAATATCCAATCTGCTACGAAACCGAGAATGGAACGAATTTGAAAACAAGAAAGAAATACTGAATGAAATCCAAACCGTGACCAAATTAATCAGAGAGTATTTATATCAAAAAATCATCGAAAATGAATAATTCAGCAACGACCAGAAGAATCAGTAAGATTGCTATCGAATATAACGGAAATGATAAAGACACAGCCGAAATGGTGTATTCGAATAATCTTTTATCCGATGATGCAGAATTACAGTTTCAGGAAATGAAATCCGTTACCGAAAGAAATTCAAAAATCAAGAATTGGGCATTAACTGGATATATCTCTCCAGAGCAAACCAAAGACAATGAAATTTCCAATGAGCAACTTATTGAACTCGCCTTAAAAGCCTTGAAGAAAGTTGGAGTTACGAGTGATAATCAGATAAGATTGGATATTCATAATTCTACGAAGCATAAACACATTCATTTTGTGGTAAATCGTGTGAACACGAAAGGCATCAATACGATTGAAGCTCACAAGATTGGCGAACGCTTCGGAAAAGCTGTGAGAGAAGTCTGCAAAGAAATGAATTTGAAAACAGATATAGAAATAGGTAAAGAGAAGAAAGAGCAAATGCTACATGATTTGCAGAAAGTTTTAAAAACTGCAAGATCTTTTGAGGAACTAAAAGAGCTAATGAATCAGAGAGATTATCGAGTAACCTTATCAGAAAATCAGAAAGTAGGTGTTTCGGGAATGCGAATTGTGAAGCACTCGGATATTAATGCCGAAACCAAGAAAGAATATCGAGCAGGATATAAACTTTCGGAGATAACGAATAAACTCAAAATCAAGGATATTAAAGAAATGCTGTTGAGTAATCTCCAACAGAGTGAAAATCATCAAATTAACAAAAGCAGATTTAGATAATAAATTTAAAATGACTATTAACATAGAAAAAATTAAAACAATGCAAGAAAATCAGAATAATCAGGAACAAAATTTTAATGAAAATCAACCAATAGACAATGGGATGGAACTTCTAAAAAAAGTGATTCAATCCAACGAAGAGAATATTGAATTAATGGTGAATTTTAGTCATAATGTAGAAGATCTTGCCAATATTGTAGGGCATTTAGAATCTACTGTGAGAACCGCTAACTACAATATCAAAGTGTTAGAGAAAATGAAAGATGAGTTTCTGGAGCGATTCAAACAGCTTATCGGAACAATTCCTAAAAGCATAAATGCTCATTTATCGGAACAGTCTATTTTAAAAATGGATGAACTTTCTGAAAAATTAGAGAAGTTTGAAAAAAAGAAGAAGTTTTATGAAAAGTTTAATCTAACGGCATTATCAATGTTTGTGCTATCTGTATTGGTTATGTTTCTATGTTTTTATTTTTCAAAACAATGGTATAATACCAGCATTCAAACCAAAATGGAAATCAGAGCAGAATTGCTTCAAGAAATCAAGAATGACAAAAAAGTGATTTACAACAAAAGTGAAGTCGAACAACTTCAATACAACACCGATCTCATTAATAAATGGATGAAAAAGAATCCAAAAGATGCCGAAAAATTCTTAAAGTTTAAAGATGGATATGAGGCGAGATGATTAGGGAGACTTTCGGTAGTCTCCCATAAACTGTGTAACTTAAAAAAATAACTTTTCATGTTACACAGTTTGTAAAAGAGTATCAATTAGACTTTCTCTATTTGCAAATTCTCGTTTCTTTTCCCACTCATAGTTCTCTGTCCAAAAAAATTTTTTAGTATTACAATCAAAAGCAATTTGCTTTCCTTTTAAATCAAAATATTTCCAATAATCTACGGATTTTTGAGGTTTGTATAAACTTTCATTTAATGGGGTTTTATTTGATAATTCCTTAAAAAGTGAATAAGAATAACTCGTTGTGCATTTTAAATAATACTGATTTTTAGATGATTTAATTTTCTTTGGAAGATAAATTTATTGATATATTGAATAACCGTTGCGGCGGTTATTTTACTGATTATCCTTGTTTTAAAGCCTTCAAAAGTTTTAGCATTGTTTCTTTTAATCATAAATTGGTCGCAAAGTTGAGAGAAAAATGTCTCAATTCGTTTTCGCTTTTTCTTGTACAATGAAAATTGAGGAATATAATCTTTCTGATTACTTCTCATTGGTGTATCTAATTTAATATTAGCATAGTTAAATAAATCTATTTGAACTTTTGCTGATAAATAGCCTCTATCTCCAATTAAAGTACAGTTTCGCATTTGCTCACCAATATCTTTTAAATAGTGGATGTCGTGAACGGATGCAGGGCTTATATCAAAATTCTTAATCACACCATTTAAAGAACATACTGCGTGTAGTTTATAGCCATAGAAATATAATTTCTGTGAAGCACAATAACCATATGTTGGTGAAGAATAGGATTGCTCTTTACAAATTTTTGAACGAGTAGAACGAGCGTTTTCACAAACTTTCATTGGCATGCTATCAACGATAAAAATATCTTCAAACTCATTGAACTCCATCGAAATACGCTGTCTAATTTGCTCTGTTTGTAGGGATAGTCTTCGTTTTCGCTTATTGTAAACACTTCTTTCAATTTTGTTTATCAGAGAGTTTGGCAATTTTCTAAATAACTGTAATTCGCTATCAATACTCAAGTATTCAGCAGTAATATTAAGACTTATGACTTCTAAATCGCTCATTTTAGGTGTTCTTCTCTGATAACTAATCAGTTGATTTTCTGAAAAAAGTCCTAAAACTTCCAAAATTCTTTCATATATTTGCTCTATGTTGTTCATTTATACCGTTTTATAGCAAAAACAATATACTGATTTTCAGTCTAATAAACAACTCTTGTTTTTTTCATTTCATAATGCACAACGGGTAACATTAAAATTTTACACTTATGAATACCTTAAAAGCATGGTTGCGTCCCAACCTACTCACGAAAGATGACCCTAACGATTTTGTAGCCGTACCACTTCTAGGTGGTAGCCTCGGCATTACAGAAATCATAGAAGCCCTCAAAAAAGAGGGTATGGAGATACAGACCGAAACGGCGGTAGATATTATCACTCGTTTTAACCGCAAAGCCTCGGAGTTGGTACTCAACGGGTATAGTGTAAATACAGGATTAGTATATATGCGTCCTGCCATTAAGGGCGTATTTTACGATAAGACTTGGGACAAAGAGAAGCACTCCGTTTATGTAAATGTGAACCAAGGCACCGACCTAAGAAAAGCCGCCAACGATACCAAAGTAGAAATCCTCGGCGAGCAGTCTAGCCCAATGAGTGTATTCGGTATTACCGACAAAGCTACAGGCAAAGCAGACGGCAACCTTACCAAAGGCAAAAACGCCGAAATCAAAGGTACTTATATTAAAATAGACGGCAACAACCCTAAAAATGGTATCGTCTTTAAAAATCTAGACAACCAAAATGAGGTAAAACTCTCAGCAGAGCATATTGTACTTAATGAGCCGTCAAGGTTACTCATTCTCGTTCCTACGGATTTAGAAGCAGGTAATTATGAGCTAAGCATCACCACGCAGTATAGCAATAGTAAAACGCTATTAAAAGAACCTAGAACAGAAATGCTAAGTACACCTATCGTGATAGTTTAAACTATACTATATTTTCAAAAACCGAACTCAAATTTGAGTTCGGTTTTTTAGCTTGCCAAAACATTTTATACCTAAAGACTTCGCAAGTAAAATATTGGGAAATAAAAAAGAGAACTTTAGAAAGTTCCCTTTAGTTTAATCAGTGGAGCTGGAGGGATTCGAACCCTCGTCCAAACAAGCAATACGCAAGCTTTCTACATGCTTAGTCTGTTTTTAGTTTTCGTCATAAAGCAGACAACAGACCGCCAACTTTATGCTTATCTTTTAAGATTTTCGTCCTTTAGCCAAAGCTTCTAAAGGCTTATTTCCGCATTTCCTATGCCTCATACTCGGACGCCGCAGAACAGAGCTTCCGTGAGACATCTTGTTTCCTTACTATACTTCGGGAAAAGGCTTATCCTACTAATGCTTCGGATTAAGCAGCAAGAGCAAACTCTTCGTTGCCAGTTAAACTTTGTAGCAAGGGATTAAAGAGATCGCGCTACGGTTCTCTGCATGCTTACTTACCTACTGACCTTGCTGTCGAAACCAGTCAGCCCCCGTAAACTTTAGTCCGCAAAGATAGTAATTTTTCTGTTTAGGGAATAAATCTTTAACCCAAGTTTAAATGATAAGCGTTAAATAGTCTTAAAGACTATTAACCTACTGTTAAACCAATAACTCTATATTACTTTTTGGATTACATTTGAAACCTGCATAACCTTACCTTAAAAACTATGATGAAAGCTCTATATATTATTATCCTTCCTTTATTACTAAATCAATCTTTGTTTTCTCAAAAAATAATCACAGGGAAAGTCGTTAGTGAAAATCATATCCCTTTAGGTAATACCCTTGTTATCAATATAACCACCAATCAACAAACCACCACGGATAACAATGGTGCCTTTAATATAACTGCTTCCGAAAACGAAGAACTAAGATTTGTAAAATACGGCTATGAAAGAGTGGCTTACAAAGTATCTTCCAAAAGTTTCAGCAATGAATTAAACATAATGCTACTCCCCTCTTACAAAGAAATCGAAGAGGTACAATTAAATGTAAAAACAACAGGTAATATCAAGGAAGACCTAAAACAATTTAAACCCAATAAAAATTTGGAGCAACTAAAATTGGATTTATTTATTGACTATAAGAAAACACCTTACAGCTATTACCGAAAATCAAAACTAGAAAATCCTATGCTTTTTACCCAACCCAAAGGAGAAGGGTTCTCTTTAGGAGAAGTAAATAATAAATGGACGCTGCTAGATTTACTCCAAATTTTAGATAAAGAATTAGGAGAAGACTATTTCAAGGAACTCAATATAAATTATGACGAAAAAGATGCCTTCATTTATTTTGTACTTAAAGATTTCGACACGAAAGATATTTTAAAATACGGAAGATTAACACCTAACCATCTTGTTCAGTTTATGATTTTAGCAGAACAAAAACGACCTCTTTTTCAAAAAAAATAAGTATTTCTTAGGCAACCTTTTATAATTTCTTGCGTCTTACTCTATAGAAAGCCTAAATAGATTTAATTTTTTAACACAGATAATCAATTAGTTAAAACAATTTACACAAAATATTTACTACTTTGTATTACATAATAGTAATTTATTTATATATCTTTGTATCAGAAAATAAAACTAATAATCTTAACAAAAGAGTCGGGTTTCACATTCATTTAAACTAATAACCACCGCTCGGCTCTTTTTAAAAAAAATGAAAGCTATGAGAAAGACTTATTTTTTACTCGGAATTTTGGTTTCTACAACCGCATTTTCACAAACCAATTCTAAAACCGATTCTACTAAAACTAAAAAGTTAGAAGAAGTTACAATCACCAAGAAATTCATTCAGCAAAAATCTGATAGAATGGTGTATAATGTAGCAGCATCTCCCGCAGCCAAAGGGAATACTGTTTTAGAACTTCTGCAAAAAACACCAACCGTTACTACTACAGATGGGAAAGAGTTTAAAATTTTAGGAAAGTCTAGCACCACCATCTTCATCAACGGAAGAAAAGCGAATATGAATGCTGATGCTTTGTTAGCTCTACTAAAAAGCACGCCTTCTGAAAACATTTCTAAGATAGAAGTTATTAGCGTTCCTGGTAGCGAGTACAATGTAGAAGGCGACACAGGCATCATTAACATCGTTATGAAAAAGAAAAATACCGATGGTTTTAATGGGGTTCTAAGAATGGAAAACGAACAAGCATTTTATAATAATACTTCATCTAACCTCAGCTTAAACTATAGAAAAAATAAACTCGGCATAAGCACAAGTCTAGGATATAGCGAAGACAACTATAAACAAAAGTTTACGATAGAGAACGGAACCTCTACAACCAAAACTCTTAGCCTTGTGGATATTGATATGCCTTCTCAAAGGACTAATTTCAATATTACCGCTGATTATGAACTCACTGAAAAGAGTAACTTAAACTTTAGTTTTAATTCTGGGCTTTCTTTTCAGAAAGAAGGCAAAACCACTTCTAACAACCAAGACTTCATCAATGGAAACTTATTCCAAATACGCCCATCGGAAGGGCTAGAGAAAGAAAACACTCAAAATTTCTCTACCGCTCTTAACTATGATTTAAAAACAGATAAAAATGGGAGCATACTAAAAATCAACCTATCTCACCTCAAATTTAACCGACAAAACAACAGCAATTTACTATTTTATTCTGGCGTAGGCAATAATGCCGCTTCTCTTAATTCGGCTATGAATCAAGAGGCGCCTCAAAACATCAATAATACCTCTGGATTTTTAGATTACATTTGGAAACTCAAAGATAATTCTACTCTATCCGTAGGCGGAAACTTTGGCACTACCAAAACAGATGACAATACTATTTTTGATATTGCTGCTTCGGATTTGGTATTTTATAGAAGTAATGCATTAAGCAACCACTTTATTTATCAAGAAAAGATAGGTGCTTTCTATACCAACTACGAGAGAAATTTTGGCGAAAAACTTTCTACAAAAGTAGGCTTACGATACGAAATGACCGCTACACAAGGTGATGTAGAAGGAAAAAATGACCCTTATTATCATTTCAAAAATAATTACAGTAATTTGCTTCCATTCCTTAATTTGGCTTATCAGGCTAATGATAATCATTCTATCAGCTACTCTTTTTCTAGCCGAGTACGAAGACCTTCGTTTTGGGAACTCAATCCTGTAAGAATGTACACCACAGAAACGAACTTTGGGCAAAACAACCCTTTTATGAAAGCCTCTACCAGCTACAACCAACAGCTAATGTATATGTTTAAAAGTACTTATTTCCTAAGCCTTAGCCAAAACTATACTAAAGATGCAGCCACTCAAATACCTTTACAAAAAACCACTGGCAACATTACGGAGCTGAGATATATAAGAACTAACTATGGTAACAAAAACCAACTATCTGCAAGTATAGGTATGCAAAAAGCCTTCTTTAATGGTAGATGGATGGGAAGTTTTAACGCTACTGGAGTTTATACCCGTTTTAGTGGTAGTGTAAGCAAAGACCCTCTAAATCAAGAAGTTTTCCCTACTTATGTTGTGGATAGAACTACCGAATATATAGTATTAAGTTCTAACAACCAAATTGCTCTTAACAAAGCTAAAAATCTTTGGTTAGATGTAGATTACTTTTGGATTTCTAAACAAAAAATGGAAATAGGAACTATCGGTGCTCTACAAAAGCTAGACCTCTCCATAAAAAAGAATTGGGAAAACTAGACTTTTCGTTTTACAGCGAGTGATGTATTTAATACAATGGGATACATTCGTGTAAAAAACCAACAAGAGAATGGATACATTAGTGATGTTACCCAAAGACAATATAACCAAACTTATGCTCTTTCAGTTACTTACAATTTCGGAAACCAAAAGGTTAAAAAAGTAAAGAAAAACGAAAACTCTAATAACGATATCCAAAATAGAACTGGGAAATAACGGTCAGTTCTACTTTAAAACATATACAAAATCTACAAAGCCTAAGTGTAACGCTTGGGTTTTTCTTTTTTAACAAAACTTAACCTTATGTTAAAACTCTCTTAATATCTTTTAACAGCATAGTTTATAGTTTTGGCCCAAAATCAAGCAGGTATTTATGAAAAAAAATCGTTTATGTATTATTGGGCTCATTTGTATGATAATGGGAAAAATAGATGCCCAACAAAATGAAAAAGAGCATCAAATCAATGAAGTAGTAATTTCTTCTCTAGGAATTAAAAAGGAAAAGAAAAAAACAGCAAACGCTATACAAGCTCTATCTGGTTCGGAACTTACCGAGGTTAAAACGGTAAATCCTTTAGACAATCTTTCTGGAAAAGTATCTGGTGTCCAAATCACCGCAGGAACTTCTGGCGTTGCTAGTTCATCAAGAATTGTCATAAGAGGTGATAACTCTCTTAACATCAACAATAATTCGCCAATGTTTATTATTGATGGAATACCTATCTCTAACCGTATTTTTGGAGTTGGAGGCTCACCAACCAATCAAGGAGACCTTCCATCTGACTATGGAAGTGGCATTATGGACATCAATCCTGAAGATATTGAAAATATGTCCGTATTAAAAGGTGGTGCCGCCGCACTATATGGCTCCAGAGCAGCAAATGGAGTTATTATGATTACCACCAAAAAAGGACAAAAGGGACGCAAATTTGCAGTGAACTACAATTCTTCTTTTATGTTCCAAAATCCTATTCTTCCCGAGTTTCAATCGGTATATGGACAAGGAGGCACCAATAGTGCAGGAGAAAGATTCCAACTATTAAATGGTTTAGGAGAAAATTATGGACCAAAGTTTGACCCTAATTTATACCTTCTTCAAAACGGCTCTCCAGAATATGCCGATGGTGTGAAAATACCTTTTGTTAGAAGATATGATTTAAGAGATATTTTCAAAACAGGGACTCAAATCGTAAACAACATAAGCGTACAAGGAACTACCGACGATATTTCTTATCGTATATCTTATACTAATAATCAAAACGAAGGTTATATCCCAAACACTAATTTACATAAAAATACATTCTCAACCCACAGTACCTTTAAACTAACACCTAAGTTTGACTTATCCACTAGCCTAAATTTTGTGAATACTAAAAGTGATAATGTCCCCGTAACAGGATATGGTTCTCAAGGACTTATGTATGTACTGTATTGGAATCATCTAAATAACGATTTAAAATGGGCAAAAAACTATTGGCTAGAACCTGGAGTAAAACAAAACTACTCTCTAGGGTGGGCAGATAACCCTTATTTAATCGCCAATGAGAACATCAATGCCTTTAATAGAGACCGATTTTTTGGTAGCATTCAGCTAGACTATAAGATTAATCAAAACTTCTCTGCCCTCATAAGAACTGGACTAGATTATCAAAATGAAGATAGAACTTCTAGAAGACCTATGGCATCTCATAGGTATAGAAAGGGAATGCTAAGGCTACAGGACCTCAACTTTAATGAAGTAAATGTGGATATGCTCTTAAAATATCAAAATAAATTTGGTGATTTTGAGCTAGATGTACTAGGCGGCTTGAGTAGAATGGATAGAAAACTTGGTGAAAAGTTTCTGCAATCCAACGCTTTAATGACCCACGGCATCTACTCTCTAAACAATACACAGAATTTTGTATCTAGATACAGCGAATTTACCCAAGAAAGAATTAATTCTGTTTTAGGAAGCATCAATTTGGGATATAAAGATTATGCATTTTTAGAAGTAACCGCCCGTAACGATTGGTTCTCTACTCTACCCACAAACAAAAACACTTATCTCTATCCATCAGCCTCTTTCAGTTGGCTACTCAATAAATCTTTAAATATGGGTAGAGCCATCAATCTGCTCAAAATAAGAACCAACTGGGCGATTATTGCCAATGGAACCTCTCCCGAATTTTTACAAAAAAAATATCTTTCTGGAGGTTTACTAGGTACTGTTACCAATCCTACAGTAGCTCCAAATACAGACATAAAGCCTGAAACTACCACCACAAAAGAAGTCGGACTAGAGTTTATTGGATTTAAAAACAGACTGGAGTTTAATGCTTCTTTCTACCAAAATGCAACCAAAAACCAGATTATCCCTGTAAGAATATCCGACGCCACAGGATATAATGCCAACCTAGTAAACGCTGGTTTGGTGGAAAACCAAGGTATAGAAGCCTTCCTAAGATGGACAGCCGTAAAATCTAAAAACTTTATGTGGAATATGAGTTTCAACTTTACTAGAAACAGAGGCTGGGTTAGAGAACTTTACAAAGATTTGCAATCTTATATTATCGCTGAAGGTCCTGCAGATGTAACCATAGAAGCTAGACCTGGTGGAAGAATGGGCGATATATATGGTTATGTATTTAAAAGAACTAATGACGGTCAAATTATCTTTAATGAAGGACTCCCTGTACTATCAGACACCAAAGAACGCATAGGAAACTACAATCCTGATTTTATGCTAGGCTTTAGAAATCAATTCAATTATAAAAACTTCTCACTCGGAGTGCTATTTGATATTAGAAAAGGAGGCGTTATCTATTCTTATACCAATGCCATAGGCGGAGAGTCTGGGGTACTACCATATACACTAGAAGGGAGAGAAACAGGTATCATAGGAAAAGGAGTTAAACTAGAAAATGGCACATATGTGCCTAACGATGTCAGAGTATATCCAGAAAAATATTATCATTTTGGAGGCTATTACACTAGAAACAACGCCGAGTCTAACTCGTTTGATGCTTCGTTCATTAAATTAAGAGAAGTTAGCCTTGGATACTCATTGCCAAAAGAGTGGATAAAATCTGCTGGAATGGAAGAGTTACATATCTCTTTAGTTGGTAGAAATCTCCTAAGATGGACTAAAACACCTCAACATATAGACCCAGAATCTATGGCTATGTCTGGTGGTACTCTGCTACCAGGTATGGAGGTAATGCAATATCCTGTAGCTATAGGGTACGGCGTAAACTTTAATATTAAATTCTAAATCAAGGAAAAAATGAAAAAAATATTTTTAATCTTAACCAGTACTTTTGTCTTCAATTCCTGCACTAGAGGTTTTGAGGAAATGAACAAAGATAAAGATAATTTTACCGAAGAAACGGTAAGTGTAAATCTATTATTACCCAATATTCTTTATCGCATAGCGGATACCAATGTAGACAATAATTTTAGTCTAGGCAATAAAGTATCACAAATGATTAGCTACATACAATATAACCAAATAGATACTTATACATGGACTGCCAATGATAGTTATTGGAAACTTTATGGACAAATAGAAAACCTCAACGATATAGAAAACATAGGCAAAAAATCTCATAAAGAAGAATACATAGGTGTGGCCAAGGTGTTAAAAGCTTTTATTTTTACTCAAATGTCCGATGCCTATGGTCCTATCCCTATGTCCGAAGCAGGACAGTACAAACAAGGAATACTTACTCCAAAGTATGACTCTCAAGAAGAAGTTTACAAAGGTGCAAACCAAATGCTCAAAGAAGCCAACCAAATACTAAAAAAAGGAGCAACAATAGAGGGTGACAAACTCTACGGAGGCGATATAAGTAAATGGCGAATTTTCGCCAATTCTTTACGTCTAAGGGTTCTAATAAAAATCATGAACAAACAAGATGTAAGTTCAGAAATTAGAGAAATCCTCTCCAATCCTAACGAATATCCAATATTCAAAACCAACCAAGATGCTGCAATCTATTATTATTCAGGCGTTGGAAATGATGTTTCTCCTTACTCCGCTGGTAGAGGCAGAGTTTATGAAATTGAGCAACTTACAGCCTTATCTACCACAATGTTAGACTTAGCAAAAAAATACAACGACCCTAGAATTGACACTTGGTACAACAAACCTCAAAATAGTAGCCATACAGAACACAAAGCCATCAAGCCAGGTTCTTATTCCACTGACTACAGAAACCTCTCTATGCTTAACCTAAATTTCCATTACAATCCTACCCTAATTAAAGGAATTTTAATGACTTACTCCGAGCTAGAGTTCATTTTAGCAGAAATGGCAGAAAAAGGTTGGGTAAACCTTCCTGCAAAGCAACATTACGAAAACGGAGTCAAAGCTAGTTTTGAATTCTGGAATACCGCAATGCCTCAAAACTATCTTACAGAAACTGCTGCTTATACAGGAGACAAACTTGTATTGATAGCAGAACAAAAATGGTTAGCGTTCTTTTGGAATGGCTTTGAGGCGTGGAACGATTTTAAAAGAACAGGATTACCTCAACTGAAACCAAGTGAAGGCAATACTAACGGTAACAAAATACCATCAAGGCTAATATATCCTTCTATTGAACAATCTGTAAATAGAGATAATTATCAAAAAGCCTCTAATCTACTAGGTGGAGATAATATTAATTCTAAAATGTGGTGGCAAAACTAAACTTCTAAATTTTAAACCAAAATAAACAATGACATTACTAAAAAAATTACTTTCAATATCTATATTTTCTGGACTACTCATTGCTAATGCTCAAGAGAAATTTACCATAGGAATAGCCTCTTGTTCTAAACAAGATAAAGACTTATCACTATTAGATAAAGTGGTTGAAAAGAAACCCAACTTATTTATATGGATGGGAGATAACATCTATGGAGACACCTACGATATGAAGGTTCTAGAAGCTAAGTATCAAAAATTAACCAACAATCCTCATTTTAAAAACCTAAAGAAAAATGTTCCGATGCTATCTACTTGGGACGACCACGACTATGGCTGGAATGATGCGGGGAAAGAATACCCTCACAAAGAAGCTTCTAAAGCCTTGTTTTTAAAATATTGGGAGGTTAATAATAAATTCAGACAGACCAACCCTAACGGTATTTATGGAGTAGAATATTTCACTTTTAAAAACAAAAAAATTCAAATCATTATTTTAGACACTAGATTTAATCGTGATGCTCTTTGTAAATTTGAAAGTACAATGCCTTTCGGAAAGAACGACTATGTTCCGTGCCGAGATACTTCTAAAAGTTTTCTAGGAGAAGCTCAATGGAACTGGCTAGAGGAAATTCTAAAAACTCCTGCAGATTTAAGGATTTTGGTTTCTAGTATCCAGTTCTCACACGAATACAATGGTTGGGAATCTTGGACAAACCTTCCTAGCCAACAACAAAAAATGATGGATTTAATTAAAAAAACTAAAGCCGAAAATCTTTTTGTAATATCTGGAGATGTACATTGGGGAGAGTTATCAAAGTACAGCCTACCCAACCAATATCCTATCTATGATTTAACGTCTAGTGGATTAACCGAAAAATGGCCGTCCCTAGAGCCTAATAAATTTAGAATAGGAGAAGCTGTTGTAGAACCCAACTACGGAATAATAGAGTACGATGGAGAGAACCAAATCACATTTAAACTCTATGACCACAAAGATATTCTAAAGCTAAATTATCAACTAGATTTAGAGATTTTAAAATTTAAATAAAATACTATTTTTTTAGACTAAAAGTAGAGGCTCCATTTTTTGAAGCCTCTTTTTTGTTATTCTAAAACTCTATTTCATCTTCTGGATGAAGGTGTTCATAATCCGCTTTCATTAGAGCGTCGTAATCTTTTTTGTCTTCCTTAGCCAGTTTTCTTTCCAGTTTTACTACAATTAAGTATACCACTGGAACAATTACTAATGTAAGGAATAATGATGATAATAACCCTCCGATAATTACAATAGCCAAACCGTTATTCATCTCTGCTGCTGCTCCCGAAGCCATCGCGATAGGAAGCATACCAAACACCATCGCTATCGTAGTCATCAAAATAGGACGAAGTCTAGCGTGGTTGGCTTGTATTAAAGCATCTTCTATGGTTTCACCTTGCTCTAATCTATGGTTAGCAAAATCTACCAAGAGAATGGCATTCTTCGCCACCAAACCAATCAACATAATAATCCCTAAAATGGTAAAGATATTTAAACTCTGATTGGTAAGAGCCAATGCCCACAACGCTCCAATAAAAGAAAGAGGAATGGAAAATAGTACAATAAATGGTTTTACAAAATCGTCATAAAGCACTACCATAATCATATATACTAATAATATTGCCGCTAGTAATGCATACCCTAGATAGCCAAAACCTTCACTTTGGTTTTCCATATTACCACCCCATACCCATTTTACGCTGGCAGGTTTCTTTACATTTTCTAACTTGGCAAGCCATTCGTTAGCCACAGCTCCCATACTTTTACCTATGGTTTGGGCTTGTATAGTAACAGCTGGTGAACGGTCGTATCTCTCCAAAACGGCAGGACCAGAAGAGAAGTCAACCACAGCAAATTGTGATAATTTTATCCTCTGCCCTTGAGCATTGGTAAACTCAATATTTCTCACATCATCTATACTACCTCTTTTAGATTCGTCTAAGATGATATTGATGTCGTATTCACTATTTCCTGTACGGAATTTATTATCGGTATTTCCACTAAAAGCCGTTCTCAATGTCTGCCCTACGGTTGCTACATTAAGACTTAGAGCCGTCATTTTATCTCTGTCTACATTTACCGAAATCTCTGGGTTACCTTCTTCTACACTCAGTTTCACTTCCGTGGCACCTTCTATAGATTTCAATGCTTTTTCTGCTTCTTTAGCATAGCCTAAAGCTTCATCTAATGTAGTCCCCATTACTGTCATCTGTAATGGTGCTTGTTCTGCCCCCATAAGTCCCATAGGTACGGTAGTTACTTTTGCACCAACCAAAATAGGCTCCAGCTCTCGTTTTATTTTTGCAGCAAAAACATTACTTGGCTCACTTCTTTTAGATTTATCTATAAGTTTAACATTAATTTCTGACTTATACGGCGTAGACTGTACTGCTCCCATACCACCACTAGACTGCCCCACTGTGGTAATCATTGTAGCTACATTAGAATTTTTAGCAAGATAGTTTTCTGCCTTTTGAGTCATAAAGTTGGTTTGCTCTATAGAAACATCTTTTGGCATTTCTATTTGAACCAAAAACTCTCCTTTATCTGTTCTAGGGAAAAAGTCTGACCCAATGTAGCCCATTACAAGCAGTGCAATAGAACTTACAAAAAGTAAGAAGGTTACAACAAAGGTTTTAATCTTATTATTAAGACACCATTTAAGTAAATCCGTTACGAAATGAGTGAACTTAGTTAAACCATCTTCAAAAGTGTAAATTACTTTACCAAAGATAGAGTCCTTGCTAATCAGCTCGAGTTTACCAAAACGAGAGAACAACCAAGGTACTACGGTGAACGACACTAATAAAGACAACATTGTAGCTATAACTACCGTTACACAAAACTGTCTGATAATATCAGATACCAAACCGCTACTTAAAGCTATAGGTAAAAATACCACCACAATTACCAAAGTAATAGCAGTAACGGTAAAGCCTATTTCTTTAGCTCCATCATACGCCGCACGAACTTTATTCTTACCCATCTCCATATGACGGTGGATATTCTCTATTACCACAATGGCATCGTCTACCAATATTCCTACTACCAAAGATAACGCGAGTAAACTCATCAAATTGAGCGAGAACCCAAACAACGCTATCCCTATAAATGTTGCAATAAGAGAGGTAGGAATAGCCACCATTACGATAAGAGCATTCCTAAAACTATGCAAGAAAAACAACATCACAAACGCCACCAACGCCACCGCAATAAGTAAATCCTTCAGCACCGAATCCGCCGCCGCAAGTGTGAATACCGAAGTATCATTAGCCAAATTGATTTTAAGCCCTTGGTCTTTATATTGCTCTTCTATAACTTTCATTTTCTTCTGAACCAACTCACTCATTGTAACGGCGTTGGCATCAGTTTGTTTCTGAACTTGAAGTAACAAGATGTTCTGTTGATTGATACGAGCAATTTTTTCTACCTTTTTCTGAGTATCTTGTACTTCGGCAACATCAGAAAGTTTAATGTTAATACCATTCATAGAAGCAATGGTAAGGTTTCTAAGTTCTTCTACCGAAGCTATCTTCCCTGAAAGACGGATAAGTGTAGAGTTATCTCTGGTCTGCAAATTTCCTGTTGGGAAATCTAGGTTAGATGCTGTAATTATCTGAACCACCTGCGGAATGCTAAGCCCATAACCTTGTAATTTACTAGGGTCTAAATTGATACGAATTTCTCGCTCTTGTCCTCCCACAATATTTACCTTAGCAACACCTGAGATTCTAGAAAATTCTGGTTGAATTTTTTGGTCTATCAAATCATAAAGTTCATTTTCAGATAAGTTGGCGGTAACCCCCATACTTACAACAGGTAAGTCTGAAAGTGAAAATTGTGATAACGAAGGCTCTTTAACCCCGTCAGGAAGGTTTGACCTAATGGCATTGATTTTCCTTTGAGTATCATTCATTGCGAAGTCTGTATTAACATCATTATTAAACTGAATGATAACAATGGAAAGACTTTCGTAAGATTTAGTTTGTATTTTCTTTACCCCTTCTAGTGCAGAAACGGCATCTTCTATTTTTTTGGACACTGTATTCTCTACCTCGGTAGGAGATGCCCCTGGATATATGGTAGCCACAGTAACTACCTTTACTTCAAACTTGGGTACTAGCTCATAATTAAGTTGTTTATAACTAAACAATCCTCCTATGAGAAGTAGTGCCAAGATTACAATAACTAAACTGGGTCTTTTTATGGATACTTCTGCTAATTTCATCTTATATTTCTATATGTTAAGTCATTAAAGAATCAAAATAATGTCATCTCTGAGTC
This sequence comes from Riemerella anatipestifer, assembly GCF_035666175.1. Lineage (NCBI taxonomy): Bacteria > Pseudomonadati > Bacteroidota > Flavobacteriia > Flavobacteriales > Weeksellaceae > Riemerella > Riemerella anatipestifer. Next base: position 1,425,723 of record NZ_CP142016.1, read on the forward strand.
TTTAAATCCAAATGATTATTTTAATACTTTAACTTTGGTTCCATCTGCTAAGTTGATTTGCCCACTGGTTACTACCATATCTCCTGCATTAAGCCCTCCTGTAACCTCTACTTTATCACCATAGTTAGCACCACTTTGGATTTTAGTAAGATGAGCTACACCGTTTTTCACCACAAAGACTAAATTATCACTCACTCCTCCCACAAAAGCATTTCTAGGAATACTCAAAATTTCCTTCGCTCCGGTTCTGTCAAATGTTGCTGTTCCATACATTCCTGCTTTAAGCAGATTAGAGGCATTATTGATTGTAATCTCTACAGGGAATTTAAGAGCTCCATTAGATGCAGGTGCAATAAAAGATACTTGCCCATCTATCTCAGCATCTACCACGCTAGGCTTTACTTTTACCGTATTACCAACTGCTAATTGTGTTACTTGAGATTCATCTACCTCTACTTTTAGTTTAAGTGATGAAATATCTACCACCTGTACAATAGGTGTACCTGCTCCCACAACACTACCTAGCTCTACCATTTTTTGATTAACGATACCACTTACTTTGGACACTACATTAGTATCACCAGACATAAGCTGTGCCGACTGCACCTGTGCTCTAGCATTTTTCACCTGCAATCTCGCTTGGTCTAGTTGTAATGCTGTTACTCCACCTGTTTTATAAGCAGCTTCAAAACGGTTAAGTGCCGAAATAGCTTGGTCTAAATTAGCTTGAGCATTGCTTACATTTACATTAATTTTATCTCCTTTGAGCTTAGCTATTACTTGCCCTGCTCTTACATAACTACCCTCCTTTACATAGAGAGCTACCAATTGTCCACCCATTTCTGCAGAAATATTTGCCTGTGTTTTTGGTAAAAAAGTACCATTAACACTAAAAGCACCTCCAATTTCCTCTCTTTTTACAGCTTCTGCTTTTACCGCTATTTCGTTATTTTTTTCTGCTACAATATTTACCTGCTCTTGGTTATTAGCTTTATTTTTTTGAAGAATAAAGAAAAAGCCTACAGCTACGCCTACTACCGCTATAATAGATAATAATGTTTTTTTATTCATGATGATTTATTTTTCTGTTAAAGTTCTTAGTTTACCTTGTGATTTTAGAAGTTCTATTTCTGCCAATTTATAATCTAGTTTAGATTTTGTGAGGTTATTTTTCGCATCAGCTAAATCTCTTTCTGCTCCCAAAATATCATTAAGCGTAGCCAAACCATACTGATAATTAGCTCTTGTATTCGCCATAACCTCTTCTGCTAGCCTTACATTATTCTCTTGGTTTTTAATGGTGATACTGCTATTTTCTAATTGAGTTTTTGCGTTCTTATAAGCCAAATCTAACCCTAACTGAATTTCCCTTAGGTCAGCTTGTGCCTTTTCTATATCTATTTTGTCTTTTTCTATTTTTGATTTAGTAGAAAATCCATTAAAAACAGGAATACTAATATTGAGACCTATTGAGGCTATATCTGACCAATAGACCTTATCTTTTTCCCCATGCCACCAAGGCATTTTAGCTCCTTGACCTAGCCATCCATAGTTAGCAATTAGAGTTGCTGTTGGATAATATTCGGATTCCGAAGCTTTTTTCTTCCAATTAAGTAGTTCTAGCTGTTTCTTCAACACTTTAAGTTCTGTTCTTTCAGAAAAATCTGAATTAGAATTTTCCGAAATAAGTACAGACGGCTCAAAGCTCTGCTCTGGAAGTTCTATCTCTTGTTCCATAGGCATTCCTACCATAAACTTGAGTGCATTTTTACTCAGCTGTACGGCATTGATAAGCTGTTGCTGATTTGCCTTTACATTATTAGACGAAACTAGAGCTCGGTCATAGTCTATTTTCTTTGCTAAACCAGCATCATATAACCCTTTAATAATCTTAACTGTTTGCTCTACTATCTTTAGATTATCTTGCAGATTTTGTAACATTTGCTCTGTCTGATAAACTTGATAATAGGCATTAGCCACCTTTTCTATAATCTGCTCTTCCGTAAGTTGTGCATTGATGAGATAAAACTCCTTAGTAGATTTAGCCGCTTTTAACCCCGTAAAAACCGTTTGGTTAAAAAGTACCTGCTGAAGTTGAGCCATATGAGTAGACTGCCATCTTTGCCCTAGTGTAAGTCTCATAGTTTGAGTAGGGTTTACAAAATTAGGCATAATAACTTCCTGTAACAAAGGGTTATAGGTAGTATTATTATTGATAATTATCTTTGGAAAAGCATTGGCTTTAACCTCCGCTATTTCGGCATCACCTCTTTTTATGTTTAGTCTAGCCTTTTCGGCATCTGCTTTATGCTCCATGGCGTGATTTATAGCTTCAGACAGAGACAACATTCTTGACTCCTGAGCTGAAAAGGCACCCTGAAAAAATAAAGCCACAAGACTTATAATTTTAATGCTATTTTTCATTGTTATATGTTAGTTGATTTAAAAATTCTTTTCCTTTGGGAGTTACTATAGCATTGAGATAAAACCTAACCACCCCTTGACAATAGTTACTCCTACCTATCTTCTGTTCCTCTTCGAAAAGAGGTGAGCTATCAAAGGCAAACATCAGCTCTAAAAAATACTTAGCATAGGTTTCTATATCAAAGTCTTTTTCATAAAGCCCTTGTTCTCTACCTTTAATAACATTATGCTTAAATATCTCGTAAATACCTTTATAGACATTCACAATGTGCATATTGTAGATTTCTGGGTAATATTTGATGAGCTGCCTTACGAAAACAGTCCTGTTATTCTCAGAAATCTGTTCTATCTTAGGCTCTCTCAGAAGCATTTTTTCTATTGGGTTTAGACTTTTCTCCTCCTCTGCTTTAAGTTGTTCCAAAAGCTGTTTCAACAGAAAATCTAACACCTCTTCTAGCAACACTTCCTTGTTCTTATAGTTTTGGTATAGTGTTTTTTTAGATATAGAAAATGCCTTAGCTATATCGTCCATAGTGAGGGACTTAGCTCCGTTCTGAACAAAAAGCTCTGAGACTTTTTTCAAAAAAAAAATTCTGTCTTCCATAATTTTACGCTGCAAATATAGGATAAAAAACTAAAAAACAAAAAAAGTTTCCAAGTTTATTTATTTTTCTTGTTCTACTGCAGCAATTTTTCAGTCCTGAAAAAACATTATCTTTGTGAAAAATATTTTTATGCAAACCACTAATACTGTTTTAATGATAGAGCCTGTGGCATTTGGCTATAATGCACAGACCGCTGAGAATAATTATTTCCAAGTTAATTCCGAAAATGCAGATACTCAATCTAAAGCCTTACAAGAGTTTAAAAATTTTGTGGAGAAACTTCGTTCTAAAGGCATTACTGTTATAAGCATACAAGACACTTTAGAACCACACACACCCGACTCTATTTTCCCAAACAACTGGGTGAGTTTTGGTGCTGACGGAAGAGTTATCCTCTACCCTATGTACGCTCCTAATAGAAGAGACGAACGCCGTATGGATATTTTAGAAAATCTTAAAACCCAAGGATTCAAAATAAATGAAGTTGTAGATTTAACCTCTTCTGAAAAAGACAATGTTTTTCTAGAAGGTACAGGCAGTATTATTTTTGACCATGATAATAAATTGGCTTATGGCTCAGTTTCGTTAAGGTTAGACGAAAAGCTTTTCCGTGAGTTTTGTGAGAAGTTTGGTTATACACCTGTGGTTTTCCACTCTTACCAAACAGCTGGTACAGAAAGATTGCCTATCTACCATACCAATGTGATGATGTGCGTTGCAGACCGCTTTGTGGTCATCTGCCTAGATTGTATTGACGACCTTGAGGAACGCCAAAATGTGGTAGATACAATTAAAAAATCAGGAAAAGAAATTATAGAAATATCCGAAGAGCAAATGCAAAATTTTGCTGGAAACATGCTTCAGGTACACAATGATGAAGGAAAGAAATTTTTGGTAATGAGCCAAAGTGCCTACCAATCTCTTTCTCCTAGCCAAATAGAAAGTATAGAAAAATACTCAGAAATTATTTACTCTGACCTTAGCACTATAGAAACCAACGGCGGCGGTAGTGCAAGATGTATGCTTGCAGAAGTTTTCTTACCCAAATAAAAACAAGAAGGTTATAAAAGTAAATAGGCGAAAATCTGCTCTAGATTTTCGCCTATTTTTATCTATAATCCGTAAGTATCGTAAGATTCTGGACTGAATAAAGTCTTAATTTTTATATTAGACTTAACAGGAAGTCCGTTACAGGTTGCTGGTTTCCAAGCTTTCTTAACACGCTTTATTGCATATCTTACATCTGTTTGAAAATAATCATCATTCTTTAATCTCGGAAGCACTTCTGTTTTACCAACTCTTCCTTTTTCATCTATTTCCAAATTGATAGAGAATAACCCTTTGGCATAATAGGTATCTTTATCCAAATAAGCCACTAAATATTTTGCTAAGTCTTTAGAAAAAAGTGCATCTCCTCCTTCAAATCTAGCATGCTCATAGTTTGAAAAACATTTATTATCAGCTACAAATATCGGCTTACTTATTTTAACAAGAATGTGAGTATTAGTTCCTCCAAAGAAATTATAACCCTCTTGCATATCCTCTATATCCTGCCCAAATGCAGCAGTTGAAATCAAATAAAATAATAATAGAACTAACTTTTTCATACTCCTTCTCTTTTCAAAATTCTTAGTGTAAAGGTACAAAAAATGCCGCTCTAAAAACGGCATTTTACTTATTAAATCACCTCTATTTGATTTCTTAATAAGTCTTCAAACTCATCTCTTTTTCTTATCAAGTGAGCCTTACCATCTAACCAAAATACCTCTGCAGGCTTAAGTCTAGAATTAAAATTAGAACTCATCTCAAAACCATAAGCTCCTGCATTTCTGAATACTAAAATATCACCTTCTCTCACTTCATTTATTTTTCTATCCCAAGCAAATGTATCTGTTTCACAAATATTTCCTACTACAGTATAGATTCTTTCTGGTCCGTTAGGGTTAGATAAGTTTTCTATTTTATGATAAGAATCATAGAACATTGGGCGAATTAAATGGTTAAACCCAGAATTAACACCGACAAACACCGTTGCTGTAGTTTGCTTAATGACATTAGATTTCACTAAAAAATGTCCACTTTTTCCTACTAAAAATTTACCTGGTTCAAACCAAAGTTGAAGTTCTTTACCTTGCTCTTCGTTAAACTTAGCTAAAGCCTTTTCTACTTTTTTACCAAGGCTTTTAACATCAGTCTCCATATCTCCCTCTTGATAAGGAATTTTAAAGCCACTTCCCATATCTATATACTTAAGATTAGGGAAATGCTCCGCCAACTCAAACATAATTTCTAGACCTTGTAAGAATACATCAGGGTCTTTAATCTCGCTTCCTGTATGCATATGGAGCCCCTCCACGTTAAGTCCTGTGGTCTTAGCGACTCTCTCAATATGACGCATCTGGTGAATAGAAATTCCAAATTTGGAATCTATATGCCCTGTAGAAATTTTATAATTCCCTCCTGCAAAAATATGCGGATTTACCCTTACAAAAATAGGGTAAGAGCCGCCAAATTTAGTCCCAAACTGCTCTAGGATAGAAATATTATCAATATTGATGTGTACGCCTAATTCTACCGCCTCTTCTACCTCCGATATATCTACAGAGTTAGGTGTAAACAAAATCCTATCTTTAGAAAAACCTGCCTTCAAGCCTAGTTTAACTTCGTTAATAGACACACAATCTAAAGAAGCGCCTAGCTTTTCTACATATTTAAGTATATTGATATTTGTAAGTGCCTTAGCTGCATAGAAAAATCTCGTTTTCTCCGAAAATGAGGAAGTTAATTTTTCATATTGTTGCTTAATAGACTCTGCATCATATACATACACAGGTGTACCGAATTCTTCTGCTACACTCAGCAAATTCTGATTAGTTATCATAACATTATAATTATTGTAAAGTTATTGTATTGGGTTTACTTCCATTTGTCCCACTTACCATCTATATCTTTGGGAGCAAATACAGACATAAGACTCTTAAGCTCTGTCATATTTACGGAAGCATTGTTACCACTATTGAAAATATTATAGATTTCGTCCTTTTTTGTATCAATAAAAATATTGAAAGGATAATTCATTTGAAACCCATTTTCGTAAGTTCTAAGATTTAACAAAGCATCAGCCACAGCCTTTTTAGAATTACTATTGGCATTTAGGTTGTACATATTATCTAAGCCTTGACGATGATATTGATAAAAAACCTGTCTAAAAGCAGAAAAATCTGATTTTAGGATATTATCTATCAATGCCCCTCGTGTCCTTTGCCCTTCCATCTGCGACCACCCTTTATAATTTTGATTTTGGGAGTTTTGAGCAATTTTTTGTGATTTTTCAAACCAAGGTTCGCCACCTTTATTCTGGAAAGAATCTGCATCATAACCAAAAATAAGGTAAACATAGAAACTTACCACATCTATTAGATTTTTGCCTGAAAATTGTCTTTCATTAAAAATTAAATTCTCATTTTCGGCATATTCAAAACTAAAGTTAGTGTCGTTAATATTGAGAAGAGGACTTTCATATTGTGTATTAAACACAGGACGCGTAGATTGCACCACCAAGCTACCTCTAAACGAATTATTACCCGTTCTTTCTGAGATAATAATGGCAAAGTTGCATTTTATTTTTTCAAAATTTTGAAGTTTTTTTCCTGTCCAGCTGGTATTGTTTATAAACTCTCTTAAGTTTTTTTCTAGCGTTTTAAATACTTGTGTATTGCTCCCTCCTACCTGTGCAAAATTTATCTGCACATTAGCTTGAAGCTCTTGCCCAAAAGCCAAAGCTCCAAAAAGAATTCCAAAAAAAGCGATTATTTTTTTCATATCAAAAACTTATAAACCAAGTATCTTTAACTCTTAAAAAGAGAATATATTTTCTTAGTTAAGGTGAGGTTGCTCGTTATGCCTCAAACACACTTCCGCTTGAGGATATTTTTCTCTGATAAAATCTGCAGTTTTAATCGCTGCATATACAGAACGATGTTGACCTCCCGTACAACCAAAGGAAACTTGTAAACTTTCAAATCCTCTTGTCAAATAATCTTCTATATTTATAGAAATGATTTTTTGTGCCAAATCCAAAAACTGAGGCATTTTAGTTTTTTCTTCTAGATAGAGCTGTACCTCCTGCTCTGCTCCTGTTTTAGTCTTATACTCTTCTTGTCTACCAGGATTTAAGATGCCTCTACAGTCAAACACAAAACCGCCTCCATTATCTGTATCATCTTTAGGAATGCCTCCTTTCTTATAGGAAAAACTATAGACTTTTATCTTTAATTTGTTCTGTTCCATTACCCTATATTTTCTTCCTCACCTTTCATTTTCTCTGCATTTTCTGCCATGATTAAGGCATCTAGCATCTCTTGAATATCACCATTCATAAAATTATCCAGGTTGTAAATAGACTTGTTAATTCTATGGTCTGTAACTCGCCCCTGAGGATAGTTGTATGTTCTAATTTTAGCTGAACGGTCTCCCGTAGAAACCATCGTCTTTCTTTGAGCCGCAATATCTCCTTGTACTTTTTGCAACTCTATATCGTAAAGTTTTGTTCTAAGCATCTCCATTGCTAACTCTCTATTAGCTAACTGAGAACGAGCTTGCTGACACACCACTACAATACCTGTAGGTTTGTGCGTAAGCTGTACCTTAGTTTCTACTTTGTTTACATTCTGCCCTCCAGCACCTCCAGAACGAGAAGTTTGCATTTCTATATCAGCAGGGTTGATTTCCACATCTACCTCTTCAGCTTCAGGCAACACCGCCACCGTAATTGCGGAAGTATGCACTCGCCCTTGAGATTCTGTCTCTGGAACTCTTTGCACACGGTGCACACCAGATTCAAACTTCATAATCCCATAAACGCCATCTCCCTCCACTCGCATAATGAGTTCTTTATATCCTTTTGATGCTTCATTAGAATCGGTTACTTCATGCTTCCAGCCCTTAGATTTAAAATACATGGTGTACATTCTGTAAACATCTTCAACAAAGATAGCTGATTCATCACCTCCTGTTCCCGCACGAAGTTCTACCATTACATTTTTATCATCTGCAGGATCTTTTGGAATGAGTAAATATTTTAACTCTTCCTCTATTGAAGGAATACGGTCTATCGCCTCTTGTTTCTCCATTTTAGCAAGGTCTACCAAGTCTTTATCAGAACCGTCAGCTATAATTTCATCCGCCTCTTTTATGGCATTGAGTGCAGTAGAGTATTCATCAAAAACCTTTACTATTTTCCCCAAATCACTATATTCTTTATTAAGTGAGGAATATCTTTTTTGGTCAGAAATTACATCAGGCTGAATAATCAAATCCGCTACTTCATTATAGCGTTGTTTTATGGCTTCTAATTTTGGTATTAAACTCTTTGACATTGTTCTCTAAACTATTAGTGAGCAAAGATAAGGATTTTTTTATGTAGTAAGAGATACTAAACACTATTACATTTCTAAGAAAAATAATTATCTTTACAAGCATAACTAATCCTTTTGAAAAATGAAAATAACTCTCAACAGAATTAATGACGATTTTTTATTTGAATGTAGCAATAGTGCAGGCAATAGCATTCTTCTAGACAACACTTCTCAACCTAACCCTAAAGGCGTTTCTCCTATGGAAACCATGTTAATGGCAGTGGCAGGCTGTAGTGGAATAGATATGGTTTCTATCCTAAAAAAACAAAGACAAAATTTAACGAGTTTTAAAGCTGAAGTGGAAGGAACAAGAGTACCTATTGATGATGCTAAGCCTTTTAAAGCAATCTCCGTGAAATTTTTATTGGAAGGAGAAATCGACGAAAAGAAAGCTTTGAAAGCTGCTCAGCTTTCTTTTGAAAAGTATTGTTCAGTATCCAAAACTTTAGAGCCCAATGTCAGCATTGATTATGAAGTTTATCTCAATGGCTCACTCCTTTCGTAAACAAGAAATAAAAAAGGCTACCTATATTCTAAGTAGCCTTTTTTTTATTTTATAGCTTCTGCATTAGCTCGTCTGTAATTTCCATATTATGGTATACATTCTGTACATCGTCATCTTCCTCAAACCTTTGTAACATTTTCATATTCGCAATAAATTGCTCTTCTGATACAGATTTGCTAATATTAGGTATCCTCTGTAATTCTGCATTCTTAACTTCTGTCCCCAGTTCATCTAACTTATGAGATAAAGATCCAAAATCCTCAAACGCTGTAGTTACTATAACTTCTGTTTCATCAGAGTCTATATCTTCTGCACCTCCATCTATCATCTCCATTTCAAAATCTTCCCAATCCATCTTTATCAAAGATTTTTCTAGCGTAAATATCCCTTTTCTATCGAATAGGAAAGAAAGCTCTCCATTCTTCCCAAGATTACCATCAAATTTATTAAAGATAGCTCTTACATTAGCCACAGTTCTAGTGGAATTATTAGTAGTACATTCTACAAAAAATGCAACACCTCCTTGTCCGTACCCTTCGTAAGTAATCTCTTCATAATTCTCAGCATCTGCACCACTTGCCTTTTTAATGGCTCTTTCTACATTATCTTTAGGCATATTAGCCCCTTTAGCATTTTGTATGCACCTTCTCAACGCAGGGTTAGAATCTGGATCTGGACCTCCTGCCTTTACAGCTAATGCAATATCTTTTCCTATTTTAGAAAAAGTTTTTGCCATTTTATCCCAACGAGCCATCTTAGAGGCTTTTCTATATTCAAATGCGCGTCCCATAATTATAATAACAATTTAGATGTGCAAAAATACTAATTTTAATACAATAAAAAAACGCCCTCTTACAAGAAGAGGACGCTTTTCTATTTAAGATTAGAAAATACTAATTATTTTCTTTTCTTTTTTACTACTTTTTTCTTCACTACTGGAAGATCAGACTTCTGAAGAGCTTCCCAAGCAGATCCGCTGATTGCTTCTACAACCACTTTTCTGTCTTTCATTCTCTCTTCGTTAGAAGCAGATGCAGGAACTGTAGCTTCAGCAGAACCAACTCCTTTAGATTTTAACTGAGATGGGTTAACACCTCTAGCTTCTAAAGCAGCTACTACAGATGCAGCTCTTTCTCTAGAAAGTTTCAAGTTATAGTTAGCATTACCTTTAACATCTGTATGACCAACTACTAAGAAAGTACCTCCGTTAGAAGACTTAATCACTTCAGCAGCTTGATCTAACTTAGTATTAGATTCAGATCTGATAGATGCTTTATTAAAGTTAAAGAATATACCCTTTAATGCTCCTGTTGCTTCAACTGCATACGCTTCCTGAGGCTTAGGACAACCTTTGTATTCTGGAAGACCTGGAACATTAGGACACTTATCATCTTTATCTAATACTCCATCATTATCTGTATCTGGCCAAGGGCAACCGTTATTTTCAGCTGGTCCTGCTACATCAACACAAGCATCGTCTTTATCCAATACACCATCTTTGTCTGTATCTGGCCAAGGGCAACCATTGTTTTCTACTGGTCCTGCTACTTCTGGACAGTTATCATCTTTATCTGGAACACCGTCACCATCTGTATCTGGACAACCTTGGAATTCAGGTAAACCTGGTGTTTCTGAACATAAATCGTCTTTATCTAACACTCCATCCTTATCCTTATCTCTGTTACCAAATCTAAAGTTCAATGAAGCTGACGCTTGCCAAAAGTTAGCCAATCTAGACTTATCTACTGGAGTAGAAACATAATCCCCTTGGATACCAAGACCAAAGTTCTTAGTTAACCAAATGTTTGTACCTAAACCTGTTGATAAAGCAAAATGATCCGCTCTTCCTTGAGTGTATGGTTTATTTTCGCTATACCCCGCGTAAGTTACATCATTGTAGCTATCAGTCACAGGGAACGTAAGACCTGTATAGTCGTGTCTCAAATAGTTGGCTCCAACTCTTACATAAGGGTCAAACCATGCATCTTCGTTGCCAAAAAGAAGACCTGCAAATTTAAGCTGAAGACCAAGTCCAGTCATCAACATAAATTCTTTACCCATTCCAATTCTCTTATTATCAATATTACCTACTGAAGTTTGCCAGTCAAGAACTAACGCCTTGTTCAAGTTTCTAGCAACTGTAAGCTTAGACAATGGCGGAGTAATTGTAAAATTATTGATATTGTACAAACTCTTGCCTGTAAATGCTGTTTTAAAAACATCTCCAGCACTTCCTCCAGCAGCTACATGATTCACGCCATGAGCACCAACACCTATTAACCAAGGATTGCTAGTAGTCTGAGCAGAAACAGTAGTAGCAACAGTAAGTGCTAATGCTGAAATTCCTAATTTTAGATTTTTCATAGAATTAAATAATTAAATAATTGATAATGCAAATTAAATATATTTTTTTGTTACTGCCAAAATTTTAGCTATTTTTTTAGTTTTTTTTGAATACGCGATTCAATTTAACTTTTGCTTCTCTCTCCTTAATCGCTTCTCTTTTATCGTAAAGTTTTTTACCTCTTGCTAATGCAATCAAAACTTTAGCTTTACCTCTATCATTGATATAAACCTTCAATGGCACTATGGTATTACCCACATCTTTCATCTTCTTACTCCACTTATCCAACTCTCTTTTGTGAAGAAGCAATTTTCGTTCTCGCTTTATTTTATGATTATAGAAAGTCCCTAATTTATATTCATCTATCGTCATATTGATAACATAGAGCTCCCCTTCTATAAATTGACAAAAACTTTCTGTAATGGACGCTTTAGAAGATCTCAAAGCTTTAATTTCTGTCCCTGTTAAAACTATTCCAGCTTCAACTTGTTCTAAAATTTCATACTCAAAACGAGCTCTCTTATTAGAAATACTGACTGTCCTCTGAATATTCATCGTTTAACTGCAAATACAATTACTATACCAATCATTGAAATACAAAAGTTGTATTTTAAAAATTCTTCTTACTTTTGTGCAAATTTACAAAACTATATGTTAACAGTATCAAACTTATCTTTACAATTCGGGAAAAGGGTTCTTTTCGACGAGGTTAATATAAAATTCACTAAGGGAAATTGCTATGGTATCATCGGCGCTAATGGTGCTGGAAAATCTACTTTCCTAAAAATACTTAGTGGTAAACAAGACCCTACTACAGGTAATGTGTCTTTAGAACCGGGCAAAAGAATGTCTGTGCTAGAACAAGATCACTTCGCATACGACCAATATACAGTCTTGGAAACCGTTTTAAGAGGCAATAAAAAACTCTTTGAAATCAAGGAAGAAATGGACGCTCTATATGCTAAACCTGACTTTTCTGACGAAGATGGTATAAAAGCTGGTGAATTAGGCGTTATTTATGATGAAATGGGCGGTTGGAATGCTGAAGCTGACGCTCAAACTATGCTTTCTAACGTTGGTATTAAAGAGGATATGCACTACCAAATGATGAGTGAATTAGAAAACAAAGATAAAGTAAGGGTATTACTTGCTCAAGCTTTATTTGGTAGTCCCGATGTACTCATCTTAGACGAGCCTACTAACGACTTAGATATTGATACTATAGCTTGGCTAGAAGATTTTCTTGCAGATTATGAGAATACAGTAATCGTAGTATCCCACGACAGACACTTCTTGGACGCTGTTTGTACTCACATTGGAGATTTAGACTATTCTAAACTCAATCTTTATACGGGTAATTATTCATTCTGGTATCAAGCCTCTCAACTAGCGACTAAGCAAAGACAACAGGCTAATAAAAAAGCAGAGGAAAAGAAAAAAGAACTTCAGGAGTTTATTGCAAGATTCTCTTCCAATGTGGCTAAAGCAAAACAAGCTACCGCTAGAAAGAAAATGCTAGACAAACTTAATATTGAAGATATAAAACCTACTTCTAGAAGATACCCTGCCATTATTTTTGAACAGGAAAGAGAAGCAGGAGACCAAATTCTAGAAATTAAAGATTTAGAAAAAACCAAAGATGGAGAGTTACTATTCTCAGGGATAGACCTTAACTTAAAAAAAGGAGATAAGGTAGCTGTCTTATCTAAAAACTCTCTAGCTATTACCGAATTTTTCCAAATTATTTCTGGAAACTCTAAAGCGGATAAAGGTTCTTATCAATGGGGCGTAACCACTTCACAGTCTTATATGCCTTTGGATAATACGGAATTCTTCCAAGAGGACATCAACTTAGTGGATTGGCTAAGACAGTTTACCAAAAACGATGAGGAAAGACACGAAGAATATATGAGAGGTTTCTTAGGGAAAATGCTTTTCTCTGGAGACGAGGCACTTAAATCTTGTAGAGTTCTTTCGGGAGGAGAAAAGATGCGTTGTATGTTCAGTAGAATGATGCTTCAAAGAGCTAACATTTTACTATTAGACGAACCTACCAACCACTTAGACCTAGAGAGTATTACTACACTTAACAACTCTTTGGTAGCATTTAAAGGAACTCTACTTTTAGCGTCTCATGACCACGAAATGTTAGAGACTGTTTGTAACCGTATCATAGAATTAACTCCTAAAGGTATTATTGATAGACACATGACTTATGATGAATATCTTCAGGATAAAAAAGTAAAAGAACTAAGACAACAGATGTACTCTTAAGAGTAAAAAGGATAATGACAATAGGAAGAGAGGGCTGTAATTTGATAGATTTCAGTCCTCTTTTTCAATAATAAAGATAGGAATAATGACAAAAAAATTAAAACTAGAAGAACTAGGCAGAATTGATATAGAAACTTTTAAAAAAACTTCTAAAACACCTCTCGTGGTTGTTTTAGACAATATTAGAAGCATGCACAATGTTGGTGCTTTGTTCCGAACTGCCGATGCATTCTTAATAGAGAAAATCGTACTCTGTGGCATTACACCACAACCGCCTCACAGAGAAATACACAAAGCCGCATTGGGGGCTACCGAAAGTGTAGATTGGGTTTATCAAAAAGACATCTCAGAAGCTATAAAAGAACTAAAAACACAAGGTTACAACATTATTGGAGTAGAGCAAACCACAGATAGTATTTCTTTATCCGATTTTGAAATAAATCCTAACCAAAAGTACGCTTTAGTCTTAGGCAACGAGGTTGAAGGTCTATCTGACGAAGCCCTTCCTTTATACGATAACTTTATAGAAATACCACAGCTCGGCACCAAACATTCGCTTAATGTAAGTGTTTGTGGAGGTATCGTAATATGGTCTTTTTTTAAAGCCTTAGTATAAAATTTTTAATTACTTTTGCTCGATATATAATTTATTGAATATGAATACCACAAAGTTTTTTTTAAAGTTTATCATATTATCCTCCGTTATACTAGCCTTATTTTCATGTAAAAAAGGAGATACACCTTTTGTTGTAAATACCACACCTAAGACCAGCTTAGACAGCATAGCAGAGGAATACTATGAAGGTTACCTTCAGTTTCATCCATTAGAAGCTACTGCACAGGGCGACCCAAGGTACAACGATAAATTACCTAGCTTAGAAAAAACTAAAATTACTGAAGAGATTGCTTTCTACAGTGATATGATTAAAAAGCTAGAAACTGTAGATTATGAATCTCTTCCTGATGATAAAAAAACGGTTTTCAATGTACTAGATTATTTATTAAAAGATTTAGTAGAAGGCTATGCCTATCATCCAGAATATATACCGTTTACACAATTTTCGGGATTACCATTAGACTTTCCCCTTTTGGGAAGCGGGAGTGGAAATCAGCCATTCAAAACAGTAGAAGATTATGATAACTGGCTAAAAAGAATGCAAGAATTTCCTAAATGGATGGAAACAGCTCAGGAGAACTTTAAACTAGGTATCAAAAATGATATTGTATTGCCTAAAAGTCTAGTGGTAAAGATGATTCCTCAAATGAGAGCCGAAGAAATCATCTCTAAAGACTCCAACAAAAACATATTTTATAAGCCTCTTAAAAATTTCCCTGTAGGCTTTAGTAACGCCGAAAGAAATCGTATTACTAAAAACTATCAAGAGGTTATTGTATCTAAAGTTATTCCTGCTTACCAAAAAATGGGAGATTTTCTTGAAAAGGAATATTTACCAAAGGCAAGAACTACCGACGGCTACAATGCTCTACCAAAAGGTAAAGAAATCTATAACTATCATGTAAAGCGCTGGACAACCACCAACCAAACTCCAGAAGAAATCCACAATATTGGATTAAGCGAAGTTGCGAGAATAAGAGGTGAAATGGAACAAGTAAAAGAAGAGCTCAAGTTCAGCGGAACTCTAGAAGAGTTTTTGGTGCATTTAAAATCCGACCCTAAGGCAATGCCTTACCAAACGTCTCAAGAAATTTTAGATGGGTTTAATGCTATCTTATCAAAGATTAAACCTAAGCTAAAAACGATGTTTAATAATGTTCCAAAAACAGGCTTTGAAATTAGACAAACCGAAAAATTCAGAGAAGCATCTGCTAGTGCAGAATATCAACCAGGTACTCCAGATAGAAAAAGAAACGGTATTTTCTACATTCCAATTCCTAATCCTAAAGCCTTTAATGTAACTTCTGGTATGGAATCTCTTTTCCTTCACGAAGCTATTCCTGGGCATCATTATCAAATTGCTTTACAGCAAGAGAATCTTAATTTACCAAAATTTATGCGTTTTGGTTGGATAGGTGCTTATGGAGAAGGTTGGGCTCTCTACTGTGAGTCTTTAGGAAAAGAATTTGGACTTTATACCGACCCATATCAAAAAATGGGAGCCTTGAGTGATGAAATGATGAGAGCCGTTAGACTCGTTATAGACACTGGACTACACACAGGGAAACTTAATAGAGAAGAAGCTATAAAATATTTCCTAAGCAATGTAGCATACGATGAAGCTGGAGCCACAGCAGAAGTAGAACGCTACATGTCTATGCCAGGACAAGCACTAAGCTACAAGACTGGAGCATTGAAGATACAAGCACTAAGAGCTAAATATGAAAAAGATTTAGGCACTAAATTCAACTTAGCTAAATTCCATGATGAGCTCTTAAATCAAGGTTGTCTTCCTCTACAAGTTCTTGAAAGAAAAATGGAAATTTGGGCAAAAAACCAAAAGTAGAAGTATGAAAATAGAGAAGTAATGTATAAATAGAGGTTTGTATTTTTAAGAACTCTTACAATCATCATTTTTAACACAAAATTTAGTTAGAAACTTTATTAAATTTGATTCATTGAAAAATAGTATAAAAAACACACTTAGAATAGGAGCTATTATTTTAGGAAGCGTTGTTATAATATTAAGTATATTAGTATTTAGCCTTAATATTCCTGTCGTTCAGAACTTCGTTAAAGACCGTGTTGTAAGTTATGTTGAAACTAAAATAAAAACTCCTATAAGCCTAAAAAGAGTTTACATTAGCTTCCCTAATAAATTAGGACTAGAAGAACTTTATTTAGAAGAAAAAAACAAGGATACATTACTGCACATCAATAAATTAGACGTTGGTTTAGATATTTTTCAGCTTTTGCAAAACAAAGCAGACTTCACATCTATTGAATTAGATGGACTTAGAGCCAATGTAAAAAGAGACGAACAAGGGCGTTTTAATTTCGATTATATACTGGACGCTTTCGCTAGCAACAAAGACGAAGAAAAACAAGATTCTAAGCCTTTCATTCTATCTCTAAATAAAATAAAATTACAACACGTTAATGTCAATTTTAATGATTTTCAGCAAGGAAACCATCTGAAAATAGAATTCAATAATTTCGAAACAAAAGTTAAAGACTTTAATCTTAAAGAAAATATTTATGCCCTCAATGGGCTTACTGCTGATGGTCTCAAACTAAGGTTAAAACAAGAGGTCTTAAATGAAGCTATAAAAGAAACTGCAAAAACAATAGATAGTCTTTCAGCCAAAAAACCGATGCAGATAAAACTAGATTTTCTGCGTTTTACCAATTTTGATGTAGATTATGCAGACAATACTACTCAATCTTATTTCAAGGTTTTATTTAAAGAACTATCTGGGGATTTTAATAATATAGATTTACCTGAAAATAAATATGATATAGACCAAATTAAACTTCTAGGTGCCAAAATAAATGTGGATCTCAAAAGCTCTTCTCAAAACAAATCTTTACAAGATGAGCTTCCAGAGAACCCTGCAAAAGTCAAGAGTAAAACTCCCAATGTAAAACTTAATTTGTTCGCTTTAGATGATGTAATGTTATCCTATAATGATAATTCAAAAAAGCATCAACAAGGATTTGATGCTAATCATTTAAACTTCAAAAAACTCAATGTAAATATTAGAGATTTTAGAATGTTGAATGAAGAGCTGATTGGTTCCGTAAAAAAAGTAGAACTTTACGAAAAGAGCGGGCTTGCAGTAAAGAATTTCAAAACTGACTTCGCGTACAAGAAAAATATAGCATACCTTAAAAATCTGCTTTTGGAAACCAACAACAGTATTCTTAGAGACGAAGCTGTAATTACCTATAATTCTCCGCAACAACTGTCTAGTAACATAGGCTCTGCTGGGCTAGCCATTAACCTTAGAAACTCTAAAATAGGCTTCAGTGATTTGTATTTATTTGCTCCTGATTTAAAGAAAAATGAGATACTTAAACAATATCCCAAATCAGTACTAAATATAGATGCCAGCTTAAGAGGTAAAGTAAATGATTTAAATATAAACACATTACACATTAGTGGTTTAGGTAGTACAATACTGGATATTTCGGGACAAATAAAAAATGTAACTAATCCTAATTTACTAAATTACAATATCGCCATTAACGAGTTAAAGACAACTAAAAAAGATATACAAAATTTAGCTCCTAGAAATAGTATCCCCTCAAACATTGAACTACCTCAAACTATTTCTTTAAAAGGCACTGCTAGAGGCAGTACTTCCTCTGTTTTATCCCACCTGAAGATAAATACCAGTTTAGGAGACCTTAGACTAGATGCCTATGCTAACCTTAAACCCAAAAATGGAGAAAAATACACCATCTTAGCAGAAACGGAACAACTCGTTCTAGGAAAATTATTAAGGAATAAAGATTTAGGAATATTTTCAGGAGAAATAAAAGCAAATGGAGTAGGGTTTAACCCTAAAACGGCCCAAACATCAATCAACGGAAATATTAAAAAATTTGACTTTAAAGGCTATCGCTATACAGGTGTTAATCTCAAAGGGAGTCTAATGACAGGGAGATTAACCGCTCATATTATGTCTAAAGACCCTAATGCTAATTTAGATCTTAAGCTAGCAGGCAACCTCAACAAAACCTCGAATATAAAACTCAACGGAAATATTGAATTACTAAATCCATATAAGCTAAATTTATACAAAGAGCCTCTAGCCTTATCAGGTAAAATAGATAGTGATTTTAGTAATATCAACCCAGATTTTCTCAACGGTTATATTCTTTTAGAGAATTTTAAAATCACACATAAAGACCAAACTTTACCTTTACAAGAGATTAAACTTGAAGCATTATCTACCCCTAATGAGAACAAAATAAATTTAAAATCTCAAGTTATAGATGCTTCTATACAGGGAAAATATAAACTTACTCAAATTTCTGATATTTTATTAAAAACACTTAATAATTACTATGAATTTAACCCTAAATCTAATTACAAAAAGAGCTTAGAACCTAACCAGCACTTCACTCTGAATGCTAAAGTAAAAGATGACAATCTTCTAAGAATATTTGTACCTGATTTAAAATATTTTGATGGAGGAGATATAACAGGTGTTTTTGATTCAAATCAGCAAAAGATAGAGTTTCAGGCAGATTTCCCAATAGTAGAATATGCAGCATATAAACTTAGTGGGCTATCACTTAACATAAACAATAGTCAAGAAGAACTAAGATATAGACTCGGTCTAACAGAGGTAACTAATGAAAATTTAGCCTTACATCAACTCGATTTGAATGGAACCATTAACAATAATAATATCGGAATTAACTTTAGCACTAAAGACTCCAAAGGGACAGAGCAATATGCGTTAGCTGGTATATTTAGAAATGAAAAAAACATCAACAAATTTAGTTTTATTCCGCAAGGTTTAATGCTCAACTATGATAAATGGCAGGTAGAAGAGCAAAATGTTATCGGCTTTGGAAAGGAAGGTATATTTGCTGATAACTTTAATCTTACCAAAGGAAACTCTTCCATTTTGTTGCAAAGCCAAGAACAAAAATTAGGTAGCCCATTAAATATCTCCATCTCTAATTTTAAAGTAGAAGATATTACAGAGATGGTAAAAAAAGACAGTCTTATTGCTAGTGGCTCTGTTAATGGTAATGCATTAGTCTCTACTTTTAAGCCCAATTTAAAGGTAGATGCAGACCTAAATATATCTAACCTAAAGCTAAAAGGAAACAGAGTAGGAAATCTAGATATAAAAGCCAATACCAAAGTGATTGACTTAATTGATACCAAAATTGCTCTTACAGGAGAAGGCAATGATGTACAATCAGAAGGTAACTATCACCTCAAAAAAGGAGATTTAGGGTTTATTTTAAATCTTAATAATCTTCCTACTAAAACTTTAGAGGCTTTTGCCTTAGGTAATATAAAAAATGGAGAGGGCTATTTTAGTGGAAAACTAAACATCAATGGTACGGCTCAAAAACCTCAAATAAGAGGTGGGATAAAATTCAATAATGTAGGGCTAGAGATTGCTAAAACAGGAACTGTTTTTAAAAATATTGAAGATGAAATAAGATTTTCAGGACAAAATATTGTTTTTGAACAATTTAAACTTCGTGATACAGAAAATAACAGTTTACTCATAAACGGAGATATACAAACCGAATATTTCAAGAAATATGCTTTCAATCTTGATGTTAATGCCAAAGATTTTAAGCTAGTAAATTCTGAAAAAGATAATGATAAAATGATGTACGGTGTACTCTCTCTAGATACCAATCTAAGGATAAGAGGTAATTTGGATTTGCCAAAAGTGGACGGGACATTATCTGTAACCGATGCCACAGATTTTACCTTTATACTCCCTCAAAGTACTCCTACGAAACAAGATAGAGAAGGAATTGTTGAATTTGTAGACAAAGCTAAATTTGGATTGGCTAAAAATGAGATAGCAGACACTTTAAGCCCCAAAAATCAACTTAAAGGTATGGATATCTCGGTTAATATAGATATAGATAAAAATGCGAAAATGTCTTTGGTCATAGACAAAGCCAATGGCGATTTTGTAAAACTACAGGGGCAAGCACAGCTCACAGGAGGTGTATCTCCTTCCGGAAGAACCACTCTCGTAGGTGTCTATGAGGTACATTCTGGAGCCTATGAGATGTCCGTGAATATGCTCAGAAGAAAATTTGAAATAAAAAAAGGAAGTACCATTACATGGAACGGAGAACCTACTGAAGCTGATATGAATATAACTGCAATTTATACCACAGAAACGGCTCCTCTAGATTTGGTACAGCAACAGTTGGCAGGACTTAGCCCAAGAGAGCTTAATCAGTATAAACAACGTATTCCATTTAATACCCACCTCATTATGAAAGGTGAACTCATGAAGCCCGAAATCTCTTTTGACATTACAACAGAGGATAAGAACGCCGCAGTAAGTTCTACCGTAATATTAAACACAGAACAAAGACTAGCTCAGCTTCGTCAAGAAACTTCAGAGTTAAACAAACAGGTCTTTGCCCTTCTACTCCTCAATCGTTTTATTGGAGAAAACCCTTTTGAAACGAGTTCAGGAATATCCGCTGAATCAATGGCAAAACAAAGTGTTAGTAGAATTTTAAGCCAAAGTTTAAACGATTTAGCTGGAGATTTAATTGCTGGTGTAGAACTTAATTTTGATCTAGAATCGTCAGATGATTATTCTACTGGAGAAAGAACCTCAAGAACAGACCTAAATGTAGCTTTGAGTAAAAAATTACTTAATGATAGGCTCAAGGTATCTTTAGGTAGTAACTTTGGATTAGAAGGAGCTACTAGACTTGGAGAACAAGCCTCTAATATAGCAGGAGATATTATGGTAGATTATATGCTTTCTAAAGACGGCAGATATCTTCTAAGAACTTACAGAAAAAACCAATATCAAGTAGCTCTACAAGGGCAAGTTATAGAAACAGGATTAGGCTTTGTAATCACTCTGGATTACAACGACCTTAGAGAAATTTTAAAAAAGAAAAAGAATAAAAAACAATAGAATATCTTTCTTCAAAAATGAAACATATAATCAAACAATATTCAATATTCATACACATTGTTTATATCAGTATTTTTATAGTAGGCTGCTCTGGAGCTTCTACCCTTAAAGAAGGAGAAATTTTATATACTGGAGCTAAAATCAAAATAAAATCAGAACAATTGAACAAAAACGATATTTCTGAGCTGAAAAAAGGTACGGAGAGCAAACTTTCTCCTAAACCTAATGCTTCATTTTTAGGAATACGTCCTAGATTGTATTTTTATAAATGGGCAGGAGAAACTAAACAAAATAAAGGTCTGCGATATTGGATTAAAAATAAACTAGGAGAAAAACCTATTCTTCTACAAGATGTAGATAGAGAGTTTAATAAAGAAATTACCGTTAATTATGCAGAAAATATTGGCTATTTTAATACTAAAGTAAGATATGATACCCTCACAAAAGGTAGAACTGCTAAGGTTTTATATACTATAACTCCTTACAATAGATATTTTATAGATACCGTAAACTTCCTGTCTTCCACCAATGAAGAGGTAGTAGAAGATATAAAAGCAACACAAAAACAAAGCCTAATAAAACCACAAGAACCCTATAATCTCGAAATAATAAAAAATGAGAGACTCCGTATAGATACTTATATGAAGGAGAATGGATATTATTATTTTAGTCCAGATAACATCATTATTCAAGCGGATAGCACTGTAGGAAACAATAAAGTTGCAGTCAATGTAAAACTAAAAGACCAAACTCCAGAACTTAGCAAAAAAAAGTTTAGTATAGATAAAGTAATTATTTACCCCGATTATAGCATACAAAATGTAGAGAAAGGAAGTATAGCTATTCCCACCACGACTGACGGCCTAGAAGTTTACAAAGACATGTACATTATAGACCCTGAAAAAAAATTTAAACCACAAGTTTTTGATAGGACTATGTACTTTCACTCAGGTGAAATTTATAACAGAAGAGACCATAACCTTACGCTTAAAAGACTTATAAATCTAGGTGTTTTTAAGTTTGTGAAAAATCAGTTTATCATTTCAGATTCTCTAAATAATAAATTTGATGCGTACTACCTACTCACCCCAAACAATTTTCAATCACTCCGTATGGAAGCATTAGGTAAGACTAATTCTGCAAACTTTAACGGTGGAGAGATAAATATCAATTGGCTTCACAGAAACTTATTTAAAGGTGCAGAGCAACTAAGAATTACTGCTTATGGAGGTATGGACGTGCAAGCTGGAGGTCCTAGAGCTTTCAGTAATATATTAAGATTTGGAGGCAACGCTCAACTTACTTTCCCAAGGATTATAGCTCCTTTTAAGTTTCATACCAGTTCAGAGTTTGTTCCAAGAACACAAGTAAACCTAGGGTATGACTATCAGCGAAGAACAGGACAGTATACTTTACATAACTTTAGTACCTCTTTTGGATATTTGTGGAAAGAAAATGCACAGAGAGAGCACGACCTTAAAATATTTAGTGCTACTTATGTTAACCCTAAAAGTGTTTCGAATGAATATAAATCCCTAGCAAAGATATACCCTAATTTAGCTAGAGCAATAGAAAGGCAGTTAGTTTTTGGACCTATGTACCAATATACATACACCAATACCATCATACCTAGAACACACCAATTCTACTTTCGTGGTATAGCCGACTTATCAGCCAATCTTACAGGGTTACTGTCTAATGCAAATGTAAAAGAAGGAAGACAAAAAACCATACTAGGTGTACCCTTTAGCCAGTATGCAAAATTGGATACAGACTTTCGTTACTACTATAATATAAACTCTAAAAATGTTTTAGCTGCAAGGCTAATGATGGGATTAGCTTACCCTTACGGCAATTCTATTACAGTACCTTTTTCTAGACAATTTTTTGTAGGAGGAAGTAATAGTATCAGAGCCTTTAGAGCTAGAACACTAGGTCCAGGTAGTTATGACCCAAGAAACCAACAAGGCAGTTTCTTTTTAGACCAAGCAGGAGATATTAGGCTAGAAACTAATTTAGAATATCGTTTAAACCTCTATCGTTTTCTTAACTTAGGTCTCTTTTTAGATGCTGGTAACATTTGGCTTATCAATGATGATCCTACTCGCCCAGGTGCTAAGTTTGGTAAAGATTGGGCTTCTGAAATTGCTATAGGAGGAGGCTTAGGACTTCGATTTGATTTTAATATATTTGTACTAAGGACAGATCTTGCCATTCCTATAAGAGTACCCTATTATAACAAAGGGGAACGATGGAGATTTAACCATATTGATTTTAACAATTCTTCTTGGAGAAAAGATAACCTAATCCTAAACATAGCCATCGGCTATCCTTTTTAGAAAAAAGACTATTATGAAAGATAATCTTAAATTTTACTGGGAAACCATTAGAAAAGCAGGAGCAGATTGGAGCAACTCAAATACAGATAGAGATGCGGCAGGAATTGCTTACTATGCTATATTTTCCATACCTGGATTACTTATAATTTTAATTTGGGTTATGGGGATTATTTTCGGAGATACCAATTTTCAACAAAAAATATTACAAGAGGTTACAAAAATTATGGGAGAAGATACCGCCAAAAGTTTAGATGGTATCTTAATATCTTCTATGATAGACCAAGACGGAATTATTATGAGAATTATTGGAGTGGTAACTCTCATTTTTGGGGCGACAACCCTATTTTTTCAACTTCAAAAGTCTCTCAATGAATTATGGGGTGTAAAAGCAGCTCCCCAAAAGGCTATACTCAAATTTCTAGTAGACCGTGCAAATTCACTAGGAATGATACTCATTATTGGCTTTCTAATGATGATTACAATGATTTTATCTACACTTATAGGGCTAACTAATGATTTTATCTCTCAACACCTAGGGCTAGAGACCTATTATATTATACAAATCATAAATACACTTGTGGGGTTCCTTATTGTTGTTCTACTGTTTGCTCTTATGTTTAAAGTCCTTCCAGATGTTCAGCTTTCTTGGCGTTCTGTATGGGTAGGAGCATTTATTACCGCATTTTTGTTTACTTTAGGTAAATCTCTATTAAGTCTTTACTTCAGTCATTTTAAACCTACATCTGCTTTCGGAGCAGCTGGATCCGTTATTCTAATTATAATGTGGATAAATTATACTTGCAGACTCATCTTTTTTGGAGCAGTATTTACCAAAGTTTATACCTACCGTAGAGGTCTAAAAATACAGCCTTCTCAACATGCTAAATGGACTTCCGACAGAAGAGAGCCTTCTTCATACTAACCATTCTCTCTAGGTATGAGCAAAAAATTTCAACATAAAAATATCCTCATCACAGGAGGCGCTAGCGGCATCGGTAAAATTATGGCTAGACTTTCGTTAGAGAAAGGTGCTAAAGTGATTATTTGGGATATTGACCAATCAAAAATTGATGAAACTATCCTCCAGTTTTCATCACTAGGTTCTATCTTCGGATATAAGGTAGATGTTTCCAATTATGACGAAGTACAACACTTCGCCATAAAAACTAAACAAAAGATTGGTAATGTTGATATTCTAATTAACAATGCAGGGATTGTGGTAGGCAAATATTTCCACGAACACTCTCAAAAGGATATTTTAAAAACCATAGAAATCAATACCAATGCACCTATGGTAATCACTAATCTATTTTTACAAGATATGCTCACAAAAAATTTAGGACATATCTGTAATATTGCCTCTTCGGCAGGATTGGTATCTAACCCTAAAATGTCCGTATATGCAGGGAGCAAATGGGCTGTTGTTGGTTGGTCTGACAGCCTTAGGCTAGAAATGGAACAGCTGAAAAAAAACATCAAAGTAACCACCATTATGCCTTACTATATCAACACTGGAATGTTTGATGGCGTAAAATCTGTTCTACCTATATTAGATCCTGAAAAAGCAGCTAAAACTATCATTAGTGCCATAGAAAACAACAGAAAAATGGTAACGCTTCCTAGCTATATCTATCGTTTAACTCGTATAGGTCAAGGGTTGTTCCCTCTTCGTTTTTTTGATTGGTTTGCAGGAAGTTTACTAGGAATCTATAAAACAATGGCTGACTTTAAAGGTCATAAAAAATAATTATACCAATGGAAACTCCAAAAGCCCAAATATCAGCACTCGTCCAAAAGCAAAAAGCATTTTTTGCAACTCAACAAACCAAGGCTATTGATTTTAGACTAAAGCAATTATCTCTACTAAAACAAGCCATACTAAAATATCAACCCGAAATAGAAGAAGCCTTATGGAAAGATTTACACAAATCTAAAGAAGAAGTTTACCTTACAGAAATTAGCATTGTTCTCAACGAAATTAATTATCATTTAAAAAAATTAAAAAGTTGGACTCGTCCTAAGAGGGTTTGGTCGCCTATTTCGGTACTTCCTGCATCTAGCCGTATCATCTACGAACCCTTGGGTGTAGCTCTTATTATCTCTCCGTGGAATTATCCGTTCCAGCTTCTTATCAATCCTCTAGTAGGGGCTATTTCCTCTGGCTGTTGTGCTTTACTAAAAGCCTCTCCTGACGCTCCACATCTTGCGAATGTAGTGGAAGAAATGCTAACAGAATATTTTCCGCCAGAGTACATTACCTTTGTTAAAGGTGGACGAGAAACCAACACCTACTTGCTAGAGGAATGCTTTGATTTTATTTTCTTTACCGGAAGTCCATCTCTAGGAAAAGTGGTTATGAAAGCGGCGGCAGAAAATTTAACACCCATTGTGTTAGAATTAGGTGGTAAAAGCCCTTGTATTGTGGATAAAGAGGCAAACCTCAACCTTGCTGCCAAAAGAATTGCGTGGGGAAAACTCATCAACGCTGGACAAACTTGCATCGCTCCAGATTATCTTTGGGTACACCGTTCAGTAAAAAAAGAGCTTCTTGAAAAAATAGCTTACCACATTAAAGAAATGTATGGCACCAATGTTAAATCTAGCCCTTTTTACCCTCGTATTGTAAATGATAAATCAGTAGAAAGGCTTTCTAAGTTTCTTAATGAAGGAAATATCTATTTAGGTGGAGAAGTAGATTCCAGCCAAAAATACATCGCTCCAACTATTATAGATAATGTAGAGCCTCACTTCGCCATTATGCAAGAGGAAATTTTTGGACCATTGTTACCTGTAATGACATTTGACCATATTGATGAACCTATCTCGTATATCAATCAACATGAAAAGCCATTAGCATTGTATTATTTTGGTAAAAATAAAACTGCTAAAGAGGTAATTTTAAAAACAAGTTCTGGCGGAGGTTGCATCAACGATACGCTTATGCATATTGCCAATCATCATCTTCCTTTCGGTGGTGTTGGGAATAGTGGTATGGGCAAGTACCACGGAAAGTACAGTTTTTTAGCCTTTAGTAATGAAAGAGCTATCGTAAAAACACCAACATTTTTAGACCTTCCGTTCAAATATGTTCCATTTAAATTTTTTGAATGGGTAAAGAAAATGATATAGTTTTGCTAATAAAAAAAACCTCAGAATAAATATTTATTCTGAGGTTTTTAAAGAAGTCAATCAAGTATCAAAAATGTAGAAACTAATCTACATCTTTATTCAAAAATTTGTTTTCTCTAAGCTCTACTCTGCCATTGTTATCAGCTAAAAAACTACTGATACGCTCATCAGAAGGGCTATCATCTAGTTTAATATTTTTTCTTCTAAAAGCAGGTACTGTTTCAAAAGTATTTTCCTCATCTACATTTTGGTAACGAGAATTAAATTCTTTTAGCTTATTTCTTCTCTCCTGTACTTTAGAGTCTTCTACTTTTTTCTCTATAAAAGTAAAAAGCGTTTCCTCTTGAGCTATTTCTTCATTACGAAATATAGGTTTCTCTTCTACTTTCTGAGTTACTTGAGGCTCTTGAGACACAACAGTATTAGATACTGTTTTTACTTCCTCTTCAAAAGTAGGCTCTTCTTCTTTTATTTTAAAGCTGAACTCTACAGGTTTTTCATCTAAGAATAAAGATTTGGTAGGTTGTATGCTACTTTCGTCTTTTGATTCAAAAGTAAAAGATATTCCTTTTGGTTCTTCGTATCCTTCATCATAAGAGAATAAATCTAGTTCATTACTTCCTTCTTCAAATTCTTCATTAACCTCTTCAACATAGGTCATTGGTTGTACTTCTTGAACCGCTAACTGCTCTCCACTTAACCTATTTGCTGAAAATTGTGGTGAAGAAAAATCATCTTCTTCATCTAGCTTCACGATGTTTTTCTCTGTAGCAACAGAACCTAACCCTGCATTCTTAGCATCAGAAGAAATTTTAAAAGGCGACTCTCTTCTAACTGAGTTTGCCGTTTCGTGTAAAGGTACCTTAACTACTTCCGTAGGACCTGCATTGATGTGGTTTTCATTAGTAAATCCCGTAGCAATTACCAATACTCTAATAGCATCACCAAGTTCTTCATCTGTACCTACACCAAAGATAATGTTAGCTGTATTTCCTGCCTCGTTTTGGATATAATCGTTGATAAGACCAATTTCGTCCATCGTAGCTTCAGAAGCCTCATCAGAACCACTCTGAATAAGAAGCAATACATCTTGAGCTCCCGTAATTTTGTTATCATTAAGAAGCGGGGAGTCTAATGCCTTTTTAACAGCTTCTTCTGCTCTCTTCTCTCCTGTAGCACTTCCTGTAGACATCAAGGCTGTACCTGAATTCTGCAACACCGACTTAGCATCTCGGAAGTCAATATTGATAACAAAAGAACCAGTAATTACCTCTGCCATACCTTTGGCTGCATTGGTAAGCACCTCATCTGCTTTAGAAAAACCTTGTTTAAATCCTAAATTACCAAACTGTTGTCTTAGTTTATCGTTGTTTATCACGATGAGAGAATCCACATTATTTCTTAGTTTCTCTAGCCCTGCTTCAGCTTGGTCTAATCTTCTTTTTCCTTCAAAAGAAAACGGAACTGTAACGATAGCCACCGTTAAAATACCCATTTCCTTCGCCGCCTTAGCAATGATAGGTGCCGCACCTGTACCTGTACCACCACCCATACCAGCGGTAATGAACACCATTTTGGTATTTTGTCCTAGAGTGCTTTTTATTTCGTCTATACTTTCTATTGCAGCCTTTTCTCCCACTTCTGGGTCTGCACCAGCACCTAAGCCTTCTGTAGTTGTGATACCTAACTGAACTTTATTAGAAACAGGATTGTTATTCAGCGTTTGTGCATCTGTATTACAAATGACGAAATCTACGCCGTGAATCCCTCTTTCATACATATGTTTTAAGGCATTGTTTCCGCCACCACCTACACCTATCACCTTGATAATAGATGAGTTGCCTTTTGGTAAATCAAATTCAAAACCTGTTTTATTGGTATTTTCCATTACTTCATTTTAAATGACTAAATTACTTAATTATTCCGATTCCTCAAAGAATTTTTTTATCTTTTCTAAGATGTTTTGCCCTATGGTAGGCTTTCTAGAAGCATTTTGCTGAACCACAGTCTCATTATGAGTTGGTTCGGTACTATCTAATGCTTTATCCTCTTGACTGGTTTTATCAGCAACCGTTTGGTTAGAAACAGATACTTCCTCTTGAACTAAAGAATTAGTTTTCTTATCTCTAATAGACAAACTCTCCATTAGAAGCCCTATAGATGTTGCAAATTCAGGGCTTTTTAAATGTTGATTTTTATCGTTAGAAATATATTCATTAGCGTAACCTATACGGCTATCAAACCCTGTGATATAATTTGCGAGCTGTCTCAGATGTTTTAGATTAGAACCACCACCTGTAAGCACAATCCCCGCAATGAGTTTTCTTTTTTTCTCATGTGCTCCGTAGGCTTTAAGTTCGGTATTTACCATCTCCAAAATTTCTTCTACTCTAGCATGAATAATCTTCGCTAATGTTTTTAGAGAAATTTCTTTTTCAGTTCTTCCATGAAGCCCAGGAATGGTAACAAAAGTGCTTTCCTTTTCCAATTCTGGAACAGCAGACCCAAAACGAACTTTAAGTTGCTCTGCGTGTTTTTCGATAATAGAACAGCCATCTTTAATATCCTCGGTAATAATACCACCTCCGTAAGGGATAACACAAGTGTGACGGATAATATTATCCTTAAATATTGCAATATCAGTAGTACCACCACCTATATCTACAATGGCTACTCCAGCCTCCTTTTCTTCCTTAGTAAGAACAGCTTCAGATGATGCCAACGGCTCCAAAGTAAGCGACTCCATCTCTAGCCCTGCTTCTTTAACGCATCTACTGATATTTTTAATACTACTCATCTGCCCTACCACCACATGGAAATTAGCTTCAAGACGCTTTCCGTGCATTCCTATTGGCTCTTGGATTTCGCCCTCCGAGTCTACCTTATATTCTTGTGGAAGTACATGGATAATCTCTTCACCAGGAAGCATCACCAATTTCTTAACTTGATTTTTAAGCTCTTCTATATCCTCCTCGGTAATGTATTGATCTGGATTTTCTCGCATAATGTAATCCGAGTGTTGCAAAGAACGGATATGTTTACCTGCAATACCCACCGTTACCTTAGTAATAGGTACACCTGCACTTTTTTGAGCCTCGCTAACAGCTGTTTTAATGGAATTGATGGTTTGGGCAATGTTGTTTACAATCCCTTTATGCACACCTAAACTAGGTGCCACACCTACTCCCATAACCTCTATCTTACCGTACTGATTACGACGACCAACGATGGCAACGATCTTGGTGGTCCCAATGTCTAATCCTACTGAATACTCTTGGCTTTCCATTTATCTTGATTTGAATTTGATTTTATTGATTCTTTTCTTCTTCTTTATCTGTTTCTTCTTTGTAACCTTTACTAAGTGTAGTTACAATCTGATTATCATATTTCAATGATATTTTGGTGTACTTATCCGAAGGTTGATAAACCAAATACTTTTCTACAAACGCTTTGAAACCTTTAACTTTGAAATCTATATTTTCCAAACTTCCTAGCTCCACTCTGTAGTTTTCTTCATTGGCAATAAGATAATAATTTTCTCTCTCTTTTACAATACCAATGAAAAACTTTTTACTAAAGTCGTCTTTATTTATTTTTTTTACCAGCTCTATCAATTGAGGATATTCCTCTGGTTGCACATTACCACTCACAAGCATACACGATGCTGAATAATTACGATTGATAGGAAATTCAATCCCCTTTTCATCTACATAAAACTCTTTCTTCCCTTTGCTTAGCCTAAACACAGGCACTCTTTGCACAATATCTAAATGCAATATACCATCAAGGCTAAGATAAACATTGGCACTATCTACCGCGGAATATTCTGTGATTTTTCGTTCCAATTTGGGTATATCAATATCTCCAACTTTATTGGTAGTATTGGCTTTTTTAACAATGCTTTCTATTTCTTTCTCATCAATAAAATAGACTGGCTTCTCTCCTTGAATAATATTAACAGCCACTTTATCCATAGAGGTATTATTAAATCTTTTCAATGAAAAGTTTAACAAAAATCCCAGCAGGATAATCGTAACAGCTATTTTTAATATTCTGTACTTGTTCTTCATTTTAAAGTTCTATGCTTCCTTTAACCAGCTTACAATACCATCATAAAGCGTGTCTATATCTCCCGCACCTACCGTAAGTAAAATGTCAAAGTTTTTATTTTTAATTTTACCAAAAGTCTCCGACAAACTAGAAACCTCTTTGTCTGCCAATGTTACTTTTTCTAACAACCAATCTGAACTAACACCTTCAAAATCCTTTTGCAATTCTCTCGCAGGATAAATATCTAAAAGCATCAACTCGTCTCCTTGAGACAAACTTTTAGCAAAGTCATCTGCAAAATCTCGCGTTCTACTGAACAAGTGCGGTTGGAACACCACCAAAAGTTTCTTATCGGGATAGAATGTTCGGATAGAACCAATCACCGCATTAAGCTCCGTAGGATGGTGGGCATAATCGTCTACATAAATCTTTCCGTTAGGGAAAATATGCTTGGTATATCTCCTTTTAATGCCTTTAAATTTAGCCAAAGCCTCTTTTAAATCTTCTAAAGAAACACCTATTTTATGCAAAACAGCCAATGCTGCTGTGGCATTTTCCACATTATGAATGCCTGGTATTTCCCAACTAAAGCATTGAGTTTCCCCATCTGGAGTATAGAAATTAAACGATATAGAATCTCCCTCCAACCTCAACTCGTCTGAATAATAATCGGCCTTTTCGTTCACAGCATAGGTAGTCGCATTTCTATCCAAGTTTATACCTTTTCGCACAAAAAGCTGACACTCCTCCGATACCAAATGAGCAAAATCTCTAAAGCCCTTTTCTATGGTAGTTTTATCTCCATAAATGTCTAAATGGTCTGCATCTGTAGAGGTTATAATTGCCCAATCTGGAGCTAAATTAAGAAAACTTCTGTCGTATTCATCGGCTTCCACCACAGAATAATCGTTACCATTAAATATGAAATTAGACCCAAAGTTTTCAGCAATACCTCCCAAAAAACCAGAAAATGGCAAATTAACTTCCTTACAAAGATGGGCTACCAAGCTAGAAGTAGTAGTTTTACCGTGAGTTCCTGCAACAGCGATGCACTCGGTTTCACTAGTAATAAGTCCTAAAACCTTCGCTCGTTTAAGTACCGTAAAGCCTTTTTCTTGGAAAAAATCTAAAATGCCTAATTGTTTAATTGCTGGCGTATAAATTACTAAAGTGTCTTCAGGTTTAAAGGCTTTTATTTGCTCATCAATACTATCTTCAAAACTGATTTTTATCCCTTCCGAAATAAGTGTCGAAGTTAGTTTGGTAGAAGTTTTATCATAGCCTAAAACCGTTTTCCCAATGGAATGGAAATATCTCGCCAAGGCAGACATTCCTATCCCTCCAATGCCTATGAAATAAAAATTTTGATATGTACTAATATTTTGCATTTCTATTTAAAAATTTTAATTATTTCATCTACAATTTCCTCTGTAGCCTTTGGTTTTGCGAAATAAGATAGGTTTTGCCCCATTTCCTTTCGTAAATTTTCGTTACCACAAATTTCTGAAAGCGTATTCCAAAAACGCTCTTTCATCTCCACATCTTTTACCATTCTCGCTGCATTTTTCTCAACTAAAACCATTGCATTTTTGGTCTGGTGATCCTCTGCTGCGAAGGGAAGAGGCATCAATAAAATAGGCTTCTTAACTACCGCCAACTCCGAAATAGCAATCGCACCTGCTCTAGACACAATCACATCTGCCGCAGAATAAGCTAATGCCATATCTGTGATAAATTCCTTTATTTGGATTGTATCTTCTTCTAAATTAACCTTATCTTTAATCGTTTGATATTCTGTTTTTCCTGTTTGCCAAATCAGTTGCCAACCTTCCTTTTTAATCCTTTCCAAATTTTCTAACCAACCATTATTAAGTGTTCTAGACCCCAACGAGCCTCCCACGGAAAGAATACTCAATTTATTAGGGTCTAATCCTAACTTTTCTTTAGCCGTAGCAGTATCTGTAAGCCCCTCCATTAAAGATTGTCTAATAGGATTTCCCGAAAAAATCGTCTGAGTTTTTGGAAAAAAATGAGCCATATCAGGATACGCCGTAAAAACAGCCTTGGCTTTCTTTCCTAAGAAAAGATTAGTTTTACCAGGTAGAGAGTTTTGCTCCTGAACAAAAGTAGGCACACCCAAACGAGAAGCCATATATAAAGCTGGACCACTGGCAAATCCGCCTGTACCTATTGCCACATGAGGTTTAAAATCTTTTATTATGCGATTGGCTTTCCTAACACTAGAAACAATTTTGAAAGGCAGTTTAAAATTCGCTAAAAGACTGCTCCTATTAAATCCTGAAATGTTAAGTCCTTCTATTCTAAACCCAGCTTGAGGCACTTTCTCCATCTCCATCTTATTCTCTGCCCCAATGAACAAAAATTCCGCTTTCGGAAATCGTCTTTGTATCTCTTGAGCAATGGCTATCGCAGGGAAAATATGTCCTCCCGTGCCACCACCACTCATTAAAACTCGAGGTGCAAAATCTTGATTGATATGATGTATATTTTCTGACATTTTATTCTTTAATATTAAATTAGCTTTTAGGCAATATCATTTATTTCCTCGATGTTTTGTTTTTTACCAATGCCTTCTTCATCATAAATTTGTATCCTAGAGCTAATATTGAGTATTAAACCTAGTTGAGCGTAAGTTACTAACATAGAAGTACCTCCGTAGCTTATCAACGGTAAAGGCTGTCCCGTTACAGGAATGAGATTAAGTGCCACCATAATATTAGCACTGAGCTGAATGAAAATCATAATTCCTAAAGAAATAACCAATAGAGAACCGAAAAAAGCCCTAGTTCTACTCGCTATAATTAGTATTCTTATAATGATAATAAAATACATACCCAATAAGCCAACTGCGCCTATTACACCATACTCTTCCACAATAATGGCAAAAATAAAGTCTGATGCCGACTGCGGTAACCTCTGTTTAAGAGCACTTTTGCCTGGTCCTTTACCTGTAATACCTCCGTGTACTATAGCTGCCTTAGCGTGCATCACTTGATAATTTTTAGCCTTTACTGCATCTCTTTCGGCACTATCTAATTGTGCATCTTTGGAAGAAGAGAAGGTTTCTACCCTACTTATCCAAGTATGAACACGGTTGTTAGGCATTAAATTAGTGTTCAATGCTACCAAAATAAAAATAATAGACGCTAAGCCCGACAAAGAGACAAACCCTGCAATATACTTCCAAGGGAATTGCCCTATTATAAGGACAATTAGTGAAGTAGCTAAAATCATCAGTGCCGTAGAGCCGTTATCTTTGGCTACTAAAATAAATACCAATAATATAGGTCCAAAAACATACATAATGTTTTCTATGGGCAGCCTTTGTCTTTGAATATTTTTAGTTAAATAACGGCATAGATAGATAACTAACATCAAAGCTGCCAACGCTGACGGCTGAAATGAGATTGCCGTACCTGGTATTTTAAGCCACCTAGAAGCACTCGCCCCATCTATGGTTTGCCCTGTAAAAATAGTAACTCCTAAAAGAATTACAGAAATTACAAGAAGTATGGAACTCAACTTTCCTATAAACTCATATTTTATCGCTCCGATGACTCTCATCAAAAATAACCCTAAAGCAATGAACATCACATGCTTGATAAGGTGGCTGGTGGTTGTTCCTGTATTTACGATGTACTCTAAATTAGAACTCGCCGAATAAACAGGAAGTATGGAGAATACAGAAATAAGAATTACTGTAATCCACAGCACTCTGTCTCCTTTTAGATATTCTATTTTTTTATTTACTTCTGTATGCTCCATGGTTTATTATTTTAGAACCTCAGCTTTAAACTTTTCACCTCTATCTTCGTAGTTTTCAAACAAATCAAAACTTGCACAGCACGGCGAAAGGAGTACAGCATCTCCTGCTTCTGCTATGGATTTTGAAATTTTAATAGCTTCCTCCATACTAGAAGTATTATAAATAAACTCTTTTTTATCTCTAAAGAAATCTATAATCTTTTGGTTATCTATACCTAAGCAAACAATCGCTTTTACTTTCTTTTTAACCAATTCTTCTATTTCGGTGTAATCATTGCCTTTATCCACTCCTCCTACAATCCAAACGGTAGGCTGAGTCATACTTTCTAAAGCATAGTAAGTAGCGTTTACATTAGTCGCTTTACTATCATTGATAAATTTAACTCCATTAAGATTAGCTATTTCCTGTAACCTATGGTCTACAGCTTGGAAGGTCATCAACGAATTTCTAATACTTTCATTGCTAATATTAAGTATTTTACCCGCTATAGACGCTGCCAAGCTGTTAGCCACATTATGATTCCCGATAAGAGCTAAGTCTCTAATTTTCATAGTAAACTCATCTTGAAGTTTTACCACAATATTTTCATCGTTCATATATCCACCCTCTGAGAGAGTTTCTTTTATGGAGAATGGCACTTTTTTGACCTTTAAATCTAACTCCTGAAGAATTTTTTGACTCATTTCATCATCTTTATTATAGATGAAAAAATTATCATATTCTTGATTTTCAGTAATTCTGAATTTAGCTAAAGCGTACTCCTCATAATTATAATTGTATTGGTCTAAATGGTCTTGACTCAAATTAAGAAGTAACGAAATATATGGTCTAAAATTCTGAATATCATCTAATTGAAAACTACTGATTTCCAAAACATAATAATCAAAAGATTCATCGGCTACTTGTTTAGCAAAACTCTTACCTATATTACCTCCCAAACCTACATTCATCCCATTATCTTTAAGGATGTGATAGATGAGAGAAGTAGTAGTAGTTTTACCATTACTGCCCGTAATTGCTACAATTTTGGCATTAGTAAATTCCGATGCAAATTCTATTTCGGAAGACAGTCTTATCCCTTTCTGATTGATTTTAAACACAATATCTGCCTTTTTAGGAATACCTGGGCTTTTGACCACCCAATCGGCATTTAAAATTCGTTCTTCATCATGCTGACCTTCTTCAAATTCTATATTATTCTCTATCAGTTGTTTTTTATACTCTTCTTTTATACTTCCTCTATCGGATACAAAAACCTCCATACCTTTCTTTTTAGCAAGGTAGGCTGCTCCAAAACCACTTTCTCCAGCTCCTAAAACTACTATTTTCATATTCCTTAATATTTTTATTGAAAATATTTATCTGATTTTAAGTGTAATTAAACATACAATCGCTAAAACTACCCCTATGATTATCATTCTATTAACAATCTTACTTTCGTGGTAACCACTCTTCTGATAATGATGATGAAGAGGAGACATTTTAAACAATCGGTTATTTTGAGCATATTCTAATCCATATTTTTTCTTTCTGTATTTGAACACTGCTACCTGAAGCATTACCGATAAGTTTTCAATTAAAAATATTCCACACAGCACAGGTATCAATAATTCTTTTCTTAGAATAATGGATAAAACTGCGATAACTCCTCCTAGCATTAAACTACCTGTATCACCCATAAATACTTGGGCAGGATAGGTATTATACCAAAAAAAACCAATAACCGCTCCTACCATTGCCACCGCAAAAATGGTAGTTTCTCCCATATTAGGCAGAAACATAATATTGAGATAATCCGCAAAGATGATGTTACCCGAAACATACGCAAAGAAAGCTAATGTGAGTAAAATAACCGCACTCGTACCTGCAGCTAAACCATCTATACCATCGGTAATATTAGCTCCATTAGAAACGGCTGTAACAATAAATATCGCCATCGGAATGAAAACCACCCAAGCCCATTCTTCTGCTTCTTGCTCATCCATCCAAAAGAGAATACCACTATAATCAAACTCATTATTTTTAATCATCGGTACGGTAGAAATTACTTTTTTTTCTTCCTTCATAAAGTTCTGTTCTACATTGTTACGATTAATTTCTTTTGCATCTGCATATTTTCTTTTAACGGTAATATCTGAATTAAAAAACATTGTAACCCCAACAATTAGCCCTAAACCAACTTGACCTATGACTTTAAATTTGCCACTTAAACCGTCTTTATTCTTCTTTATTTTTTTAAGATAATCATCTATAAAGCCTATCGCCCCCATCCAAAGCACAGATACAATGAGTAGAATAATATAGATATTCGTAATCTTAGTAAACAGTAATACAGGTATTAAGGTAGCTATAATGATGATAAGTCCTCCCATAGTAGGAGTACCTTCTTTTTGTTTTTGCCCATCTAATCCTAAATCTCTTACCAGCTCTCCCATCTGTTTTCTACGAAGAAAATTGATGATTTTTTTACCATAAACCAGTGCAATAATAAGCGACAATAGAACCGCCATAGCAGCCCTAAAAGAAATGTACCTCAACAGGTTAAGACCTGGTATATGTATGCCGTTAGCCGTAAGATATTCGTATAAGTAGTATAACATATTTGTATTTCTTATTTTTAAATTATTGTTTTTCTATTTACTCATCATTTTACACAATTCTAATATCACCTCTTTATCATCAAAGTGATGTTTTACCCCATTAACTTCCTGATAAGTTTCGTGACCTTTCCCCGCCACAAGTATAATATCTTTTGGCTCTGCAAATTTTATAGCCATTTTAATAGCTTCCCTTCTGTCTGGAACTACCGTATATTTACTAAAACATTGTGGCTCCACGCCCGCCTCTATCTCTTGGATAATGGCATTAGGGTCTTCTGTTCTAGGATTGTCCGATGTAATAATCGCCAAAGTAGATTTCTGTGTAGCTATTTTCCCCATTTCTGGGCGTTTACTATGGTCTCTATCACCACCGCAACCAAACACACTAATTAGCCTTTCGTTTTTAGTTCGTATTTCATTGATGGAGTCTAGAATATTCTCTAAAGCATCTGGCGTATGTGCATAATCTACCACAAAAAAGATTCCGCCTTCTGACTTTATCGTTTCAAATCTACCATTAACTCTTTTCAGTTGAGAAATTGCCGTAAGTATTTCCACCTCATCAAACCCTAACTCTCTAGCTATACCAAATACTAAAAGCAAATTATAGACATTAAACTTCCCTGTTAAGCTCGTCCAAACTTCTTTACCATTAAAATTGAGCAACATTCCGTTAAAATCCACCTCCAACAATCGCCCATGATAATCGCTTAAAGTTTTTAACGCATAGGTTTTCTTTTTAGCCTTGGTGTTTTGGAGCATTACCAATCCGTTTTTATCATCTAGATTAGCAATTGCTACCGCTGAATCTGGCAAATTATCAAAAAATGATTTTTTGGTATTAAGGTATTCTAAAAAAGTTTTATGATAGTCTAAATGGTCGTGAGTAATATTGGTAAAACCTGCCACTTTAAAATGCAAACCTTCCGTTCTGTTTTGATGAATGCCGTGAGAAGAAACTTCCATAAAGGCATACTCGCAACCTTGTGCCACGGCTTTTGCCAATAGTTCATTAAGTTTAACCACATCTGGCGTAGTGTGTGTAGATGGGAAAACCTCATCGCCAATTCTATACTCCACCGTAGAAATAAGTGCAGACGGATAACCTAAATTCTTAAAAACATCGAAAAGCAAGGTAGATACAGATGTTTTACCATTAGTACCTGTAACTCCTACTAGATTAAGCTTTTCAGAAGGATTACCATAGAAGTTAGAAGCTAATTGCCCCAATACTTTAGACGAATTTTTCACTTTAATATAAGTGATGGTTTCATCTAAAATTTCAGGTAAATCTTCCAATACAATAACTTTAGCTCCTTTTTCTATTGCAGAACTAATGAACTGGTGTCCATCTGAAACACTCCCTTTGATAGCTACATAGAGGCTTTTTGCTTCCGCCTTTCTACTATCAAAAATAATAGAGCTTACCTCAATGTCTAATGCACCGATGGTTT
This sequence comes from Riemerella anatipestifer, assembly GCF_035666175.1. Taxonomy (NCBI): domain Bacteria; kingdom Pseudomonadati; phylum Bacteroidota; class Flavobacteriia; order Flavobacteriales; family Weeksellaceae; genus Riemerella; species Riemerella anatipestifer. The sequence goes on from NZ_CP142016.1 coordinate 1,464,205, forward strand.
CTAAAACTGGTATATTATGTAATAACTCTCTGAGTAACATTTTATCTTCAATTTTTATTTTTGTAGTGTAAGATAAATTTTTTGGTCTTTTTTCATGATAGTTCCCTCTTTAGGAAACTGTTCTAAAACTTTACCTACACCTTTATAATCTACACGATAACCCAAATTCTCCAACTGAGGAATAACCTCTCTACCCGCCATACCTACTAACGCTGGCATTTGCTGACGGTTTATTGCTATCTTTACTTTGGGAGTGGTCATCTTATTTAAATTCACTTTTTTATCTTGGAGCATCTCTTTTTCCACATTCAGTGGTGTTTTTAAGAAAGTTTTTCCTGCTATTTCCTTAAACACCGGAGCCGCTACCGTACCTCCGTAAAACCCAATAGAAGTATCAGGCTGATTAACCATAACAATACAAGTATATTTTGGATTATCTGAAGGATAAAACCCTGCAAAAGATGCCTGATATTTCATTGGTCCAGCTTTCCAGTATTCAAACCTTGCCGTTCCTGTTTTTCCTGCCATTTTAAGGTTAGGTGTAAAGATACTTTTTGCTGTACCTTTTTCTACCGCTTTGGTAAGAGCATCTGTCATCATTTTTATGGCTTTATCTGATGCCATTTTATTTACCATTACCTCTGGTTTGGCTTCGTATGTAATCTTACCGTCTTTCATTATTTTGTCTATGAAAAGAGGCTTTACCATTTTACCATTATTAGCAATACCATTATAAAATGTAGCTAACTGCAACAATGTAAAGTTGGACGAGTAACCATAAGACAAAGACGCCAAAGTAGCTTTGTTCCACCTCTTATCTTTTGGAGTAACTATCTTTGGTTTTGTAATCCCAGGAAGTTCTATATCCATCTTATCAAACATCTTCCATCTTCTAAGATGATTAAGGAATACTTCTGGTTTATCTGCATAATATTTAGTAATGAGTTTTGCCGTACCCACATTGCTTGATTTTGCCAAAACATCACTAATCTCATAAGTTCCTCCACCGTGTCCGTCGGAAATTCTTTGCTTAGCGTAAGTCCATACTCCGCCACCTACATTTACGGTTGTATTTTCATCTATAAAACCGTCGTCCATCGCTGCCAAAAGAGAAACTACCTTAAAAGTAGAACCTGGTTCGGTAGCGTTTTTTATAGCGTAATTGTATGAATCTACATAAACTCCACTTTCTTTTTTTCTGAGATTTACCATTGCTCTTACCTTTCCCGTTTGGGTTTCCATAACGATAACCGTCCCATGGTCTGCATTAAAACTTATTAGCTGCTTCTCTAGTGCAGAATGAGCAATATCTTGTATCCTTAAATCAAGAGTAGTATAGACATCTTGCCCATCAATAGGTTCTTTAGCCTTCCAATGGTCAATGGGTTTCCACTGAGTGGAATTAACTCTTTGTTCTAGCCTTGAACCATCTTTACCCGATAGATATTCACTAAACGCTCCTTCTAGTCCAGATTTATAGGCTTCGTTATCCATACCTATAGTTCCAGAACCTATTTTTGCAGTAGCTAATTCTCGCTTGTATTTTCTATCAATGATAAAGCCGCCCTTATTTTTACCTTTATTAAAGATAGGAAACTTTCTTATACGGTCATACTCATCAAAATCTAAATCTCTTTTAAGAGAATAATACTGATTGCCTTTTTTCCTTTGAGCATCAAAATTTCCCCTAAAGTAATGCTTAGGTTTCCCAAACATTTTGCTTAAAGAATCGGTAAGAGCTCCTATATTTTTACTATACAGAGTATCTTTTATAGTCTTAAAATCTATATAAACATCATACCTCATAACTGTAGTAGCAAGTATAGAACCATCTGATACATACAAATTTCCTCTTGCTGCTTTTAGCGTTGCCTCTCTATAGTTTTTGTTGATATAATCCTCTTCTATCTCCTGAACATTAGTATTTTGCAATAAGAAAATACGAATAATAAAAGTGATAAACAAAAAGAAAGCAGCACCTCCAAAAAGATACCCCCACACTAAAGTTTTATTTCTTTTCTTATCAAATTCGTTCTTAGTTTGCATTAGTAGAATCTAATTTTATAATCAATTTATGAGGATGATTTTCTAATGGTACCAAAGAATCCTTAACTACTTCTTTCCCCAATTCGCTCTCTAATTTTATTTTGATTAGCTTACTCTGTGCATACGCATTTCTAGATTTATACTCTTCTGTTTGCTCTTTCAAAGTATTGATTTGCTTTATTTTTTTGCTCGCTAAATGGTTGGTATAGATAATCCCTGCCATCATCACGGCTAATAATATAAAATACTTGTAATGAGCCTGTATCTCATCACGATTTAAGAAATTACCTTTAACAATATCACTAAAGGTTAGTTTCTTCTTTTTATATGTCTGTTTTTTAGCCATCTCTAACTTTCGAAAAAACATTACACCTTAATACCTACCCTCATTTTAGCACTTCTTGCTCTAGAGTTAGCTTCAATTTCCTCTTCCGTAGGAACAAATGCTTTGGATTGCAACAACTCAAACGCTTTATTATAGTTACCATAAATATCTCTTTCAGGCTCACCATCAAACATTCCATTCTTCAAGAAACGCTTTACCAGCCTATCTTCCAAAGAATGATAAGATATCACCACCAATCTTCCTCCTGGTTTTAGAATTCTATAAGCCTGTTCCAGCATTTCCTTTAAAGCCTCTAATTCTTGATTAACCTCAATTCTTATCGCTTGAAATAACTGTGCAAAAAATTTATTCTGCTTATGTGGAGGAATATATTTAAAAACACTTTTTAAATCTTCCGTTGTCTTAATCGGTTTTGATTTTCTGTAATGAACCAACTCTCTCGCCAATCTCCTTGCTTCTCTTAACTCTCCATAATGATAAAATATATCAGCTAAATGCTCCTCTTCGTACTCATTAACTACCTTTTGAGCGTTTAACCCTTGCATTACATTCATTCTCATATCCAACGGAGCATCACTCCTTGTAGAGAAACCTCTTTCCGCTGCATCAAACTGATGAGAAGACACCCCCAAGTCAGCCAATATCCCATCTACTTGGGTAACCCCATAAAGCATAAGAGAGTTTTCTAAAAATCTAAAATTCTGATTAATAAGTGTAAAACGCTCATCGTCTAATTTATTTTCTAAAGCATCTAAGTCTTGGTCAAAACCAAAATGCCTCCCAGCAGGAGACAACCTAGAAATGATTTCTCTAGAGTGTCCACCACCTCCAAAAGTACAATCTACATAAACCCCATCTGCATTTTGCACAAGAGCATCTACACTTTCCTTTAATAAAACCGACTGATGATACATCTTCTTAATTTACTATAATTTACAAACTTTCCCAATCACTCCCCATCACTTCCTCTGCCAAGCTAGCAAAGTCTTCTTCTTTCATTGCTATATTTTCTTCGTAGGATTTTTTATCCCATATTTCAAAAAAATCTCCCACGCCAGAAATCACTATCTCTTTTTCCATACCAGCAAAGTCTTTTAAATCTTTAGGCACCTGTATCCTATCTGATTTATCCACCTCTACCGCCTTTACCCCTGCCGTGAAAACTCGTATAAAGTCTACATTTTTCTTCACAAACCTGTTCAGTTTATTTAGTCGCCCCATTAGAGACTCCCAAGTACTCACAGGATAAACCTCTAAACATTTCTGAAACACCGCTCTCTTTATCACAAAATCCTTCCCATGAGCCTCAGACAAAAGCTTAGCTAACGCCGAAGGCAGCTTTATTCTACCCTTATCGTCTATCTTACACTCATATGTTTCAAAGAAATAATTCATCGGATACAAAAATAGATAATATTTTCTAAAAATTTCCACTTTTTACCACTTTTTAACTCATTGTGGATAAGTTTTATTTAATCCGACAAATCCACATAACCATCTGATTATCTAAATATAACAAAACATTTCATACATCTCTAATAAAACCTCAATCACACAGAAATTTCTAAGTATAAAAAAGTAAAACATTATGATTTTTATATCGTTTGTTTAATCTTTAATTTGTATTTTTGCATGGCTTAGTAGTGTTTTTATGATTTTTAAAACTAAAAAAGAAAAGAAGTTCAATTTTATTGAAGAGGGAGAGGGACACCCTTTGGTACTCCTGCATGGACTTATGGGAGGGCTAAGTAATTTTGATGATATGGTAAAATTCTTTTCTGAAAAAGGGTATAAAGTCTATGTCCCAGAACTACCTATATATGACCTTCCTGTTCTAAACACGAATTTAACTGCTATTTCAAAATTCGTTGCAAAGTTTATAAAAGAGGAAGTTAAAGAGCCTGTTACTATTGTAGGCAACTCTATGGGAGGGCATATAGGGCTTATTCTTACACTATCAAAACCTGAACTTGTTAAAAACTTAGTACTTACAGGAAGTTCAGGATTATATGAAAAATCTTTTGGAGATAGTTTCCCTAGAAAAGGAGATAAAGAGTACATTAGAAAGAAAACACAAGAAGTTTTCTATGACCCTGCTGTAGCTACAGACCAATTAGTAGATGAGGTATTTTCTGTAGTTAATGATAGAATGAAAGGCATTAAAACCGTGATGCTAGCTAGAAGTGCTATAAAGCACAATATGATAAAAGATTTACCTAAGATTACTTGTCCAACCTGCATTATTTGGGGCAAACAAGACAATGTAACTCCACCAGAGGTAGCCGTTGATATGCACAAGTATATTCCTAATTCAGATTTGTACTGGATAGATAAATGCGGACACGCAGCTATGATGGAAAAACCACAAGAGTTCAATGAAATTCTCCTCTCTTGGCTCAAGAAGGTTAATAAATAAGAACTAAAAAATAGAGGAAGCCTAAATGCTTCCTTTTTTATTATTTAAAATTTAATACTAATAAAAATGATTTCTATAAAAAGTGCCGAGTTTGTTAAAAGTAGTCAAAAGTGGCAAGAATGCCCCGAAGCTAATCTTCCAGAATATGCATTTATAGGGCGTTCTAATGTAGGTAAATCCTCGCTAATCAATGCCATTACAGGAAATAAAAATTTAGCTAAAACCTCCCAAACTCCTGGAAAAACCCAACTCATCAATCATTTCATTATCAACGAAGAGTGGTATTTAACCGACCTCCCTGGTTATGGTTATGCCAAAGTTTCTAAAACCCAAAGAAAAGATTTTGAAAAACTAATCACCAACTATATCCTCAACCGAAAAAATTTGGTAAACCTTTTCATTCTTGTAGATATAAGACATACGCCTCAAAAAATAGATTTGGAATTTATTGAATGGTGTGGCGAAAGTGGCATTCCGTTTTCTATTGTTTTCACAAAAGAAGACAAACTAAAGCCTAATACCGCTAAAAGAAATGTAGAAGACTACACCAAAAAACTATTAGAAAATTGGGAAGAAGCTCCACAAATGTACATTACTTCCGCCGAAAAGAAAACAGGCACAGAAGCTATTCTAGAATACATAGAACAAACCAACCTATTTTTACAACAGAATAAAGTTAACTTTAATGAATAATATCAATACTACAGATTTGACTTGGCATATTAAAGCCTTTGATGAGCTTTCTGCTTTGGAGCTTTATAAAATCATGGTTGCTAGGCAAGAGGTGTTTATTATAGAGCAAGATGTAAAATATCAAGACGCTGATAACACAGACCAAAAAGCCTTTCATATATGGGCAGAGAATAGTGAAGGGCAACTATTAGCTTATTGTAGAATCTTCCCTGAAGGTGTAAAATACAACGAAACCTCAATAGGAAGAGTACTCACTACCTCTCTTGGAAGAAGAAAAGGCATAGGAAGACAACTCGTATCTTACGCCATAGAAGCCATAGAGAATATATATAAAACTTCCCGAATCAGAATATCTGCCCAAGACTATCTTTTGAAATTCTATTCAGAATACGGTTTTTCTGATACTGGTAAAAAGTATTTGGAAGATAATTTACCACATACAGAAATGGTTCGACAGTAATTTAATATTCCTTCAACCAACCTAAAGCTCCAAAATGAGCTTTAAATTTAGCGACTTTTGGTCCCACCACCGCACTACAATAAGGCTGAGTGGGATTATCTTTATAATACCCTTGATGATAGCTTTCTGCTTTCCAAAACTTTTTAAAAGGAGCAAGTTCTGTAACATAAGTACCACTCCATTTGCCTGTTGCCTCAGATGTTTTTATAGCCTGTTCCGCTTTTTGTTTTTCCTCTTCTGAACGATAGAAAATCACCGAACGATATTGTGTTCCTATGTCTTCTCCTTGTCGGTTAAGTTGAGTTGGGTCGTGTAGAAAAAAGAACACCTCCATCAGCTGTTCAAAAGAGATTTCATTGGGTCTATAAGCTATCTGTACCACTTCCGCATGTCCCGTTTCTCCTGTACACACCTCTTCATAAGTTGGATTTTCTTTATGACCTCCTGAGTAGCCAGACTCTACCGTTTCCACTCCTTTTAGCATATTGAAACAACTTTCCACACACCAAAAACAACCACCTCCTATGGTTAAGTATTCTATATTTTCCATATTCTCATTTTTATTTAAAGAAACTTGTACTTGGTTATTTTTACAATCAACCAAACTTATAAAACTCACCAAAAGTATTAAAAAATTCTTCATCAAAACAAGTTTTCATTTTGTTAATAGCCAATTTCTATCTTAAAACCTACACCTAAAATTGGCATAGGAATTGGGACTATAAAGCACTGCTTTAATTCTACTTATTTAAAAGTAAAATAAAGACAAAAGTAACGATTATAAAAACAAAAAAGCGACAGTTTGTCACTTTTAACATTTATTGAAGCCATAAAGATATGATTGATATTGAAGAACTTTCTCTAGACGGACTTTTAAATGAAAATTTCAGTTTCGTAACTGAAGAAATTCAAGAAAAGGCAGAGAATACAGAGCAAAACTTATTTCCTATTCTTCCTGTAAGAGATATGGTTATGTTTCCTAAAATTATTATGCCTATTACTGCGGGGAGAGAAAAATCTATAAAATTACTACAAGATGCACTGCTTAATAACGAAATTATAGGCATCATTTCTCAAAAAAACGCTAAAGAGCAAAACCCTACCGAAAAAGACCTGTATAAAGTAGGCACTACTGCCAAAATACTTAAAATCATTAAACTTCCCGATGGTAATATCACCGCAATTATGCGAGGTGTGGGAAGGTTTAAACTAAATAAACTTGTAGAAAAAGAGCCTTTCTTAAAAGCCGAAATAGAAAAGCTAAACGAAACTTCTACCAAAAGCAAAGAAGAGTATGATGCTCTTATAGAAAACATTAAAGAGTTAGCTCTTAAAATTATAGAGCTAGACCCACAAATTCCTAACTCGGCAAGGTTTGCAATTACAAATATTGAATCTCAAGAGGAACTCCTCAATTACATCTGTGCTAATGCAAAATTTACCGCAGAGGAAAAACAAAAATTATTAGAAACCAAGAGCTTTTTAGTTCGTGCAAAAAAATGTTACGAACTGATGCACGATGAGTTTAATAAATTAGAACTCCGCAGCATTATCCATCAAAAAACCACAAGAGAGATGGATAGAAACCAGAGAGAGTATTTTCTGAATCAACAAATCAAAGTCATACAAGAAGAGCTTGGCGGTGGTCCAGAAAACGATGCCGCAGAACTCCAAGAGAAAGCAAAAAAAATAAAGTGGAATGAGGAGATAGAACAACATTTCCAAAAAGAAATACATCGCCTTAACAGACAAAACCCTCATTCTCCAGACTACAATGTACAGAGGAACTATCTTGATTTTTTCACAGATTTACCTTGGGAACACTACTCCAAAGATATATTTGATTTGAATAGAGCCGAAAATGTACTCAACTCCGAACATTTCGGTATGGAAGATGTTAAAAAACGGATTCTAGAATACATTGCCGTTCTCAAGTTAAAAAACAATATGAAATCGCCTATCCTTTGCCTTGTAGGACCTCCAGGCGTGGGGAAAACCTCATTAGGAAAATCCGTTGCAGAGGCTTTAGGAAGAAAATACATCAGAATTTCTTTAGGAGGGCTACACGACGAAAGCGAAATTAGAGGACACCGAAAAACCTACATCGGTGCTATGGCAGGACGCATACTCCAATCCATCAAAAAGGCAGGCACCTCTAACCCAGTCATCGTATTAGACGAGATAGACAAAATAGGTCAAGGCATACACGGCGACCCTTCCTCTGCCTTACTAGAAGTCCTAGACCCAGAACAAAACAAAACTTTCTATGATAACTTTCTAGAAATAGGGTACGATTTGTCTAAAGTAATGTTTATTGCAACCGCCAATAGCCTAAATACCATTCAAAGACCACTATTGGACAGAATGGAGGTCATTCAGCTTTCAGGCTATACCGTAGAAGAAAAAGTACAAATTGCAAAAAAACACTTAATAAAAAAACAAATTGCAGAAAACGGATTAAAAAACACCCAACTAAAACTAGGAGTTAAAGAAATCACTCATATCATAGAATCTCACACTAGAGAAAGCGGTGTGAGAAATCTAGAGAAAAAAATAGCCAAAATAGCTCGATGGGTTGCCCTGCAAATTACAATGGAAAAAGAGTATAATCCTAAAATCAACATTGTTACCATTGACGAAATATTAGGCGTTCCTATCAAAAAAAATCTATCTGAAATGCTAGATGTTCCTGGTGTAGTTACAGGTCTAGCGTGGACAAGTGTAGGAGGTGATATTCTTTTTATCGAAAGTATTTTATCCGAAGGAAAAGGAAATCTCACGATGACGGGTAATCTAGGAAATGTAATGAAAGAATCTGCCACCATTGCACTAGAATACATCAAAGCAAAGCACCAAAGCCTAGGAATAGAACAAGAAACTCTATCCAAAAACAACATACACCTGCACATTCCCGAAGGAGCCACACCAAAAGACGGTCCTTCAGCAGGTATAGCTATGCTAACCTCAATGGTTTCTAGCTTCAGAAATAAAAAAGTAAGACCTCATATCGCTATGACGGGCGAAATTACTCTAAGAGGTAAAGTACTCCCAGTAGGAGGCATCAAAGAAAAGCTGTTAGCCGCATCTAGGTCAGGCATCAAAGAAGTTATCTTATGCGAAGACAATAAGAAAGACTACGAAGAGATAAAAGACAAGTCTTTAAATAGCCTAAAAATCCATTATGCAAACACAATGGAAGAAGTCATTAATATTGCATTAGAAAGTTAAAATTAGGGGTAAATCTATCTTGTTTTAGCATAAAAACTCACTCCATCATTTTATGTATGGAGAGAGTTTTTTTCTATATAGTTTTTTGGGCGTATCCCTTAGCAATTCTAAAGCCCTAGCAAGGGTCGGTCTACGGGCAGTCGCTATCTTAAAAAGCCCACGCCTATCCCTTACTCTTTTGTAAGATGAGCTTCAACAATGCCCTTCGCCCTTACGCAACTAAATCCTACACATAATCATCAATACCCTAAAACAAAAAAAGCCTCTAGCAGTGTTGCTAGAGGCTTTTCAAAAATAAAAACTGGCGGCGACCTACTCTCCCACTTTCGTAGTACCATCGGCGCTGGTGGGCTTAACTTCTGTGTTCGGAATGGGAACAGGTGAGCCCCACCGCTAAAACCACCCTAAAGTTCTTTATATAAAAATTAGTGTGTCCTAATTCTTTTTATCGGTAATTTTCATCACAAAGACAAAACCTTGCTCGCACTTATAAGGCTTTTTTAACATAACCCATTAGGCTATAAATCTACGGGTAATTAGTACTACTCGGCTATGCTGTTACCAACTTTACACCTGTAGCCTATCAACGTGGTCATCTCCCACGACCCTTAAAAGATGTCTCATCTTGAGGCAGGTTTCGCACTTATATGCCTTCAGTGCTTATCCTTACCAAACTTAGCTACTCTGCGGTGCGCCTGGCGGCACAACAGATACACCAGAGGTTTGTTCAAATCGGTCCTCTCGTACTAGATTCAAGCCCTCTCAAACATCTAACGCCCGCAATAGATAGAGACCGAACTGTCTCACGACGTTCTGAACCCAGCTCGCGTGCCACTTTAATGGGCGAACAGCCCAACCCTTGGGACCTTCTCCAGCCCCAGGATGTGACGAGCCGACATCGAGGTGCCGAACCTCCCCGTCGATGTGAGCTCTTGGGGGAGACTAGCCTGTTATCCCCGGAGTACCTTTTATCCTATGAGCGATGGCCCTTCCATACGGAACCACCGGATCACTATGTCCTGCTTTCGCACCTGATCGACTTGTAGGTCTCACAGTCAAGCACCCTTATGCCATTACACTCTACGCACGGTTACCAAGCGTGCTGAGGGTACCTTTGAAAGCCTCCGTTACTCTTTTGGAGGCGACCACCCCAGTCAAACTACCCACCACGCAATGTCCTCGTTTCCGAGTTAGGCTCTAAGTAAACAAAGGGTGGTATTTCAACAACGGCTCCACCAACACTAGCGTGCCAGATTCACAGCCTCCCACCTATCCTACACATTGTTTACTCAAAGTCAATACGAAGTTATAGTAAAGGTTCACAGGGTCTTTTCGTCCCATTGCGGGTAATCGGCATCTTCACCGATACTACAATTTCACCGAGCTCGTGGCTGAGACAGTGCCCAGATCGTTACACCATTCGTGCAGGTCGGAACTTACCCGACAAGGAATTTCGCTACCTTAGGACCGTTATAGTTACGGCCGCCGTTTACTGGGGCTTCAGTTAATGCCTTCGCTTACGCTAAGCACCTTCCTTAACCTTCCAGCACCGGGCAGGTGTCAGACCCTATACAGCATCTTTCGATTTAGCAGAGTCCTGTGTTTTTGATAAACAGTCGCCTGGGCCTCTTCACTGCGGCCAACATTTCTGTTGGCGTCTCTTCTTCCGAAGTTACGAGACTATTTTGCCTAGTTCCTTAGCCACGACTCACTCGAGCACCTTAGGATTCTCTCCTCGACTACCTGTGTCGGTTTTGGTACGGGTTGCTTCACTTCGGCTTTTCTTGGAACTGCTTTCCCTACAACAACTTCGCCCGTAGGCTAGGTCTCAACTATTCCGTCAGTCTTCAGTAAGTACGGCAATCCGTCCCCTTTTTAGTGTGAGCAAGTATGGGAATATTAACCCATTGTCCATCCACTTCCCCTTTCGGGTACGCGTTAGGTCCCGACTAACCCTCAGCTGATTAGCATGGCTGAGGAAACCTTAGTCTTTCGGTGAGGGGGTTCTCGCCCCCTTTATCGTTACTTATGCCTACATTTTCTTTTCTATAAGCTCCACAATACCTCGCGATACTGCTTCTGCGCCGATAGAATGCTCTCCTACCGATGTATTAATACATCCCATAGCTTCGGTAATATGCTTATGCCCGATTATTATCCATGCCGGACCGCTCGACTAGTGAGCTGTTACGCACTCTTTAAATGAATGGCTGCTTCCAAGCCAACATCCTAGCTGTCAATGCAGTCCAACCGCGTTATTTCAACTTAGCATATATTTAGGGACCTTAGCTGTTGGTCCGGGTTCTTTCCCTCTCGGACATGGACCTTAGCACCCATGCCCTCACTGCTGATGAACATTTATTAGCATTCGGAGTTTGTCAGGAATTGGTAGGCGGTGAAACCCCCGCATCCAATCAGTAGCTCTACCTCTAATAAACTTAACATCAACGCTGCACCTAAATGCATTTCGGAGAGTACGAGCTATCTCCCAGTTTGATTGGCCTTTCACCCCTACCCACAGGTCATCCGAAGACTTTTCAACGTCAACCGGTTCGGTCCTCCACTTTGTGTTACCAAAGCTTCAACCTGCCCATGGGTAGATCACAAGGTTTCGCGTCTAATCCTACTAACTATTCGCCCTATTCAGACTCGCTTTCGCTTCGGCTCCGTAACTTAATTACTTAACCTCGCTAGTAAAATTAACTCGTAGGCTCATTATGCAAAAGGCACGCCGTCACAGCAATAAGCTGCTCCGACCGCTTGTAGGCGTACGGTTTCAGGTTCTCTTTCACCCTTCTATTCGAAGTGCTTTTCACCTTTCCTTCACAGTACTTGTTCACTATCGGTCTTTCAGGAGTATTTAGCCTTGGAGGATGGTCCCCCCATATTCAGACAGGATTTCACGTGTCCCGCCCTACTCTTGTATCACTTATGTATGCCTTTCATGTACGGGGCTATCACCCTCTATGGCCACTCTTTCCAAAGTGTTCTATTAAACATATAAAAGCTTTTGGGCTAATCCGCTTTCGCTCGCCACTACTTACGGAATCTCTTCGATTTCTTTTCCTCCGGGTACTTAGATGTTTCAGTTCTCCGGGTTTGCTCTGCTTACGCAGTAATACATCTTCAATGTATTGGGTTGCCCCATTCGGATATCTACGGATCTATTCGTGTGTGCCAATCCCCGTAGCTTTTCGCAGCTTACCACGTCCTTCGTCGCCTCTGAAAGCCTAGGCATCCGCCATACGCCCTTAACGATTTCTTTCCTAATATTTTTGGTTACTCAAGCACTTATAAGTGCTCGGTTTTCTCTTTGTGATGTCTTTTACCGTTAATGTCAATGTGCTTTACGCTCGCTAAATATTTAATGAACTGATGTTGTATTTGGCCCCATCCGTCACTTTTAAATTAAATATCTAACCCTTGTGGAGAATAAGGGAGTCGAACCCTTGACCTCCTGCGTGCAAGGCAGGCGCTCTAGCCAGCTGAGCTAATTCCCCCTCTTTTTATAATTAGTAGTCTCGGGCAGGCTCGAACTGCCGACCTCTACATTATCAGTGTAGCGCTCTAACCAGCTGAGCTACGAGACTGTCTTAGATGTCAGAGTTTAGATTGTTAGAATTTAGACTTGCATCCTTTTTCTAACTTCCAACTTCTAGTTTCTAATCTCTTTCTTATCCCTGATACTAATCTTAGGGGTTATTTCTTTATATACCAACCAGTAAAAAAACCAAAGCTACTTTAAGTAAGCTCTCTTATTTTTGTTTATACTCCAAATGAGTCTCTAAAATGAGATGTTCCAGCCGCACCTTCCGGTACGGCTACCTTGTTACGACTTAGCCCTAGTTACTAGTTTTACCCTAGGCAGCTCCTGTTACGGTCACCGACTTCAGGTACCCCCAGCTTCCATGGCTTGACGGGCGGTGTGTACAAGGCCCGGGAACGTATTCACCGCGCCATGGCTGATGCGCGATTACTAGCGATTCCAGCTTCATAGAGTCGAGTTGCAGACTCCAATCCGAACTGAGACCGGCTTTCGAGATTTGCATCACTTCGCAGTGTAGCTGCCCTCTGTACCGGCCATTGTATCACGTGTGTGGCCCAAGGCGTAAGGGCCGTGATGATTTGACGTCATCCCCACCTTCCTCGCTACTTGCGTAGGCAGTCTCACTAGAGTCCCCAACTTAATGATGGCAACTAGTGACAGGGGTTGCGCTCGTTGCAGGACTTAACCTAACACCTCACGGCACGAGCTGACGACAACCATGCAGCACCTTGAAAATTGTCCGAAGAAAACCGTATTTCTACAGCTGTCAATTCCCATTTAAGCCTTGGTAAGGTTCCTCGCGTATCATCGAATTAAACCACATGATCCACCGCTTGTGCGGGCCCCCGTCAATTCCTTTGAGTTTCAACCTTGCGGTCGTACTCCCCAGGTGGCTAACTTATCACTTTCGCTTAGTCTCTGAACCCTAAAGCCCAAAAACGAGTTAGCATCGTTTACGGCGTGGACTACCAGGGTATCTAATCCTGTTCGCTCCCCACGCTTTCGTCCCTCAGCGTCAGTTATAACTTGGTAACCTGCCTTCGCAATCGGTGTTCTGAGTAATATCTATGCATTTCACCGCTACACTACTCATTCCAGCTACCTCAACTATACTCAAGACTAGCAGTATCAACGGCAGTTCTACAGTTAAGCTGTAGGCTTTCACCACTGACTTACTAGCCCGCCTGCGGACCCTTTAAACCCAATAAATCCGGATAACGCTTGCACCCTCCGTATTACCGCGGCTGCTGGCACGGAGTTAGCCGGTGCTTATTCGTACAGTACCTTCAGCTACCCTCACGAGGGTAGGTTTATCCCTGTACAAAAGAAGTTTACAACCCATAGGGCCGTCGTCCTTCACGCGGGATGGCTGGATCAGGCTTGCACCCATTGTCCAATATTCCTCACTGCTGCCTCCCGTAGGAGTCTGGTCCGTGTCTCAGTACCAGTGTGGGGGATCACCCTCTCAGGCCCCCTAAAGATCATTGACTTGGTGAGCCGTTACCTCACCAACTATCTAATCTTGCGCGTGCCCATCTCTATCCGCCGGAGCTTTCAATACTAATTGATGCCAATCAGTATATTATGAGGTATTAATCTCCCTTTCGAAAGGCTATCCCTCAGATAAAGGCAGGTTGCACACGTGTTCCGCACCCGTACGCCGCTCTCAAGTATCCGAAGATACTCTACCGCTCGGCTTGCATGTGTTAGGCCTCCCGCTAGCGTTCATCCTGAGCCAGGATCAAACTCTCCATTGTATGTTTTTCCCGTCTCACTCAAAGTTTTGTTACGCTTTGGTTTTTTCCTTACTTGGTTGTTATAGTATCTTTCAATGTCCTCTATTCTTCTCGCTAAATCTCTCACCGATTTTCTCAGTTCCGATTTGCGAGCGCAAAAGTAAAAAGTTTTTTTTAATTGACCAAATGTTTTTGAAAAAATTTTAAATATTTTTTCTCAACACCGATAAACACCCCCTCGCAATACTCCTCCTTATTCTTAAGGCTTATTACTACTAAGCATTTAAACTAATCAATCCACTCCTACTCTCTCATATCGAGGCTGCAAAAATATAAATTCTTTGTCATTAACTCCAAATGTTTTATAACATTTTTTTATCCATCATATATAATCGACTGATTTGCAAAATGAAAAATTTTAGAAACATCTAATAAGATGTATAGAAATTTAATAGATAGTTAGCGTAAGCCTCATCTAATCTTTCTAAATCTCCTGTCTTTAGATTGAGAAAACCGTCTTTTCCCCTAAGTGAAGTATCGGATACATTAAAATATAATGAGTTATTGGTTCCTGTTTTCGTTGGAAGTTTAATCCTAGAGCCAAGAAATCCACCTACTGAAACATCTATTGGCTTTTCAGTTAAACTTATTTTATAATAAGATTTTGGTAAAAGCGTTAATATTTTATCTTCTATTTTTAATTTCCGAGCTTTGTCTCCTATATTAAATAGATAAACTTCATCATGAACCCTTGTTATATTTTCTACATTTATAGAGTACAATAGTACTGCATAGTACTGTTTATTTTTAGCTTTTAGCCCATCTATAGTTTCAGGAAATATAATTTGATAAGCATTAGCTCCTATAAATTTAGCCTTATTGTATATTGCTACATAATTAACTTTGTCGTCCGTAGATGCATTAGCTACTTCTAGTTTACCTAAATAATGTGCCTTTTCAATATCTTCTTGGATAAGTCTAAAGAACGATTTATCTGTACTTTCTATTTTATCTTTAATTTCCACTAGGTCGTATCGTTGAGAAAACCCAGCGACTGATAAACATAGACTAAGAGCTAAAATAATTTTCTTCACTCGTTGTGCATTTTAAATAATACTGATTTTTAGATGATTTAATTTTCTTTGGAAGATAAATTTATTGATATATTGAATAACCGTTGCGGCGGTTATTTTACTGATTATCCTTGTTTTAAAGCCTTCAAAAGTTTTAGCATAGTTTCTTTTAATCATAAATTGGTCGCAAAGTTGAGAGAAAAATGTCTCAATTCGTTTTCGCTTTTTCTTGTACAATGAAAATTGAGGAATATAATCTTTCTGATTACTTCTCATTGGTGTATCTAATTTAATATTAGCATAGTTAAATAAATCTATTTGAACTTTTGCTGATAAATAGCCTCTATCTCCAATTAAAGTACAGTTTCGCATTTGCTCACCAATATCTTTTAAATAGTGGATGTCGTGAACGGATGCAGGGCTTATATCAAAATTCTTAATCAACACCATTTAAAGAACATACTGCGTGTAGTTTATAGCCATAGAAATATAATTTCTGTGAAGCACAATAACCATATGTTGGTGAAGAATAGGATTGCTCTTTACAAATTTTTGAACGAGTAGAACGAGCGTTTTCACAAACTTTCATTGGCATGCTATCAACGATAAAAATATCTTCAAACTCATTGAACTCCATCGAAATACGCTGTCTAATTTGCTCTGTTTGTAGGGATAGTCTTCGTTTTCGCTTATTGTAAACACTTCTTTCAATTTTGTTTATCAGAGAGTTTGGCAATTTTCTAAATAACTGTAATTCGCTATCAATACTCAAGTATTCAGCAGTAATATTAAGACTTATGACTTCTAAATCGCTCATTTTAGGTGTTCTTCTCTGATAACTAATCAGTTGATTTTCTGAAAAAAGTCCTAAAACTTCCAAAATTCTTTCATATATTTGCTCTAAGTTGTTCATTTATACCGTTTTATAGCAAAAACAATATACTTATTTTCAGTCTAATAAACAACTCTTGTTTTTTTCATTTCATAATGCACAACGGGTTTTTCTTCATTTTCTTTAAGGATTTCTATGCAAGACTCTAAACTAGGTTGCCAATACTTTATTTCTATCTGATAATCTTTTTCTATTTTATCTAAAGCAAATGTACTTCTATGTGGTCTCTTTGCTGGTGTAGGATAGGCTTCTGTTGGAATAGGATTTAGTTTAATATTACTTTTTGAGAATTCTTTAATTTTTGTAGCAAACTCGTACCAAGTGGTCTCTGAGTAGTTAGAGAAATGATAGATACCCATTTTTTTTGAAGGTGTTTCTATGATTTTCATTACAGCTTCTGCCAAATCATTGGCATTAGTTGGCTGACCGAATTGGTCGTTTACTATATTTAATTCATCTTTTTGAGAAAAAAGGTGAAGCATTGTTTTTACAAAGTTTTTATTAAACTCAGAGTAAAGCCAAGAAGTACGAATGACTATTGTATTAGGATTATTCTCTAAAGCCAATTCTTCCCCTCTAAGTTTAGACTTCCCATAAACTCCAAGAGGATTGGTAAAATCGTCTTCTGAATAAGGCAAATTTGTATCTCCATCAAAAACATAATCGGTGCTGATGTGTATCAATAATGTTTGATTTTCTTGACAAGCTTTTGCTAGATTTTCCACTCCATTAGCGTTAATATCATAGGCTTTTTCTTGCTCCTGCTCCGCCAAATCTACAGCGGTGTATGCAGCAGCATTGATACAAACTGATGGTTTTTCTTCATTAAAAATATCCAAAACAGCTCCTTCATCTGTTATATCCAACTCTTTTGAAGTTTTAAATACAAAGTTATATTGTGGATAGTTTTCCTCTAACTTTTTGAAACAATTACCTAATTGTCCCCCTGCTCCTGTAACTAAAATTCTACTCATATCTTATCTAATATATTTAGACTATATCCCCACAAATTTATTTATTTTTCTCAAGTTATCAACTCTTTCTTGGAATGTTTTTTCCGATATTTCTACCAAGAATTCACCAAGCTGTTCCATAATTTCTGGAGTGTGTTCTTGTGATTTTCTTGTTTTAAGATTAAAGTGAATAACCTTTACCCATAATACAGCGTAAACTAAATCAGAATCCAAAGCCTTCATTAAAATTTCTACTAAAGCTGTTCTTTTATCCATCATAATGGTTTTACTTGTAATTTTAGCTTTAGTATTAGCTTTTATTTCTCTTAGGTATGCTATTTGATTTTCTATAGCAATCCAAGTGCAGCCCGTTTTTTGTGCATATTCTTGATAGGTAAATCCGTAGTTATCTTCCACATGATCTTCTCTTGCATTGAGCATATACTCCAAATATTTTACATTATTGAGATGCCCTATTGGGTCGCAATCAGCAAAACGAATTTTAACTATACTCTCAAACTCTTTTAATTCTCCCATATTTATATATTTAAATAAAAAAACCACTCAAAAGAGTGGCTTTATAGATATTTTCAACTTAATTAAAGTCCTAATTCTTTTTTAACAGCTGCAGTAGCATCAGCTCCTCCTTTATAGATTAACCCCATAGTGTTAGAGTCAAAAATAAAGTCCCAACCGTTAGCTTTAGCTGCTTTTTCTGTAGCTTCCATAAATTTCTTATCTATAGGAGCGTAAGCTGCTTGTTGCTTCTCTGTATAATCTTTCTGAGCAGCTTCTGACATTTGCTGAATATTCTGTTGTTTCTTCTGCAATTCTCCTTCCTTAGCAGTTCTCTGAGCCTCAGTCATTGTAGCTGCCGATTTTTGATAAGCTGCAACCTCTTCTTGCCAAGCTTGTGCTTGTTTTTGAATTTCTACTTGTTTTGCTTTAAATACACTTAGTAATTGTTCATCTGCTTTTTTCTTTTCAGGCATCATGCTCAAAATAGCTTCTACATCTACCGTAGCTATTTTTTGTGCCTTTGCAACTCCCATAGATACAAACATCATTACCGCTGCAAACAATACGCTTAATTTTTTCATAATAATAAATAAAGTTTAATTTTTATAGTTTTTTATTTCTCTCTGCAATTATACTTATTTTTTTTGATTTTTAAGTAAAATATCCAATACTTTATCGGTATAATCGTACTTTTTATCAGTAAAGAGTATATTTGCATCGTTACCCTTATCAAGAACTATGCCTAAACCATTTTTATCACTAACTTGCTTTATGGCATTCCAAATTTGATCTTGAAAAGGCTTAGTTAGAGATGTTCTCAACTTATTAACCTCTCCATCCGTTCCAAATCTTTTAGAGATAAGTCCTTTAAGCTCTTTTTCTAATTCTAAAACTTCTTTTTCCCTTGTCTTTAGTTGCTCTCCTACAAGAAGTACTTTTTCATTTTCAAATGATGTTTTTTTAGCTTCGTAATTGGTCTGCATTTGGCTAATTTCAGTTTGCCAAGTTTGCACTTGTGTTTCCAATCTTTTTTCTGCCTCTTTGTATTGAGGAAACTTCTCCAAAATATATCGTGTATCTACAACTCCTATCTTCTGTGCTTTGATACCAAAGCTTATAAACAACAGACTGAGAACAAAAGCTATTTTTTTAAAAAAACTTATCATCTTTTCAATATTTGGATTATAATGGTTGGTTCATTAAGAAGTGAGTATTCCAGCCCGAAGGTTGTGTGCCTCCTATAGTTTTATCAAATCCGTAAGCAAAGTCGAACCCAATTAAACCAAAAGCACCCATAAATACTCTAATACCAACACCTACAGAGCGTTTCAACTGGAACGGATTGTAAGTTGAAAAGTTATTCCAAGTATTACCTCCTTCAGCAAAAGTAAGTGCATAGATTTTAGCAGTTTGGTTCATTGAGATTGGATATCTTAATTCTACTGCAAAACGGTTATATAATGTACCCCCACCTGTTGGCGTGACATCTTCTGTTAACCCACCTGTCATAGATGCGTTTTGATAACCACGCAATGGTATAAGCTCTCTACCGTCAAACCTTCCCGCAAAAAGCCCTACACCTCCTAAATAGAATCTCTCAAAAGGTGGAGCTCCTAGTTGTCTATTGTATCCGTCCATAAAGCCCATTTCTGCAGTAGAACGTAGTACTAGTTTACCAACAACCGTATTATAAGTTTCAGCTCTAAGTTTTACTTTGTAAAATTCTAACCAATTATATTTTGCCGCAGTGGACATAGTACTATAATCTTTATTCGAAAATAAAGAATACGGTGGTGTAAACTTTACAGAAGCCTCTATATTAGACCCTTGCGTAGGGAAATGAGGATCAAATCCTGCTGAATTTCTACTCAGTGATATATTAAATGCAAAGTTGTTTGCGGAACCATTACTCACTTGTTCTGACCCGAACTGGAATGGGAAGTTATTGAAATTATAGCCCTGATAAGAAATCCCTGTATAAAGGGAGAAATTATAATCTGGCCATAATAGTCTTCTTGTTAAACCTACATTCGCAGAGAATATATTTAACCTTTGACTACCTCCTGTAAGGTCTGCATATTTTACTATAGAGTTATTTACACTTATAGATAAAGCAGTTGGACGGCTACCAAACAACCAAGGTTCTGTAAAAGCAAAACTATAATTTTGGAAGAATTGCCCTGCCTGTGCCTGTAATGATAATACTTGCCCATCTCCTTGAGGAACAGGTTTAAAATCTTTGCCTCTCAAGAAGTTTCTAAGAGAAAAGTTATTAAACGTTAGCCCCAAAGTCCCTATAAATGAGCTACCACCATAACCTGCCTGTAATTGCACTTGTGAAGAGCCTTTTTCTACCAAACTCCAAGCAACATCTACAGTGTTATTTTGTGGATTTGGTTTGATGTCATATTTAATTTGTTGAGGGTCAAAAAACTGCATCCCTGCTAAATCAAAGTAAGTTCCTTTAATATCTCTTTTAGAAAATAAATTACCTGGTCGTGTCTGCAAAGAACGAAGTATTACATGGTCGTGTGTGGTCGTATTACCACTCCACGTTACTCTATCCCAAGAAGCCTTTTCGCCCTCCTTAATTCTTATTTCTAAGTCTATAGAGTCTCCCTTTATTGCTTTCTCTACAGGTGTTACTTGGGAGAAAAGATAACCGTTATTAAGGTATAAAGACTTGATATCTGAATCATCTTCTTTGCCACCATCTTCACCCACTTTTTTATTAAATCCTACGGCATCATAAATATCTCCTTTTTTATAACCTAATACTTTTTGTAAAAACTCTGTGCTGTAAGCCGTATTTCCAATGAAATTAATGTCTCCAATATAGTATTTTTTACCTTCGTTGAGTTTTACATTAATTTCATAATTGTTGTTTTTATTTCTCCAAACCGAATCGGAAACAATTACCGCATCACGATAACCTAAAGAGTTATAATAGGTTACTAAGTTTTTCTTATCTTCTTCGTATTTCTCTTTAACAAACTTAGAAGATTTTAATATTCCTAATAAAAATCTTTTTTGTTTAGTTTCTTTAAATGCTTTTTTTCTAAGCTTTCTAGATGAAATATTCTCGTTTCCTTCAAAAGTAATACGGTCTATTTTTATACGCTTCCCCCTCTGTACCTCTATCGTCCAGTCCATCATATTAGGGTCTTTAGGGTTTGCAGTATTCTTTACATTTACCTTAGCATCAGAGAAACCTTTATCTATCTGCTGTTTGGCAATATTGTGTTTTACCGAGTTTATTAAGTCATTAGTGATTTTTACCCCAGGTTTTAAATCATTATCTTTTATGATTTTTTCAGCCTTAGATTTACTGACTTTCTTATCTACCCCTACTACTTTTACTTCTCCTAAATCTTTTAAGTCTTCCAATAAAAATCTAAGCACAATATTTTGCCCATCTACACTTTGTACATAAACTTCTACCTCAGAGAAATATTTAGAATTCCAAAGTTTTTTTATAGCCTCGCTAATTTTTTGTCCAGGCACTTCTATCTGCTCCCCTTTTCTAAGTCCTGTAAATCTTAAAACCTGATCTGCACTATATTTTTTGACGCCATCTACCACTATATCCTTCAAAATATAGTTTCCTTGTAAGTCATCTACCTGAGCTGTACTCTCACTTTGTACCCCTTGTTGAGGATTTGTCTTAGGCACCTCTTGTCCAAATAAATGAGCTGACGCTGCAAATAAAAGAACTGGTAAAAATTTATATCTCATTATATAAAATCTATTCTTTTTCAATTAAAATATTAAGGAGCTACCTGCTCACTAGTTTTGCCGTATCGTCTCTCCTTGTTTTGATAATCTACGATACATTGGAAAAAATCGTCTTTAGAGAAATCTGGCCATAGAACATCTAAAAACTGTAGTTCTGCATAAGCTATTTGCCATAAAAGGAAATTGCTTATCCTCACTTCTCCACTTGTTCTAATCAATAAATCTACATCTGGAATGTCTTTAGTAAACAAGTTCTGACTTATAGTTTCTTCTGAAATCTCCTCTACCGATAATTCTCCATTTTTAACTTCGGTGGCAATTTTTTTCACTGCCGTTAAAATCTCATGTCTAGAACCGTAGCTCAGGGCCAAAACTAAATTTCCGTTAGTATTATCCTTAGTTAAATCTACTACATTTAGCAACTGATCTTTAACCAAAGAGGGCAATCTTTCCACATCGCCTATAACATGCATTCTCAACCCTTTATTGAATATATCTTCTGCCTCTGCTAATAAAGTTTCTGATAACAAATTCATAAGCGTATCTACCTCATCGGAAGGTCGTCCCCAATTTTCCGTGGAAAAGGTATATAATGTAAGATAAGGTACACCTATCTCATTACAAGCATTGATGGCATTTCTTACGGCTTCAATAGCATTCTTGTGTCCAAAGGTTCTTTCTTGTCCTTTGGATTTTGCCCATCTCCCATTGCCATCCATTATAATAGCGATGTGTTGGGGCAATTTGTTTTTATCAATTTTGTTTTTTATTTCTGACATTTCTTAATCACAATAACACGGTGGACTCCCAAAAGAATAGGATACACCTAAAGCAACTGAATTTACCCAGTCCTTAGAATTTAGATTTCCTACTTTTCTTGATTCCAAATAAGGTTTTATAATTGTATCTATTTCTTCTTTTGATAACATCGTATTACCTCCTCTTATTGCCTTTACAATTTCTTTATCATAAAGAACTCTTACCTGACTTTCTTGTATATTACTGTAATCAATATTGTCTGTAAAAGTAGGGCGGAAGGTAATCTCTCCAAATAAAGCCCAATTATAGTTAAATTTATACTTTAATCCCACTCCAAATGGAATAGACATCGTCAGTTTATTAATCATAGTTCGTTGCTCTTCAGGATAATCTTCAATCGTAGGAGGCGTAAAAGCCCCTATAGCATCTACTAGCTGATAATTAGAAAAATCTAATGTAGTATTAGTACTTGAATAAAGCATTGCTCCTACACCCCCAAAAATATAGGGGCTGAACATAGGTTCTTTCTGCTCATTATTCACTGGTAAAAATTGATACTCAAAAATAGATTCTAAGGATAATATTGTATTATTACCAGAATTATTTCTCATTCTACGGTACCCTTCCTTTGCCAAATAGTCTTGAAATTTAATATTTGAATAAGATAAATTAAATCTAAGCCCTTGATATGGATTAAAGTTCATCTTGTAAAAACCTCCTAAATTGACTGGTGGCCCATAAATACTATTAAATGTTGAAATATCAGGGAACAAATAATCGGTCTTTCCAATATCTCCCACAAGATTACTCACCCCTGCATAAACACCAATCTCATGCTTTTGAGCAAAAGACAGAGTGGAGGTTGTAAAAATACACAATAGACCGAAAATTATTTTCTTCATAATTTATTGTTTTTGAATAAAACAATGTGCAAATATAAATCTTTTTAAAGATTAAGCCAATCTTAAAGAAGCGTTAAAACTATTTAATGTTATAGATAACCTCTAATTTTGGATTATTAACTCTTACTTTAAGCCATTCATTTATTTTGATCTTCTCTACTTCTCTAATAGATTCTCCTACAGTTATAAGCATTACATTCTTCTTAATTATAGAAGAGTCTGTAACCTCATCCATAGTGCTGAACGCAAACTTCTTTATATTATTATTTTGAACCTTAAGCTCTTTAAATATTTGTTCGGTTTCTTTTTTATGAGCGTTAATACTATCACTCCTCATCACTAAAAACTTCTTGAGCTGTTGTTCCGAATCATTAGCAGGAACAATATTATTCTGTCCATTAACCGATGGCACAAAATTAAACCCTTGTTTTATGACTAATTTCACGCCCTCCAAATCATAATTATTAGCCTTTTTTTTAAGCGCTTTCATACTCTCTTCGCTTAACTTTTCTCCGCCATAAGTAAGTTCTATTTCACCATTCTCATAACTAATTTTCTTACTTAAAAGAAAATTGTTTTGAAATACAGCTTCACCGCTGATAAAACGAGAGGCATTTCGTTCAAATTTATTTTTATTCACCATCACATAGCCGAAGTAAGTACTTGGTATCAAAGTAAGAACGACTAAAAACCACATAATTTTCCTAGAGCGTTTCTCTATCCTCTCATCTTTGAAATGATAACGAGGGAAATCCACTACCTTAAGCACAATAAAGGTTGCTAACGCGATATAAACCGTATTGATGAGATATAAATATAAAGCTCCAAAAAAATACGAAAACTGCAATGTTGCCAGCCCATATCCTGCCGTACACAAAGGAGGCATAAGTGCCGTAGCAATGGCTACTCCTGGTATTACATTACCTTTCAGTTTACTATAAGTAGCCACAATTCCTGCTAAACCTCCGAAAAAAGCGATAAGTACATCGTAGATATTAGGAGAAGTTCTCGCCAATATTTCTGAATAGGCATCGCTAATAGGAGAAACTAAAAAATAAATCATAGAAGCTACCAAGCCAACTCCAGAAGCGAAGGCATAGTTTTTAATGGCTGTTTTCAGCATCCAAGGGTCGTTAATCCCAACAGAAAAACCAATCCCCATAATAGGTCCCATAAGTGGAGATATAAGCATCGCTCCTATAATCACCGCAGTAGAGTTCATATTAAGCCCCAGACAAGCTATAAATATGGCAAAAATTAAAATCCACAGATTAGTCCCTTTAAATGGAATATTTGCAGCTATGTTTTCTTTAACATTATCAAATGTTTCTTGCTGAGAAAGAAGGCTAAAAACTTCTTTTAATTTGGTTAGTTTTTCTAACATTAGCTTTTCAGTTTAGCGATTACATCTAAGCCTCCCTTAGTTTTATCTCCTATTTTGCAAAGTATCTCTGTATCTCGTGGCAAAAACACATCCATACGAGAACCAAATTTAATAAATCCAAACTCGTGCCCTGCTTTGGCTACATCTCCTTCGTTACAATAGAATACAATTCTTCTCGCAACATAGCCTGCAATCTGACGAAATACAACATTAGACCCTAAAAGAGTTTTAACTGCAACTGTAGTTCTTTCGTTTTCGGTAGAAGATTTCTCGTGCCACGCTACTAGATACTTACCTGGGTGATATTTTTTATAAACCACCTCTCCACTTACAGGATAACGGCAAATATGAACATTAAGTGGCGACATAAAGATAGAAACCTGAATACACTTTCCTTTTAAGAATTCATTTTCCTCTACTTCTTTTATCATTACCACTTTGCCGTCTACAGGTGCTATTACATTTTCTCTATGTTCTAAAATAGTTCTATTAGGCACTCTAAAAAACCATAAAACCAATCCTAAAATAACCAAAAGAGGAAGTATAATAACCAGTGCCCACCCCTTTAAAAAATAAATAGACAAGCCGCTTACTATAGCCACCACGCTTCCCACCACAAGTAATGTTCCTTTAGATTCTTTGTGTAATTTCATTATCATCAGTTTATTATTAAAATAACTTTTCTATCGCAAAATATAAATATAATACTGGAGCACATACCATAAAACTATCCAGTCTATCTAAAATTCCTCCATGACCAGGAATGATATTTCCACTATCTTTAACTCCGAAAGTTCGTTTTAGTTGACTTTCTAACAAATCTCCCATAGGAGCAAATACAGATACTAACACACATACCAATATCCAATTACCTCTAAGTTCCGTATAGTTTTGCTCTATAAAAAAACCTAATAGCATTGTGCATAACACTCCACCAATAAAGCCTTCCCATGTTTTCTTAGGACTTATCTTAGGAGCCATTTTATGTTTACCCGATAATCTTCCGAAAATATAAGCAAAGGAATCACTGCTCCAAATAAGAACAAACATCCAAAATACTTCCATAGAAAAAGACTCTGGTAAACCTTTAATAAAAGTAGGTAAACCTAATGCAAAAGAAAACGGTATCACAGTATAAATAACAGCAAAGATGAGTTTGCCATTTTCGTAATAAAGCTCTTTAGGGTAACGAAATAATGTTAATGCCGCAATAGGCAGTAATGCTAATCCTAATATTTCTGATAGTGTAATATTAGCATAAAAACCACTATAGAAGTACTTCATACTAAAGCGATAATACACAAGAAGAACGGCTGGGAAAACCAACCATTTCCAAAAAGTATTATCAAACTTCATCATTCTCACGCATTCCCATACGCCTACAAATAATAAAAATGTAATTAGTCCAAAATAGAGTTGCTCCGCTCCTACCACATAATTCCCAAACAAGTTATTGATAGCAACAGCTCCATAAGGCGTTGTACAAGCAATTATCACAAGTGCATAAACACCACCAAATATTATACGGAGTAATAAATTTTTATCCAAAACAGAATTGATTTAGTTAATTTAATCTTCTAGTAGGAGAAGAAAAAGTTTAGTATTCTTTTTTTGAGGGTCATCTAAGTGTGATTGCCCACCACTTATCGAAGTTAGATTTTTAAGAGTGCTTTTTCTCCGTTTCACTTTCATCATCGCTTCGTTAAGATTGGTTACTATTTGAGAAACAGTAGCCATAATCACAATTTTATCTGGTAGCCTAGAAGAGTTATAGTGTAAGATATTATTGTGAGAAAGCATTATTTTGCCATCGTAAGCGATAAGATATTCACAAGTGATAAAGGCTGCATCATTGAAAAGTTCTAGAGTTTCCGTAGAAGATACCCCTATCACATTTAAGAAATCTCTAAGGTTTTCATCACAACAGAAAATAGAGGACATACCTTCTAACTTAACGATTTGATTGAGCGTTTTAAGAGCTTCTGCCTCGTCTGCACAGTAATTGAAAATACCTCCAGAATGTGTAAACAACTGGGCAAATTTATAATCTAAATCTGCAGAACTAAGCTTATCACCTAATTTTATGATATTAGGCTTCTCTGCTTCCTCTTCTGTATTAAAAATTTTACCGACGATGTTCTTAAACCAACTCAAAATCAACAGAGGCTTTTTCAATTCAATTAACAAAAATAATAAATATTTATTACATATGGCATTAAAAATTAAATTCTCAATCTTTAATGAAACGATAATAAAAGCCTTAATTCAATATTTTTTCTAAAATCCTCAATGTGATAAGGTAGGTAGGCTTAACACCTGTAAGCCCCAATCCTCCCGAAGAAAGGGTACTCCCTGTTTCTAAAGGGTTATCCGAAGCATAGTAAGCATAACACACAAACAAATCTGGACTGATGTGATTTCTTATTTTAGAAGCTACTTGTATGGCTTTTTGATAATGAGCTCCTTCCATCTCAAGACCTATAGCTTTCCAAGAGGTAGTCATAAAGAATGAAAGAATATCCTTATTTTGCAAGGAAGTCCCTAATACCGTAATCATAGACCCTTGAAATGCCTTTAGCTCATCATCTTGAAAATCGGAGAGGCTTAATGCATTTTCAAAAGGGTAATTATCTGCCGTTCCTTCAAAAATATGAGAGGTAGGTATCATAATGTCTCCTTTTTTACCTTCCAAAATCCCTGCTTTACCCATAATGGAAATGGAACGAACTGACATAAAACACATTTCGTCTCCTAGCTTAAATGGTTTTAAAAGTTCGTCCATAACTTCAAAGGCTTGTTCGCCAAAGGCATAATCAAACACCAAAATCACATCTTCTTTACCGATAGCTTTTCCTTGAAAAGGTGTATTCTCTGAAGTAAATTTCTTTAAATCTATGATTTGAACATCTATATTACTTCCACTTTGGTCATCTATATAGATAAGTCCTTTTGATAGGGCATAGTCCGAAACTTTTTTTCTTAGATTGGCATCGTTGCTAATATTTTCGTATAGAGAATAATCTACACTACCTTTATTCTTAATATTAAGAGCATCATTGGCGTAAAGCATATTTTTAACACTGTGCATATTGGCACTTATGATATGCAAAGGTCTTTTGTGTAGGTTATTATTTACCAAAACTTCCTTAACCTTGTTTGCCCATTTTTCGCCAAAGAAATGATGTCCCACACGCTCCTGAAGTATCGCACTAAAGAAGATTTCTCTCGCTCGTTCTTGTCGCCAATCCGCCAAACTTACCTCACCCATGTTATAGATGATTTTGAATAATCGGTCTGGATTTTTCTCATCACCAAACTTTTCGTAAGCATCTAAAGTTTCCTCAAAGGTTCTCCCCAAAAAGGCAGAAAGCTGTATTAAGGCAACTTCTTTTTCTTTTCGTGTAAATTTCTTTTCACCTTTAGCAACCTCTTCTATTGACTTCCAAATACGGCGAGGTGTGCCTCCTTTTTCTAAATCAAAGCCGATGTTTCTTATTTTATCTGCCTCTATATAGAAGAAAGTCAAGTGTGTGAGTATATCGTAAATTTCCGACCTTCCTAGAAGCACCTCAATATTCATTTGATGAGCATCTATCCTGTAGCAATTTCGTCTTCTTTTTTTAGGAACGATAGGCTGAAAACTCGCCTTGTGAAAACCCTCATCTGAAGTTAAATGTATAAAAGCACATTCTTCTACACCTTCTGGCAAACGGTCTAGCACATAGAGTAACCCATCTAGCTCCACCTTTTTAGGCGAGGACATAGAACCGTAAATTTCGGGCTGTATTACCATCAACAAATCCCTAAGGCTTTCTCCTGATACGCCTCCTGGCTTGAAAAAACCTCTATAAAATAAGTGCCTCATACTCACAAACAACCTCTCAATAGCCTCCGTTGTTTCTCTTGCTCTAGACTTTACCATAATGTTAAAAAAGAATAAATTAAACTGCAAACTTACATAATTTTCCAAATTTATAAGTCTTTAGCTTAATTATCCATAGTAATATTGGTCTCTGTATGCCTTTTTTGATTTTCTTTTTAGCAGTCTATTTTAAAACCTTATTTTTGCATCAATTAGTTTTAGAATTATGGGGAGAAAGCATAAAAACATCATTATAGAAAACCTAAAGTTAGTATCAGCGGGAGCTAAAGGCGTTGCTGTAGGGAAAACCACCGAAGGCAAAACCGTGTTAGTTTCAGGAGCTGTCCCAGGTGATACGGTAAACGCTAGAGTGAAAAAATCTAAAAAACAATACTACGAAGCCGAAGCTGTAGAGATTGTAGAATTTTCTCAAGATAGAGTAGAGGCTCAATGCAAACACTTTGGGGTATGTGGTGGTTGCAAATGGCAAAACTTGTCTTACGAAAAACAGCTAGAATTTAAACAGTCTGAAGTTCTTAACAATCTTAAACGAATTGGTGGTTTAACCGATTTTGAGGCTTTGCCGATTTTAGGCTCTCCGCAAGAGTATTTTTACAGAAACAAGATGGAGTTTTCTTTCTCTAATGCTAGATGGCTGACTTCCGAAGAGATACTTAACGGAGCTGACATTGACAATAAAAACGCTTTAGGCTTCCATATTCCTGGTATGTGGAGTAAAATTTTGGACTTAAAAGAATGTTTCCTACAAGAAACACCTTCTAACGAAATAAGACTTGCTGTAAAAAATTATGCCGATGCCCACCAGCTAGAGTTTTTTGATGTTAAAAATCAGGAAGGGTTTTTAAGAACACTAATGCTAAGACAAAACTCCAAAGGAGAGTGGATGGTGCTGTTCCAATTCTACAAAGAACAAAAGGAAGACCGCGAAGCCTTATTTGAATATCTCCTCAACGCTTTCCCTCAAATCAAAACTTTGGTGTATGCCATCAACCCTAAACCTAACGACTCCATCTACGACCTAGAGGTAGAGACCTACTATGGCGATGGGTTTTTAATAGAACAAATGGAAGATTTGCAATTTAAAATAGGTCCTAAATCTTTCTTCCAAACCAATTACCAACAAGCCTTAGCCCTTTACCAAAAGACACTAGAGTTTGCCGATTTAAAAGGGGACGAAGTGGTGTACGACCTCTACACAGGCACAGGGACTATTGCCCAGTTTGTAGCGAGAAAAGCCAAGCAAGTGATTGGGATTGAGTCTGTACCAGAAGCGATAGCTGCCGCTAAGGAACACGCTAAACACAACGGTCTAGACAACTGCACCTTCTACTGTGGGGATATGAAAGATATTTTTACTGATGAATTTTTAGCTCAACACCCTAAGGCAGATGTCTTAATTACCGACCCTCCTAGAGACGGAATGCATCAAAAGGTAGTGGAACAAATTCTAAAGTTAGCTCCAGAAAAAATAGTCTATGTAAGTTGCAACTCTGCTACACAAGCAAGAGATTTAGCCCTGATGAAAGAACATTATCGTGTGGAGAAAATCCTTCCTGTAGATATGTTCCCACAAACACATCACATAGAAAATATTGCCCTACTAAAGAAGATTTAAAATGAAATTATTCAAACTTGTTTTTGTTTTGGGAATGCTACTTTCCCTCGCCTCTTGTGGAAGCGATGACGATATTTGCGAAAGTGGACTAAGCTCTCCTAGAATGAAACTTAAATTTAAAGACAGCTCCAACAAACTCTACCAGCCAGATACCCTTATTATTGGAGTAAAACTGACAGGGGAGGAAAACATTAAAACGGTAGTTTCTGCCTTAAAACCAGATTCGGTACTCGTGCCATTGAGAGTAGATGATACCAATTTTACAGACCTCTACATTAGTACCAGTGCCAAAGGAACACCCTCTAAAGTAAGGGTGCTTTACACGCCTGTTTCAGAATATGTTTCTCCTGCTTGTGGTATGCGAAGGCTCTACAACGACCTATCTGCTGTTTTGGAGAATGCCACCCCTGTTAAAAATATAGAACTCAACGAAAAGAATATCCACGATGAAAATAAAACCCATCTTTATCTTATTTTTTAGTGTTTTTTTTCTAAACCTATCTGCTCAAGACAAAGACAGCCTAAAAACAAAATGGAAATATCAGCCTAACGCTATGGTGGGTGTCAATGTTTTAGGAGCAGGTCTTTCAGTATTTTCTAAGCAAAAAAACATTCAGTTTTTTGTTTCAAGGGAAATTAAAGGCAAACTCAATGGGATTGTAGAAGGTGGCTACGCCCAAAATATTTATGACAAAAATGCTTATAATGCAACTACTTCGGGTATTTTTGGTAAGCTAGGAGCCTTCTATATGATGGTAACCGATGCCGAAGACCGCCGTAATGGATTCTATGCAGGAGGTAAACTCGCTACTGCTTTTTATCAGCAAACCTACCTCGCCATTCCTACCAAAGGCTCTCTAGGGCAAGTTTTTACGGCTAGTTTGCCCACTTCTCGGCAATCCTCTTATTGGGTAGAAGCTACCGTGGGCGGAAGGGTAAGGCTTTTTAATTCTAACTTCTTTATAGATGTTAATGCACAACCTAAATACTTGCTTTATACCACAAAACAAGACGGCGTTTTCCCTATGGTTGTTCCTGGATTTGGACGAAGTTCTGGGAAATTTAATATGGGATTTGCTTGGAATTTAGCGTATTATTTTTAGCCATAGTTTTCTCGTCCCTTTTGGCTACGCTAAACCACTGCGTTAGGTTTAAGTCAAGCTAAAAGTACAGATATATACATCTATTTCCCTTCTTTTGTCTTGAAGCAAAAGAAGCAAAAATTCAAGACTGTAACCCCTTTGGCTAAACCTCATTACTAAAGGCTAAAATCCCCAAAACTCGCTCTAACGCTTTTGTCCACACCTTTGCTCAAACAATGGGTATTTTTTAACGCCTTTACTAACGAGGTTCTTAACGCCATCGGGCTTAGAGGTCAGATATACTATATATATTATAAGTACTCCTATCCAAAGACCATTTTAAAACCGCTTTAAATTATAACCTTTTAGCTATTATCAACGCTCTGCTGAGCAAATACCATTTAAAGCAATGCTAAATTATTAGCACTCCACTCTCCGACCTAAGGAAACGAAGGCGTTAAGAAAATGAGGTATCCATTCGTTAAAAAAGACCTATTGTCTGAACAAGCGTGGGACTTAGCCTTGGCGTGAGTTCTAGGGCTTTTAGAATGGACAACGCAGTTTTAGCCGCAGTTTTCTAGTCTTGACCTTTTGGTACTTTTAGGTCAAGCTAAAAGTATAGACAGTAAAATAAATAATATTGTTCTTTTGCCTTGAAACAAAAGTACAAGCATATACATACACAGTGCTTCTGCTTTGCCCTCACTACTGATGTTCTCTTAAAGTATAGTTGAGACTACTAAAAACCTAGCTAGGTTTTCACAAAAACATCACTAGGTTTTAAGCAAAACATAGCTACCTTTTGGGTAAAAGATAGCTATGTTTTTAATACTCCTAAATATAAGTGGTTTCAGGGGGCTTGTAAAAAGACTTATTTCTTCTTCTCAAAGCCTGCTGCCTTCATACTGTCTAAAATGCGTTTACCAGGGCGGTAGTTTACACCTACCGATTTAATAAGACTTTGATTAAAATCTTTCTCCGTAGCTGCTCCGCCACTGCTTAGGGTAGGATAGAGTGTCCCCAACTTTTCCAAACGGACGATTTTACTATCTGCCAAAGCGTTTTGTATCACATTCTCTAAAGCGATGATGACCGCCTTAATATCTGCCTCACTTAGAGCAGAAAACTTCTCGATTTGCTTGGTAAGCTCGTCTATACCTACCTCTCCGTCGGTGGTAATACTAGCGTACCATTTTTTATCACCTCCACCAGCAACACCTGGTTGAACTCTTTCAATAACTTTGTACTTGATTGACATATCTTTTATTTTTATGGTTTATTTTTTCTCTGTTAAAAAATCCCCCACCGTGCTAAAACACACAATAGGGGAAAGGATTAAACTATTTTACTAATAAGGCTTCTAGCTTCTGTAAACGAGCTTCCAACTCCTTATTTTTATTTTCTAGGCTCTCTATTCTTGCATCTTTCTCTTTTAGAGCCTTGTCTTGCTCTATACTATGCAGGTACAATTCCTCTATCTTTTCTACATTGGTAAGTTGTGTTGCCATAAGGTCTATATAACCTTGTTTTTTGATAGCTTCCGCAGACTGATACCCTGGTAAATGCCCATTAGTCTTTACAAAATCTTCTACTTGGCTTAGGGTTTTAAAGCTATAATCCGCTTTGATACTAGAAGTACCTGTGTAATACTTTTGGAAGACATAGTCTGGGAAAAGTGTTGCTCCATTAGTTCCTGCAAAAGAGGCTGCTTTTACCCTCCCTGCCACTTCTAGTTTTTCGGTTGGAGATATCGTACCTATACCCACATTACCTATTTCGGTAATACGCATACGCTCTTCTTCTGAAGTTTTAAATTTTATACCTTCAAATCTACCTGTTGCTGATGAATAATTTGTATTGGAATCTGATGAAAGTTCTATAGCTCCAACGGAACGAACTCCAGAATTAAGTGCACTTGTACCGTTGTTAATTAGATAAACTCCATCATCCATAATAAAGTCAATACCAGAGTAAGCATGACCTACAGCTAACTTTACTTGTGGGTTATTAGTTCCTACACCTACATTACCACTGTCTCTAACAAAAATATTTTCACTATCAGTTCTTACAGTTGCACCATCAGATAAATTAGTAAGCTTTATGGAGGTATTAGCTTTATCATTAGTCCATAGATTAGATAAAGAGGCTAAAGAACCTGTTTTAAGAACACCATTAGCATCTACTGTTACTAAACGATCTTCTGTAACATTATTATCTGCCAACTCTCCAAATCTAATATTTCCCAGATTCGTAAAAATAGCATATCTGTTTACTCCTTGTGTAATACTATTGACATGAATCCCGTGATTATTTTCAATTCTATTTCCAACACTTGGGTCTATTTTTTCTCTTATATATAGACCAAATGCATTAGTTACACTCCCTGTAAAATTAGCATCTAATTCTCTACTAGACGATAACCCAATAAAATTGGTTATATTTCCTGTTGCTAGCGTAGTTTTATTATCTACCATACCTCTGACACCTTCCAAAGATGCAATAGTACCAGCTCCTCTTTGAGAGGCATACCCTTGAAATCCTACCACATTAGATGAATTTTGATTTGAATATTGACTTGCTTGTCCAAAATAGCCATACTGATTTACAACTGTTGAAAGAGGATAGACTGTTGAGACAGCAGCTCCTCCTATCACTCTACCTACAGTACCTGAACCTTGGTGTGATATATCTAAAAACTCTCCGTAAAGACGATCAAAATTATCTGAATTACTCGCGTCATTTAATAAAGTCTGTGCTGAACCATAAACTTGGCTATATTTAGCTGACAAAGAAGTGTTCACAATACCCATTTTACGGAAAAACACCCCTCTTTTATCATTAGTATCACTTTGAGTTATTTTTGAAGCATCATAAAACTTCCCGCTAACAAAGTTTCCTCCTACAACAGGATAAGTAATAGGGAGAGTAGAAGCTATATCCTCCCAAGGATAGACTTTATAAGAACCCAATCCTTTTGTCTTTTGGATATGTTGTGTTTTTGTATAATACTCTTCTATATCTGAACTAGGATAATTTAGTTCTACATTTCCATTGGTATTATTATATATCCATGGAAACTCACTAGCTCCCTTATTGTCGTTTAGTTTTACCCATTCTCCATTAGTAATACTTCCATTCGGATAAGTTTGGTTAGGATTTTTAAAATAATAGAAACCTGGAGTTACCTCTACTTGTTTCCCTCCTTTACTAGTGTCTGCTAAGGTTTTTCCTGTACCAGAGTTGTAAACTATCATACCGTCAAAATAGGTAGAGAATTTACCTGGATTGATACTTGATATTTTAAATTCCCATGTAGTTAAGTCTACCTTTGGAAAATACAAACCTTTACCAATATTGTTGTTTGAACGATTGTATCCAGAAGCATCTAAAAAAGGATTCTCTTGATTGATTACTGGGTTAAGATTTGATTGTGTATTGATTTGACCGTAAGCCCATGTTCCCAATAATACACTTATTGCAATTATATTTTTTTTCATTGTTTTTATTTTTATCCTCAGTTTTTATTTATACTAGTAACTTCCTCCTATTACATACCACGCTGAACCATCTGACATCAAAATATGTCCTTTACCACCATCTAATGTAGTAGCACTAATTGGCTGATAACTTCCTCCATAGTTTAACTGTGTACCTGACTGATTATTTACAGATAGGATTTTCCCTGCATAGTTGGCAGGATTAGGCATATCAATAGTTTCAGTAGTAGTTTGGATTAAACAAAAAGTACCCTCTTTTTTCCATTCTGTATCATTAGCTTGATCTACTTTTCTAATACTTCCAGTAATGGCATTCAAAGTGTTTCCTCCTGAAAAACTTGAACGCTCTACAGTCTTTAGTATTCCGTTAGTATCTGCTACTACTACTTTATCCGTAGCTACAGTTGATGTTTGTAGTCCTTCTATTTTAACAGGATCTGTATCTGCTTTAATATGCAACTTGTTAGTAGGTGCTATTGTACCTATACCCACTTTACCACCACTTGCAACCCTCATATGTTCTTGATTAGATACTTTAAAAGTAATTTCTCCCACAGAAGGAAAATTTCCTTCAAAATCAGAAGCAATTTCCACACCTCCTATAGAGCGAATACCAGCCTTCTCTCTATTTGTCAGTTTGTTTAATAGAAAAATCCCGTCTGTGGTGGCATAATTTATACCTGTATGCGGAGTACTAACAGATAAGCTATATAATGGAGCACTTGACATTCCAATACCAAGTTTACCATCTTTATTCAATGTCATTTTTACAGAGCGTTCTGTTTCCAAATCATTGGTTGTTGAGAAAGTAATATCTGACTTTATTGCCTCTCCCGCAACAACATCTCCATTTACTTTTGAGCCTATACTTGATGTATTTACATAATTAGCACCATCATAACCTCTAAATAAAAGATTTCCTAAATAATCATTATTACCTACAGGTTTCTTTGCTACACCAGTTCCTCTAGTTTTATTAAATTCTAGCGTAGGAGCTGCATTTACACTACTATAATTTCGCTCTATAGCTATTGACCCATTGGAATAGTTATCTCCTTTAACAAAAATGGCTCTGGTAGGATTATTTTCTCCAACTCCAACAAAACCGTCATTATTTACAAATACATTGTTATCATCTGTTCTTTCTGTTGTTCCATCAAAGAGATTTTTAATTTTTACTACTCCAGTAGTAGGGTCATTAGTCCAAATTTGGTCATTAGCTTGAGTATCACTCAAGCTTACCCACTTACCGTTAGTAAAATAATAAAACCCTTTACCTCTTATTTCAGAAATAGTGGTATTAGCTTCAGCAACACCACTTTCTATATAAACTAAGGTAGATTCCTTTACATCTGTTCCCATTGCCTTAGCTCTTGCAGCAGTAACACTTGGGATTAAAATCCCTTCTTTAGTACTTCCATTTTTGTTAGCATCAGATATTTGAAGCTCCAATGTTGCATTAGGAGTAGTGGTATTAATCCCTACTTTACCATCGTACTGTCCATAAGCTGCTAAGCTTAAGCCTAAAAAGGCTAACACACTTAATTTTGTCGTTTTTGTTGTCATAATATTTAATTTTAAAATGGTTAATATTTAAAGTTTATAGAAGTTAGATATTGGATTTTAGATGTTAGAGGTTGGAGGTTCAGCTTAAGGGTTGATGGGGCTATACTAAGTTCTAAACTCTCATATCTCACCTCTAACCTAAAAAAACGCCTTCCCCCTCTAAACACACACAAAATGAGAGGAAAGGCTAAAACAGAAAGAGCAGAATACTCTCTCTGAACACTAAAAGCACCTAACAAGAACGACCATGTTATGAGACAAAACAATGGTGCTTTTAATAAGTATTTATGAAAGCTAAAATTAGAATGATATAAACGCAAAAAGCCCCCAACAAAAGTTGGCGGAACGATATCTTGTTTTAACGATAAAAGTCTAAAGAATTTTCTAGATAATAGGACGCATATACACGAAACTATCTGTGTGTGTGTGTGTGTGTGTGTGTGTGTGTGTGTGTGTTTACACAATTATTTGGAAATACCAAATTTTTGTGTAAGTTTTTTTTACTTTTTTGTATGTTGCTGATAGTGTATCGCATAAATTTGAAGCAAACTTATAACCTTTTGCGGAAGTGTGCAAGTTTTTAGAACATTTTTAAATATTTGATAACCCAATTATAGGTCTATCAGCTTTACTCTTTAGTTAATCAACATAAAAAAATCTTTTAGCAGCTTGCTAAAAGATTTTTTTATCATTTCTATTTATCATCTAAACCAACTGATGTTTTACTAAATATTCTGCTATTTGTACTGCATTGGTAGCTGCTCCTTTTCTTAGGTTATCTGCTACAATCCAGCAGTTAAGTGTATTAGGTTGAGAAATATCTCTTCTTAATCTACCCACAAAAACATCATCTTTACCTTCGGAGTATCTTGCCATAGGATATAGATTTTGGCTCAAATCGTCCTGAAGCGTTACACCACTAGTATTGGCTAATATTTGTTTCACCTCTTCTAAATCAAAATCGTTTTCAAACTCTATGTTTACGCTTTCAGAATGTCCGCCTTGCACAGGTACTCTTACCGCTGTAGCCGTGAGGTTAAAGCTATCGTCTCCCATAATTTTCTTAGGCTCACGCATCAGTTTAAGCTCTTCTTTGGTGTAGCCTTCATCAGAAAACACATCGCAATGAGGCAAAGCATTTTTGAATATTTCATAAGGGTAAACCTTCGGAACTGATGCTTCTCCACCTTCTACAGAAGTTCTAATTTCATCATTAAGCTGGTCAACCGCCGCCTTACCTGTCCCTGTAACCGACTGATAGGTAGATACTACCACTCTTTTTATTTTATACTTTTTATGCAACGGATTAAGCACCATTACCAACTGAATTGTAGAACAGTTTGGATTAGCAATAATCTTATCGTCTTTGGTTAAAACCTCTGCATTTATTTCTGGAACTACCAATTTTTTAGTAGGATCCATTCGCCACGCTGAAGAGTTATCCACCACAAAAGAGCCTACTTCTGCAAACTTAGGAGCCCACTCCAAAGAAGTGCCACCACCTGCGGAAAATATAGCAATGGCAGGTTGCTTTGCTACGGCATCTTCCATAGACACAATAGGATATTCTGCTCCTTTAAATTTTATCTTTTTTCCAACCGATTTTTCAGACGCTACAGGAATAAGCTCCGTTATAGGAAAATCTCTTTCTTCCAACACTTTAAGCATCACTTGTCCCACCATACCTGTGGCACCTACTACTGCTATTTTCATATCTAATTTATTCTGTATTTATTTTAGCACCAACGCTCTAAAACACCATAATTATTGATTTTTTAGAGCGTTGATTTAATTATTTTTAAACCTAACTTTTAAACAAAAAGTTTATCAAAAGGGAACCTCAACAAGAATAAAACTACCGCTAACAGCCCCATAATAACAATACCAAAGTTTAGCGTTTCAGAAGTTTTAATTTTCTTATTTACTATCGTCATCAGTACAGCAGCCACCAACATCGTTACAGGGTGTTCTACATAAGAAAACCTTAAAACGGCATCTTTCATAATGCCTCCCATACCTATTTCTTTAAGATAGAATAAAAACTGGGACTTAAAAAACAACATTCCCAAACCTATAAGAAACTGTGTGTGAAACAAAATCATTGTAAATAAGCTGGACTTTTTAAGCAACTTGGAAACCTTACCAGAATAACCAAACATAGCTACCAAAAGTGCTACCACAAATACTGCTGCCGCTAATAAAACCAAATAAGCAAACCCTCTATGAGCGTGCAAAATCATATTTTCCATAATAATCTATTTTTCGGTAGCAAATATAGAAAAAAATCCCAACGAATACCGCTGAGATTTAGTAGAATTGATAGCTATTCTTCTTATCAAAAATAGTTTAGTAGCTAAATTCTCCAATGATAGGATAGTGGTCAGACAGTTTTCTGCTTCTATCCGTTTTCAGAGAAACAGGTTTTATTTCTTTAGTTGAAAATAGATAATCTATTCTTATCGGAAATTTATAATCGTGGAAGGTTGTGCCTAAGCCTTTGCCTACTTCTAGGAAGCTGTCCGTCATATTTTGGCTTAGATAATAATACTCATAAGAATTAGGAACGGCATTAAAATCACCACCTAAAACCACAGGATAAGGCGATTTTTCTATGGCTTTTCTAATTTGCTCTACTTGAGTTTGGTGAGCTTTAAAGACAGGTAAAAATCGGGCTATTAAACTTTTAGCTTTTTCTTCGGAAACATTAAGATTTGTACTTGGTTTTACCATTTCTTTATTCAGTTCAAAAGGCTTTAAATAGACATTTACAAATCTCATTCGTTTGCCTTTAATTTCAGTGTCTATATAACCCGCATAGCCATTATCTGCATCAATTAGAATTCTCCCAGATTCTATTATCGGTGTTTTAGAATAAAACTCCAAAATGTCTATTTCTTTTCTGTAAGGCAAATCTTTTATATTTTCCTTAAAAACACCTTTCTCTTGAATTAGAATAATATCAGGAGAGAAAGA
Organism: Riemerella anatipestifer; assembly: GCF_035666175.1. Lineage (NCBI taxonomy): Bacteria > Pseudomonadati > Bacteroidota > Flavobacteriia > Flavobacteriales > Weeksellaceae > Riemerella > Riemerella anatipestifer. The sequence goes on from NZ_CP142016.1 coordinate 1,503,510, forward strand.
TTCTAGATGTTGTGCGATATTTAGGATACCCTTTTTTCCTGCCTTAATATTAAAACTAACCACCTTGAAATCAGAAGCGTTTTTATTTTCTGTGGAATAGTTAACCCATCTCCTGATAGGTGTTAAAAGCAATGCTAGAGCCAATAGGAAAAATAAGCCTCTCTTTTTCCAACCTAAAATCCAAAACAAACATAACAAACAATAGCCTAAAACTAAAATAGGGAAGGCTAAAGACAAAAGGTTAAGTTCTGCAAATACTCTCGGCGGAATATAGGCATTCATCATACACAAATAGAGCAATGCCAAAAGCCCTAAATGTATAATAAATACAATAATTCTAAGAATTTTCATTATTTATATTAGGGCTATTACTGTATTCTGAAACGGTTTCTACTCCACATTTTTATGAGAATATATCCTACTAATGCTCCGCCTAAATGGGCAAAATGAGCCACATTATCTCCTGCCATCTGAGTAAACCCTAAATAAATAGACCCTGCTATAATGATTGGGAATAGTATTTTAGCTTTTATCGGGAATGGTATAAACAAAATCATAATCCCTGCATTGGGGTAAGCCACTGCAAAAGCTGCCAACACACCAAATATCGCTCCAGAGGCACCTACCATTGGCGTTATTAAAAATTGTTGTAACTGTCCTACCTCATCACCTCTCCCAAAAATAGCTCCCATGTTAAAAGAAGGATTGTTAAGATTAGCTCCTCTAAACACCGATGCTAAATCTACACCTTGCTGATGCAGACTGCTCGTAAGTTGATAGAAGTGATAATAGTTCCAAACATTAAATAGAATGAACGCTCCCAAACCGCTAAAAAAGTAGAGTGTAAGATATTTCTTATCGCCCAAAGCCCTTTCCAAAACAGAACCGAAACTCCATAACCCTATCATATTAAACAAAAGATGCGGAAATCCTCCGTGCATAAACATATGCGTAATGATTTGCCAAGACCTAAAATTAGGCGACAATGGGAAATAAGCAGGTAAGAAATTCTCTATCCCTGCGGGTAAAAAGTAACCTAGTATAAATACAACCACATTGATGACGATAAGATTCCTAGTGATTGGTGGTATATTCTGGAACATCATTTTTTTAGTTTTATCAATTTTTAATTTTATTCTTCAAGTCTTCCAATGGCAGGGCAATGTAACATTTTTTTCCTGATGGTGTATATTCAGGAAACCCCAAATCCGAGAAGTCTTTAATCATCTGCTCTACTTCGGTTTTATAGAAGAAATCAAAGCGAGACTTAGCGTTAATCTTCGTCCATTGATTTTCATAGTAAGCCATAAATTCTTCCTCGGTTTTGTAATCTAACACTTCAAATAGTTTCTCCAAAAACTCATTGACTTGCTTCTCCTTCAATCCGTTAGGCACGGCGTTTATTCTCAAAACATTGTCGTCCCCAAGTTCCATTTCAAAGCCTAATTGTGGCAAATATTTCTTTATGGAACGGTACTTATTTTTCTCCATTTCGTTGAGCAGATACTCTATGGAAAACAGTAGTTTTTGACCTACGCCTGTCTCTTTTTTCTGTTTTCTTCGTTCGCTAACAACCACAGAGTGCATTCTTCCCAAATCTAGCATAAGTGTATCTTCTCCTCGGTTATAAAGCCAATAGCCATTAGGCAATCTCATTAAATCCTCATCAAAGTCTTCATCTTCAAATAAATTGATTCTAGAAGGCTCTGCTGTGGTAATACTTTGGCTATAAAGCTCTGTAAGGGCGATGCTTTCAGAAGGTTTTACACGCTCCTGCTGAAACGGATTATAATCTCTATCTACCTGTATAGACGGTGCTTTGTAACTACTATTACTGATGGACAGCGTAGCTTTAGGATAATGACTTTGCAAACCTAAAAGCTGACTTTGGCTTTCATCTTTATCAAAATCTAAACTAGGAGACACATTATAAACACCCAAAGATTTCTTTATTGTAGAACGAATAAGAGCGAAAATAAGGGCTTCGTCCTCAAATTTAATTTCGGTTTTTTGTGGGTGTATGTTTACATCTATTTTCTCTGGGTCTATTTCTAGATATAAGAAAAACGACGGATTGTAGCCTTGTTGAAGCAACCCATCAAACGCTTCCTGAACCGCTTTATTGAGATAAGCACTTCTAAAAAACCTACCATTAACAAAGAAAAATTGCTCTCCTCTCGATTTCTTAGCTCCCTCTGGTTTTGCAACATAACCATTAAGTTTTACCCAATCTAAATCTTCTTTTATAGGAATAAGCAAAGGCTGAAGTTTCCTACCGAATATATCTACAATTCTTTGTAGAAGACTTGCTTTTCTGAGTTTGAAAATTTCCTCATCATTATGATAAAGCGAAAATTCTATATCCTCATGAGCCAATGCTACTCTATGAAATTCGTCTATAATGTGCCTAAATTCTACATTGTTAGACTTCAAAAATTTACGCCTAGCAGGTACATTGTAAAATAAATTTTTAACTGCAAAATTAGACCCTTCCGAAGTTTGTACAGCCTCCTGAAATTGCAATTCTCCACCTTCTATATAGATATTAGTACCTACAATATCTTCTTCTTTTTTAGTTTTCAGCTCTACCTGTGCCACCGCTGCAATAGAGGCTAAGGCTTCGCCTCTAAACCCCTTAGTAGCAATCTTAAAAATATCTTCGGTAGCATAGATTTTAGAAGTGGCGTGGCGTTCAAAAGCCATTCTTGCGTCAGTTTCGGACATTCCCGCACCATTATCTACTACTTGTATCAAGTTTTTGCCAGCTTCTCTTATGATGAGTTCTACTTTAGTTGCCTTAGCATCTATAGCATTCTCTATCAGCTCCTTTACTACAGAAGCTGGTCTTTGCACCACCTCACCCGCTGCAATTTGGTTGGCTACATAATCTGGTAAAAGTCTAATAATATCTGCCATAAACTCACTTTATCCGCCCCAAAAATAGGCATAAGATTTTTAGTAAAAAAACGAATTTATTTTAATTTTTAGTATTTAATAACAATATTTAATATTTATTATTAAATTACCAATACAAACTATACAATACACAAAAAGTAAAAACTCTTTTATAAATATGTAATTATTATCACACTTTACCTTTAAAATGAATTTTTAATAAAATTATTAACTTTGCAAAAAACTTGCAAAGAATGCATTACAAGAACTATTTTCTAATGGAGAGTTTTTGTATTGTTATACTTTTTGCCTTCAAATCTTAAAACCAAGTGGAATTCCATACAATCCTTACATAATGAAATGGGAATGTATTACCCAAGGTTGTAGTGAATAAAAAATAATGATATTGAAAATATTATTTACTGGCATTGTATCTATTTTGTTAAATCATTGGTCTATTGCACAAGTAGCGATAGACAAAAGCACTTTACGAAGTACAAGCTCTATTTTGGAGTTCAACGATATGAAAGAAACTAATGGCTCTGCTAAAGGCATTATACTGCCAACATTATCAGACCATTCTTTGGCTCAACAAGGTGCTTTATGGTTTGATTTACAAAACCAAAAAGTGATGTATAAATCTGCCACAGCAAATATCCCCCTTACAACTGCGGCTCCTAATCCAACAGTTGTTTCTACCTATACAGGAACAGAGAATACGGGAATAGAAGGAGTGGTCATTAGACGTACTACAGAAAATTCTTCCTCTGACGACCCTGCGGTTTTGAAATTAGATAGTAAAAGTACTGCTTTACTACTACCTTATGTCAACGATGTAACTACTGATTTGGCAAGCCCCGAAGCAGGCACGATTGCCTACGACGGAAAGAGTAAATCTTTGGCTATCTTTAATGGTGAACATTGGTACTTTTGGAATTAAAAATAAAACTATAATCTAATAATATGTACAAAAAAGTATTATTATTAACCTATTTTTATGCCTCTCTACTGATGGGGCAACAGCAAGAACTCTACGACCCCTACACACCAGAGTATTTTTCAATGGGGAAAAATGACCCTGCGTGGTTGCAACTCATCGTAGATAATCCGAGTGGGGTTAATTTCTTTGAAATGGAAAAGAAATTTGGCGAGTGGTTAGACAGTGACCCTGATGCCAGACGCAAAACCCCAGAGAAAAAACCTGTCGTAAACTTCTACCGAAGATGGCAGAAGGCGTACAGACCATTTGTAAATGGCAAAGGGGAAATCGTGCTTCCTACCAAAAAAGATTATTTCGCCAGATTAGACAGACAAAACTTAGAAAATAGCCCAAATATCAAGAGGAGTAAACGAGATATAACAACATTCAATACAACCCCTTCTACACCCAAAAGATGGCATAGCGTAGGACCATTTACTACGGATTATAATGGGAACGAAGGCTACCGAAAATCTTATGATTCTCACGCCAACGTTTTCAGAATCGATGTTTCTAAAACCAACCCTAATATTCTTTATTCTGGAGCAGAAACAGGCGCCGTCTTTAAAACTATAGACAAAGGAAAAACTTGGACCGCTTGTGCTTCTGATTATAACTTCGGGACCAACATCACTGCCATTAGAATAGATCCACAAGATCCAAATACGGTATGGGTAGGTTCTACTTCTGGATTGTTTGTTAGTAACAATGGTGGTAATAATTTTAGAAGAATAGGAAACATCACCACCACTGTAAACAGTATAAGAATAAGCGACGACAGTAAAACGGTAACTGTAGCCACAGGGGAAGCACACCGATTTAAAGCCAGTCGTCCTAACTCAAAAATAGATGGTTTCTTCATTTCGGAAGACGGTGGTAAAGAATTTCGAAAAGTCATGAACGGAATTTTCTATGATCACGAACTAAAACCAGGAAATTCCAAAGTGGTCTATCTTTACGGAAGAAAGGATAGAAACTGGCACTCACAACTACACATCTCCGACAACGGAGGGAAATCTTTCAAAAAAAGTCTAACAATAAAATACGGCAATATTGCAGGACGTTTAGCGGTGAGTGATGCTAAAGGAGGAGAAAATTATCTTTATGCTTTAGTAAGTGTAGAAAAGAAAGGGCATTACTACGGAGAACCCCATATCCTACAAAGCACCGACGGAGGGATAAACTGGACGGATAAAACCCAAATAACAAACGATCTCAGAGAATATACAAACACTTTTTGCCCTTCTATTGATGGACCAAACGGTGGACAGGGGTACTACGATATGATGATAGGCGTTTCTGGGACCAATCCCGAACACGTGATTTTTGGATTATGCAGTGCTTACCGTTCCCTCAGAGGAGGTTCCGGAGGCTATAAAGAAACAGCCATTGGTGGCTATTGTAGTGTGAACTTTAAAATGCACGCCGATATGCAAGATATTGCCATCGCAGGCGATGAGGTGTGGATTGCCAACGATGGGGGCATTAAATACTCTGATAATTTTTTTAAAGAGGATCACAGTGGAAAAATCACAGGAGAAGACCGAGTCAACGGCATCTATGCCAGTGACTATTACGGTTTCGGACAGGGTTGGAACGAAGATGTAATGGTGGGAGGTCGATGGCACAATGGCGATGCCGTGATGATGAAAAGTTATGGCGAAGGCAGAGCTGTCTATGTGGGCGGCGTGGAGCAGGCCACAGGCTACGTCATGGTAAGTAATCCTAAGAAAGTTTATTTTTCTGACGCAGGAATGTTCACCATGCCAGAGAATATAGAAGGAAAAACCATTTCGGATTGGAGACCGTTTGACTCCCAAAAACCTTACGAAGCCCTAAAAGTGAACGGATTTTTCGGAACAGACCCACGCTATGCCAAAAGAATTCTATATCACCCCAGAGAAAGAACAGGCAACCCTACCCGGGAGATTTGGGAAACCACAGATGAAGGGCATACTCTTAAGCAGATACATACTCCTAATGATAATATTTCTAATGTAGAGTTTGCCCGTTCTAATCCCAATGTGATCTATGCTTGCGGACAAAGCTTCATTTATAAATCTACAAATAATGGAGCTACATGGAAACAAATAAATATGCCTCAGCTAAATGGTTTTTTTCCAAACATTACTGTAGATCCCAAAGACGAAAATAAAATATGGATAGTACAAAGCTATACTTTAGGTGGAGTAGCTTACAGTGAAAACGGTGGAGAAACTTGGGTAAAACCATTAGAAAATAATCCCATTATGAGCAAAATAGCCTTTCGTTGGTTAGTATTGGCTGGTGATGAAACCAATGGCGTTTATTTAGGATCTGATGAAGGCTCTTATGTTTATTACAAAGACGATACGATGACGGAATGGATAAATTATTCCCAAGGCTTGCCGCCGGCAGCAAGGCTCACCCGTCTCGTTCCATTCTTCAAAGAAGGAAAACTAAGAGCCGCAACCTCACAAGGGATATGGGAAATTCCTTTATACAGACAAAAATTTACACCCGTAGCACAACCAATGGCAACCAACATTAGCCAAGCCCGATTAAATGATGCTAATATGACGGTAGAGTTTGAATCTTACTCTATTGTAAACCAAGACAAAGTTGAATGGGAATGGTCGTTTAAGCCTGAACCTCAATATGTAAGCAACAAAAAGGTAAGAAATCCCAAAGTCATATTTAAGTATAACGGCAAATACGATGTTACCCTAAAAGTTACCACACCAGAAGGCTCCCATAGCCGAACCATTGAAAATATGATTATAGTGGACAACGGAGTGCTAGGAACCAACGAAACCCAAGCCTCTACGAATAAAGTAGCCGTTTATCCTACCTCGTTAAATTCGGGAGAAACACTTTACATAAAACGAGGCTTATCCCAAGAACAAGGAAAGTTTCGTATTTATAGTGCCGATGGAGCGTTGATTAAAACAGTAGAGATAGAAGCCAATTCTGGAGCGGAAATTACCGTTCCTACTCACGGATTGCAAAAGGGCGTTTACCTTTTCCAATACTCTACCTACAACCACATACACCGTGGTAAATTCATCATAAAATAAATACATTAACCAACAAAAGTTGCCTTCTTTGGAAGGCAACTTTATCATTTCATAACCTTTCAGCAACATTACTTTAATAAGAAGCTTTTCATAAAATCCTTAACTTTGCAAAAAATTTCAATTAAAATGCATTACAAGAACTATTTTTTAGTAGCTGGTCTTTGTGTTGCGATGCTTTTCAAAGCTCAACAAACTCAACCAGAACTTTACGACCCCTACACACCAGAGTATTTCTCGGTGGGGAAAAATGACCCTGCGTGGTTGCAACTCATCGTGGATAATCCGAGTGGGGTTAATTTCTTTGAAATGGAAAAGAAATTTGGCGAATGGCTGGACAGCGATCCTGACGCCAGACGCAAAACACCAGAGAAAAAACCTGCCGTAAACTTCTACCGAAGATGGCAGAAGGCATATAGACCTTTTGTAAACGGTAACGGAGAGATTGTACTTCCTAAAAAAGAGGACTACCTCGCTAAGCTGGACAGACAAAACCAAAGAAGTAACCAAACAATGGTAAAACACCAACGCGGAGGTTTAACTACTTTGGGAACTAATTCTACTCCTGCAAACACAAATAAATGGCGGAATATAGGTCCTTACTCCACGGATTACAATAGCCAGCACGAAGGATATAAACCGTCTTATGACTCCCACGCTAATGTATTTAGAATAGATGTTTCTAAAACTAATCCTAATATTCTCTACTCTGGGGCAGAAACTGGAGCGGTATTTAAAACTACTGATAAAGGTAAAAATTGGACAGCTTGTGCTTCCGATTATAACTTTGGAGCTAATATTACCGCCATTAGAATAGACCCAAAAGACCCAAATACCGTATGGGTAGGTTCTACTTTAGGTCTATTTGTGAGTGATGATGGAGGAAATAGTTTTAGAAGAATAAATAACATTACCACCACAGTCAACAGTATAAGAGTGAGTGATGACAGAAAAACAGTAACTGTAACCACAGGAGAATCACATAAATTGGGTGGAGGCAATAAATCAGATAATCGTAAAGATGGGTTTTACCGTTCCACAGATAGTGGTAAAACCTTCAATAGAATAATCAGCGGCATTTTCTATGACCACGAACTAAAACCTAATAATTCTAATGTTGTCTATCTTTATGGAAGAAAGCAAGGAGAATGGTACTCTAAACTCTATATATCTAACAATGGTGGTGGGAGTTTTGATAACGGTAGAGAGGTATTATCTGGAGCTAGGATAGGACGATTAGCAGTAAGTGATGCCCCTAATGGAGAAAATTATATCTATGCTTTAGTCACTGTACAAAAAAAAGGCTATCACTACGGGGAGCCTCATATCCTTCAGAGTACTAATGGAGGACAAAGTTGGACAGATAAAACCAAAATAACAAATAATATTAGTGAATATCAAAACACATTCTGCCCAACGATTGATGCCCCAAACGGCGGACAAGGCTATTACGATATGATGATAGGCGTTTCTGGAACCAACCCTGAACATGTTATTTTTGGATTGTGTAGTGCGTACTGTTCTCTTAACGGAGGAGAGGGAGGATACAAAGACACAGCCATCGGAGGCTATTGTAACTTTAAGATGCACGCCGATATGCAAGATATTGCCATTGTAGGTGATGAAGTATGGATTGCCAACGATGGAGGCATTAAATACTCTCCTAATTTCTTTAAAAAAGACGAAAATGGTAATATGACAACAGAAAACCGTGTAAAAGGAATTTATGCTAGTGATTACTATGGGTTTGGGCAAGGCTGGAACGAAGATGTAATGGTGGGAGGTAGATGGCACAATGGAGATGCCGTAATGATGGAAAACTACGGAGAAGGTAATGCCGTATATGTGGGAGGTGTGGAACAAGCTACAGGCTATGTGATGGTAAGCAATCCTAAGAAAGTTTACTTTTCTGATGCAGGAATGTTCACTATGCCAAATAATATAGATGGTAAGTTAAATGCAGATTATTTTGCCTTTGACAGGAAAAAACCCTACGAAGCTCTAAGAGCCAATGGCTTTTTAGGAACAGACCCTCGCTATGCTCAACGAATTTTATATCATGCAGCAGAAGGCCACTGGGGAACTCCTCTAAGGCAAATTTGGGAAACACTTGATGAAGGAACTAATTATAGTTTGTTATATAACCCATCAGACAATATCTCTAACATAGAGTTCGCTCGTTCTAATCCTAACGTAATTTATGCTTGTGGGCAATACGATATTTATAAGTCAATAAATAATGGTCAAAGTTGGACTTCATTTAAAATGCCTCAATTCAACGGCTTTTTCCCTACCATTGCTGTGGATCCTAAAAATGAAAACAAAATATGGGTAGTACAAGGCTACACTAACGGTGGCGTAGCTTATAGCGAAGACAGCGGACAAACTTGGGTAAAACCGCTGGAAAACGATGCCGATATGAAAAATATAGCCTTCCGTTGGATTGTATTGGCAGGAGATGAGCATAACGGGGTTTATCTAGGATCTGACGAAGGTTCTGCCGTTTACTATAAAGACGACACTATGGACAAATGGATTAACTATTCCAACGGTTTGCCACCTGCAGCAAGACTTACTCGTTTAATCCCTTTCTTTAAAGAGGGCAAACTAAGAGCCGCTACCTCGCAAGGGATATGGGAAATTCCTTTATACAGACAAAAATTTACACCCGTAGCACAACCAATGGCAACCAACATTAGCCAAGCCCGATTAAATGATGCTAATATGACGGTAGAGTTTGAATCTTACTCTATTGTAAACCAAGACAAAGTTGAATGGGAATGGTCGTTTAAACCTGAACCTCACTATGTAAGCAACAAAAAGGTAAGAAATCCCAAAGTCATATTTAAGTATAACGGCAAATACGATGTTACCCTAAAAGTTACCACACCAGAAGGCTCCCATAGCCGAACCATTGAAAATATGATTATAGTGGACAACGGAGTGCTAGGAACCAACGAAACCCAAGCCTCTACGAATAAAGTAGCCGTTTATCCTACCTCGTTAAATTCGGGAGAAACACTTCACATAAAACGAGGCTTATCCCAAGAACAAGGGAAGTTCCGTATTTATAGTGCCGATGGAGCGTTGATTAAAACAGTAGAGATAGAAGCCAATTCTGGAGCGGAAATTACCGTTCCTACTCACGGATTGCAAAAGGGCGTTTACCTTTTCCAATACTCTACCTACAACCACATACATCGTGGCAAATTCATCATAAAATAAATACATTAACCAACAAAAGTTGCCTTCTTTGGAAGGCAACTTTATCATTTCATAACCTTTCAGCAACATTACTTTAATAAGAAGCTTTTCATAAAATCCTTAACTTTGCAAAAAATTTCAATTAAAATGCATTACAAGAACTATTTTTTAGTAGCTGGTCTTTGTGTTGCGATGCTTTTCAAAGCTCAACAAACTCAACCAGAACTTTACGACCCCTACACACCAGAGTATTTCTCGGTGGGGAAAAATGACCCTGCGTGGTTGCAACTCATCGTGGATAATCCGAGTGGGGTTAATTTCTTTGAAATGGAAAAGAAATTTGGCGAATGGCTGGACAGCGATCCTGACGCCAGACGCAAAACACCAGAGAAAAAACCTGCCGTAAACTTCTACCGAAGATGGCAGAAGGCATATAGACCTTTTGTAAACGGTAACGGAGAGATTGTACTTCCTAAAAAAGAGGACTACCTCGCTAAGCTGGACAGACAAAACCAAAGAAGTAACCAAACAATGGTAAAACACCAACGCGGACTCACCGCCCTAGCGACGACTCCTACCACTAACAAATGGAAAAATATTGGTCCTTTTTCCACAGCTAGAAACACTCCTAATCCAGACCCTGATGGGAATTATTATGTAGAATCCTATGACTCCCATGCCAATGTTTTTAGGATAGATGTATTTAAAAAAGATGCTAATATCCTCTATTCGGGAGCTGAAACAGGAGCCGTATTTAAAACTACTGATAAAGGTAAAAATTGGACAGCCTGTGCTTCCGATTTTAACTTCGGAACTAATATCACTGCTATTAGAATAGACCCTAACAATGCCGATATTGTATGGGTAGGTTCTACTTCAGGACTATTTGTAAGTAAAAATGGGGGAATATCCTTTGATAGAATAAAAGAAATTACTACTACCGTAAATAGTATAAGGGTAAGTAATGATGGTAAGATTGTAACTGTAACTACTGGTGAGCAACACAAATTCAATGCTAGTAAACCCAACACAAAGGTAGATGGATTCTTTATTTCGGAGGATAAAGGTGCTACATTTCGTAGAGTAATGAGTGGTATTTTCTACGACCACGAATTAAAACCTAACAATTCTAAAGTAGTCTACCTTTATGGACGAAAAGATACAAATTGGCATTCTCAATTATATATTTCTTACGACGGTGGTAAAAATTTCGACAATGGTAGAGATGTTTTATCAGGAGCCAGACCGGGCCGTTTAGCGGTGAGTGATGCTCCAGGAGGAGAAAACTATCTTTATGCCTTGGTAAATGTAGAAAACTCTGCTTATTCTTATGGACAGCCTCATATTCTGCAAAGTAAAGACGCTGGACTGACTTGGACGGATAAAACCACTATAACCAGTAATAGAAATGAAACTAAAAACACCTTTTGCTATGCAATAGATGGCAAAAACGGAGGGCAAGGCTATTACGATATGATGATAGGCGTATCAGGCAAAGATCCAGAGCATGTAATTTTCGGTCTATGTAGTGCCTATCGTTCCCTCAAAGGAGGGGAGGGCGGTTATTTTCACAACTCCATAGGAGGTTACTGCAACGGCAACTTCTCAATACACGCCGATATGCAAGACATTGCCATCGCAGGCGATGAAGTTTGGATAGCCAACGATGGAGGCATCAAATACTCACCTAACTTTTTTAAAAGAGATAATGAGGGGAAAATAACAGGGGAAAACCGTATAAAAGGCATCTATGCGAGTGATTATTGGGGTTTCGGGCAAGGTTGGAACGAAGATGTAATGGTTGGTGGTAGATGGCACAATGGCGATGCCGTAATGATGGAAAACTATGAAAAAGGCAAAGCGGTTTATGTAGGGGGAGTAGAGTATCCCACAGGTTATGTAATGGTAAGCAACCCTAAGAAAGTCTATTTCTCTGACTCAGGTATGTTTACGATGCCGAACAATATAGAAGGGAGAGTAACAACAGATTACCGAGCATTCATCAAACAACCTTATGAAACATTAAGAACCCACGGTTTCTTCGGAACAGATCCTCGCTACGCACAACGAATTTTATACCATCCAAAAGAAGGTGCTTGGAGTGCCACTATGCAAATCTGGGAAACACCAGACGAAGGCGTTACCTCTAGTTTACTATATGATGCACAAGAATACATTTCTAACATAGAATTTGCCCGTTCTAATCCTAATGTAATTTATGCTTGCGGACGATACTTCATCTATAAGTCTGTGGATAATGGGAAAAGCTGGAGTCAATTATCAATACCTAAACCTGGTGGGGTTGCCTCCTATATAGCTGTAGATCCGAAAGACGAAAACAAAGTTTGGTTGGTACAGTTCGTTACCAGCGGAAAGAATGGAGGGCTTCTTTATAGTGAAGATGGAGGGCAAAGCTGGAAAAATGTTCTAGAAAATAGCCCTACAATGAGAGACAAAGAATTCCGTTGGATTATACTAGCTGGAGACCAGACCAATGGCGTTTATTTAGGGTCAGAAAGTGGGGCTTATGTTTATTACAAAGACGATACTATGAGCGACTGGATTGACTATTCTAATGGGCTACCCCCTGCAGCAAGGCTTACCCGTTTAGTGCCGTTCTTTAAAGAAGGTAAACTAAGAGCCGCTACCTCACAGGGGATATGGGAAATACCTCTATACCGAGAAAACTTTACACCTGTGGCACAACCAATGGCAACCAACATTAGCCAAGCCCGATTAAATGATGCTAATATGACGGTACAGTTTGAGTCTTATTCCATCGTCAATCAGAAAGATGCTCAATGGGAATGGTCTTTTAGTCCTAAACCACATTCCATAGACAACCCTAAGGCAAGAAACCCTAAAGTAGTCTTTAAGTACAACGGCGAATATGATGTTACTCTAAAGGTTAAAACTCCTCAAGGCGAACATTCTCGTACCATTAAAAAAATGATTATAGTAGATAATGGAGTACTAGGAACTAGCGAAACTCAAACCTCTAATCCTAAGAAAGTAGAAGTTTATCCTACCCTACTAAATCAAGGTGATAATATTCATATCAAAATGGGAGTAACTAGAGAGAAGGCTCAATTCCGCCTCTATGACGCAAGTGGTACTTTGGTGAAAACCGAAGATATAGAAACTAACACACCACAGGAAGTTACTATCTCTACTCAAGGTTTACCTAAAGGCGTTTACCTCTTCCAATATTCTACTTACAGCTATATACAAAGAGGTAAATTAGTTATTAAATAAATATCCCAGCAGAACCCCTCTGCTCGGTAAGACAGAGTCGTTCTGCCTGAGGCTACAGCCGCCGTCTGCTCGTACGAGCAGACGGCGACTTAGTTATTTGTAATAATTTATTTCCCGAAAATAGCATAATCTACTACTATCTCCAATTTCTATGTTCTTTAATATCAGATTTTTTAATTCCTTTATTTATTTTATAGGCAAACCCTACACCTAGAGTTTGTTTTAATTGGGTTTTTCTGATTTGGTTATGGTCGTATAATAAATCAAGAGTAATTACAGAAGAAACATACTTGTTAATCTTCATATTAAGCACCCCATTGTAGCCCAACACCAATCTTTCGGGGTGATTAAGATAATCGGACAATACAGAGGCTGTATTAACGAGTGATATATTCTCCATCAGTTGTACCTTATAAATAGCCGTCCCCAAAAAACCAAATTGAAATAAAGAAGAATCCCCATCATTTTTTAAACCAAAATTTCCAGATTTTTGTAAGTCTTTATCCAGCACCAAAGTCCATCTTGCATTAGCAGGTCTTAAGGTAATTGTAAGGTCTTCGTGAGGTCTATAAGTAAAACCTGCACCAGCCATTATATAGCCAGGAGCCATAAAATTAGATATTTTTTTAGCAGAAGGGTCATTACCATTCTCATAGCCGGGAGCAAATTGAGTTTGCAGGCTAACTCCGCCAGACGCATACCAATTGTGAGAAATTTTTCTGCCGTAGTTAGAAGAAAGGTTGATGATATCTTGAGTTTTTCTGCTCCCTGTACCTTTAGTATTATTTTGCCCATAGCCTAATACCACTATGTTCTCCCAAAGGTCTTTACCTTTCTCATAAGTCATATTGTAGTTAGTACCTGCTAGCCAACCCACATTATTAGCTCCACCACCTACCCAGTTAGAGAAGGCCGCCTGGTTAAGCATAAGTGTGTTTGCCCTACTATAGACCAATGTTTGGTACTATCTGATACTGTTTCTTGTGCTGATGCTACCGTACCCACAACAGCCAACGCCATAAAAAGTGTCTTTTTCATTCTATATTATTTTTGAGGGGGCAAAAGTACAAAAACCTTTTTTAAAATATACAATTGTATTTTATTTTCAACCACTTAGCTAATATATTTTTAAAATTTTATTATACTAATCACACTTGCATGACCTGTAAAAATTCATATTTTAATTTTACTCACAATTACAAATAGATTATATCTAATATTATCAATATTGATAATCAGTCATATAAATAATTTATATAGCTGTAAATATCACAATTACAAATAAATATTTCTATATGGATAAGTTTGTTAATATCTTTTAATTCTATTGTGGATAAGATAGGAAAACTAAGTCTTAGAATTTTAAAATATTTTTTCTATTGCTACATTTTGAAATATTATCCAAATCAAATTTTAATTTTTTTGAGAGAAGATTTTTAAAGTTTTTCCATAGGATAGTTATCCCAAATCAAGACAGTGTATAATTACCCACATTGTGTTAGTAAGTACATAAAAAGGTTAATTTATAAGCCTTTATATTGTTCATAAAATATGAATTAACTACCTATGATATGTGATGAAAAATAAGAGAAATACTTATCCACAAAATACACAACACTTAACAACATACAACAATCTTCTTTTTATAAATATATATCTAAAAAAATAATGTTATTGATAGATGTTGCTCGTGTGGATTGTGAAATATTTGTGGCAAAAATTTTAGTTTTTAAGACAGATAAATCTTAAATTTGTGAGTCGTTAAAAATTAAATAAAAGTAATTATGAAAACTATTAAAGACTATAATTTCCAAGGGAAAAGAGCCGTTATAAGAGTAGATTTTAATGTCCCTCAAAACGAAAAACTAGAAGTTACAGATAATACCAGAATACAAGCCGCAAAGCCTAGTATAGATAAAATACTTAACGATGGCGGTTCGGTGGTTATCCTAACCCATCTAGGGCGTCCAAAAGGACAAGCAAACGAGCAATTTTCTCTAAAGCATATTCTCCCAGAAGTTTCTAAAGTGTTAGGCAGAGAAGTTAAATTTTGCCCTGTAACAGTAGGAGAGGAGGTCGAAAAAATGACCGCCGAACTAAAAGCAGGAGAAGTGCTATTGATGGAGAATGTGCGTTTCTACGAAGGAGAAGAGAAAGGAGATAAAACCTTTGCAGAGGCACTTTCTAAATTAGGAGATGCTTATGTAAATGATGCCTTTGGTACTGCTCATAGAGCACACGCTTCTACAGCGGTTATTGCAGAGTTTTTCCCATCAACTAAGTTCTTCGGTTTGTTGATGGAAAAAGAGCTAGAAGCCATAGATAAAGTATTAGGTTCTGGCGAAAGACCAGTAACTGCTATACTCGGAGGTTCTAAAGTATCTACCAAAATTACCATTATAGAAAATGTATTACCAGCTGTGGACAACCTTATTATAGGGGGGGGTATGGCATTTACATTTATCAAAGCTCAAGGAGGACAAATAGGAAATTCTTTGGTAGAAGAAGATAAGATGAGTTTAGCTCTAGAAATTTTACAAAAAGCAGAACAGCAAAATGTAAAAGTTTATTTACCTGTAGATGTAATAGCTGCGGATAGTTTTAGCAACGAGGCAGAAACTCAAGAAGTAGATTCTAACGAAATACCAGAAGGTTGGATGGGCTTAGATGTAGGGGCAAGAACTAGAGCTCTTAACAATGATGTTATTATGAATTCTAGAACAATACTTTGGAACGGTCCGTTAGGAGTGTTTGAAATGTCTAATTTCTCTGCGGGTACAGAAGCTTTGGGAGATAGCATTGCAGAGGCAACTAAACAAGGTGCATTCTCATTAGTAGGTGGGGGAGATAGTGTAGCATTCGTAAAGCAGTTTAATTATTCTGATAAAGTATCTTATGTTTCTACAGGAGGCGGAGCTATGTTAGAGTCATTAGAAGGTTTAGAACTTCCAGGAGTAGCTGCTATCAATAAATAATTATAAAAAGGAATACTTTTTGTAACACTAGAGATAAATTAATTTAATTCAAATTAGAAAACTATGAAAAAGTCAATTTTAAGTTTAATGTTAGTTGGTGTGGTATTAGCTTTCACTTCTTGTAAGGATAAATGTAAAGAGCATTGTAAAGAAACTTGCGAAAAGAAAGAAAAAGCTGCTGCTAGTGATAGCACTAAAGTAGAAAACCAAGAAGTTGCTACAGTAGTTGCTGAAAATGTTTTAACTCAAAATGTAGGTAAGTATCCTAAAGATTTAGGACTTCTTGATAAGAGTGATTTATCTGAAAGAATTAAAAAACTAACAGGAGATAAATACTCTGAAATTGTGGCTAACTTTAATGTAGAAACACCAGTAGTATCTGAAGGTGATGTATACAAAACTACAGGTTGTAAAAAGAATAGTTGTTCAGATTATATGACTACTATTTTATATGATAAGAAAAATGATAACCTTAATGTAGTAGTTACAAGCAACGATGCTGTAGTTAAAGAATACAACGAGAAAGGAAAGATAAATTATACAGAAACATTAAAGTCTAAATAATTTATCTTATCATTAAAAAATAAAATAGACCTCATTTTTGAGGTCTATTTTTAAATTAAATACTAAAATTTTCTACTTGAGAAAGGTATTTCTGTTTTTCAGTTTCTGGGAGGAAAGAGTATTTAAAACTATTACTCACTAGAGTTTTAATATCATTTTGGTTTAAATCCAAGGCATTTGCAGTTTGTATAAAGTTTTCGTTGAGATAACCCCCAAAGTAAGCAGGGTCATCAGAATTAACGGTAACTTTAAGCCCTAAATCAAGCATTTTTTTAAGTGGATGGCTATCTAGATTTTCTACCACTTTAAGCTCCAAGTTAGAGAGTGGACATACCGTGAGAGCCATTTCGGTTTCTACCAATCTATTTATCAACTTTTCATCAGATAAGCAGTTATTTCCGTGGTCTATTCTTTTTATTTTGATAAGGTCTAGAGCTTCCCATATATATTCTGCTGGACCTTCCTCACCAGCGTGAGCCACAGGGATATAACCTTCTTTTACAGAGGCTTCAAAAACTCTTTGGAATTTAGAAGGTGGGTTACCTCTTTCCGAAGAATCTAATCCCACAGCAGTGATTAGAGGTTTGTAAGGAAGAGATTGTTCCAAAGTTTCAAAAGCATCTTCTTCAGAAAGATGTCTTAGATAACTCATTATGAGTAGGGAAGAGATGCCATATTTGCTTTGAGCTTCCTCTCTTGCTTTTTGGATACCACCTATAACCGTCCCAAACGAAACGCCTCTTTTAGTGTGGATTTGAGGGTCGAACATAATTTCTGTATGCACAATGTTTTCTTCTGCACACTTATCAAAATAAGCCATTGTAAGTTCATAGAAATCTTGCTCGTAGAGAAGCACACTTGCCCCTGCATAGTAAATATCTAAAAAGTCTTGAAGACACGAAAACTGATAGGCTTTCTTGACTTCTTCTACTGTTTGATAAGGAATTTTAACTTGGTTTCTTTGGGCTATTTTGAACATTAGTTCTGGTTGAAAACTCCCTTCGATATGGAGGTGAAGTTCTGCCTTAGGTATTTTTTTAATGTATTCTGTGATGTTCATAATATTTTATTTTAAATAAAAAAGGGAGCAAATGTAGTGATTTTGACTATTTATATTATAAAAAACTGATATTATTACTTTATTTCATTGACTTTTGTACTTGTTTTTTGGAAAAATTAAATAGTAATAGCAAAAGTATTATTAAACCATAGTGGATTCAGTAAAAAAATGAAAATTTGCATAATAGATACATAATGTATACTCGTTGTGCATTTTAAATAATACTGATTTTTAGATGATTTAATTTTCTTTGGAAGATAAATTTATTGATATATTGAATAACCGTTGCGGCGGTTATTTTACTGATTATCCTTGTTTTAAAGCCTTCAAAAGTTTTAGCATAGTTTCTTTTAATCATAAATTGGTCGCAAAGTTGAGAGAAAAATGTCTCAATTCGTTTTCGCTTTTTCTTGTACAATGAAAATTGAGGAATATAATCTTTCTGATTACTTCTCATTGGTGTATCTAATTTAATATTAGCATAGTTAAATAAACCCGTTGTGCATTATGAAATGAAAAAAACAAGAGTTGTTTATTAGACTGAAAATAAGTATTATTTAAAATGCACAACGAGTTTTTGCTATAAAACGATATAAATGAACAACATAGAGCAAATATATGAAAGAATTTTGGAAGTTTTAGGACTTTTTTCAGAAAATCAACTGATTAGTTATCAGAGAAGAACACCTAAAATGAGCGATTTAGAAGTCATAAGTCTTAATATTACTGCTGAATACTTGAGTATTGATAGCGAATTACAGTTATTTAGAAAATTGCCAAACTCTCTGATAAACAAAATTGAAAGAAGTGTTTACAATAAGCGAAAACGAAGACTATCCCTACAAACAGAGCAAATTAGACAGCGTATTTCGATGGAGTTCAATGAGTTTGAAGATATTTTTATCGTTGATAGCATGCCAATGAAAGTTTGTGAAAATGCTCGTTCTACTCGTTCAAAAATTTGTAAAGAGCAATCCTATTCTTCACCAACATATGGTTATTGTGCTTCACAGAAATTATATTTCTATGGCTATAAACTACACGCAGTATGTTCTTTAAATGGTGTGATTAAGAATTTTGATATAAGCCCTGCATCCGTTCACGACATCCACTATTTAAAAGATATTGGTGAGCAAATGCGAAACTGTACTTTAATTGGAGATAGAGGCTATTTATCAGCAAAAGTTCAAATAGATTTATTTAACTATGCTAATATTAAATTAGATACACCAATGAGAAGTAATCAGAAAGATTATATTCCTCAATTTTCATTGTACAAGAAAAAGCGAAAACGAATTGAGACATTTTTCTCTCAACTTTGCGACCAATTTATGATTAAAAGAAACTATGCTAAAACTTTTGAAGGCTTTAAAACAAGGATAATCAGTAAAATAACCGCCGCAACGGTTATTCAATATATCAATAAATTTATCTTCCAAAGAAAATTAAATCATCTAAAAATCAGTATTATTTAAAATGCACAACGAGTTTTTTTTAATATTTTATTAACTAATTCTATTTTTGTAACGGGTATAACTTATGGAGTTTTAATTTTAGAGTTATTACTTTTTCTTGCTTTATGTTCCAATAGGAAATATAAAATAGTAATGCTTTATATTGCTTTATTATTTCACTTCTCTATAATAATTTTTCACGGAATATTTTCATTTTTCTTTTCTATTAGCGCAGCATTAATTCTTTATTTGTATCCCACACACCAAAACTTAAAATTATGGACTCAAAAAAAATAAAATTATTTTACTTATTGCCAATAGGCATAGTTACTCTCTATACATTCTTTTTATTATATAAGTTTGAAAATATTCCTGATACAATACCCATATATGGATATGGAGATAAAGCTAAGTTTGGAAAAAAAATACTTATTTGGGTTCCAGTAGCATTAAATTATTTAATCTTAATGTTTATTTGGGTTCTAATCAAAAACCCAAATAAACTAAATTTACCAATAGAAATTAATAATAAAACCCGTTGTGCATTATGAAATGAAAAAAACAAGAGTTGTTTATTAGACTGAAAATCAGTATATTGTTTTTGCTATAAAACGATATAAATGAACAACATAGAGCAAATATATGAAAGAATTTTGGAAGTTTTAGGACTTTTTTCAGAAAATCAACTGATTAGTTATCAGAGAAGAACACCTAAAATGAGCGATTTAGAAGTCATAAGTCTTAATATTACTGCTGAATACTTGAGTATTGATAGCGAATTACAGTTCTTTAGAAAATTGCCAAACTCTCTGATAAACAAAATTGAAAGAAGTGTTTACAATAAGCGAAAACGAAGACTATCCCTACAAACAGAGCAAATTAGACAGCGTATTTCGATGGAGTTCAATGAGTTTGAAGATATTTTTATCGTTGATAGCATGCCAATGAAAGTTTGTGAAAATGCTCGTTCTACTCGTTCAAAAATTTGTAAAGAGCAATCCTATTCTTCACCAACATATGGTTATTGTGCTTCACAGAAATTATATTTCTATGGCTATAAACTACACGCAGTATGTTCTTTAAATGGTGTGATTAAGAATTTTGATATAAGCCCTGCATCCGTTCACGACATCCACTATTTAAAAGATATTGGTGAGCAAATGCGAAACTGTACTTTAATTGGAGATAGAGGCTATTTATCAGCAAAAGTTCAAATAGATTTATTTAACTATGCTAATATTAAATTAGATACACCAATGAGAAGTAATCAGAAAGATTATATTCCTCAATTTTCATTGTACAAGAAAAAGCGAAAACGAATTGAGACATTTTTCTCTCAACTTTGCGACCAATTTATGATTAAAAGAAACAATGCTAAAACTTTTGAAGGCTTTAAAACAAGGATAATCAGTAAAATAACCGCCGCAACGGTTATTCAATATATCAATAAATTTATCTTCCAAAGAAAATTAAATCATCTAAAAATCAGTATTATTTAAAATGCACAACGAGTTAATAAAGAAAAAGTACAAATAATCTTGATTATATTATCAACTATTATCTCAATATTCTTTTGTTTATTATTTGTAGATATTTTTTAAAGATTACATTAGATAAAATAAATTTTAGCTACAAAATATTTAAACATAGACATTGAAATTATTAAAAACTTTTACTCTATTTATTGCAGTAGAGCTTACAAAATACCAAAGTATAGCTTCCATTCGCCATTAGAATTTTTAAAATGAAGCGGTAGCACCTCCGTATCCATACCGAACTTTTAAACCATCAGAGTAGAGTTTCCGCCTGTGTACTTTGCTTTTAAAATATTAAAATAGAAGCTCCGCTTGCCATCAGAATTTTTAAAATAAAAATACCATTACTTTTGCTAAAAGTATAACCCTTAATTAGCAATACTGTAACCTATACAAGCATAACAGAAATCCATTAGTTCTTATTTCAAATTTTAACGAAAGTAAATTTCCACTCAATAATTTTCATTAACTTTGCCCCGTGCTGGCAAGCCATTTTAAAATAGATTTTAATATGAAAACTATTAAGGCAATTCTAAAAAAGAAATGAAAAACAAATTTAAACTCTACGAAGAATACGGTGTAAAGGAATATTGGATTATAAACCCACTAGACGAGATAGTCTATATCCACACTTTAGAAAACGAAAAATACAAAGGAGCTTTGCCCATCGTAGATGATTTTATTTGTTCAGAAATTTTTCCAGAGATACAAATTCATACCGACGATATTTTCAAAGGATAAAAATTAAAAACCAACCCCAATGTTTCACGTGAAACATTTTAAATTTAGATAAGAAACAAATACATATAATGATAAACGAAGTATATGATGTGATAGTAGTAGGAGCAGGACACGCAGGTTGCGAAGCAGCCGCAGCCGCAGCCAATCTAGGCTCCAAAACACTCCTTATTACTATGAATATGGAAACCATAGGCAAAATGAGCTGCAACCCAGCTATGGGAGGCATCGCCAAAGGGCAAATCGTAAGAGAAATAGACGCTATGGGCGGTTATAGTGGTATTGTAGCGGATAAATCTGCCATACAGTTCAAAATGCTCAACCTATCCAAAGGACCCGCAATGTGGTCACCTAGAACTCAAAACGACCGTATGCTCTTCGCAGAAGAATGGAGATTAGCCCTAGAAAACACTCCTAACCTAGACTTCTTCCAAGATATGGTAAAACAACTCATCATAGAAGGGAACAAAGTTGCAGGAGTCATCACTTCGCTAGGGATAGAGATAAAAGGGAAATCCGTAGTATTAACCAATGGCACATTCCTTAATGGACTTATCCACGTTGGCGACAAACAACTAGGCGGCGGAAGAATGGGCGAACCAAAAGCCTTCGGTATTACCGAACAACTTGTAGATTTAGGATTTACCGCAGGAAGAATGAAAACAGGAACTCCTCCTAGAGTAGATGGAAGAACACTAGACTACTCCAAAATGGAAGAACAACCTGGAGATGAAAATTCTCAAAAATTCTCCTATCTAGACACGCCAAAACTTACCAAACAACGCTCTTGCCACATTACTTATACCAACGAAATTGTACACGATATACTTCGTTCAGGATTTGACAGAAGCCCTATGTTCAACGGAACCATCCAAAGCCTCGGACCTAGATATTGCCCAAGTATAGAAGATAAAATCAATCGTTTTGCAGAACGAAACAGACATCAATTATTTGTAGAACCCGAAGGCTGGAAAACTATTGAAATCTATGTAAACGGTTTCAGCTCTTCCCTACCCGAAGACATACAAATAAAGGCGATGAAACACATTCCTGGTTTTAAGAATGTAAAGGTGTTCCGTCCAGGATATGCCATAGAATACGACTATTTCCCTCCTACACAGCTTAATCATACCCTAGAAACCAAAATCATAGAAAACCTTTATTTTGCAGGACAAATCAATGGAACTACTGGTTACGAAGAAGCCGCAGGACAAGGGCTTATAGCAGGTATCAACGCTCACAATAAAGTACACGAAAAAGAAGCCTTTATCCTCAGCAGAGATGAGGCTTATATAGGTGTACTCATCGACGACCTCATCACCAAAGGCACAGAGGAACCTTATAGAATGTTTACTTCTCGTGCAGAGTACAGATTGTTACTTAGACAAGATAATGCCGACATTCGTTTAACAGAAAAATCTTATAAACTAGGTCTTGCAAAAGAAGAAAGACTACAAAAAGTTGAGGACAAAATAAAGAAAAGCGAAGAATTGGAAAACTTCTTAAAGGATTATTCCTTAAAACCAAAACAAATTAACCCTATACTCGAAAGTATAGAATCTTCTCCTGTAGACCAAGCCTACCGTGCCTCACAAATTCTTACCAGACCTAATATGAAATTGGAACTTCTGGAAGAAATAGAAGAGATAAAAAATACGAGTAGAAACTATTCGGACGAGGTAAGAGAACAAGCAGAAATCAATATAAAATACAGAGGTTACATAGAAAAAGAAAAAGAAAATGTAGCCAAATTACACAGATTGGAAAACATCAAAATCCCCGAAGATTTTGACTTTACAAAAATCAATAGTCTTTCTGCCGAAGCTAAGCAAAAACTCAATAGTATAAAACCTAAAACCATAGCACAAGCCTCTAGAATAAGTGGCGTTTCCCCTGCTGACATCAATGTGTTACTTATATTTTTAGGAAGATAAATATTTGCACTCGTTGAATGTTTCACGTGAAACATTCAACGAGTTTTTATTAGAATTTATATGAAGATAAAAGACCATTTTCTTTCTCAAGAAATTTTTGAACTTAAAGAAACCTCCATTAATGGTATCTTAAAAACAGAGCCTGTACCTGAAAATATTGGCAAATATTACGAGAGTGATAAGTACATTTCCCATCATCAGGACAGTGGTAGTTTAAAGGAATTTGTTTATAAATTTATACAAAGTTTCAACATTAAATACAAGGCTAAAATAGTTAGGGAAAATCTTTCTGCTCCTAATTCTAAAAACTGTAAAATTTTAGACTACGGTTGTGGAGCAGGTGAATTTATAAAATCCCTAGAAAATAAATACATTACTTACGGCTACGAACCCAACGAAAAAGCTAGAAACTTCGCTAAGAAAAAAAGTTTTAAAACAAAATTTATAGACTCTCTGAACGAAATAGAAGATAATACATTAGACATTATAAGTCTATGGCATGTCTTCGAACATATAGAAAATCAGAAAGAAATACTAGATTTATTCAAGCAAAAATTGAAATCTGATGGAACACTCATTATTGCTGTTCCCAATTATAAATCTTACGACGCCGAAAGATACCAAGATTTTTGGGCGGCTTATGATGTGCCTAGACACCTATTTCATTTCTCAAGAGAAGGAATGGAAACACTAATGCAACAGGAACAACTTAAAATAAAAAAAATAGCACCTCTCCTACTTGATGCGTTTTATATTTCTATACTTAGCGAAAAATACAAAAAAAATAAACTTTTTTGGCTTTTTGGAGGTATCTATGGAGCGATTTCTAATTTTAAAGCGTCAAAAACGGGAGATTTTTCTAGTTTGATATATATAGTCAAAAAAAAATAGAAAATGGATTTTTACCCCATTTATTAAAGTCGTTTTTTTGTAAAATTTACAAAAAGCCCAACTTTATAAAGCTGGGCTTTTATGTACTCTATTGCTTAATCACAAAAATAGAATTTTGTGGTAAAGTGGTTTGATAAGTTTCATAATTAGGACATCTTTCAGGATTATACCAAATTTTATCTCTATCAAAAAATATCCTCATTTTATTAGGCTACTTAGAATATACTTCCATAAATACCACTCCAGAATCATTACATTCTGTATTGATTATTAAGTTCATCATGTAAATATTTCTTTGAAAATTATCTCCATGAAAATAAATTTTATCATCATTTCTTTCTGATAAAGTACTGTATGTTACCTTTCCATTGCTATCTTGTACCTGCATTCTTCCAATCAATAAATCTCTATATAAACCTTTTCCACTACCATATTTGATTCTTTTGTTAAATTTAAAAGTATAAATTTTACCATTATATGTTCCTTTCCATATGCCCACAAATTTATCTAACCTATTATCTACATCTTTTACATAAGTGAGATATTCTAAATCAGGACAACCTTCGGATTGGTAGTTAGGTCTATTAACACAATCTTCCAATTGCTTTAGTGTTCCTATTGATTGTTGTGTGTAAACTATATTTACCAAGAATACCGTTAGTAAATAACTTAATATTACCCGTTGTGCATTATGAAATGAAAAAAACAAGAGTTGTTTATTAGACTGAAAATCAGTATATTGTTTTTGCTATAAAACGATATAAATGAACAACTTAGAGCAAATATATGAAAGAATTTTGGAAGTTTTAGGACTTTTTTCAGAAAATCAACTGATTAGTTATCAGAGAAGAACACCTAAAATGAGCGATTTAGAAGTCATAAGTCTTAATATTACTGCTGAATACTTGAGTATTGATAGCGAATTACAGTTATTTAGAAAATTGCCAAACTCTCTGATAAACAAAATTGAAAGAAGTGTTTACAATAAGCGAAAACGAAGACTATCCCTACAAACAGAGCAAATTAGACAGCGTATTTCGATGGAGTTCAATGAGTTTGAAGATATTTTTATCGTTGATAGCATGCCAATGAAAGTTTGTGAAAACGCTCGTTCTACTCGTTCAAAAATTTGTAAAGAGCAATCCTATTCTTCACCAACATATGGTTATTGTGCTTCACAGAAATTATATTTCTATGGCTATAAACTACACGCAGTATGTTCTTTAAATGGTGTGATTAAGAATTTTGATATAAGCCCTGCATCCGTTCACGACATCCACTATTTAAAAGATAGTGGTGAGCAAATGCGAAACTGTACTTTAATTGGAGATAGAGGCTATTTATCAGCAAAAGTTCAAATAGATTTATTTAACTATGCTAATATTAAATTAGATACACCAATGAGAAGTAATCAGAAAGATTATATTCCTCAATTTTCATTGTACAAGAAAAAGCGAAAACGAATTGAGACATTTTTCTCTCAACTTTGCGACCAATTTATGATTAAAAGAAACTATGCTAAAACTTTTGAAGGCTTTAAAACAAGGATAATCAGTAAAATAACCGCCGCAACGGTTATTCAATATATCAATAAATTTATCTTCCAAAGAAAATTAAATCATCTAAAAATCAGTATTATTTAAAATGCACAACGAGTTTAATATTATTTTTTTCATTTTTTTATGTTTTTAAAAATTATGGGCAGTCACTAGACTGTATTCTGTTGTTATTTCCCAAAGTTTTATTTTCTACAGTACCATTATTTTAGTCTTATACAAAGATATACCTTTTACTTTCATCTTATCTTTTAACTTTATAAAAGAAAAACCCAGCATAGTATATACTGGGCTTTTATGTCCTATTGCTTTGTTAGTATAATCTCTTCATTAGGTATGGTTACTTCATAAGTTTCATAATTAGGACATCTTTCAGGATTATACCAAATTTTGTCTCTATCCATATAAAGACGCATTTTGTTAGGTTGCTTAGAATAAACCTCCATAAACACCACTCCAGAATCATTACATTCTGTATTCGCTATAAAATCCATCATATAAGTTCTTCGTTGAAAGGTCCAGCCACTAAAATAAGTTTTATCATCATCTTCATTAAAGGTATTATAAATAATCTTTCCATTTCTATCTGTGATTTTAAGCCTTCCTATCAAAAAATCCCATCTTACCTCATATTTATCATCATTTAATTTTTTTACAAAATTAAATTCATATGTTTTTCCATTATATATTCCCTTCCATGTACCTACAAATCTATTTAAATCACCGTTAATATCTTTTGCATAAGATACATCTTCAGGAATTCCATTAGGAGATTTTGAGTATTCGTATGCTTGGGCTAATGATATTGTTCTTTGGGCATTAAAACAATGTACTATACCCAAAAGTATTATTAATATTATTTTTTTCATTTTTTATATTTTTAAAAATTATGGACAGTCACTAGACTGTATTCTGTTATTATTTCCTAAAGTTTTATTTTGCACAGTGCCATTATTTTTAGTCTTATACAAAGATACACCGTTTATTTTCATCTCATCTTTTAAAAATTTTAAAAATTTCAATTCATGGCTACCCCTAGATCTTTTCCAAAATTCTACCATTTTATTCCCCCATTCTCTTGTATTAAATCCTGTTTTAATATCTTCAGCAGTACCTGTAAATTTAATGGTATAAATCCCATCACTGGAGACCATAGTTCCGTATAGGTCGGCATAGTTACCACTTGTTTGCATTTGTGCCATGGTCATTAGGGCATCTACATCTGCAGGAGAAAACATCTTGATGGGTTGCCTTATTTCAGAATTGCCATATTCGTCTACACGCCCCGATTCATACTCATTAACATGAGTGTGGATATAGCCTTTAGTATCCTCATTGATATTGATTCTCAACCCATCTGAATGTCCTGTAGAAGCACTAGGTGTAAGATTTTCAAATGTCCCATTTTTATTCTCTTTGTAACCTGTTTCATAAGTTCTGTTAAGAACAGATGCCCTATTAAGCTCCTCTATTTTGCTTCTGTATCCTGCACTAGAGTTCATTGTCTTCATTTTTTCGCAAGGGTCTGTGAGAGGGTTTTGTGGTGGAGGTGATTGGCTACCACCGCCACTACCACTGCCATCATCCGATTTACACATATCATACATACTACAACCTCCTCCTCCATCAATCCCCCTTCCTGGATTATGATCACCGTACCAAGGAGATGTGCTACCACCGCCACCACCAATACCTCTACGCGGAGGTGGAGAAATAATAACCCCATCTATCACACAATTATCATAATAACTTCCCTTTTTTTCACAAATACCCATAGGTAATAGCTCAAAGAGATTATTCTTGTTTACTTTAAATACATATCTATCCCTATACTTTTCCTCAAATAGATGCGCATTAGTTTTATAAATATCCGTATCAGGTTTTAAACTGTAGAAATGAACCTTGGTCTCATCTTCCGAAAGTACTCCTGCTACCAACTCTGCTACCTTACCACCTTTTATCCTAGGGAATACTACCCACCTATCTCCATTTTTCTCAACAATAGTCTGAGAGCGGATATTAAAATCTATATAAGCTTCAGCTTCTACTGCTGTTGGTGCTACTTCATTCTTTTTAGAAAGTACTCTAAGACGCTCCAGTGTACGCCTTCCCGATATGTTTTTGTTATGCAAACTATCATACCGTAATGCTAACCGTGCAAATCCACTAGGGTAGTCTATCACTTCATTATCAGTTTTCTTCGTAAAGACACTGAACTTCTTCGCCAAATCCTCTTGTCGTTTGGCATTGGTTACCATGTCGTCTGCCCTACAACCGGCTAATAACAACAGACCAGACAGACCCAAAATAGTTAATTTTTGTTTCATATTTTATCTTTTTTTGTTATTGTTTTTTATTGGTTAGTCCCCTTCGGAACGGACTTTTATCCCGTAGTTTACGACCTGTTACCCCCTTATCAACCCCTTTTTTATCCCTTCTGGAGGGGGCGGGTATCTAAATAACGCCTCCTGCACCTCTAAAATAGCCCCTCCTTATAGTAAGCAAGGGGAATTAGAGGGGTTAGTTAGTCGGTTCGGAGGGCTTAGCAACGGGGCTTTTGCCCTTCCTCCGGGGTATTGTTGCTTAAGGTCGGTGTAGATAATGCCCGCTCCAGGGTCGTTATTGGTAGCTGCCACCTTTATCGCACGGTAAAACATCAGGGCAGCACCGTCCAAATCGTAGCCCAAGAGGAGATTGGTATCCTTCATTAGTTGCAGTTGTTGGTCTAGGAGGTTGATGAGTTCGTTGAGCTGTTTGTGGGCGGCGTAGTCTTGGTCGAACTCCGTTTTGTCCACATAAGCAGGGACTTTGGTCGGGTTGGCGTCCATTTGGAGCTTCACACGGTCTATCCAAACCTCCTTTTCGTACTTTACCCGCCCGAAACCTTGCCTTTCCGTAGGCGTAAGGCTCTTTACTTTACCTTCTAAAACACTAGCAATGGTGCTGATAGCGTCTTTCACTTTTTTGATTTCTTCTGTACTGAAGTTTACAGAAATGGTGTTCTCTTGTGCCATTTTTACTTGTTTTTATTAGGTTGATACTACTTTTACTAAAAATCACATACTATTTTAGCCTCTAATGAGATAAATAGGTAATGATTTTTAACTTTCGATGATAAATCTATAAATTGCATTTCGATTATGCAAATTTTTGTTTTTTTAGCTGAAATCTCTTTATTTATGGGATATATCGATGAGTTACTTAGCCATCATCTTGTAAAATTCTAATGCAAAAATAGGCGGGAAGAAAGGGAAATAGGTATTTCATAAAAGGAAACGCGAATTGCCAATTACAGTAGTTTCAGTTACTTATCAAAGTTTTAAATCCATCACAAGCTCTAAAAAATAATTCTTATTTTCACGGAGTAATTTTAAACTAAAGACTATGAAGTGTACTTTAAAATCTATGAGTGCTACTTTGTTGTTTTCTATCACGACAGTAGCCTTCGCTCAAAGCTCCCACCCTATTGTGGAAAAAATGGTAGACGAAACCTATCAAAATTCTCAATTAGAAAAACTGGGATACGAGCTAATTGATAAAATAGGACCGAGATTGGTAGGAAGCCCTAAAATGCAACAAGCTCACGATTGGGCGGTAAATCAATTCAAATCTTGGGGAATTTCGGCAAAAAATGAACCTTGGGGTGAGTGGCGTTCTTGGGAAAGAGGTACTTCTCAAATCACTCTTACACAGCCTTACATCAAATCTTTGGAAGGGAGACAACTGGCATTCAGCCCTGCTACAACAAAAAATGGAGTGGAAGCAGAACTTATTACAATGCCTGTATTTAAAACCAAAGCCGAGTTTGATGCTTTTTTAAAAGGGGTAAAGGGAAAAATTGTAATGATTAGCCCATACGAACCTAGCGGAAGACCTGATTATAACTGGAAAGAATATGCTACGGAAGAGTCCTACAAAAAATATAAAGAAGAGGCTGAAAAAAGAAATAAGGAATGGGCTGCTTCTATGAAAACCATTAACTATACAACACGCACCATTCAGAAACCTATCGAGGAAGCAGGTGCAGTAGGCATCGTTATGTCCACTTGGAGTGGTGGGTTTGGAGTTAGTAGAATTTTCAATGCCACTACATCTAAAATCCCTGTTGTAGATATTGCGTTAGAAGATTATGGTCAGCTTTACAGAATGGTACAATATGGCGACCGCCCTAAAATCAATCTAAATGTTCAAAGTAAAAACCACGGCACTGCTAAAACTTTCAATACAATAGCAGAGCTCCCTGGTACTACTCATAAAGATGAATATGTTATCTTGTCTGCCCATATAGATTCTTGGGACGGTGCATCTGGTGCAGTGGATAATGGCACTGGCGTTATTACTATGATGGAGGTAGCTCGTATCCTCAAAAAATACTATCCTAACCCTAAAAGAACTATTATAGTTGGTCTATGGGGAAGCGAGGAACAAGGGCTAAATGGCAGCCGTGCTTTCGTAGCAGATAACAAAGATAAATTACCGAAAATACAAGCTGTTTTTAACCAAGATAACGGTACTGGTAGGATACAATACATCAATGGTTCGGGCTTTGTGCACGCCTACAATTACCTCCAAAAATGGATTGCCCCTGCACCTGAATACATCAAAAAAGAATTAAAATATACCTTCCCTGGTTCTGCAAGTGGCGGAAGTAGCGACCACGTTTCTTTTGTGGCTGCTGGTGTACCAGCCTTTATGCTGGGCTCTTTAACTTGGGCATACGGTACTTATACTTGGCATACCAATAGAGATACTTACGATAAAATAGTTTTTGATGATTTAAAGCACAATGTGGCACTCATCGCTACAATGACCTATATGGCGAGCGAAGACCCTGAACAAAGCAATCGTGAAAAGATGGTTTTACCCATCAACCCGACCACAGGAAAACAATACGAATGGCCTGAAATTAAAGAACCTATCCGTAAAGGCGGGTTTTAGACATTTTTTTACTAGTTTTATAAAATAAAACCACCCTAAAATTTAGGGTGGTTTTTCATTTTTGTGTTTTAATTAGAATACTAATTCTGTTTGATAAGAGGATTTGCGTTTAGCTCTCTTCTAGGTATTAAGAAAGTCCAACGAGAGTCCCCTGCTGATACCTCAAATACATTATTAACTACAACACTATTATGATTGCTGCCTGTTCTGTTAAGAGGTTGGTTAAGTCTCTTTAAATCTAAAAATCTAAAGCCTTCTCCCCACAGTTCTATACGGCGGCTGTCTAATATTTCGTTGATATAAGCTTCTCCTGTAGCAGTAGTAGCTACATAAGCTGGATTTCTGTTTTTAGAAAATTCGGTAAATACAACCTTAGATTCAGGTTCTTTGCCTAATCTTGCTAGAGCCTCTGCTTCTATTAAATACATTTCAGCAGCTCTCATATAAGGCACATCCATTCTACTATCTCCAGTACCTACTGCTAAGAATTTTTGACTAGTATAAGGGTACTTAGCAAAATTGGAAGGTAAACTTAAACTTAGGTGTTTTCCTGTAGGATCCACTACTTGCGTTCTCACATCTGTGCTAGGAAACTTGCTGTAAAGCAACTTATTCATAGCCTTTGGATTCTGTCTGATATTAGTAGAACTAAAATTTCTAGACATATAAGCCCCGAAATTAGCAAAATAGGCTGTTTGATCTTCTTTAATAGAGCTACCCCAAATCCATTCTGGATTATCTAAGCTGTTAAAACCAGCCTTGTAAGTACTATTGCTCATTAAAGTAAAACCTTGTCTTGCTAGTTTTGCCTGCTCAGCAGCCTCTTTGTAATTTCCTAAAACTAGTGCTACTCTTGCTTTGATACCTCTTACCACTTCAACATTAAAGTGTGATTTATGTACCCTACTAATTCCGTTTAAAAGTTCTATTGATTTATCCAAATCTGCATTGATTTGTTTATATACTTCCTCAACGGAAGACCTTGCTAGCGGGTCATCATTAGGCTCTAACCTCAACGGAATACCATTAGGATTAGGCGTACCATCGTATCTCTTAGCGTACAATTGTACTAATTGAAAATGACAAAATGCTCTGAAAGCATAGGCTTGACCTAAAGCATTATTTCTAGTAGTTTCGCTTCCGGAAGCATTATCTCCCCCATTTATCAAAACATTGGCATTTCTTATCAGTTTATAATAAAATCTCCAAGGATATGCGACATCAGCAGAATTTTCATCTTGAATACTCACCCATCTCACAGCGGATACATACCAACCATTTCCCACACTAGGAAATACCAAATCATCTCCTAAAGCATCCGTCATAATCATAATGCCTGACTGCCCAGATTGTGATTGATTCCCCTGACTAGTATACATACTTCGGTGCATACCATTTATAGATAGCATCATATTATCCGCTGTTTGGGTAATACTTTCTGCTGAAATATCACTAGTAGGAACTGTCTCAAGATAAGAATCTCTACAAGATTCTGCTGTTAAAAATACTCCTAATAGAGAAGTGTATATTAAAAATCTTTTCATTGTAATACTTGTTTAAAAAATTAAAAATTAGTAGAAAAACCAAAACTAATAATTCTAGCAGGTGTAAATCTATTAGCCGTAACACCTGAGAAACTTTGTGCTGGTTCTAGACCTTTTCTAGCTGTTTTAGACCATATATTTTCTCCGTTAACAAATATCTTAAGATTATTAACCCCTATCGGATTTACAATCTCTCTAGGCATTTCGTAAGATAAAGTTACTTGTCTTAAAGTAATATAATCCGAATTTACCAACCATCTGCTAGAACCTACCCCTACACTTTGGTAATTAGATGCATCTAGCCTAGGCACATCTGTTACATCACCTGGCTTTTGCCATCTTCTAAGTATATCTGTACTAAGAGCATCTCCTTGAGGATAAGCACTCATAAGACCTCCATAATTACTGTCATAAGTCTTACCTCCTAACTGATAAGTGAATAATGCAGATAAGGAAACTGATTTGTATCGGAATGTAGTTCCAAAGCTACCAAAGAGTTGAGGTATAGCACTTCCCGAATAATCATACTTTGCATCATTATGGTTTGTAGTTACTTTTACTCCATTTATTTCTCTAAGAGTAGTTCCTCCTTTAGCTATAGCTTCATCGGAAGCATAGAATAACCCCATACCATCAGCTGGGTCTACTCCATACCACTGTCTTAGCCAATAATCATAGATAGATTTTCCCACCATATACTTTTTCGTTCCTACTATTCTTTCATCTTGAGGGAATTTAGTAATCTCGTTTTTAAGAGTTGAGGCATTCACATTAAGGTTCCATTTAAAGTTATTTGTTTTAATAACATCTATACTAAGGGCTACCTCTATCCCTGAATTTACTAATGCTCCTGAATTTTCATCTCTACTAAGGTTACCAGAAGAATCTGGTTTTGGTACAGATAAAATAAGTCCATCTGTACCTCTCTTGTAATATTCTACACTACCTGTAATTCTGTTATTAAAAAATCCAAATTCTAGAGCAGCGTCTAATTGTGTATTACTTTCCCACGTTAATTGTGTATTACCTACGCTACTCATCATTACTCCTGCATAATCTCCATTGTTATAACCTAGACTATAAAGAGGTTGCCAAGCATAATAAGAGACATCTGTGCTATAGCTACCATCATTACCCACTTGCCCGTAAGACCCTCTAAGTTTTAACTGACTTATTGTAGAATTACCCTTTAAGAAATTCTCTTGGTCTATTCTCCATCCTGCTCCTAATGACCAAAATGTAGCCCAACGAACATCTTTATGGAACCTAGCAGACCCATCTCTCCTTACAGAAGCCGAAAGTAGATATTTTCTGTTATAATCATAATTTAATCTAGAAAAATAAGATTCCTTAGGTAAAATTCTATCATAAGAAGTTAAATTGGTAGGTGTTACAAAATTAACTAACTCATCATTATTATCAACTACTTGATTTGTCTTACGACCATAAACATACTCATATTTGTAAGAAATATTTTCGTGTCCCAATAGTACATTCAAATTATGATGTCCAAAAGATTTATCATAATTAAGTAACTGATTAAAGGTAATTGTGCGTGATTCTGTAACAGTTCTTGATGCCGCCCCATTAGGCACTGCATCGCCTATAATCTTATTACGATAAGCTATTCCTTTATAATTTCTTAAGTCATAACCCACATTGGTAGTGAATGTTAATTCTGGTAACAATTTAAACTCTCCAAAAAATCTTGAATTAATATTATATATTTTATCATAATTTCTGTTCAGTAATGTTTCTTGAATGACATGTCTACCTCCAGCCGCTCCTGCTCCTCTCTTATCTCCTGCATCATAAACACGATTACCTTCTTTATCATATATATATCCTCCGGTAATTGGGTCATGAGCATAAACATTATAAATAGGTCCTATATTTCTAGTCCAATTAAATGGATTAACATAAGAACTATTATTATCTACTCCATCTATAGCTTGGTTAGAAAATGAGTTGGAATAAGCCAAATTACTACCTACCTTAAACCAGTCTTTAATTTGGGTATCTATATTTAATCTAGCTGAAATTCTCTCATAGTCTGAACTCAAAGCGTAAGCATCTTCTTTAAGATATCCAAATGATGCATAGTAAGTCGTTTTATCTGTTCCCCCACTATAATTGAAATCATAGTTTTGTCTCATACCTACCTTAAAAAACTCCTTTTGCCAATCTAAATCATCATATATTAAAGATGCATTAGGATTTAAAACTCCATCTATTACTAACTGGTTGTCTGGGACATTATACACATTATTTTTCAAGACATCGGGTATCAATGTTCTAGAAGCGTAAGCATTAGCATCTGCCAACGACATCGCTCCACTAGGTTTATAAAGTTGTCCGTTTCTTATAGCCTCCCATACTATTGGATAATATTGAGCTGCATTCAATCGGTCATATTCAGGAATAGATCTCGTAGATATACCAGTACTTGCACTAAAATTAAACTGAGATCTTCCTTTTTTTCCCTTTTTAGTAGTAATCATAACCACCCCATTAGCTGCACTAGAGCCATACAAAGAGGTCGAAGCTGCATCCTTTAATATATTCAAAGATTCTATATCATCAGGATTTAGATTAGCTATATTTCCATTATAAACCGTTCCATCTACTATAAACAAAGGGCTATTGTTTGAGCCTATGGAACTAAATCCTCTGATTCTAATTGCTGGACCACTACCAGGCTGCCCTGTACTTGTAGAAACCTGTACTCCTGGGGTAGCTCCATCTAGAGCTTGAGCTACATTAGTTAAAGACCTTTGAGCTAAATCTTTTGCTTTTATTTCGGCATTTGCTCCTACTACCGTTTCTTTCCTTTGCTTACCATAAGCCACTACTACTACTTCCTCAATTTCTTTTGTTTTCGTAGAATCTTTTTTCCTTTGTCCATAGACTTCGTTTCCACAAAGCACCAATGACAAAGAAAAAACAGTAATAATTGTTTTCTTCATAATGTCAAAATTTATGTTAATACAGTTCCTAAATAACTACTGCAATTTATACATTAACCCGTTGTGCATTATGAAATGAAAAAAACAAGAGTTGTTTATTAGACTGAAAATCAGTATTATTTAAAATGCACAACGAGTTTTTGCTATAAAACGATATAAATGAACAACATAGAGCAAATATATGAAAGAATTTTGGAAGTTTTAGGACTTTTTTCAGAAAATCAACTGATTAGTTATCAGAGAAGAACACCTAAAATGAGCGATTTAGAAGTCATAAGTCTTAATATTACTGCTGAATACTTGAGTATTGATAGCGAATTACAGTTATTTAGAAAATTGCCAAACTCTCTGATAAACAAAATTGAAAGAAGTGTTTACAATAAGCGAAAACGAAGACTATCCCTACAAACAGAGCAAATTAGACAGCGTATTTCGATGGAGTTCAATGAGTTTGAAGATATTTTTATCGTTGATAGCATGCCAATGAAAGTTTGTGAAAATGCTCGTTCTACTCGTTCAAAAATTTGTAAAGAGCAATCCTATTCTTCACCAACATATGGTTATTGTGCTTCACAGAAATTATATTTCTATGGCTATAAACTACACGCAGTATGTTCTTTAAATGGTGTGATTAAGAATTTTGATATAAGCCCTGCATCCGTTCACGACATCCACTATTTAAAAGATATTGGTGAGCAAATGCGAAACTGTACTTTAATTGGAGATAGAGGCTATTTATCAGCAAAAGTTCAAATAGATTTATTTAACTATGCTAATATTAAATTAGATACACCAATGAGAAGTAATCAGAAAGATTATATTCCTCAATTTTCATTGTACAAGAAAAAGCGAAAACGAATTGAGACATTTTTCTCTCAACTTTGCGACCAATTTATGATTAAAAGAAACTATGCTAAAACTTTTGAAGGCTTTAAAACAAGGATAATCAGTAAAATAACCGCCGCAACGGTTATTCAATATATCAATAAATTTATCTTCCAAAGAAAATTAAATCATCTAAAAATCAGTATTATTTAAAATGCACAACGAGTTATTCCTATGTTTTTAAAATAATATGATAATGTTTAAAAATTAAGCCATTTTTTAAATTTGGTTTTGCTGTATAATTAAATTAGTCAAAGAAGGCTACCTAAACTTTCAGATTTAGAGCTTATCAGTTTAAGTATGAACTACCGAATATATGGGAACTGACATTGAAAATGATTTGTCTTAAATAAAGAAAATATTGCGTGTTTATCTGAATTTTTTTAACTTCAGCACATAAAATATAGTAAATCTTTTAAAATCTTTTTAAAAATGAAAATTAGTTTAGGGAAATTAAAAACCGTTACGCTTGCTGCGTTAGCAGAGCGTTTGATTTTGGCATCTAAGAATGGAAACTATACCATTAGTATAAGCAACCACCCTTTGCTAAAGGCTCTGGAGGCGGAGTATGATTTGTACAAAGATTTGGTGGCAAAACAGTTGTATAGCGGCAAAGGGGCAGAGGTTGCCAAAGAGGATAAGGAGCGAGATAAGGTTTTTGTGGGTCTTAAGGCGTATCTAAAAGCCTATGCGGCTCTGGACTTATTGCCAAACCAAGAGAAGGCGGTGGCGCTGTATGAGGTTTTTAAGCGTAATGATTTGAATTTGGATAAAAAGTCTTACGCAGACCAGTCTGTATTGCTTAACAAATTGCTCGCAGAACTAGATGCAGAACCCAATAAAACGGCTCTAAATGCTCTGAATTTAACCCCTGTATTTAATGATTTAAAAACGAAACAAGAAACATTTTCTAACCTGCTGTCAGAACAAACCGAAGCGAATGCAACATTAAGACTAACTAAATCTGCTAGTGCCTTGCGTGGGGATATAGAAAAATCAATACGGAACTATATCAATTTGGTGTCGGCAATGTAATCCCAAGCGGAGTGGGCAGCCCTTTATAAAGAACTGAATGAGATTATAAAATCGGCTAAAAACGCTTAGGGAAGTTTTTTTATTCTAAAACCACCTTAGTCCTAACGAGGGGCTAAGGTGGTTTTGTTAAGGTAGAAATCTTCTTTTCCACGCATTGTTTTAATGTCTTCTTCCGTTTTGTCTTTGTATCCGCAGAGATGCAAAATACCGTGAGCTAATACTCTTAGAAATTCTGACTGATGGTCTTTGGATAGGGTAGAGGCATTGTCTTTAACGCGTTCTAAGGACACAAAAATATCGCCCGATATGGTGTTTCCTCTAACATAGTCAAAGGTAATAATATCGGTATAATAATCGTGTTGTAAATGCTCTTGATTTATCTTGAGGAGGTATTCGTCATCACAGAATATGTAGTTTATCTTGCCTAGTTTTTTGTGTTCTGATAAGATGATTTGCTCTAGCCATTTGCTGATGTCAGTAGATATACTAATGGGCTCTATTTCTTCAAAAAAGAATTGTATCATTTTTAATTAAGTTTTTTAAAACCAATGTCCTAATATGACATTTAACATTCCTTTGTTTTTGTTTAGTGGATTGCTGTAGTTTATTTTTATTTGTCCAAAAGGTGATTTGTATCCTGCGGTAATGCCTAATCCTTTATGATTGATATTTAGCATCTCCTTCAGATTGATTTCATTGAAAAGGTTTGCCATACTGAAATGAGCGGTAACGAAATAGCTTTTCTGTATCCTGAACTGAAAATTATTGGTTGCCGTTAATAGATTTGGGCTGCTCGTGTA
This sequence comes from Riemerella anatipestifer, assembly GCF_035666175.1. NCBI lineage: Bacteria > Pseudomonadati > Bacteroidota > Flavobacteriia > Flavobacteriales > Weeksellaceae > Riemerella > Riemerella anatipestifer. Next base: position 1,541,771 of record NZ_CP142016.1, read on the forward strand.
TCCGAAATAGTACCCTTGCATTTGTGCAAAATTCCCTAGTTTTTGTTCAAAAATACCACCTATACGGTATTGATAGAAATGGGATAAATCATCGTAATTGGCAGTAAACCCTCCAAAAAGGCTTAGATTATAGGTGAGCCAACTGCTGATAGAGAAATTCATTCTAAGGTCTACCTTGGTTTGTATGGGAGTTATTTCGGCATTTTTCTCATTAAATAATTCTAATATTTTAGCTTCGGCATCTAGAAAGAAACCTCTAGTAGGGAAATTTTTGTTGTCCTGTGTATCGCTTTTAATAAAGAAATAAGGGTTAATAAAGTTTTTTATTTCACTGATGTTGGGATTATTCGTTTTAAAATAATCGTGGCTAAGCCCTCCACCTATGGCGTATCGATCTCTCCATATAGAATGGATAAAAACATCGTTTCTTAGCCAAGTCCAATCTTCCGTAATAGCACCTTGGTTGTTTTTGAGGTTTAATTTCATTCCTGATGAGGAAACTCCAAGCCCTGGTATATAGCCATTATCCATAAAGTAGTTAAAGTAATATCTAGGGCTATCTCCCACTACTATATCTAAGGATACGGTGGAGTTGGGCAGTAGGAGTCTTCTGGCGGTGGCATTGATGAGGAGCCCTGTTTTAAACAATTCATCGTAATGTAACCCAAACTTAAGATAATACCTGCTTTGGTCTTCATCTACTGTAACTTGGAGGGTATTTTTCCCGTTATTTTGAATGATATCATAGTTGATAAGATTATAGTTGTTGGTAGCGTATAGTTTGTCCACCATTTTATTGATACTTCCGTAAGTTTGTGGCGAAGGTGTTTTTAAGTTCATTTTACCTTGTAGGTATGAACGGCTAAATATTTTATTGTTATTCACTTCTAAACTATCTATTTTGTAGATGTTAGAGTAAATAGGGTTAGATGTTACTCTTAGTTGGGTATGTTTTCGTTTAGGAAGTTTGGATAGTATATCAGTATATTTTTGAGCTTTTTCGTAGCCTATTTTTAGTATTTTTTCTTTGTCTCCGTAGCTAGTGGCATTCATACCATCTAGGTTTGGATGTATGTTGATGTCAATGTATTGGTATTGGTTTTTGGTTTCATTCTGTATGCCAAAATCTATCACTTGGTTGAGGATACTAATGGCACTTTGTAAATCCTCTCTTTTAGCTAAACCTTGGCTTAAATCTACTCCTATAATAATATCCATTCCTTTCTCTTTGAGAGGTTGTGCAGGGTAGTTGATGGTCATAGCCCCATCTATATAAAGGCTATCACCTATCTTAACAGGGTCCATAAGCGAAGGATAGGCAGAACTCGCCATAATAGCTTTAATTAAATCTCCTTTTTCAAAAATTTTCATCTTACCACTTTCAAGGTTTGTGGTAACGCACATAAATGGGATAGGAAGTTGAGCAAAGTCTTCTACATTAGAAACATTTTTAAATAAATCTTTAAGCATATAAATGTTCTTTTGTCCCGTAGAAATAGCTTTAGGGAGCACATTTATCTTGCCATTTTTTATAGGAATATTCAAGAGGTATTTGTCTGTGGTTTTGCTGAAAAAGGAAGTTTCCTTTCTGTTTTTTTCATTAGCGATGATGTCGTAAAAATCAGTATTGGTAATTATTTTCTCAATATCGTTTCCTGTGTATCCAGAAGCATATAGTCCACCCACAATAGCCCCCATACTCGTCCCCGAAATATAATCTACCTTTACACCTAACGAGTCTAAAACTTTAAGAACACCCACGTGAGCAAAACCTTTAGCGCCGCCACCTGCCAAAACAAGACCTATTTTTGGTTTTTTGGGAATATTTAGATTATCCTTTACTTGAGATTTGTAAGTGAAAAATGCTAATAGTAAACTCAGCCATAATACTTTTTTCATAAGCATAAGGTTATGTGTTAGATAATAAACCAATGAACAAATATAACAATATATCAACTAATAATTGAGGCAAAATAAAGTTTACCTGTTTTAAAATCGAATAATTAGAATTAAATTTGCCTTATGGAACATTATTTCTCATCAGGAAAACTACTCATCACTTCAGAGTATGTTGTTTTAGACGGTGCTAAAGCTTTGGCATTACCAACCAAAATGGGGCAAGATTTGTGGGTAGAAGAAAAAAAGGATAACAATGCTAAAATCTTTTGGGAAACCTATCATCAAAACCAGTTGTGGCTGTATATAGAGATAGATTATCGTAAGTGGGAGATTATTTCTACTAACTTAAAACCTAATGCCGAATTTATCCTAAAAGTATTAAAGTATCTGCAATCTATTTCGCTGGAAAAGTTAAAAAAAGGAGTTTCCTATCATATCAAAACTAATCTTCAGTTTCCTGCCAATTATGGTCTAGGGAGTAGCTCTACACTTATGGCTAACTTAGCAAAGTGGGCAAAAACAGATGCATTTCTTCTTAACGAAAATACATTGGGAGGTAGTGGCTACGATGTGGCTGTAGCATTAGAAGAACAATCTATATTGTACCAACTAAAGCCCTTTAGGGAAGTTGTGCCTGTACATTTTTTACCTAAATTCAAAGACGATTTACTCTTTATACATTTAAACCAAAAGCAAGACAGTAGAGAAGGTATTGCTTTATATAAGGCAAGGGAAAAATCTAAAAAGGATATAGCTTTTTTTTCAGAACTTACCGATGCAGTACTAAAATCAGATAGTTTAGAAGAATTTTCAAAACTGATGATGGCACACGAGCAAAAACTTTCTGAATTTTTAGGGATACCTACAGCTAAAGAACTTTATTTTTCAGATTGTCCAGGGTTTATAAAAAGTTTAGGAGCTTGGGGTGGAGATTTTATTATGGTTGAGAATTTTTCTGGAGCAAGGTCTTATTTTGAGGAACAAGGTTTCTCTAATATTTTTAAATTTTCGGATATAATTTTATGATAATCAGTATTTTATTTTTAAGTTGCGATTTCTGACTAATATCATTATCTTTAACGCACTATTCCTCTCGGAGAATAAGTAAATTTGTATGCTTTAAAAATAAAACCATAATTTATATATAATTAATATCACCTATGAAAAATTTAAAGATTATCCAAGAGTTGCACAATTTGGGGATTACAGGTTACCATGAAGTCGTGTATAATCCTAGTTATGAAGAGCTTTATAAAGCAGAGGTTTCTGATAAGAACAAAGGCTTTGAGAAAGGAGCTCAAACAGAATCAGGAGCGGTAGCTGTTAAAACAGGAATTTTTACAGGGAGATCCCCTAAGGATAGATACATCGTATTAGATGATATTACTAAAGATACAATACACTGGGATGGTAATGTTAACAGACCCACTTCTCCAGAAGTTTTTGCACATTGTAAAGATTTAGTTCTTAAGCAACTTTCTACATCTAAAAAACTTTATGTGGTAGATGTTTTCTGCGGAACTAACCCTGATACTAGACTTAAAGTAAGATTTGTAATGGAGGTGGCTTGGCAAGCACACTTTGTTACCAATATGTTCATTAGACCATCTGTTCACGAGTTAGAAAACTTCGGAGAGCCTGATTTTGTTGTGATGAACGGTTCTAAAACTACTAACCCTGATTGGGAAAAACAAGGTCTAAACTCTGAAAACTTTGTGATGTTTAACCTTACAGAAAAAATCCAAATTATAGGAGGTACTTGGTACGGTGGAGAGATGAAGAAAGGTATGTTCGCGATGATGAACTACTACCTACCACTTAAAGGTATGGCATCTATGCACTGTTCTGCCAATGTAGGAGAGAAAGGAGATGTAGCGTTATTCTTTGGTCTTTCAGGAACAGGTAAAACAACGCTTTCTGCAGACCCGAAAAGATACCTAATAGGTGATGATGAGCACGGTTGGGATAACAACGGAGTATTCAACTACGAAGGTGGTTGCTATGCTAAAGTTATCGACCTTACAGAAGAAAAAGAGCCAGACATCTTTAGAGCTATTAAAAGAGATGCATTGCTAGAAAATGTTGTGGTAAATGAATACGGTGAGATAGATTACAAAGACGGTTCTATTACAGAAAATACTAGAGTTTCTTATCCTATCTACCATATCAATAAGATAGTACTTCCTTCTAAGGCAGGACACGCTAGTAAGATTATATATCTATCTGCTGATGCTTTTGGGGTATTGCCTCCAGTATCTATACTTTCAGAAGACCAAGCACAATATCACTTCTTATGTGGATACACTTCTAAGTTAGCAGGAACTGAGAGAGGTATCACAGAACCTACACCTTCGTTCTCACCAGCGTTTGGAGAAGCATTTCTTACTTTACACCCAACAATGTACTCTAAAACATTGATTAGCAAAATGAAAGAGCACGGTGCTAAGGCTTATTTAGTAAACACTGGGTGGAATGGTACAGGTAAGAGAATTTCATTAAAAGATACAAGAGCTATCATTGATGCTATTTTAGATGGTTCCATAGATAATGCACCTAAGAGCGTAGTTCCTGTAATGAATTTAGAAATTCCTACTTCGTTACCTAATGTTTCTGAAGGTATTCTAGATCCAAGGGATACTTACGCTACACCAGCAGAATGGGAAGAAAAAGCAAAATCTCTAGCAGCTAAGTATATTAAGAATTTTGAACAATATACAGATACCGAAGAAGGTAAGAGATTAGTAGCGGCAGGACCTCAGATATAATTTACTGGAAATACTTTAAATAGAATAGAGTGCTAATTTAGCACTCTATTTTTTTTATCATAGGTAATTATAATATGTTAAAGTTTGTTAATACACATTGTAATAAGAAATCTCTAATTACCTTTGCCCACTGAAATGAAAAAGTATTTAGCCCTTTTATTAGTAGTTTTGATTACTTTATTTTCCTCGTGGAAAATAGAGGCAAACTCTATGAAGCTACCTCTTAATAAAGAGATAGGTACAACATTGGCTAAATTTTCTAAAAAAAAGACATTCTTTGTTGAGAAAGATTCATCTAAGGATACAGCTAGTTTAATAGCTTCTTTAAATGAGATAGATGAAGACTTTAGTTTTATTATTTCTAGTACTATTAAGGAAGTTACTTTCTGTAGTTCTCTTTAAGGTAGCTAAAATACTGTACAGAGGCACTTCTGTTTTTTCCTATCTAAAGGTAAAACGCTATATTTTCATTCGTTCTATTAGAATTTGATTTGTTTTTTATTGTAAAAATTATCGTGTGTTTTCGTATTTATTGATATGCGGGATATACACTTTTTTCCATCAAACCAAGTTTGATGATAACCATACATAATTTTCTAATAACTTAACAAATTAACGAAATGAATAAAATCACACTTTTATCAGTACTAATAGTTTTAAATCTATCCTCTTGCAAATCAGAAGATAAAGATAAAAAAGAGGAAATGCCTGTTTATCCTACAACTCAACCTCTAAAAATGGATACTAATATATCCAAAGATTTTGTAGCTCAAATACAATCTCAAAAAAATATAGAAGTAAGAGCTCAAGAGAAAGGATTTTTGGATAAAATCTATGTAGACGAAGGTCAGTATGTTAAAGCAGGACAAGTTCTGTTCAGAATAATGCCACAAGTCTATGAAGCTGAACTCATGAAAACAAGAGCTGAGGTAGAGCAGGCTAGAATAGAATATCAAAATGCAAGTATTTTGGCAGGGAATAATATTGTTTCCAAAAATGAAAAAGCTTTGCTAGATGCGGCTAGTGCAGAAATGAGAATGGCTCAGTTACATTTGTCTTTTACCACTATTAGAGCCCCGTTTTCTGGTATTATCAATAGAATTCCTCTCAAATTAGGAAGTCTTATAGAAGAAGGAGATTTGTTAACAAGTCTTTCAGATAATACCAATGTCTACGCCTATTTTAATGTCTCTGAACCAGAATATTTGAGCTATCAAACCAATGCTGATGAGAGAAGCAAGCAGCAGGTAACTCTAGTTATGGCAAATGGTCAAGAGCACCCAGAGAAAGGTTTTATCCAAAATATAGAAGGAGAGTTTAATAATGAAACAGGTAACATAGCCTTCCGTGCCAAGTTTCCTAACTCGGATTTGCTTTTAAGAAACGGACAAACAGGAAAAGTAAGAATGGAGATTCCTGTGAAGAATGCACTTATTATCCCACAAAAGGCAACCTATGAAATTCAGGATCAGAAATATGTTTTTGTTGTAGATAAAAATGGTAAAGTAGAATCTAGAAATATTAAAGTTTCCTATTCTTTACCAGATATTTATGTGGTAAGTTCAGGGCTTTCTGCGGGTGACAAAATATTATTAGAAGGAGTACAAAAGGTAAGAGATAATGATGTTGTAAAAACTCAGTTTCAGAATCCTAAAGAGGTATTAAAAACTCTAAAACTTAATGCCAACTAAAATATTAAGCTATGTTTAAAACATTCATAAAGAGACCTGTACTATCAATAGTAATTTCTCTTATTATAGTATTTTTGGGGGTATTATCTCTATTAAGTTTACCTATTACCCAATTTCTGTCTATCTCGCCACCTAAAGTAAATATTACGGCAGAGTATCCAGGTGCCAATAATGAACTTTTGGTAAAATCAGTAGTAATTCCTTTAGAACAAGCTCTAAATGGGGTACAAGGTATGAAATACATTACCTCTGATGCAGGGAATGACGGGGTAGCCTCCATACAAGTAGTTTTTAATTTGGGTACAGACCCTAACTTAGCTGCTGTAAATGTGCAGAATAGAGTTTCTTCAGCCATTAACAAATTGCCTCCTTTGGTGGTACGAGAAGGTGTTAAAATTACGAGAGAAGAACCTAACATGCTGATGTATGTTAACCTCTATAGTGATGATCCTAAAGCCGATCAAAAGTTTTTATTCAACTATGCAGATATTAACATTCTACCAGAATTAAGAAGGGTTAATGGTGTTGGTTTTGCTGATATACTTGGGACAAGAGAGTATGCGATGCGTATTTGGTTAAAACCTGATAGGCTTACTGCATATAATATTTCTACTGATGAGGTGATGGAAGCGCTTAGTTCTCAAAGTTTAGAAGCTTCTCCAGGTAGAACGGGGGAAAGTTCTGGGAAGCGTTCACAAGCATTTGAGTATGTACTAAAGTATCCTGGGCGTTTTGATAATGAAAAAGACTATGGTAACTCGTTGTGCATTTTAAATAATACTGATTTTTAGATGATTTAATTTTCTTTGGAAGATAAATTTATTGATATATTGAATAACCGTTGCGGCGGTTATTTTACTGATTATCCTTGTTTTAAAGCCTTCAAAAGTTTTAGCATAGTTTCTTTTAATCATAAATTGGTCGCAAAGTTGAGAGAAAAATGTCTCAATTCGTTTTCGCTTTTTCTTGTACAATGAAAATTGAGGAATATAATCTTTCTGATTACTTCTCATTGGTGTATCTAATTTAATATTAGCATAGTTAAATAAATCTATTTGAACTTTTGCTGATAAATAGCCTCTATCTCCAATTAAAGTACAGTTTCGCATTTGCTCACCAATATCTTTTAAATAGTGGATGTCGTGAACGGATGCAGGGCTTATATCAAAATTCTTAATCACACCATTTAAAGAACATACTGCGTGTAGTTTATAGCCATAGAAATATAATTTCTGTGAAGCACAATAACCATATGTTGGTGAAGAATAGGATTGCTCTTTACAAATTTTTGAACGAGTAGAACGAGCGTTTTCACAAACTTTCATTGGCATGCTATCAACGATAAAAATATCTTCAAACTCATTGAACTCCATCGAAATACGCTGTCTAATTTGCTCTGTTTGTAGGGATAGTCTTCGTTTTCGCTTATTGTAAACACTTCTTTCAATTTTGTTTATCAGAGAGTTTGGCAATTTTCTAAATAACTGTAATTCGCTATCAATACTCAAGTATTCAGCAGTAATATTAAGACTTATGACTTCTAAATCGCTCATTTTAGGTGTTCTTCTCTGATAACTAATCAGTTGATTTTCTGAAAAAAGTCCTAAAACTTCCAAAATTCTTTCATATATTTGCTCTAAGTTGTTCATTTATATCGTTTTATAGCAAAAACAATATACTGATTTTCAGTCTAATAAACAACTCTTGTTTTTTTCATTTCATAATGCACAACGGGTTTTAGAAAATAATATCTATGCACAAGTTGCTCTAGTAATGTTGATAGGTTTATTGGGTAAAAACGCGGTACTTATAGTAGAATATGCAGTGCAGAGAAAAAACGAAGGTGCTACAATATTCAAAGCGGCTATAGAAGGAGCTGTGATGCGTTTTCGTCCTATTTTAATGACATCTTTTGCATTTATTGCGGGGCTTATCCCTTTAGCTTTGGCAACAGGTCCAGGAGCAATAGGTAATAGAACGATAGGAACTGCAGCGGCAGGAGGTATGTTTATTGGGACAATATTTGGCGTAGTACTTATACCTGGCTTATATCTTATTTTTGGTAAAATAGCAGGAAAAAATGAGTTGGCAGAATATGAAGACCTTAATCCATTAACTGAAGAAATTGAAGATGAAAACTAAACTAAAATATATATCATTGGTAGTGGGTAGCTTAGTGCTAGTTAATTGTAAAGCACCAGCACCATTACAAGTAAAAGATAATGTAAAAGAGGCTCTACCAGAAAGCTATACAAAAGATGAAGTTTCCAATAAAAGTACAGGGACACCACCTTGGAGAGAGTTTTTTACAGATCCTAATTTAGTTTCTTTAATAGAAACGGCACTTAGTAATAATCAAGAGTTACTAATTACATTACAAGAGATAGAAAAAGCCAAAAGTAATGTAATGTATAAAAACGGAAGATTGCTTCCCACAGTTTCTGTGGGGGCAACTGCTGGTGTTAGAAAAGTGGGGCGTTATACTAGTGAAGGAGCAGGAGATGCAGCTACACAGATGGAAGATGGAAAGCCGATTCCAGATCCGTTGGGTAATTTTGGAGTAGGCTTACAAGCCGATTGGGAGGTGGATATTTGGAATAAGCTTAGAACAGAAAAAAAATCTGCAATAGCTCACTATTTGGCTACAGTAGAAGGTAAGAATTTTGTGCTTTCAAGTTTGATAGCAGAAGTGGCACAAAGCTATTATGAACTTTTAGCTTTGGATAGCCAATACTCTTATCTTAAAAAATATATTGAACTTCAAAGAAAAGCATTGGAAGTTTCTAAAATTCAAAAACAGGCGGCTGCAACTACAGAGTTATCAGTTAAAAAATTTGAAGCTGAGTTAGCAAAATCATCGGCGAATTTATATACAGTTCAACAAAGCATTTTAGAGAAAGAAAATGATATCAATTTGTTACTAGGAAGATTCTATCAACCTATTCCTCGTTCAAGTGCAGAATTTTTAGATCTCGTACCACAGTCTATTAAAACAGGTATTCCTTCGGAGTTATTGGCTAATAGACCAGATGTTAAACAAGCAGAGCTAGAGATAGAGGCTGCCAAGTTAGATGTAGAAGCTGCTAGAAAAGAATTTTACCCTTCTTTAAATATTACATTTGGAGCTGGTTTAGAAGCTTTTAAACCGAGTTACTTCACTCATTTTCCAGAGTCTTTAGCTTATAATATAGTGGGAGATTTGGTCGGGCCGCTAATTAACAAATCAGCAATAAAAGCAAAATTTAATACAGCAAATGCATCTCAACTACAGGCTTTGTATGAGTATAATAAAACGCTCATCAAATCCTATATGGAAGTTTCTAATAATTTGAATAAAATTAAAAATTACCAACAATACTTTGACTTAAAACACACTCAAAGCAAAGATTTGGACGAGGCGATAGGGATTTCAAACCTTCTGTTTACTAATGCTAGGGCAGACTATATGGAGGTTTTGATGACGCAAAGAGATGCCTTAGATGCTAAAATGGAATTTATAGAAGCTAAAAATACACAGCTGAACGCAACGGTTTATCTCTATAAAAGTTTGGGAGGTGGATGGAAATAAGGCTTAATATTTTTATTATCTTTGCAGGTATAAAATTTAGGCTATGGCACTTATAAAATCTATATCAGGAATTAGAGGTACAATTGGCGGAAAAGTAGATGAAAACTTAACGCCGCTAGATGTCGTAAAGTTCACTTCCGCTTTTGGAACTTGGCTTCAGAATACCAAACAGAAGAAAGACTTAACCATAGTCTTAGGTCGAGATGCTAGGATTTCTGGAGGCATGGTATCCTCTTTAGTTACAGCCACTTTGCAAGGGTTGGGGATTCATGTTGTAGATTTAGGGCTTTCTACTACGCCTACAGTGGAGGTTATGGTGTCAGAGTTGAATGCAGATGGAGGTATCATTCTTACGGCTTCCCATAATCCAAAACAATGGAATGCCCTTAAATTACTTAATGAAAAAGGAGAGTTCATTAGTGGTAAAGATGGATCTGAGGTACTTTCGATAGCAGAAAGAGAAGATTTTAATTATGCTGATGTGGATAGTTTAGGAAGCTATGAAACTCGTGATGATGCTTTTGATATTCACATCAAAAAAATATTAGCACTACCAATGGTAGATGCACAAGCAGTTAAAGCTAAGAAGTTTAAAGTAGTTTTAGATGCCGTTAATTCTACGGGAGGAATAGCTATTCCGCTTCTTTTAGAGGCGTTGGGTTGCGAAGTTGTAAAACTCTATTGTGAACCTAATGGGCATTTTCCTCATAATCCAGAACCTTTGAAAGAACACCTTACCGATATATGTGAATTGGTGAAAAAAGAAGGAGCAGATTTAGGAATTGTAGTTGACCCCGATGTAGATAGATTGGCTCTTATAGATGAGAAAGGAGAAATGTTTGGAGAAGAATACACGCTAGTAGCCGTGGCAGACTATCTTTTAAGAAAGAAAAAAGGAGCAGCTATTTCTAACCTTTCTTCTAGTCGTGCATTGAGAGATGTGGCTCAAAGTTTAGGGTCTTCTTATTTTGCGAGTGCTGTAGGAGAGGTTAATGTAGTTACTTTGATGAAAGAGAAAAATGCCGTAATAGGTGGAGAAGGTAACGGCGGAATAATCTATCCAAATTTACATTATGGTAGAGATTCTTTGGTAGGAGTAGCTTTATTTTTAACTCACTTAGCTAAAGAGAACAAAACAGTGTCTGAGCTTAGACAAACCTATCCTGCCTATTTTATGGGTAAAAAGAAGATAGAACTTACACCAGATATCAATGTAGATGCTCTTTTGGAACAAATGACAGAGCGTTACAAAAACGAAGAAATATCCACTGTAGATGGTGTTAAAATAGATTTTCCTAATAATTGGGTACACTTAAGAAAATCTAATACAGAGCCTATCATTAGAATCTATACAGAAGCTCAATCTCAACAAGAAGCAGATGAACTAGCTGATAGAATTATAGAGGAGATTAAGGGTTTGATATAAAGAAGATTAAATAAAGTTAAATTATCTATTGGTTTAGCATTCTTTTTGATAAGGAAAACAACAAAGTTTTAAATTAATTTGGAAGAGTTTTTTGAAAATGAACTGGCAAAGCAGTTCGAAGAAATGATAGAAAATAACGAGGAACGCTACTTCGATACGGATGATTTGGAGGAAATCATCATCCACTATTTGGAGTTGGGTGATACTACCTATGCCGAACTTGCCGTTAATTTTGCATTAAAACTTCATCCTAATTCATTAGATATTAAAACTAAAAAACTAGAAGTTCTTTTAGAATTACAGCAGTATAGAGAAGCTAAAGAGCTTATTAACGAGCTAAGGGAGACATCTTTAGAAAATACAGATTTTCTAGTTTGTTGTGCTAAATATTATTCTAATCTAGGTAATCCTAGAAGGGCGATAGATTACTGTCTTAAGGCTTTAACGCTAAATGAAGAGGAGAATTTTCTGCATAATTTCATCGCTGATGAATATGTGAATTTAGAGGACCCTTCCAATGCTTTAATACATTATAAAAAAGCCCTTAACCACGACCCTTATGATGACTATGCTTTAGAAAATGTAATGATTTGTTTTTACAAGCTAAATAAAAATGATGATGCTATAAAATTCCTTAACCATTACATAGAAGAATTTCCTTTTTCGGAGACGGCTTGGTTTGAGTATGGTCAGTTTTATTTCAATAGAAAAAACTACGAAGAAGCCATACGAGGATTTGATTATCTTTTAGCCATTAACTCTAATTCTGTTGGGGTTTATGCCAATAAGGCTGCCTGTTATGAGGCGATGCAAGAGTGGGATAAAGCAGTGGAGGTATATGAAGAAATGCTAGAGTTAGAATATACTAAGGCGTATACTTACTACAAAATAGGCTTGTGTCATAAGGAAAATAAAAAGCCTTTATTAGCCTTAAAATCCTTTCAGAAATCTTTAGTAGAAGACCCTCAGTTTTACCTTTCTATGATGGAGCAATCTTTCTTATATGAAGAAATGGGACAGATGAGAGAGGCTCTTCACTTCGCTAAAGAGGCGACCGTTCTTAATGAAACCAATGTAGATTATCAGAAAAGGTTGGCATTTTTGTATATAGATTCGGAGCTTTTTGAAGAAAGTTTACCATGTTTAGAAAAAATGGTAGAGGCAGAACCTGATAGATTTTATAATTGGTATGCCTATACCGAAGTGCTGATGTTGGTAGGACAGTATAATAAAGCTTTAGAAATCTTACAGAAAGCTATCTCTTTACACAAAGATAGAGCCGAGTTTTACTATCAAATGAGTAATGTGCTGTTTAATCTTGGTAAAGAGGAAGAAGCTAGGGAGTATCTAGCTACGGCATTAGTAATGGAGCCTAGTTTAGCACAAGATATGTTACAGAAATACCCTTTTATCCGAGATGAAGTAAAAAGGGTAAAAGCCAATAAGAAAGAAAGCTAGAGGCTTTTTCTTATTGGTTTTAGTAGTTCTTCTAATCCATTGATTTTAATTTCATAAACGCTGGCTAGTTGCATTCCTAATTTATTTTTAGGGAAACCACCGTTTCTCATAAACCACTCTAAATAGGCTACGGGGAGGTCTGCCAAGATGTAGTTTTTATATTTACCAAAAGGCATTTTAGTAAGGCATATTTCCCTCAGAATTTCAGGGTTCATTAGTGGTAGAGTTTGTGTTATTTTCTTCAACATCTTCTGTAGTAGCTATACCTGCGAGAGCTTCTTCATCGGAAGCAATAACTACATTGTCTTCATCAGAAAATTCGTCTCTATATATTTGTATTAGAAGTAAAGTTACAGAGACTAAAATAGGTCCAAATACCAATCCCATAAAGCCAAAAAGATTCATTCCTAAAATGATTCCAAATACTGTATTAAGAGGGTGTATATCTTCTAGCTTTTTGAGTAATGTAAACCTTAATACATTATCTATAAGTCCTACTACAACAAGACAGTATATGGCTAGTCCTATACCAGGAATTGTATTACCTTCGGCTACCATAAATATAGCTACGGGAACATAAATAATAGCACCTCCAACAATGGGTATCATAGAGGCAATAGTTGTAAGGGCGAATAAGAGCATAACGCTAGGAGCCCCAAAGATGAGATAACCTACCAGTGCTGCAAAACCTTGCCCAAAAGCTACAACAGGAATTCCTATAGCGTTGGCAATAATCATTTTTCTTATTTTTTCGCTGATGAGGTTAACATTGGTTTTCTTTAAAGGGGCAGCATTGGTTAAAATACGCTCAAAAACTCTAGGTTTTACTAACATAAAATAGAGAAGAAAATAAGTAGAGGCAATAATGGTAACCGTATTAAGTGTGCTACTTAAAATGAAGGTAGATAATTGTCCTGCGGTTTCTTTTACCTTATCTAGGTTTTCTTTACTTAGAATGTCTATTTGTACTTCAGAAAGAATATAAGAGTGTATTTTATCTAGAAAATCATTAAACTTATCCATATAGGCTTGGGCATTGCCTAATTTTTCTATAAGAGTATCAATTAAAAAATAGAGTGGTAAAATAAGGATAACTACCGTAGCTAGCATAATAACCAAGGCAGAAATCCAAGGCTTCCAATTTCTTTTTTCTATGAGGTAGAGGTTGTATTTTCTTGAAATCACATAAAGCGTTATAGCTCCCAGCAACGAAGGAATAAACATAGCTAGCTGATAGGCCATCAGCAAGAATAATGTTACTATAACTATGATAAGAGCTATTTGCTTAATTTTAGTATTGCTTATAGCATCATTATATTTATTGTTACTCATTGATTTTTATTTATATAATTAGTTATGATTGATGTATTACTTTAATTTTAAATATCTGTTTATATAGGGTATAAATCATCGCATTCCAAAAAGGGAAGGTTAATAAACTCCCTATGCCTAATGCAAAAAATCCAGCATAGCTGAAAATGAATGCTACTAAAACTCCCACAAATATAGTGGTAAAATTAGCTTTCAAAGCCATAAAATTAAGATGAATACTAGTAAAAATACCTGCCCTTAGAAAATACATCAGAGGAGCTGCAAATAGCGTAAGAAATACCCAAAGTATAGGTAAAGGCTGAAGCATTCCTGCGTAAGAATAAATCATAGACCAAAATAGATGATAGCCAAAAAATCTAAGGAAAAAATAGCCATTATAGCCGATAATTAAATCCGATGTGGAAGGGATTTCTCCTAAATCAATCTTTTTATAAATTTCGTAAAAACCTATATTCAAAGGATATAATAATGATTTTACGATTATTATAGAAAATACGAAATACTGGAAAGAAGTATTCTCCATCAGTTCTGCTAGAGTTTGGGAAATTATAGTGTAATTTCCAGAAAATAACTTTCGGAAAGATTCCATCTCGGTCTCCAAACCAAAGTAGTTGAAAAGTCCAACAGCGAAAGTCATCAGTAGCCCAAAATACAAAACAGAAAATAGTATTTGGAAGCCTATGGTTTTTTGCCAGTAGCCAAAAGTATCCTGTAAAATCTGGCTGATGTTATTAACTTTATTAAACTCTGGGCTAGAACTCATACAATTTATTTTGCACAAAAATAAGCATTCTTTATTTTTGCCAAATGTTTTCTACAGAAAATCAGTTCGCTTTAATGGATAAACTCTCTTTGGAGGGTGTTCCGTTTCTTTTCATCATAGATTTTATGATGACTAAAATAGAAGTATTTACTTTAGAAAATTTGGAACAATCAGGGCTTAAAGTAGATTTTCCAAACTTTAAAATAAACTCAACGCCCAACATTCCAAAGCCTCATCGTTACGATTGGGAAGTATTTCCAGAAACGGAAGAAGAGTATCTCAAAGGTTTTCGTATAGTGCAGAAACATCTAAAAAAAGGAAATTCCTATTTAACTAATTACACTAGAAAGACCCAGATAAAAACCAATCTGTCGTTGGAAGACATCTTCTATTTCTCTAATGCCAAATATAAAATATTTTATTCCAACCAATTTGTTTGTTTTTCTCCTGAAACTTTTGTGGAGATAAAAAATAATAAAATAGCCACTCACCCAATGAAAGGGACGATAGATGCTTCTTTAGAAAACGCTACAGAGATTTTAAAAAACGATGTAAAGGAAAAGGCAGAGCATTATACAGTGGTAGATTTACTTAGAAATGATTTAAGTCAAGTAGCGGATAATGTTAAAGTTAAAGACTTTCAGCGAATTGATTTTATTAAAACTCAACAGCGAGATTTGTATGCAATGAGTTCCGAGATAGAAGGTATGCTAAAACCTCAATTTAGAAATAAAATAGGTAGTTTAATGCAGAAATTACTTCCTGCAGGTTCTATACTAGGGGCTCCAAAGCCTAAAACAAAAGCAATTATATTGGAGGCAGAAGGCTACAACAGAGGTTTCTATACAGGTGTTTGCGGTTGGTTTGATGGGAAGAATTTGGACTCTTGTGTGATGATAAGATTTATAGAAAAGGAAGGAGAAACTTTATTTTTTAAGAGTGGCGGAGGTATTACTCATTTAAGCAATCCTGACGACGAATATCAAGAAATGAAAAACAAAATTTATGTGCCAATTTATTGAAAGCATTTGTTGGGAATATGGTAAGTTTTATCTGGTTGATTTACATCAAAAAAGAGTAAATAGTTCTTTTCAGAGGTTTAATAGAAGTTCGGTTGTTGATTTGGAGAAAATCCTTAGAAGTGTTGATATTAAAACTCCACAGAAGCATAAAATAAGAGTAGTTTATGATTTAGAAGGTAATTACGAGATAGAATGTCTTCTTTATCAATCGCCTATACTTAGCTCTTTTGAAATAGTAGAAGCTCCTGAGATAGATTATAGTCTTAAATATAAAGACAGAGATAGTTTAAACCAACTAAAAGAAAACTCTAATGCTTCGGAGGTAATTATTACTCAAAAAGGATATATTACAGATACTACCTTTTCCAATCTTATTTTCCTTAAAAATGGGGAATGGTTTACTCCAAAATCTTACTTATTGAATGGTGTTCAGAGACAAAATTTGCTTCAAAAAAGACGGGTTAAAGAGGCAGAAATAACTTTAGATAACCTATCAAAATATTCTTATTTTAAAATAATTAACGCTATGAGTTGTTTTGAAATATCCCCGATGTTTTCAATAGACTTAATAAAATAAAGCCTTGTAAATCTTGTTTAGAGATTTCAAGGCTTAAGTTAATATGGATTTATTTATTTTTTGAATAGAGATAGAAATAAAGCTCCCATTACTCCTCCATAGAGTGTACTGTTGATAGGCTTAGAGGTAATAGCACAAGTTCCAGTGCTACAACCTACAAATTTCCAATATAGATAGCCACTTATGGCACCTATTATTGCTCCTATAATGCTTAGTTTATGCTTTTTAATAAAATCTATCATTTTTACTCCACTGGGTCGCTCATTCTACCAACGGCACAGCTTACAAAAGATTTGGCTTTCTTTAGTATAGTATTATTACCTTTCTCAGGATAGCCTAAACTAGATAGTTTTTCAACAAGAGAAGTACGGGCTATAGCTCCAGTAACTGTAACTGTTTCGGTATCTTTATCTATGGTGATGGTTTCTACATTTTCCATTTTAAGAATGGCTTTCTTTATACTGTTCATACAGCCTCCACATTTTATGTTTTCTACTTCTATGTTGTGGGTTGTTGTGTTGTTTGACATTGCTTTAAACTTTTTTAATTAGGTTAATAAATAATTCCGAATTGGCTCTAGGAGAGATGCTATTGTAGCAAGGCTCTAAAGTTTTTACTTTAAAAAAAGGTTCAAATAAATTTATATATTCATTTGATAATCCGCCAAAAGGAGGTCCTTTCTCTTCAAATATTTTATTAAATAAAACTCCTACGACTTGACCATTTTCTTTAAGCAAAGATAGAACTTTTTTAATATAATCGGTTCTTTTATTAGGGTTTATAGCACAAAAAAAGGTTTGTTCTATAATGAGATCATATTTGCCGTTATGCCTGAAAAAATCTTCACATATCACTTTGATATGAGGATTTTTGTGGAATTTAATTTTCAAATTATCAACAGCCTTTGGGGCAATATCTATAAGGGTAATGTTTTGAAATCCGTTTTCTATGAGGAATTCGGCTTCATAAGCATTGCCACATCCAGGGATTAAAATTTTAGCATCTTTATTAGGATATTGCTTCATATACTCCACAATAGGAGGAGAGGCGAATCCTATATCCCACCCTATTTTATTTTCTTTCCATCTGTCGTTCCAATAATTTTGGTTCAAAGACACCGTTTTTAATGTTATTCATTTTTAAATTAGCATTAAATATGCCAAAAGAATCATTTTTAAGATTAAATCCCCTTTATTCAACTGACTTTTTTCTCTTTTTTATAAAATCGGTAGGGCGTATGCCATTAATTTCTAAAAATAAGTCTGAGAAGTTTTGCCTTGATTGAATGCCACATTTTTCAGCTAGTGACTCAATGGTGTAATTAAGATATCGTTTGTCATTAAATAACAAATGAGTAATGTAGTTGATGCGTAGTTCAGAAATGTATCTATTAAAATTAGTATGGCGAGTTTCGCTAATCACTTGGGATAGATATTTAGAGTTAGTGTTGAATTTTTTGGATAGCTTAGAAAGGGTAATTCCTTTTTCGGTAAACCCTTGATAATGTTCAAAATTTTCTAGTTGGGATACAATTTTATCAAATATTTTTTGATCTATATTGGGTTTTTCAGAGGGAGTACTTTTGGTAAGATTAATACGCTTTTTATCCTTTATTTTACGCTCTAATTCTAAGTATTTTTTATGAATTTCTTTTTCTTTTTTGCGTCTAAAATACAGTACTATACACAGTGCTAATATAACGCTAGAGCTTATGGTAAGCCACCAATAGCTTTTTTTCTCGAGAGCAGCCTTAGCATCTAATAGCTTTTGGGTATCATATTCTTTATGGATTTTAGAGGAGAGGGTGCTGAAATCTTTAGAAAGTACTTTATCTATGCTTAAGAGTTGATTGATATAGTAGAGTTCTTGTTGTGTATCGTTCTGCAGACGAGCATCTTTTATGAGGAGTTCGTAATTTTCTCTTAATTCAGGAATTACGAGGCGACTTGTATTGAAAATAGAATCTATCTTTTTGAGATAAAGAATACCCTTATTACGCTGTTTTATATTTAGATAAGACTTGCCTAAATAGAGGTAACCAATGCTTTCTCCAGCTATGTCTTTATTCTTTATGATTGAAGGTAGTGCTAGTTCTAGTGAAGATATGGTATAATGATATTTCTTCTGATAAAAATTTGATAAAGCATTAGATTTTGTAAAATAAGCGTGTTCTAGTGAAAAACTTCCCATACCTTTAGTCTCTGATAGTCCTACCTTTATAAGAGAATCCGCCTTTTGGTAATTTCCTAATTTTTGGTAACAAACAATAGCTTGGTGCATACTGTTATAGTACCCCTTTTGATGATTGAAAAGAGTATTTTGGGATAATTTTTTACGGGTAAATGGTTCAAAAAAGGAAATACACTCTCTGAATTGTTCTAAGGCTTCTTCATAATAGCCCAAGTGGCTTTTTATAACACCTATATGGTAGATAATGGTATAGTCTCTATAAGGGTTTTCTTTGTTTTTTTTAGAGTAGTTAAATGCGGTGATATAATCTCTAAGAGCTTTCTTGAAATCTCTATAATAGAAGTAGTATAAACTACCTCTTGCTACATAGGAAGTAACAGTCTTTTCTATATCTGGAGAAAGTTCTGCAGCTATAACAGCACTATCGGCATATTTTGATTTTACTTTGTCATTAGGATGATAATAGCTGAAATCTAGACAGCCTTCGGCTAATTCTGTATAATTTTTTTCTTTTTTTGCTTTTGCAATATATTGTTTTATATAGGGTATAGCAGATAGATCATTCTCGTCTAAATGAGAATATTTTGAGCTAATCTCTGAATAAGATTGTGCTGATAGAGACGAAACCTCGATAAGAAAAAATAAAACAAAAAGTCTGTAAAGCATTATTCTAGAGCCAAAAATCATTAGATATGAATACTTAAATTTTGCTCAAATTTAAAGAAAAAAGACGATATTGTTTATCTTTTTGTAATTCAGTATTTTAGTGTTTGTTTTAGTTGTCCTAATTCTTGAATTAGGACTTGATTTTCCTAAATTTTGACCATAAAATATTGTATGAATAAAAAAGGCTTTTTAGCTTTAGAAAGTGGGAAATTTCAGAAAAATAAAGTCATGAGAAACTTAATGAAACTTAGCATGTTGATAGGGGTAGTATTGTTTATGAAAAGCTGTGAGCAGAGGGAGGACTTCTACGATGATACAAATGTTTTTAGTGTGAAACCTACTACCGTTAGAGTTAATAGACTTTTAAATGAGGAGATTAATGATAGTATTGTAAAATCAGGTAGGGACAGGGGGATTGATAAAAAAAAACGGTATTGTTAAATTATTATATTCAATTCATTATTTAGTTTCAAGAACAAAAGTTTTAAAGAATTTTCCAACATTGTTTTTGACTTAGAGTAACACTTTGTTTTTCTTTTAAATCTCGCCAAATAATGCCTTATTTTACTGTTATATCCCTCCACTGTAAAGGTTTCTGCTTTGGAGGTTACGTGTCTTTCACTGGGTATCAGCTCTGAATAACTTTTCCAATAATCACTACAAAAAACATTTATATTTCTGTTTTTCAATTGCTCCCAAAGTTTTAAGAAGGTTTTTGTGTCCCGTTTGTCACAAATAAAACTGATGAACCTTTTTCTAAGTCTATCAACAGCAATCCAGCTCCAACAGTAGTTTTTTTATGCTGTACATAGCTGTGAATCTCATCTAATTCCACTATTTCAATAGGAACTTCATTTTTTGGAAGCTCTACAGATTCTCCCCATTTCTTAACCCATTGATAAACTGTTCCATAGCTAATATTTAATAGCCTCCCAATGGCTCGAAAGCCTAACCCTTCTAGATACATTTCTAAAGCAAGACGCTTTTGTTCTAGTGTTTTTACATCTGATTTTTTCTCAACACTGAAAAAATAGCCACAATCTTTACATTTATATCGCTGTCGCTCTCTGGCAAAGCCTGCTTTAATCTTATTGGATGATTGACATTTGGTACATTTCATTAGGCTAAATTATAAAAAATATATCAGATTAACAATGCCAAAAAAACAAGTGAAATGGAGTGTAGGGGAGGGCTCAAATGTAGGAAAAGTAAGTGTAAATTATGGAATTATTATGAATTGATATATTAAGTATTTATTAGTGCGCAATAATAAAGAAAGATATTCAATATAGCTTGCAAGCGACTACCAATAAGGAGAGTTATGTAGTAAAACTATTTCTCAAAGTATAATTTTTAATAATTACTTATTATGAAAAATGCTAAATTAAGACAAGCTTTCATGGATTTAAAACTAAAAAAATCTGTGAGTGATATGGAGGTACTTACTGATACAACAGCGCTTTCAGCTTTAAAAGGAGGTGGGTGTAAATGTCAAGGATGTAGTCCAATGCAGTGTTGTAAACAAGGTAATTCTACAAATCTAGAGATAGATGTAGATGTTACAACGAGGTAAATGCTTGTAAAGTATTATGAGTTTAGTATAAACTCATAATACTTTTACCCGTTGTGCATTATGAAATGAAAAAAACAAGAGTTGTTTATTAGACTGAAAATCAGTATATTGTTTTTGCTATAAAACGATATAAATGAACAACATAGAGCAAATATATGAAAGAATTTTGGAAGTTTTAGGACTTTTTTCAGAAAATCAACTGATTAGTTATCAGAGAAGAACACCTAAAATGAGCGATTTAGAAGTCATAAGTCTTAATATTACTGCTGAATACTTGAGTATTGATAGCGAATTACAGTTATTTAGAAAATTGCCAAACTCTCTGATAAACAAAATTGAAAGAAGTGTTTACAATAAGCGAAAACGAAGACTATCCCTACAAACAGAGCAAATTAGACAGCGTATTTCGATGGAGTTCAATGAGTTTGAAGATATTTTTATCGTTGATAGCATGCCAATGAAAGTTTGTGAAAACGCTCGTTCTACTCGTTCAAAAATTTGTAAAGAGCAATCCTATTCTTCACCAACATATGGTTATTGTGCTTCACAGAAATTATATTTCTATGGCTATAAACTACACGCAGTATGTTCTTTAAATGGTGTGATTAAGAATTTTGATATAAGCCCTGCATCCGTTCACGACATCCACTATTTAAAAGATATTGGTGAGCAAATGCGAAACTGTACTTTAATTGGAGATAGAGGCTATTTATCAGCAAAAGTTCAAATAGATTTATTTAACTATGCTAATATTAAATTAGATACACCAATGAGAAGTAATCAGAAAGATTATATTCCTCAATTTTCATTGTACAAGAAAAAGCGAAAACGAATTGAGACATTTTTCTCTCAACTTTGCGACCAATTTATGATTAAAAGAAACAATGCTAAAACTTTTGAAGGCTTTAAAACAAGGATAATCAGTAAAATAACCGCCGCAACGGTTATTCAATATATCAATAAATTTATCTTCCAAAGAAAATTAAATCATCTAAAAATCAGTATTATTTAAAATGCACAACGAGTGATATTAATTTAATTCCTAAAGTTAGGACTTCTTCTTGCATGGTAGATAACATTGATTCAGAAGTGCACGATGCATTTGGTAATATTTACGCATGTTATGAGTATACCTATACTCCAGCTTATTCAGATAAGTCTTTTTTGGAAGGAAATCTTCTAAATTTAGAAAAAGGAGGAAGAAAACTTTCTCCTATAAGAAATTTTAAAAATGATATTTTGAATAGAACTCATTCAAACTGTATAGAATGTATATTCTTTCCTGTGTGTTCGGGAGAATGCCCCAAACAATGGATGAATGGTAAAGTACCTTGTCCTAGCTTTAAATTTAATATGGGGGAACGTTTGTTATTGGAATATTTAATTAAAAAATTATACTAATGAGGATACTTGAAAAAACATTGGAACAGAGAACCATATTTATAAAAGAAAGAATAGAGAGATATCCCGATTATCATATTTTTTTTAGGATAATAGAAGGAAATTTATTAAATGTATCGGATTCAGATAGAATAATGATGATGATGATGTATGTGAAAACTAGAGAAGCCTTGTCCTATGTTGTTGATAAAAAAGAAGCCTTGGTAAGTTTAATTTTGAGGGAATATGATATTTGTAAAAGTAAGTTATGTTTGGAGGAAAGTAAAAGAATAATGAGATCTATTAAATTACCTTTGGACGCTTTCATACATTATAAAAATAAAGAGTATAGGGATGCTTCCTTAAAGCTACAAAAATCATTAACTGATTACGAGATATTGTTTAATATGGGATGTTATGATGCTATATGGGCTAATTTAGAGCAAAATCTTAATAGAGTGAAAATAGAAATAGATAGGGGAGAATTTGACTTAGCAATGAATATGGTAGAATCTATTTTATTAGAGTTTGGAGGTTTTAAAAGTAAGGGGTTTTGTAGATTGACGGAAGAGATGCTGGCATATTTAAAAATATTATCCACTGAGGAGTTATATGTTAATCTAAATTATGTCATAGATTCTGTCTTCTTCAAAATTAAGAAAAAATATGAGAATAATAGTATCTATATTTCTAAGTATATTGACGTAGTATTGGCTTCGAATATTTACAGTCATTTAAGAGTATTTTTTTTGGAAAATAGAATTGATTTATTTAGTTCAAGTGTAGAATTTCCTAAAACTCTTGAGGCTTATTTCTTTGGCTTAAAAGAATATGATATAAGGTATCCTTATGTAAAGAAATATTTTAAAAATGTATATAAAATCAACCTCAATTAATTTTTTTCCCCAAAAAGATCAAATGGATTGTGGTCCCGCTTGTCTTGCAATGGTGTCAAGATATTTTGGAAGAAGATATTCTATAGAATACCTCAGAGAGAATTCTTTTATTACTCGAGAGGGTGTATCTCTCTTGGGAGTTAGTGAAGCAGCTAAAGAGATAGGTATTGAAACACAATCGGTAAAGCTTAGTGTAAGTAAGCTTCTAAAGCAAAGTAAATTGTTTCCTTGTATCCTACATTGGAATCAAAATCATTTTGTTGTTTTATTTGCTATAAGAAAGTCATTTTTTTCTAACAGAATTCGCTTTTGTATTGCTGATCCAGCTCATGGTATTATAACACTTACCCAAGAAAAATTTGAGAAATCATGGCTGTCAGATGAAGATAGAGGTGTGGTTTTATTCTTAAGCCCCACAGAAGAATTTTATAAAAAACAACCGCCAAAACAAGAAAAAATATCTATAGGTTATTTATTACATTATTTAAAACCCTATCGGAAGCAATTGAGTATTATATTCTTGCTGTTATTTTTTGGAAGTGGTCTTACACTGATTTTCCCATTCTTAACAGAAGTTCTTATTGATAAAGGGGTTAATGCTAAAGATTTAGAGTTTATTTTTGTCATTTTGCTGGCTCAGTTAGGCGTTTTTTTAGGTGCTATAACTATAGAGATTTTTAGAAACTGGTTGATGCTTTATATTGGTACACACTTAAGTATTAATATTATTTCGGATTTTCTAAAAAAAATGCTTCAACTACCCATCAAGTTTTTTGATACCAAAATGATGGGGGATTTTAATCAGCGTATCCAAGACAATGAGAGAATTGAAAAGTTTCTAACCTCTCAAAGCCTAACGACTTTTTTTTCTATTATTACTTTTTCGGTATTCTTTGGAGTACTATGGTATTATGATTTAAAAATACTTTTAGTATACTTGGTGCTCACTATAATATCTGTAGGGTGGTCTTTCTTTTGGTTGAAGAAAAGAAAAATTTTAGATTATTATAGTTTTCAACAGCGCTCAGAAAATCAAGAGTCTATATATGAGATTCTTAATGGAGTGACTGAAATGAAGCTTAATCAGTTCGAAGAATTTAAGAGAAAGGAATGGGAGCATATTCAAAAAAAGTTATTCCGGCTTAATATTAGAATTCTAAAACTCAATCAAGTCCAATTATCAGGCTTTGAGTTTTTAAATCAACTAAAAAATATTTTGGTTACCTTTTTAGCAGCTAATTATGTAGTAAAAGGAGATATGACTCTAGGAATGTTACTTTCCATATCCTACATTATAGGTCAAATGAACTCTCCTGTCAACCAGTTGGTCAATTTTTTTCGTTCTCTTCAAGATGCTAAACTAAGTTTAGAAAGGCTTAATGAAGTACAAAATAGACCTAACGAAGAGCAAATAGTTCCCTCTTATCTTGAAGGTTTAAAGAAACTTTCTCTGGATTTCAATACCGAAAGAAGTATAGAGTTAAAAAATTTAAGTTTTCAATACGAAGGACCTAAGTCCCCTTTTATATTGAGTGATATAAACTTAACGATTCCAAGTGGAAAAATCACTGCTATTGTTGGAGCAAGTGGAAGTGGAAAAACATCGCTTATGAAGTTATTACTACGGTTTTATAAGCCCGTATCGGGAGATATTTTTTACGGGGGAACTAATATATTGGAGCTTTCTCCCCAGAGTATTCGAGAAAATAGTGGTGTAGTTATGCAAGATGGATATATATTTTCTGATACAATAGAGAGAAATATAGCTACAGGAGATGAGATTGTAGATTATGATAGGTTGAAAAAGGCCATTAAAATAGCTAATATAGAGGATTTTATTTATTCTTTGCCATTAGGATTAAAAACAAAAATAGGTGCGTCAGGAAATG
The DNA here is from genome assembly GCF_035666175.1 of Riemerella anatipestifer. Taxonomy (NCBI): domain Bacteria; kingdom Pseudomonadati; phylum Bacteroidota; class Flavobacteriia; order Flavobacteriales; family Weeksellaceae; genus Riemerella; species Riemerella anatipestifer. The sequence goes on from NZ_CP142016.1 coordinate 1,566,866, forward strand.
GTATTTCAGGAGGGCAAAGACAACGTATTCTAATAGCACGGGCTGTGTATAAAAATCCATATTATATATTTTTTGATGAAGCAACCTCTGCTTTAGATGCTGATAATGAAAAGATTATACATGATAATTTGCAGTCTTTTTTCAAAGGGAAAACTGTGGTTGTCATAGCTCATCGCTTATCAACGGTTAAAAATGCCGATCAAATTATTGTTCTTGACAAAGGGAAAGTTATAGAATTAGGTAACCATCAAGAGCTTGTGGCTAAAAAGGGGAATTATTATCATTTAGTAAAAAATCAATTAGAATTAGGAACCTAAAGAAGCGAAAAATAAAAAATAATGAAAAGAGGAGTTATATTAATTTTATTACATTTGCCTGTTTTAAGTTTTACACAAGAACTCAAGACAGATTCTGTTACAAAAGCTAAGGAAATTCAAGAAGTTATTATTAAATCTCAACGCAAGAAGCAGTACAATGACCACGCTGCCTATACCTTTGATAAAGCAGCTCTGGAGAAAGCTAATAATGCTAAGGATTTGTTGGTAACACTTCCAGAGTTGGTGCACGACCCTATAAATAATTCTACCAAAAGTATCCGTGGAGGAAAAACCTTGTTCCTCATCAATGGTATAGAAGCTACCGAAGCCCAAATAAGGAGTGTTGCCCCAACTAATGTGGTACGAGTGGAGTACTATGATATTCCTCCTGCTCGTTGGGCAAACCGTGCCGATGTGGTTGTAAATATGATTACTAGAAATCCAGAATTAGGTTACTCTTACGGGGCAGACATTACTTCCGCTCTTACTACGGGTTTCTTGAACGGAATGGTCTATGCCAATTATACCAAAGGTAAAAATGATTTTGGACTGGAGTATAGCTTGAATATTAGGGAATATAATGATAGAAGAACAAAAAAAATACTGACATATAATATCAATGGGATACATTATTCTTCTGAAATACTAGGAAGAGATGCATTTGGCTATACGAATCAGGATATAGCATTGCGTTATACCCGTGTAGAGCCAGAGAGATATACTTTCCAAGCCAAGTTTAGTATTTTCCCATTCACTTATCATAATGAAGGAGAGTCTTCTAATCTGTTTACCCAGACAAATATAATGAACAGGCATCAAGTTAAGGATAATTCATCAGAGCAATACACAAGCCCTACGATAGATCTTTACTATTCTAAAAATTTAGGTAAAAAAGATGAGTTGATTTTCAACTTTGTAGGTTCTTATTATAAGACCAATTCTAATCAATATCGTAGAGAATGGAACACCTCTAGTAACACTGAAGTTTTCCTCAATGATATGAAACTAAATTCAATACAAACAGGAGTTGTAGGAGAGGTTGCCCACAGCCATAGGTTTGAAAAAGGTAAATTAACGAGTGGTTACCGTTTAACCAATACTAATGTGGATAATCAGCTTAATAATATACTAGGAGCTTCTCAATTTGAAGTAAACTATTTGGAACAGTACTTTTATACAGAGTATAATGGGAAATGGGATAAACTTGGCTATCGTTTGGGTATAGGAGCTAATAATATACAGAATAAAACAGCTACTAGTTTTACTAATGACTGGGCATTAACTCCGAAGTTAGTTTTGTCTTATGCTCTGGGGGATAAACAATCTTTTCGTTTCTTCAGCAGCTATAAAAATATAAATCCAAGTGGAGAAATGATGAGTCCTAACTTAGAGCAAACGATGCCTAATTTATTCCGTTCAGGGAATCCAGATTTAAAACCTCAAAGGCAATTTAGGAACCAATTAAATTATTCTTTCAATAGCAAATATTTTGATTTAAATACTATAGGGTTTTATAATAATGTTAGAAATTATTTTGCTCAATTTTATCAAGAAAATTCTAGACTTGGGGGATATGTACTTAACTACCAAAATATACCATTTTATAGAGAAACGGGAGTAGCTATAATAGGTTCGGTAAAACCTTTTGCTAATGATTTATTAGTGTTACGACTATATCTACAGCCAACTTCTATGTTAATGGAAACGCAGGAAGGAAACAGAACAAAGGTAAGCTATGTTAGGAATAATTTTACGCTGACTTCCAGATATAAACAATGGAGTTTGACCTATCAATTTAATATTCCAGTTTATAGTGTTGGTGGATCTTTTCTTAATACAGAAGAAAATAAGAATGATTTGTTTTTGGCGTATCAGTTAGGAAATTGGAAACTATCTACAGGAATGTATTTTATGGGGGTACCTGCACAATATAAAATGAAAACATTAGATTTTAGTCCAGTACAGAATGAATCTAATACACAAATCTTTGATTGTAAAAACTCGTTGTGCATTTTAAATAATACTGATTTTTAGATGATTTAATTTTCTTTGGAAGATAAATTTATTGATATATTGAATAACCGTTGCGGCGGTTATTTTACTGATTATCCTTGTTTTAAAGCCTTCAAAAGTTTTAGCATAGTTTCTTTTAATCATAAATTGGTCGCAAAGTTGAGAGAAAAATGTCTCAATTCGTTTTCGCTTTTTCTTGTACAATGAAAATTGAGGAATATAATCTTTCTGATTACTTCTCATTGGTGTATCTAATTTAATATTAGCATAGTTAAATAAATCTATTTGAACTTTTGCTGATAAATAGCCTCTATCTCCAATTAAAGTACAGTTTCGCATTTGCTCACCAATATCTTTTAAATAGTGGATGTCGTGAACGGATGCAGGGCTTATATCAAAATTCTTAATCACACCATTTAAAGAACATACTGCGTGTAGTTTATAGCCATAGAAATATAATTTCTGTGAAGCACAATAACCATATGTTGGTGAAGAATAGGATTGCTCTTTACAAATTTTTGAACGAGTAGAACGAGCATTTTCACAAACTTTCATTGGCATGCTATCAACGATAAAAATATCTTCAAACTCATTGAACTCCATCGAAATACGCTGTCTAATTTGCTCTGTTTGTAGGGATAGTCTTCGTTTTCGCTTATTGTAAACACTTCTTTCAATTTTGTTTATCAGAGAGTTTGGCAATTTTCTAAATAACTGTAATTCGCTATCAATACTCAAGTATTCAGCAGTAATATTAAGACTTATGACTTCTAAATCGCTCATTTTAGGTGTTCTTCTCTGATAACTAATCAGTTGATTTTCTGAAAAAAGTCCTAAAACTTCCAAAATTCTTTCATATATTTGCTCTATGTTGTTCATTTATATCGTTTTATAGCAAAAACTCGTTGTGCATTTTAAATAATACTGATTTTCAGTCTAATAAACAACTCTTGTTTTTTTCATTTCATAATGCACAACGGGTTGTAAAAATATGTTTGTGCTAGGAGTGTCCTATGATTTTTCTTTAGGGAAAAAACTACAAGTTCAGAAGAAACTGGATAACCAGACTAGTGGAGCAGTAACTTTTTAGAGAGGGTTTAAGCTTTAAACCCTCTCCCAAAAGACAACTATTGATAGGTGGTAAATTACTATCCGCCAATGGCATCTTTTACATTATGCCAAGAACCTCCGTTAATTACATTTTCTATACCGTTTTGTTGTAGTAGGCTTTTGGCTTGTCCGCTACGCCCACCACTTAGACAGAAAACCACGATTTTATCTTTTCCTTTAAATTTAGAAATTTGAGAACTTATTTTATCCAAAGGGATATTTACTGCACCTTTAACACTGCCACTAGTAAACTCCGAAGCAGACTTTACATCTACTAGAAAAGCTCCTTGTTCCACTGCTTCTTTTATATCTTGTGAGCTAGTAGATGAAAACATATTTTTAAAACCCGTTGTGCATTATGAAATGAAAAAAACAAGAGTTGTTTATTAGACTGAAAATAAGTATATTGTTTTTGCTATAAAACGATATAAATGAACAACATAGAGCAAATATATGAAAGAATTTTGGAAGTTTTAGGACTTTTTTCAGAAAATCAACTGATTAGTTATCAGAGAAGAACACCTAAAATGAGCGATTTAGAAGTCATAAGTCTTAATATTACTGCTGAATACTTGAGTATTGATAGCGAATTACAGTTATTTAGAAAATTGCCAAACTCTCTGATAAACAAAATTGAAAGAAGTGTTTACAATAAGCGAAAACGAAGACTATCCCTACAAACAGAGCAAATTAGACAGCGTATTTCGATGGAGTTCAATGAGTTTGAAGATATTTTTATCGTTGATAGCATGCCAATGAAAGTTTGTGAAAACGCTCGTTCTACTCGTTCAAAAATTTGTAAAGAGCAATCCTATTCTTCACCAACATATGGTTATTGTGCTTCACAGAAATTATATTTCTATGGCTATAAACTACACGCAGTATGTTCTTTAAATGGTGTGATTAAGAATTTTGATATAAGCCCTGCATCCGTTCACGACATCCACTATTTAAAAGATATTGGTGAGCAAATGCGAAACTGTACTTTAATTGGAGATAGAGGCTATTTATCAGCAAAAGTTCAAATAGATTTATTTAACTATGCTAATATTAAATTAGATACACCAATGAGAAGTAATCAGAAAGATTATATTCCTCAATTTTCATTGTACAAGAAAAAGCGAAAACGAATTGAGACATTTTTCTCTCAACTTTGCGACCAATTTATGATTAAAAGAAACAATGCTAAAACTTTTGAAGGCTTTAAAACAAGGATAATCAGTAAAATAACCGCCGCAACGGTTATTCAATATATCAATAAATTTATCTTCCAAAGAAAATTAAATCATCTAAAAATCAGTATTATTTAAAATGCACAACGAGTTTTTAAACATTCCGAACATATCATTATTTTTTTAACCCGTTGTGCATTATGAAATGAAAAAAACAAGAGTTGTTTATTAGACTGAAAATCAGTATATTGTTTTTGCTATAAAACGATATAAATGAACAACTTAGAGCAAATATATGAAAGAATTTTGGAAGTTTTAGGACTTTTTTCAGAAAATCAACTGATTAGTTATCAGAGAAGAACACCTAAAATGAGCGATTTAGAAGTCATAAGTCTTAATATTACTGCTGAATACTTGAGTATTGATAGCGAATTACAGTTATTTAGAAAATTGCCAAACTCTCTGATAAACAAAATTGAAAGAAGTGTTTACAATAAGCGAAAACGAAGACTATCCCTACAAACAGAGCAAATTAGACAGCGTATTTCGATGGAGTTCAATGAGTTTGAAGATATTTTTATCGTTGATAGCATGCCAATGAAAGTTTGTGAAAACGCTCGTTCTACTCGTTCAAAAATTTGTAAAGAGCAATCCTATTCTTCACCAACATATGGTTATTGTGCTTCACAGAAATTATATTTCTATGGCTATAAACTACACGCAGTATGTTCTTTAAATGGTGTGATTAAGAATTTTGATATAAGCCCTGCATCCGTTCACGACATCCACTATTTAAAAGATATTGGTGAGCAAATGCGAAACTGTACTTTAATTGGAGATAGAGGCTATTTATCAGCAAAAGTTCAAATAGATTTATTTAACTATGCTAATATTAAATTAGATACACCAATGAGAAGTAATCAGAAAGATTATATTCCTCAATTTTCATTGTACAAGAAAAAGCGAAAACGAATTGAGACATTTTTCTCTCAACTTTGCGACCAATTTATGATTAAAAGAAACTATGCTAAAACTTTTGAAGGCTTTAAAACAAGGATAATCAGTAAAATAACCGCCGCAACGGTTATTCAATATATCAATAAATTTATCTTCCAAAGAAAATTAAATCATCTAAAAATCAGTATTATTTAAAATGCACAACGAGTTTAAATAAATCTATTTGAACTTTTGCTGATAAATAGCCTCTATCTCCAATTAAAGTACAGTTTCGCATTTGCTCACCAATATCTTTTAAATAGTGGATGTCGTGAACGGATGCAGGGCTTATATCAAAATTCTTAATCACACCATTTAAAGAACATACTGCGTGTAGTTTATAGCCATAGAAATATAATTTCTGTGAAGCACAATAACCATATGTTGGTGAAGAATAGGATTGCTCTTTACAAATTTTTGAACGAGTAGAACGAGCATTTTCACAAACTTTCATTGGCATGCTATCAACGATAAAAATATCTTCAAACTCATTGAACTCCATCGAAATACGCTGTCTAATTTGCTCTGTTTGTAGGGATAGTCTTCGTTTTCGCTTATTGTAAACACTTCTTTCAATTTTGTTTATCAGAGAGTTTGGCAATTTTCTAAATAACTGTAATTCGCTATCAATACTCAAGTATTCAGCAGTAATATTAAGACTTATGACTTCTAAATCGCTCATTTTAGGTGTTCTTCTCTGATAACTAATCAGTTGATTTTCTGAAAAAAGTCCTAAAACTTCCAAAATTCTTTCATATATTTGCTCTATGTTGTTCATTTATATCGTTTTATAGCAAAAACAATATACTGATTTTCAGTCTAATAAACAACTCTTGTTTTTTTCATTTCATAATGCACAACGGGTTTTTTTAGTTAAACTTTAATTTGATTATTTCTCTTACAAAGGAAGGTTAATCTAGCTTAACTAACTGTAACTTGGGTTACATATTTGGAAAACGGAACTTAAGTCTATCTAAACTAAGTGTAGTACTTATCTAAGAATGCAAAAAATTCATCCATTCTATAAAAGTTATTTAGGGCTAAAAATAAGGTCAGCAACCCTAAAAGCAACTGAAGCCCTAGTGTAGCATTGGTGTTTTTTCGGTAAGAGTGTAAAAGCCACCCCAAAATTAGAGGAATAACGAATACAAAATGTCCTCCGTAGATGTAGGAAGTATGTAGCCCGAATTTTAAGACACAATGTATCATAATATCCACAAGAAAAGACAACATCAGAACTTGAACGAGCGGCTTTCTGAACCCTCTTAAATATCCCCAAATAACGAGTATAAAAAGTAGCCCCACAAATACATAAGAGAGGTTAGAGGTATAGACTTCCATAAATAAGGCTTTGTAGTGAAAGTTGTGTTTGTTATGATAATCTCTTATAATAAAACTAGGGAATAACACGTTGCCACCCCAAAACCAAAAAACTATCATATCCCAAATAGGCACGAGCTTCGGTTGCGAAAATTTTTCGTACTGTTGCCCTGTTTTATCTAAAAATGCAGAAAACTGAAAATTCATTCGGTACATAAAAAGTAGTAAAAATACCCCTACCGAAAGCCCTACCTTTGCCACCGCATTCGCTAAGTGTTTGATGTTGTTGTACCATTTCCTTTCAAACAAAATAGGAATGTAGACTTTAACAATATTGGTAATGGTAAGCCCTCCTATCGCCAAGCTACTTAGGCATAGCATTCCCCAAGAGAGCGTTCTTCTTTGTGTGAGCCTCAAGGCAGCATAGTAGGTAAATCCGCTTAGAAACAAAAGACTGTAAGTATAGGTTTCTGGTGTGAAGGACAGCATAATGTTGGTACTAAACAAGCCAAAAAATACCACTAAAATAAGGCTACTAGCCAATGATAGCTGAATGATGTTTTTAAGATATTTAAAAATAAAAACCATTGTCCAACTAATGGCTAGGCTACTCAATAGGGCGAGACTTAGCCGAAAGAGATGATTTTTCTGTCCGCTAGAAATCCAAAGGGAGAACTCTCTAATGGCATCAAAAAAATAGTTGGATAAAGGGTGTCTTTCGTACCCGCCACCTGTCATTACAATAGCCCTATTGTCAAAACTAAAATAAGCGTCCCAAGGGATTCTATCATCAAATACAATGGTAGAAGTTAAGGCAATGTGCCCCGCCAAAATACCATACGTCACAAGAAAGAAAATAAACAAAGCCCACTCCACCCACGAGCTAGGACAACTTTGTTTTAGAATACCATAAAGTTTAGATTTCATTATAGTTTTACCAAAATTTCCGCAAAAATACTCTAATTGTTAAGAACTGCAAGACAAAGTAGAGCAACCCACCACCTCATCGTATTTTTGGGGTCTTTTAACGCTCCATTCTGGGAATGTTTCTTGGTAAGGATTTTTAAGAGCGGTAAGGAGTTGGTGAAAGTAATTGGTGTTCCCATTATTAAGTTCCTCTATACATTCGTGTAGGAGGCAGTTCCTAAGGGTAAATTTCGGATTGTTTTGGCTCATTAGAGCAAGTCTTTCGTTTGGAGAAATTTTGTTTAGAGTCAATCGGTTTTGGTAGGAATTTATCCATTGATTGAGGCGTTGTAGGTCTTCTGTATGGAGAGACTTATAAGAAATATCCTGCCAGTTGATTAGATGAACATCTTTCTCTAACGCATTGAAAAATAAGGTATAGTCTAGCTTTAGTGAAGTCATTAGATTTTGCCAATCTGTAAAGAAATCAACATCGGTATCTTTCATAAAAGTATCCAATCCCATTTTAGAACACATCATTTGGTCGTATTGATTCCAAAAATCAGTGCCAAAATCTTCCAAAGTTTGCTCAATAAAATCTACATCGTTTATTAGAGGAAATAAAGCATTGCCTAGTTGCCAAAGATTCCATTGTGCCATTTCGGCTTGTCTTCCAAAAGCATAACGCCTACCAGGTAAATCGGTAGTATTGGGCGTGAAATTCAAATCGTATTCATCTAGCATAGAGAATGGTCCGTAGTCTATACTAAGCCCGAGGATACTCATATTATCGGTATTCATCACGCCGTGGGTAAAGCCTACTCTTTGCCATTCTACCATAAGTTTGGCGGTTGTTTCAGTAATTTTTTTGAAAAACTGATGATAAGGTTGAGGTTTATCTGTTTTTATTTCACGGAAATAGCGTTGAATACAGAAGTCAGCTAGATTTTTCAGAGTGTCTATTTCGTTTTGGGCTGCCAATAGCTGAAAGTGTCCAAACCTTATAAATGAGGGAGCGGTTCGTATAACTATAGCTCCTTTTTCTTGTTTAGGATTGCCATTATAGAGTATATCTCTTGTTACCATTTCTCCTGTTTCGGCGATAGAAAGGGCTCTAGTAGTAGGCACACCTAGATGATGCATCGCTTCGCTCATAAGATATTCTCTCACAGAGGAACGAAGCACGGCTCGTCCATCTGCAAATCTAGAGTAGGGCGTTGCTCCTGCACCTTTCCATTGGATTTCGGTGGTTTCTCCGCTAGTGTTTTGTATCTCTCCAGCCAATATTGCTCTGCCGTCCCCCAGTTGCCCTGCCCATTGCCCAAACTGATGCCCAGCGTAAGCAGTAGCATAGGTTCTGATGTTTTTGGGTAAATCTTGGGCGGCTAAAAAAGCCTCGTCTTCGGGTTCAAAAGAACCTAAGCCTATCTCGTTAGAAAGGTCTTGATTGAATGCAATAGCTTTGTAGTTAGTAAATAGGGCAGGTTCTACCGTAGCAAAAAGCATTTTTGGTGTTTGCCTTTGCATGGTATCACCAGAAAAATCACCAGGGAATTGGTCTAAAAAAGGTTGAGTGATGAGGTGTATATTCATTTAATTTATATCAAAAATAATGGGGTAAAGTTAAGTAATTTACCCCATTAAGTTTTTTTTGATTTAGTTGGCTCTGTTTTTTTCTTCTTGGTTTCCAGAAGCGCGGGAGCTTACCGATATTTTATTGTTACCAAACTTATAGTTGAGAGAAAATCTCACATATTGAGAGTCATTGTATTGAGAAAAAGATTGTAGTATGCCTTGAGACACCTCTTTATAAGTGTATTGCTGGCTTCGGAATATATCATTAAAATTAAGTCCTAAAATTAGATTTTTGTTTAATAATAAGTACTTAAAACCAATGTCTAGTGAAGAGTATTCACTCATAGTACCTATCCCTTTTGAAGGAAGAGAATACTCGTAATTTAGACTGGCCAACAGTGTCTTTTTAGAATTGAGTGTAAAGGTATTTCTAGAGATTGTATAGCCACTCCAACCAGAATATTTGTGGTTAGAATAGATTTCTATATAAGGTTTTGTTTCTGAGTAAGAAGTGTTTATTTCTGCAGAGGCTTCCCACCAACTAAACGGTTTGTAATTGATGCTAATAGAACCACCAGTAAACATATCATTAGAAATGTCTTCGTACCTCATAACTGTGATATTCTCTGCAACATTGTGTCTAGAGATTTGAGAAATATTGTCTATGTAGTTTCCATAAAATAGTTGAAAGTTAAGCAGGCTTTTATAAGCATAATTAAATTCTATATTGTTTATGAAAACAGGTTGTAAAAAAGGGTTTCCTGTGGTATAAGACTTTGGAGTTTCGTACCATCTAGCTGGATTTAATGTGCCCCAAGAAGGTCGCCCTATACGTCTACCATAGTTGGCAGAGAAAGAGTGGTTTTCGTTAGGCTTATACATAATGTAGAGGGTTGGGAACAGTTTGGCATAATTTCTTTGGGTAATTTCGTTAGTAGAAATAGAGTTAGCATTGGTTTGAGTAGCTTCTCCACGAAGTCCAACCTTGGTTTCCCATTTTTCTCCGAAAGATTTAGAAGCACTAAAGTATAGCGCCTGTATATTTTCGGTATATTCAAAGTGGTCTTTTTGAGAAAGAATTAAATTGTTGTTGTCTTGATTAAAGAAATTTACATCTACTAAGTTTTTAGTTTTAGTAGAAGCGGCTCTACCTCCAAAGGACAAATTAGCCCAGGATAAAGGCATTTCAAAATCAGTCTTGATGGAATAATTCTTTACATTTTGATGCGAATTGTTTTGAGAATATTGTGTTTCTGTAGTCGCAGAAATAAGATCTTGTAATAAAGAAGTGAAATGATTAGCCTCTGGATTAGCCATATCAAAATAATCTGCATCTACAGACAGCTTTTTACCATCGTTGCCTAGTTTCTGAACATAATTAAGGTTTAGAGAGATGTTGCTAGGCGTTCCTTGAGATAGCCCCTCCGTTTTGTAGTAGTGAATTAAAGAATGGTCGCTGTACCTTCTCGCAAAATTATCTGCAAATTCATCGGAGTATTTATCTGTAAAAGAACCCATAAACTGCAATCCTAGACTGCTTTTATCTGTAAAGGCGTACTCTAAATTTAACAAAGTACCCCAGTTTTTTCTGTGGTTACGATTAAAGAGTTTATTGTTCCATTGGTAATCGGGATAATCGTAGAATATATCGTTAGTATAGAGGTTTCTTCCGTAGCTATAATTAACATCTACTAGGGCGGAAAACTTATCTTTTTTATAATTGAAGTTAGCACCGTGTACTAATCTTTCGTAGGTGGCTTGCTGATAGCTAGAGCGTAGTGTAGCACTCCAGTTATTTTGTTTAGAGCGTTTGAGTTGTATGTTAATAAGTCCACTATTTCCTTCGGCTTCGTATTTTGACGGAGGGTTAGTAATAACTTCTATCTTTAAACTCGTTGTGCATTTTAAATAATACTGATTTTTAGATGATTTAATTTTCTTTGGAAGATAAATTTATTGATATATTGAATAACCGTTGCGGCGGTTATTTTACTGATTATCCTTGTTTTAAAGCCTTCAAAAGTTTTAGCATAGTTTCTTTTAATCATAAATTGGTCGCAAAGTTGAGAGAAAAATGTCTCAATTCGTTTTCGCTTTTTCTTGTACAATGAAAATTGAGGAATATAATCTTTCTGATTACTTCTCATTGGTGTATCTAATTTAATATTAGCATAGTTAAATAAATCTATTTGAACTTTTGCTGATAAATAGCCTCTATCTCCAATTAAAGTACAGTTTCGCATTTGCTCACCAATATCTTTTAAATAGTGGATGTCGTGAACGGATGCAGGGCTTATATCAAAATTCTTAATCACACCATTTAAAGAACATACTGCGTGTAGTTTATAGCCATAGAAATATAATTTCTGTGAAGCACAATAACCATATGTTGGTAAAGAATAGGATTGCTCTTTACAAATTTTTGAACGAGTAGAACGAGCATTTTCACAAACTTTCATTGGCATGCTATCAACGATAAAAATATCTTCAAACTCATTGAACTCCATCGAAATACGCTGTCTAATTTGCTCTGTTTGTAGGGATAGTCTTCGTTTTCGCTTATTGTAAACACTTCTTTCAATTTTGTTTATCAGAGAGTTTGGCAATTTTCTAAATAACTGTAATTCGCTATCAATACTCAAGTATTCAGCAGTAATATTAAGACTTATGACTTCTAAATCGCTCATTTTAGGTGTTCTTCTCTGATAACTAATCAGTTGATTTTCTGAAAAAAGTCCTAAAACTTCCAAAATTCTTTCATATATTTGCTCTAAGTTGTTCATTTATATCGTTTTATAGCAAAAACAATATACTGATTTTCAGTCTAATAAACAACTCTTGTTTTTTTCATTTCATAATGCACAACGGGTATCTTTAAGATATTGGCAGAAGGTATAGACTTTAGATAATCTTGTAGAGCCTCTCCAGAGAGTTGAGTTATCTTATCATTTATCATCACCCTAACGCTGCTTTTACCTACAAGTTGTATATTGTTTCCTTGTATTCTTACACTAGGAGTCGCTTTCAGTGCGTCCAAAGCATCACCTCCCACTACAGAAACGGCGTTTTCTACATTAAAAATTAACCTGTCTACCTTTCTTTCTACAAGTTTTTTTTGAGCTTTGAGTTCTACAGCTTGGATTTCTTTTTCTATACTGTCCTGCTTCTGTTGTTGAGCGTTAGCCATACCAAAACAGATAAAAGATGTTATAATGATGAGTCTTTTCACGGTAGTTTATATTAGTTTTAAGTTTTGTTGCCGAAGTTAAATAAAATTAACTATTTGTGCAATAGCTTATAATAAAGGTGATTAGCGGGGTATGAAAACTCCACTCTTCCTATTTCATAAATCATAAGTAAATGCTTACTTTTGTAGCAAAATAAATAATTTAGCAATGCCAAAAATATCAAACAGAGCAGCCAATATGCCTGCTTCCCCTATCAGAAAATTAGTACCTTACGCTTTAGCAGCAAAACAAAGAGGGACTAAAGTCTATCACCTTAATATAGGTCAGCCCGATATAGAAACACCAGAAACAGCACTAGTAGAACTGCAAAAGATTGACTTAAAGGTGCTAGAATATTCACTTTCAGAAGGGAACTTAGAGTATAGAAAGGCTTTAGAGAACTATTACCATAGTTTGGGTTTTACAGACTTAACAACAGATAATTTTATCGTTACCAATGGTGGTTCGGAAGCGTTGAACTTCGCACTTTCTACTTTATGTGATGAGGGTGATGAAATCATCATTCCGGAGCCTTATTATGCCAATTATAACGGTTTTTCTAACCATATCAATGCTAAAGTGGTAGCGGTGCCGTCTTCCATAGATACAGGTTTTGCGCTACCTAGCATAGAAGAATTTGAGAAAAAAATTACCGATAAAACTAGAGCGATACTTATTTGTAACCCAGGCAACCCAACAGGTTATCTTTATACCAAAGAAGAGTTGAAAAGATTAGCCGAAATTGCCCTTAAACACGACATTGTAGTTATTTCCGATGAGGTTTACCGTGAATATGTTTACGATGGAGAGAAACAAACCTCAATGTTGGAGTTTCCCGAATTAGCAGAGAATTGTATCATCATAGACTCCGAGTCTAAAAGATACTCTATGTGTGGGGTAAGGATTGGCTTTATGGTTACTCGCTCTAAAGTGATTAAAGGCGCTGCGATGAAGTTTGCTCAAGCAAGGTTAAGTCCTGTATTGTTAGGACAAATTATTGCAGCGAAGGCTCACCAGAACGATACGGCTTATATCCAAAGTGTGAGAGAAGAATACACTAAAAGAAGAAACCTTTTAGTACAATTACTTAACGAGATACCAGGAGTTAATTGTCCGATGCCAAAAGGAGCATTTTATTGTATGGCAGAACTTCCTATAGACGATGCTGATAAGTTTGCACAATGGCTATTGGAGTCTTACTCTCATAACAGCGAAACCATTATGGTAGCTCCAGCGGGAGGATTTTATTCTAACCCAGAGTTAGGTAAAAAACAAGTGAGAATAGCTTATGTTCTCAAAGAAGAAGATTTAAAAAGAAGTGCAGAATTGCTTAAAGACGCACTAGAAAAATATCAATCTTTATAAAAAATTCTTGGAGAAAATACCGAAAAATAAACTTATATTTTTCGGTATTTTTTTAATAATCAGTAGTAGTGATATAAATTCAAGAAAAATGAAAACAGAGCTAAAACTCTACTGGTGTTTGACTGAAATCTTAGTTGCAAATAACTTTTTTAGTTTAGTCTTTTAGGGAATTAGGAGTAGCATTGCTAAGCTCATTATTATCATTAGAGCATCTTCAATTATGGTAATGGAGCTCATAGGCAAATCAAAGATTGTTCCTAGACAAGCACATTGTATTTTTTGTCGGTTAAGAACGGTTTGTTGTACTCCAATGATACTCACAGACATTATTACAAAGGTAATACTATTGGTAAGAAATGGGCTAAAATTAGTGAGATAGGCAAATCCCAAAGCTAGCTCTACGAATACATAAATGTAAGCCCAAAAGGGAATTTTTTTTGCAATAATATCATACATTCTATAAGTTTCTGCAAATCCTTTTAAGTTTAAAAATTTGAAAAAGGAAAAAACTAAAAAGAATCCAGCCATAAAGTGTTGCATCCACTGCATATAATCAAAATGCTGGTTCTTTAGCTGAATGCCTAAAGTTACAGATGTAATAAAACCAAAAATAAGGAGGATAGGACGGTAAGTTTTAACCCAAGATTTTGTTTGCTCTAAAGCTTCACTGTGATAAGTATTTAGAATTTGATACTTCGGATCCAATGCGTTTTGCAAAACGGCTATTGGTATGTGTTTATTCATTGTAATAGTGACAGATTTATCTGTCTTAGAAACATCTGCAGTAGAAACATGCTCTAAGGCTAGTAAAGCCGATTTTATTTTTTCCTCACAGCTTGTGCAAGTCATTCCTGTTATTTGATAAGTATGTGTCATTTTATTTTTTTTTATTGACACAAAGATCAGTCTAAATGATAGATTAGTGTTTACATAATTTAGGATAATAGTTGTAAAATTTATAAATCTTCTATCTGTTGTCGTTTTTTATCCTTTAGTTTTTTGAAATAACTAGGAGAGAACCCTGTGTGTTTTTTAAACTGATTACTCAAATGTGCCACACTACTGTAATTGAGTTGAAAGGCTATTTCGCTTAAAGTCATTTCATCATATATTAACAGTTCTTTTACTTTTTCTATTTTTTGACTGATAAAATACTTTTCAATGGTGGTGCTTTCTACCTCAGAAAAAAGATGGCTTAGTATACTATAATCTTGAGAAAGGTTCTGTGAAAGGTAGGTGGAAAGATTGGTTTTGAGTTCACTATTTTTATTTTGAACAAGGTCTATGATTAGCCTTTTGATATTTTCAATTATTTTACTTCTTTTATCATCAATTAGATCAAAACCTAGTGATTGTAGGGCGGTAATAAGCTTATCTTTTTGTACCGTATTTTCTGTAATTTCTACTTCTCCGAGTTCTACAGAAACAGGAGTAAGATTTAGTTTCTTTAGCTCTGCTTCCACCATCATTTTACAGCGGCTACAGACCATGTTTTTAATATAGAATTTCACTTTTTTGGATTTTTATTAAGAATTTACCTTGCTATTACAAGATGACAAAGGTATTGAAATTATTAAACTTTTGATGTTTTTACTTCAAGGCAAAAGAACCAAAAGTTCAAGACTAGATAAAAATGGGGAGTTCATTCTAAAAGCCCTAGAACTCACGCCAAGGCTAAGCCCTACGTTTGTTCAGACAATAGACCTTTTTTAACGAATGGACGCCTCATTTTCTTAACGCCTCCGTTTCCTTAGGTCGGGAGTGGAGCTGTTATTTAGCATTGTTTTAAATGGTATTTGGTAGGGCGTTTAAGGTGGGTATCAAAAACGCCTCGATGTTTTCTCCAAAACGCTTCGACGAGTTTGCAAACTCGTCGAAGCGTTTTTATGAAAATGTTGGGACATTTTTTCAACTCACTTTAGAGCTTTTACAAAAAATGAAAAGAGCAGGTCTTGTATAGGTTTTATTATCGGTATTTTTTGTATTTTAGCGAACTATTTTTAGAAAAAGCAAATTTTTTATCAAGATGAGTAAATTTACAGAATACAAAGGGCTTAATCTTACGGATATATCAGCACAAATAGCTGATTTTTGGAAAAAGGATAATACATTTCAGAAGTCGGTGGAGATTAGAAAAGGCAAACCAGAGTTCGTCTTCTACGAAGGACCACCTTCTGCTAACGGTATGCCAGGAATTCACCACGTAATGGCGAGAGCCTTAAAAGACATTTTCTGTAGATACCAAACTCAAAGAGGGAAACAAGTATTTCGTAAAGCGGGTTGGGATACTCACGGACTGCCAGTAGAGCTGGGGGTAGAGAAAGAGTTAGGCATTACTAAAGAAGATATAGGTAAGAAAATTTCGGTGGAAGACTACAATCAGGCGTGCCGAAATGCCGTAATGAAGTACACCGATGTCTGGAACGACCTAACTGAAAAGATAGGCTATTGGGTGGATTTAGAAGACCCTTACATTACCTATAAGCCTAAATATATGGAGACGGTTTGGTGGCTTTTAAAACAGCTTTACACCAAAAATTTGCTTTATAAGGGCTATACCATTCAGCCATATTCTCCTAAGGCGGGTACAGGGCTTTCTTCTCACGAGCTTAATCAGCCAGGGACTTACCGCGATGTAAGCGATACCACCATTGTGGCTCAATTCAAAGTAAAACAGCTTTCGGATAGTGTGGCTTCTAAGATAGGTCAGCAAAGTGGGGATATACACATTCTTGCTTGGACGACAACGCCTTGGACGCTTCCGTCTAACACGGCTTTGGCAGTGGGTAAAGAGGTAGAATATGTCTTGGTGAAAACCTTTAATCAATACACCTTTGAACCAATCCAAATCGTTCTTGCAAAGGTACTTCTTGAGAAAAATTTTGGTAAAAAATATTTTGAAGCCACAGATGAAGATTTTGCTAAATATCAATCCGAAGATAAGCAAATTCCTTATCAAGTGTTAGGGCATTTTTCGGGGGCAGATTTAGCAGGAACGCAATACGAACAGTTGGTGCCGTGGTTTTTACCATACGAAAATCCAGACCAAGCCTTCCGTGTGATTGTAGGGGATTTTGTAACCACAGAGGACGGAACGGGGATAGTACATATCGCACCTACCTTTGGTGCTGATGACGCTTGTGTCGCAAAAGAAAACGGAATACCTCCGATGCTCATCAAAGATGAAAACGATAATTTAGTTCCTTTAGTAGATTTACAAGGGAAATTTGTTAAAGGAGAGGCGGTGCCAGAGCTATTTAGTGGTAAATACATCAAGAATGAATATTACGATAATGGTACTGCTCCAGAGAAATCTTGGGACGTAGAAATGGCAATCCTCCTTAAAACAGAAAATAAAGCGTTTAAGGTAGAGAAGTACCTCCACTCTTACCCTCATTGTTGGAGAACAGATAAGCCTGTATTGTACTATCCACTAGACTCTTGGTTTGTTAAGATGACTTCGGTTAAGGAGCGTCTAGTAGAACTAAATAAAGAAATCAACTGGAAACCGAAAGCTACTGGAGAAGGGCGTTTTGCCAACTGGCTAGAAAATGTAAACGATTGGAATCTCTCTCGTTCCAGATATTGGGGAATTCCGTTGCCGATATGGAGAACGGAAGACCTAAAGGAAGAGAAAATCATAGGTTCGGTAGAAGAGTTGGTCAATGAAATCAACAAGTCCGTAGCAGCAGGAGTGATGGCGGAAAACCCTTTCAAAGATTTTGAAATAGGGAATATGAGCGAGGAAAACTATGCGAAGATAGATTTGCACAAAAATGTTGTGGACGAAGTGGTGCTAGTGTCCGAAACGGGTAAACCGATGAGAAGAGAATCCGACTTGATAGATGTTTGGTTTGATTCTGGAGCGATGCCTTATGCACAGCTACACTATCCTTTTGAAAATAAGGAACTCATAGAGCAGAACAAGGCGTTCCCCGCAGATTTTATCGCGGAAGGGGTGGACCAAACTCGTGGTTGGTTCTACACGCTACACGCTATTTCAACCAGCGTTTTTGACTCTGTGGCGTACAAAAATGTGGTGTCCAATGGTCTTGTGCTAGACAAAAACGGACAAAAAATGTCTAAACGATTGGGCAATGCGGTAGACCCATTTGATACTTTAGCGAAGTATGGTCCAGACGCCACCAGATGGTATATGATTTCCAATGCAAACCCTTGGGAAAACCTCAAATTTGATATTGATGGTATAGATGAAGTGAGAAGAAAGTTCTTCGGAACACTTTACAATACTTACTCATTCTTTGCACTTTACGCCAATGTAGATGGCTTTAAATATGCCGAGAAAGAGGTGGAAAACAGACCAGAAATAGACCGTTGGATTCTTTCGGAGCTTAATATACTGGTAAAAGAAGTTACCGAGTTCTATAACGATTACGAACCAACCAAAGTCGCTAGAGCCATCAATACCTTTGTTAATGATAATTTGAGTAACTGGTATGTAAGGCTTTGTCGTCGTCGTTTCTGGAAAGGAGATTATACCGAAGATAAAATTTCGGCTTATCAAACGCTTTACACTTGTTTAGAAACAGTGGCGAAAATATCTGCGCCAATCGCTCCATTCTTTATGGATAGACTTTATCAAGATTTGAATAAAGTGACCCAAAGAGATACGGCAGAAAGCGTGCATCTTACGGATTTCCCTGTGGCTAATGAAGGTGCGATAGACATCAATTTAGTAGAAAAAACCCATTTAGCACAACAGATTACTTCTATGGTATTTTCATTAAGAAAGAAAGAAAATATCAAGGTAAGACAACCGTTGCAGAAAGTAATGGTGCCTGTTTTGGATAAGAAAACGGAAGAGCAGATTGTGGCTGTTTCGGACTTAATCAAACAAGAGGTGAATGTGAAAGAGCTACAAATCATCAATGATAAAGAGGCAGAGGGACTTATCGTGAAACAGATAAAGCCTAACTTTAAGACTTTAGGTCCTAAATTAGGTAAAGATATGAAGACGGTAGCCCAAGCGATTTCAGCGTTTGATAATGCTCAAATTTCTACCTTAGAGAAAGACGGAAAGGTGAAGGTTGGTGCTTATGAGATTTGTTTAGAAGATGTGGAAATATCGACTAAAGATATTCCAGGTTGGACGGTGGCTAGCGAAGGCAAAATCACAGTGGCATTAGATTTGACAATAACCGACGAACTTAGGTCTGAAGGTGTGGCGAGGGAGTTTATCAATCGTATTCAGAACCTTAGAAAAGAAAAAGAGTTTGAGCTTACGGATAAAATTAAAATACAGTTAACACAAGATTGTCCATATTTGCAGGAAATTTTAAATAATGAGCAGTACATCGCTTCAGAGGTGCTTTCTGAGAAAATAGAAGTTCTAGAAGCATTAAACACAGGTGATGAACTGGAGATAGATGAAGTGAAGTTTACTGTAAATATTGAAAGAAACTAAGAATACTTAAATCATATTTTGTTATTATGGAACAGGAGAGACAAAGGTATAGTGATGCCGATTTAAAAGAGTTTAAAGAGCTTATAGAAAGCAAAATAGAAAAGGCAGAGAAAGATTTGGCGTTGATTAGACAAAATTTCATCAACGACCAAAATAATGGTACAGACGATACCTCGCCTACATTTAAAGCTTTTGAAGAAGGGGCAGAAACTTTAAGCAAGGAGCAAAATGCTATTCTTGCGGTAAGACAGGAGAAATTTATCCGAGACCTAAAGAATGCTCTTATCAGGATAGAAAACAAAACCTACGGAATTTGTAGAGTTACAGGTAACCTAATTGGTAAGGAAAGACTGAAAGCTGTGCCTCACGCTACTTTAAGCATTGAGGCTAAAAATATGCAACGATAATTGCAGAAAAATTAAATATTAGCTGTGTGTCACAAGAAATATTTTTTGTGATACACGGCGTTTTTCATTAAAATAAAACATAGATGAAGAAGATAGCATTTGTAACTATTTTGGTATTGCTTTTAGACCAACTTTCCAAAATCTATATTAAAACTAATTTTGAACTCAACGAATCTGTGAGAGTTTTGCCAGGTTTTAGATTAACCTTTGTAGAAAATCCAGGTATGGCTTATGGTTTACAGTTCGGAGGACTTATTGGTAAATACTTTTTAGTAATTACTAGAGTGGTTCTTATTGGAGTGATGGTTCATATCTTTAGAAAATGGCTTAAAGAAGGAGCATCTAACTATAGACTTATACCTATGGCAATGATATTTGCAGGAGCGATAGGGAACTTAATAGATGGTATGTTTTATGGGCTTATCTTTGATACAGGAACGGTGTTTGATGACAGTATAGGGCGATGGATAGGCTACGATGGAGTTTCTCATATTACAGCTTTTGGGCAAGGTTACTCTCATTTTATGAAAGGTTGTGTGGTAGATATGTTTCATTTTGATATGATTGATTGGTATGTGCCAGAAAATTATCCTGTAATTGGTGGTACTAGAATTCAGTTTTTTAAATATATCTTTAATGTGGCAGACGCCGCTATTACAGTTGGTGTGAGTGTATTGTTTTTGTTCAGAAGAAAAGCCTTTCCTAACGGATTAGAGTTTTAAGTAGATGAAAAAACTAGGGAAAGTTCTGCTAATTACATGTGTCTTATCCATTGTTAGTGTAGTAACGGTAGTATTGTGGTGTAACCATATCATTAAAACCCAGTCCGAAAATTATATCTTTAGCAACATTTCTGATGTGCCAACTAAAAAAGTTGGACTTGTTCTAGGAACGAGCAAATATCTCCAAAATGGTATTCCTAATTATTACTTTAAATATAGAATAGATGCGGCAGCGGAGCTTTATAAAAATGGCAAAGTGCAGTATTTTATTGTAAGTGGAGACAATTCTCGTAAAGACTACAACGAAACTGAGGATATGAAGCTAGATTTAATGGCTCACGGCATTCCTGAAAATCATATTTATCAAGATTTTGCGGGATTTAGAACATTAGACTCTGTAATAAGAGCGGAAGATATCTTTGGTCAAAAGACATTTATCATTATTTTACAAAAATTCCATAATGAACGAGCCGTTTATTTGGCTAGGAAAAATGGTTTAGAAGCGTATGGATACAATGCTCAAGATGTAAATGCCTATGCTGGGTTTAAAACCCAACTCAGAGAATACTTTGCAAGGGTAAAAGTCTTTTACGATTTATTATTAGGGGTAGAGCCTAAGTATAGCGGTGATAAAATTGAAATATAGTTTGGCTGTGATAGTATAGCCACTTTTTTTGAGAAAATTGATATAAATCAATATCTTTGCAGACTACGAATTCGTTTTCATGAAGAATATAAGAAACTTTTGCATTATAGCCCATATAGACCACGGTAAATCTACTTTGGCAGATAGGCTTTTAGAATATACCAATACGGTAACACAAAGAGAACTCCAAGCCCAAACTTTGGACGATATGGATTTGGAAAAAGAGCGAGGAATTACCATAAAATCTCACGCCATACAAATGGACTACGAGTATAAGGGTGAAAAATATGTTCTTAACCTTATTGATACCCCGGGGCATGTGGATTTTTCCTATGAAGTATCTAGGTCTATAGCAGCGTGTGAAGGGGCATTGCTGATTGTAGATGCCGCACAAAGTATTCAGGCACAAACAATTTCTAACCTTTATCTAGCATTAGAAAATGATTTGGAAATCATCCCTGTACTTAACAAGATTGACTTGCCGTCTGCAAACCCAGAAGAGGTTACAGATGAAATAATGAACTTATTGGGCTGTGAGTACGAAGATGTTTTAAGAGTTTCAGGGAAAACAGGAGAAGGTGTACACGAGCTTTTAGAGCAGATTGTGGAAAGGATACCAGCTCCTAAGGGCGAGCCAGATGCTCCGCTACAAGCTTTAATTTTTGATTCTGTTTATAACCCTTTTAGAGGGATAGAAGCCTATTTTAAAGTAGTTAATGGCAAGATAAGAAAAGGCGAGAAAGTTAAGTTTATGGCTACCGATAAAACTTACGAGGCAGATGAGGTAGGGACATTAAAACTAAAACAACAGCCAAAACAAGAAATCAAGTGTGGAGATGTAGGCTATATTATTTCTGGGATTAAAGATGCCAGAGAGGTTAAAGTGGGAGACACTATTACAAGTGTAGAAAACCCAGCTACTGCTCCAATAGAAGGTTTTGAGGAGGTAAAACCGATGGTTTTTGCAGGGATTTATCCAGTAGAAAGTGAGGATTTTGAAGAGCTAAGAACCTCTTTAGAAAAACTTAGGCTAAACGATGCTTCTTTGGTTTTTGAACCAGAAAGTTCAGCAGCGTTAGGCTTTGGTTTTAGATGTGGATTCTTAGGAATGCTCCATATGGAAATTGTTCAGGAAAGGTTAGATAGAGAATTCAATATGAATGTCATCACTACGGTTCCCAATGTATCCTACCACGGATATAGCAAGAAAGAGCCGGAAGTGCCAATCCTTATCAATAACCCTTCGGAAATGATGGACCCAACGGTAATGGATAGAGTAGAAGAGCCTTATATTAAAGCCTCTATCATTACCAAATCTGATTTCGTAGGAGCTGTAATGACGCTTTGTATAGAAAAACGAGGAGAAATTGTTAATCAAAGCTATCTAACTTCCGATAGAGTGGAGCTTGTCTTTAATATGCCTCTTGCAGAGGTGGTTTTTGATTTCTATGACAGATTAAAATCCATTTCTAAAGGTTATGCTTCCTTTGATTATCACCCAATAGGTTTCCGTGCTTCTAAATTAGTTAAGATGGATATTCTTATCAACGGAGATATGGTGGACGCATTATCTTCTCTCATACACCAAGATAATGCCTATGGTATTGGTAAAAAAATGTGTGAGAAGTTGAGAGAGCTTATTCCTAGACAACAGTTTGATATAGCAGTACAAGCGGCTTTAGGAACTAAAGTTATCGCGAGGGAAACCATAAAAGCTTTAAGAAAAGACGTTACAGCAAAATGTTATGGTGGAGATATTTCAAGAAAAAGAAAACTCTTAGAGAAGCAGAAGGAAGGTAAAAAGAAAATGAAGCAGATAGGGCGAGTAGAAGTTCCACAATCGGCATTTATGGCGGTACTAAAGCTAAATGATTAAACTCCAATTAAGGATAGTTTAAAATAAAAACAGAACCTAACCGAGCTATTTATAACAAGCGGGTTAGGTTTTATTATTTCTAGATAATATTGGTCTTAAGAAATTATCAATTAAGGTCATAGGTAAAAATGAAAAATGATTTTTGTCAGTCCATAAATTAGTTTGTATTTTTGTTGGCGAAAATCATTCTAAATAAACACAATGATAAAAGTATCAGACCAAGCTAAAGATAAAGCTGTTCAGCTTATGGCAGAAGATGGGTTTAATCCTAGTGAAGATTTCATTAGGGTAGGCGTTAAGAGTGGAGGCTGTTCTGGGTTAGAATATGTGTTGAAATTCGATAATCAGACCACGGATACAGACCAAATCTTTGAAGATAACGGAATTAAAATAGTGATGGACAAAAAATCAATTCTCTATTTAGCAGGGACAACTTTGGAATATTCTGGAGGTCTTAACGGAAAAGGATTTGTGTTTAACAATCCAAATGCTGCTAGAACTTGTGGTTGTGGGGAGAGTTTTTCGCTATAGAAAAGAAAAATAGGAGTAATTTTATAGAAATTATGGCAAAATATACAGAAGACGATTTAAGGGAAGACCTTAAAAATAAAGAATACGAAGCAGGTTTTTATACGGATATAGAATATGAAGATTTCCCTACGGGGCTTAATGAAGATATTATTCGTCAGATTTCAGCAAAGAAAAATGAACCAGAATGGATGACAGAATGGAGGCTGGAGTCTTTCCGTATTTGGCAAAAAATGGAAGAGCCAGACTGGGCAAATGTAAAGTATGAAAAGCCAGACTTCCAAGCCATAAAGTATTATGCAGCTCCTAAAAAGAAACCAGAATTAGCAAGTCTAGATGAGGTAGACCCAGAGTTACTAAAAACTTTTGAGAAGCTAGGCATCTCTTTAGATGAGCAGAAAAGGCTTACAGGTGTTGCCGTAGATGTGGTGATGGATTCTGTATCAGTAAAGACTACTTTTCAGGAAACATTGAAAGAGAAAGGTATTATTTTTTGCTCTATATCAGAAGCGATACAAGAGTATCCTGACTTAGTTAAAAAGTATATTGGTAAAGTAGTGCCAAGAGGAGATAATTTCTATGCAGCACTTAACTCGGCGGTGTTTTCAGATGGCTCTTTCTGTTACATACCTAAAGGTGTAAAATGTCCTATGGAACTTTCTACTTATTTCCGTATCAATCAAGCGGGAACAGGGCAGTTTGAAAGAACTTTAGTGGTGGCAGATGAGGGAAGTTATGTCTCTTATTTGGAAGGTTGTACAGCTCCTTCGAGAGATGAAAATCAGCTTCATGCTGCGGTGGTAGAACTTATCGCGATGGAAGGTGCTGAAATCAAGTACTCTACTGTTCAAAACTGGTATCCTGGAGACGAAAGTGGTAAAGGAGGAGTGTTTAACTTTGTTACCAAAAGAGGACTTTGTGAGAAAGATGCTAAAATTTCTTGGACGCAGGTAGAAACAGGTTCGGCGGTAACTTGGAAATACCCTAGCTGCATTTTGAAAGGCGATAATTCTATTGGAGAATTTTATTCTATTGCCGTAACCAACAATCATCAGTGGGCAGACACAGGGACGAAGATGATACACATCGGGAAGAATACCAAATCTACCATCATCTCTAAAGGAATTTCTGCAGGGAAGTCCAACAATTCTTACAGAGGATTAGTAAAAGTAATGCCTTCGGCAAAAGGGGCTAGAAATTTCTCCCAGTGCGACTCCCTTTTAATGGGGAATGAATGTGGTGCTCATACCTTCCCATATATTGAAATTAAAGACCCTTCGGCACAGCTAGAACACGAGGCTACCACTAGTAAAATAGGGGAAGACCAAATTTTCTATTGTAATCAAAGAGGTTTGGATACTGAAAAAGCTATCGCCCTTATCGTAAACGGATTTAGCAAAGAGGTACTTAACAAACTCCCGATGGAGTTTGCCATAGAAGCCCAAAAACTCCTAGAAATTAGTTTAGAAGGAAGCGTAGGATAGAGGAACTAAGCTCAGGGGAGCTTCCCGAAGCATTACTAAACCTAGTGCGGAGGGACAAAATAATACCAATAAACTTATGAAACAATGGTTTTTATTTATCTATCTGGTAATTTGTGTTAGAGTGATGGCACAGGCGGATACGCTTTATGTTTATGGTCCAGGCGGTCCTTATGCGCCCATAAATGAGGCGGCACAAATCTTTGCTAAAAGAAATAACCTAAATATTAAGGTAACCAAAGGTCCATTTTCGCAATGGAAAGACAAGGCACGAAACAATGCCCATTTAATTTATAGCGGAGCAGAGTTTATGATGACCCAGTTCATTTCAGAGTTAGGAAATGTGCAGGAGCAGACCGTTTATCCTCTTTATTTGAGGAAATCTGGGCTTATCGTAAGAAAAGGAAATCCTAAGAACATTAAAACTTTAAAAGATTTAATGAAGTCCGAACTTAGAATAATGGTGGTTAATGGGGCAGGACTTACGGGAGTATGGGAAGATATTGCAGGGAAAACACAAGATATAGAGGTGCTAAGGAAGATTAGAAAAAACATCGTCTTATTTGCTGAAAATAGCGGACAGGCTCAAAGCTTTTGGGCGAAAGACCCTAGCATAGATGTCTGGATTTCTTGGAATATTTGGCAAAAAAATAACACCGGGAGTGCTGATTTTGTATCTTTGGAAGATAGATATACCACTTATAGAGATTGTGGGATAGCTCTTACAGCCTACGGAGAGGCTAATCCTAAAGCCTTAGAGTTCTATCAATTTCTAAAAGGTAAAGAGGTACAAGCCCTTTTTGAAAAACAAGGTTGGATAGAACGAAACCCATCTGCCCAGAAAAAAAAGGAAGATAGGAAACCTCAAAAGGTATATTCCCGAAAAGAAAAGCTATCTTCCTTAAAGCAAAAGAAAGAAGGTTTATTGATAAATCATCAGTCCTAAAATAAAAGGTAGATAGATTTCGTAAAAATAAAGAAGAAATAGAGAAACAAATTATAAAATATAAAGATATGGCAACAAAATCTTACGCAGAACGCATCACAAAAGTAAAATTGATGCTAGATGCTATAACACAGAACAAGTCAGACCTTCCTAAAAAGCTAGATGACGACTACATCAGCCAGATGCAAACTCTAAAAGACAAAATAGAGGTTCTGAATACCGAACAAGAGAAGCTCAAAGCAGATTTAAAATCTAAAACAGAAGCCCTTAATAAAGAGATAAGTGCCTTAGACAAACTTTATAGCGAAGCTAAAAAGCGGATTAAACTAGATTTTGAACAAACACGCTGGATTGCATTTGGGATAGAAGACAAAAGATAACTTAGACCTAAAAAATCAAAATGAGAAAGTACATCATAAACGGTATTTTAGCCTTGGGGCTATTGTCTTTTGGGGCTTGTAATAAATCCGAAAAAACAGCCCAAAATCACCCCGCCGAAGGGCAGGTTATAGACACTCTTGTCTCTACTCCAAACGAAATGTATCAAGGCGTACTCCCTTGTGCCGATTGCGAGGGTATTTTTACCACCATTACTTTGGCTCCAGACCAAACCTTTGATAAAACCGACTATTACTTAGGTAAAAATGAATATTTCACCGAAGAAGGCTCCTACACCGTAGATGCTTCCACAGGGATTTATGCGTTATCTTCTAACAATGATAAGGCTACTCAATATTATCAAAGGGAAGAAGGTAAGTTAGTCCTTTTAAACGATAAAAAGGAGAAAAACACAGGAGCTAATGCTCATACTTATGAGTTAGAACAACTTTCTAACGATGATTACCACTTTACCCAAAGTCCCGTAGAGGGCTTCCTTATCATAGGGCACGAGGTGAGTTCTTTCAGACCAGCCAATTCGGCTAAAGTCTATTGGATAGAAGACCCTTCGGGCGAGTTACAGAAGAGATATGAAGCAATGGTAAAGGATAAAAAGATACCTTACTTTCCTGTAAAGGCAAATTTGGTTTTAGAAAAAGATACCAAAAAAGCGGAGGGCTTTGCCGAAGATTATGATGGGGTAGTAGTAGTGAAGAAACTACTAGATTTAAAGCTGATTTCTGTGGGAAATTAGGATAGGAAAGACGATGATAATTAAATAAACAAAAATTAAATTAAAACATTACATTATGAAAAAAGTAGCGTTATGGTTAGCATTCCTATTTACAGGAATTCTTTTCGCACAAGAAGTCAAGTATCAGTTGTCTAGTCATATTTTAGACATTACTCAAGGAAAACCAGCTCCAGGAGTAAGCATTACCTTGTCTAAACAAAATAAAAATGGTGTTTGGGTAAAGGTAGATGAAAAGGTAACAGATGAAAACGGGAGGATTAAGAATTTTCTAAAAGAAGAAAAAGGAGTAAGCCATCAGGGGATATACAAACTTACCTATCATACTACACCGTATTTTGAGAAGTTAGGGCAGCAGAGTTTTTATCCGTTTGTAGAAGTTGTTTTTGAGCTAAAGGACAGCAGCCACTATCATGTACCTATTACCTTAAGCCCTTACGGATATTCTACTTATAGAGGGAACTAAAACAAAGAGCAGAAGCTCATTAGAAAAGTTAATCCTTACTTCAATATTGCAGATTATGAAAAAAAGTATAATGGTTTTAGTAGGTTTATTGTTGGTTCAGTTTTCTTTAGCACAATATACCGAACAAGGGACTTCGCTCAATCAAGAGGGAGCTTTAGAACTGGCAAAGCAAGCTCACATAGAAGCTCGTAAATTAGGTAAAAAGGTATCCGTAGCAGTCCTAAACAATTCGGGGGTAAGTCTTTTATTATTGAAAGGCGACCAAGTAGGACCTCATAATACCGAAGCCTCTAGGAGAAAGGCTTATACTTCGCTTTCCACCAAAACCCCAAGTTTTGAATTGATGCAAAAGGCAGCCAGTAATCCTACGGCACAAAACTTAAATACCCTGCCAGAGCTTCTACTTTTAGGAGGAGGCGTACCCGTTTGGAAAGATGGGGAACTGATTGGGAGTCTAGGGGTTTCTGGAGCTGGTGGTGGAGAACAAGACCATAATGTGGCCAAGAAGGCGGTTGAGAATATGGGCTACGAGATAACCAAATAAAAATTAACAATAAATAAAATTATATATAGAAATGTTAAATATAAAAAACTTACACGCTAAGATAGAAGACGGAGCGGAAATCCTTAAAGGGATTAACTTAGAAATAAAACCAGGTGAGGTACACGCTATTATGGGACCTAACGGAGCTGGGAAATCTACCCTTTCTTCTGTAATTGCAGGAAAGGAAGACTACGAAGTTACCGATGGAGAAATCTTTTTTGAAGGGGAAAATATAGTAGAAGATGCTCCAGAAGAGAGAGCTCATAAGGGGATTTTCCTTTCGTTCCAGTATCCAGTAGAGATACCAGGAGTTTCGGTAACCAATTTCATCAAGGCAGCCATCAACGAAACCAGAAAGGCTAACGGGCTGGAGGATATGCCTGCGAAAGAAATGTTGGCACTTATCCGTGAAAAATCCGAGCTTTTAGGGATAAAGAAAGATTTTCTTTCTCGTTCTCTTAACGAAGGTTTCTCTGGAGGAGAAAAGAAAAGAAACGAGATTTTCCAAATGATGATGCTTAATCCTAAACTGGCTATCTTAGATGAAACCGATTCTGGGTTAGATATTGATGCATTAAGAATTGTATCCGAAGGGGTTAATCATTTCAAAAATGAGGGAAATGCGGTGCTTCTAATCACTCATTATCAGAGATTGCTTAACTACATTCAGCCAGATTTTGTACACGTATTGGCGGACGGTAAGATTATTAAAACAGGAGATAAAACTTTAGCACTGGAGTTAGAGGAGAAAGGGTACGATTGGCTACTCTAATCAATCTAAAACTTTTAAAAGTTTATAAGTTGTGTAAATCTATTAGTAGGTTTATCAATATAAAAATAAATGGTAAGGCACAACAGTCTTACTTAATTAGTCAAAAAAGATTTTTATGTCATTAGTTGAGAACATTAAAACACATTCTTCTTCACTTTCGGGGGATAAATTAAATGCTTTGGAACGATTCTTAAGCAAAGGTTTTCCTTCTAAAAAAGATGAGGAATATAAATATACTAATCTAAAAGAAATTATAGAAAAACAATATCAGTTTTTACCACAAGAAGAGCATCATATTTCTGAAGAGGAACTGAAAGCATTGCGTCTAGGAGAAGAAGATTTTGATTGGGTAGTGCTAGTTAACGGGAAATGGCGTCCAGAGCTTTCTAAGATTTCGGATAAAGATATTAAAGTACTTGCCTTAGACGAGGCACTTTCTAATGGAGAGAATGAGGCTTTGTTCCGTCCTTATTTTAATACTATTGCTAACGAGAGTTGGGCGTTTCCAAATCTTAATTTAGCATTCGCTCATTTGGGAGTAGCACTTTATGTGCCTAAAAATACGGTGGTAGAAAAGCCTATACATATTTTCTATATTTCACAAAATCAATCAGAAAATACGTTCTACAATCCGAGAAATATATTGGTGGTAGAAGCTGGCAGCCAGATAGAAGTGATAGAAAGTCATCATAATTTTGATACTTCGTTTACCTTTACCAACAGCCTTACCGAAATTTTTACTAAACCTAATGCTAAGGCAGATTGGCATAAACTACAGAACGATACAGATACTTCGTATCTGGTAGACCATACCTTTGTGAAGCAAGAAAGGGACAGCTTAGCTACGGTAAACACATTCTCTTTCGGAGGAAAGTTGGTGCGTAATAATTTAGATTTTATTCAGGAAGGAGAAAATATCAATTCTTTTATGAATGGTATTACTATTATTGGTAAAGACCAGCTAGTTGACCATCATACTGCTGTACACCATAATCAGCCTAATTGTGAAAGTTATCAGAACTACAAAGGAGTATTTAAGGATAATGCTCATGGAGTGTTTAATGGGAAAGTATTTGTAGATAAAATAGCTCAAAAAACCAATGCTTATCAGCAGAATAATAATATTTTACTAAGCGAGGGTGCTACGATAGATTCTAAACCACAGTTGGAGATTTTTGCAGATGATGTAAAATGTTCTCACGGTTGTACGGTAGGGCAGCTAAATGAAGATGCTTTATTCTACCTTCGTGCTAGAGGAATTTCTAAAAATGAGGCACAAGCATTATTGCTTTACGCCTTTGCAAATGATGCAATGGAAAACATAGATATAGAGCCTCTAAAACTCAAAATATCCAAGCTCTTAGCTGAAAAATTAGAAGTTAATATAGAGTTCTAAAAATAAACAAAGGTCTTATCAAAATATTTTGATAAGGCTTTTTTCTAATAAGTATAAGAAACAAGGATGGACTTAAATAAAGTAGAATTTCACATAGATGCTTACAAAACACATGGGCAAATTCTAGATGCGGCATCTTTTGTGATTAAAGCTTTTGGGTTAGAGCATTTTAATTTTGCAGGATTTGATTTTAGAGAGGAGATGGACGCTAGGTCTATTGTACTTACTACGGAGGGAGAACTATCCCAGCCACAGAAAGTTAAAATACCTAAAAATCTTTTTGATTTTGATTTTAATTTTAATTTAGTTCTTAATCTTATAGCACATGAGATGCTACATGTAAGACAAAAGGCACAGGAAACATTGGTAGAGGATAAAAATGAAAGAGAGTTCCAAGCCTATTATGAAACTTTATTCCATAAAGTATTTCCTCAAATACCAGATGTACCAGACTTCAATAGAAAACAATTTGCTGATAAAGCACTAGAGTACTACCGAAGAATGGGAGAAGGCTCGGTTTTACAAGAAAAATATGCTTCCCAAAAAGAAGAGGTAGAAACTCTTAAGAGAGAGCTTTCCCAAGAAAATAAAGACCTTTAAGGGTATGTAGCCTATCGGCTATATGGATTTTGTCTGATAAAGGCTTATAGACATGAGAAACGCCGCCTGTAGCTATTACAAAGGTCTCCTCTCCTATTTCTCGGTTGATTCTCTCTATGAAACCTTCTACCATACCTAGATACCCATATACCATACCACTTTGCATACAACTCACAGTGTCTAATCCTAGAACGGATTTAGGTGCTTGTAGCTCTATTTCTAGGAGCTGTGCAGTATCTTGTATTAAACTTTTAAGAGAGGTAATAATTCCAGGAGCAATAATAGCCCCCAAAGTTTCGCCGCTGTGAGAAATACAACTAGCCGTGAGTGCAGTACCAAAATCAAAAATTATCTTTGATTTATTAGGATAGAGATGATGAGCCGCAACTAAATTTGCATAGATGTCGGTACCCATTTGTTTGGACTTTGGTTTAACTTCAGAGGGTGTATTCCTATCTACCAAAATAGGTTTTAGGTGGTGTATTTTTTCTAATGCTCTTACAATGTCGTTGGTCATTTGTGGTACAACGGAGCCTATTATCAGTTGGTCTATTTCTTCAGGTTTGATGTCATAAGATTGATAATGCATCAGAAACTGAACAAAAAGTTCGTCTTTAGTTCGGTAGGGTTTAGTGTTAATAACCCACGAGAGGCTACATTCCTCATTGTTGAATAATCCAAAACGGATATTGGTATTTCCGATGTTGACTACAATGGTTTTCATAATGATAATTATTTTTCAGCAGATAAATTATTTTACTTCTAAAAAGTTATCTTCTGGATTTACATCTGCTAATCTTTGTGAAAAATCAATGCCTAGAACGGAAATTTGTTCTTTGGTAAAAGGTATCTCAAAAGTGTATTCTAAGGAAGTCCAATTCCAATAATCCAAAGTAGTGAAATTGCCTAAAAAGTCAGATTTTTTAGGAGTTCTCATCATATTTAATGGGATATGGTAAGAAGTTATTTTTTTATCTTTGGTAAGTACTCCAAAATCTATAGGCATAGGAACTCCACCTTTATTTACTAAAGTAATGGTAGTAGAGTTAGTATTGTATTTTACCTCTTTTATGGCATAGTCTATGGTTTTGGTGGTGTTAATCCAGTAGTGTTTAAACCATTTTAAATCCATACCAGATATTTTTTGAGCAATATGGAGAAAATCTCTATCGGTAGGATGTTTTAGATGCCATTCATCATAGTATTTTAGTAGTGTGGTCTTCAGAAGGTCTTCTCCCATAATATAGCCGAGCTGCACTAAGAAAAGCTCTCCTTTAGTATAAGACGCTACAGAGTAGGCTGTGCCGTCGTCGTGATGGTCAGCAAACCAAACAGCAGGTTCTTCTTTTCCTGTTTTTACAAACTTTCTATAACCTTCTAAAGCACCTACAAAAGGGTTTGGCCAAGCCTCTTTAGGAGGAAAAAGCTGATACATAGCAAAGTCTTCGGCGTAAGAAGTAAAACCTTCATCTAGCCAAGGTGTGGTACTTTCGTTGGTTGCTAACATATGCTGATACCAAGAGTGTGCACCTTCGTGAGCCATTAGCCCAACTAGGCTTTCTAAACTTTTGGCTTCTCCAAGTATCATAGTACACATACCATACTCCATACCACCATCGCCACCTTGTACAAATGAATAGCTAGGATAAACATAGCGACCGAAGTTAGCATTCATGATTTGAAAAAACTTATTAACATAAGGTTTAGCTTGTTTCCAATACTCGGTTTTTTCATTTTTTTGATAAACGAAATAGACTTTCGGTCCATCAGGTACAATAAATTCCTCTACGGAATAGTCTGGGTCTGCCGCCCAAGCAAAGTCTAGAATATTCTTTGCTGTCCAATTCCAAGTCGCTTTACCATTGGCATCTGTTTTAGGTTTAGACTGCAAAGAGTAGCCTTTAACTTCGGTAGGGTTTGTAAGTGTTCCGCCTGCACCTATAACATAGCTAGGGTCTATTTTGATATTGATGTTATAATCCGAAAAAGGAGCGTGGAATTCTCTCCCTATATAATCAAAAGTTGCCCAGCCATCGTAATCGTATTCTGCTAGTTTAGGGTACCATTGGGTCATAGTCATTTCTATGCCTTCTCGGTTTTGTCTTCCTGCTCTTCGGATTTGATAAGGGATATTAGCGTCCCAATCCATAGTGAAAGTAGTCGTAGAGTTTGGCTTTATAGACTGATTTAGATAGACCTTCATAATGGTTCCTTGAATTTCAAACTGGAGTTCTTTTCCATTTTGTTTAATCCAATTTACTTTTTGGTTGCCTTCTTTTCCTTCGGGAATAGAAGCTAATCTAGAAACTATTTTTCCTGCTTTATTTTTTTCTACTAGCCTTTTGTCGGCATTATCGCCTTGGTTTCTTACTCTTTCATCCATCATAGAGTTTGGTTTAAAGGCATTCCAATAGAGATGAAAGTAAACTTCCTTTAGCTCATCAGGAGAATTGTTGGTATAAGTAACGGACTGCTTGCCGTGGTAAGTGTAGTTATTAACATCTACATCAATATCCATATTGTAGCTAGCGTGTTGTTGGTAGTATTTACCTTTTTGTGCATATCCCAACGAGGTTAAAAAAAGCGATAATGATAGAAAAAAATATTTTTTCATTTTTCTGATAATTTTTAGTCTTCAAATATAACAAAATCTCATTTATTCACTATTTGAGTGGATTTCTAGTGAAAAAAGGTAACTTTGCAAGCGTAATAAAGACAACAAAATATTAAATTATGGCTACAGAACAAGAGCTTTGGGGTAGGGTAGAACAGTTTTTTGTAGAGCATTTTCAGAGTGAACGCAATCCGCCTTTGGAAACGATATTATTTCTCATAGGCGTTCAAGAATTGGGTGGTGGGAAACAAAAATATACCAAAGATGACAAACTAAATCTTCTCCATATAGCGGTGTGTAGGTTATTAGAGCCGTTTGGTTATTATAAATTTAAAGAGTACGATGCGGAAGGCTGGCCTCACTACGAGGAGCTAGAGCCTCTGCCTGAGCTAAAACCTAATGAGCAAAGTATTCTGATGAAAAAAGCAATTATACAATATTTTATAGATGAAAATTTGTTAGAACAAGAAAGTTAGAGGTGCGAAACTCATAATAATCTGTTAAAAAACTCGTTTTTAAGATAAAATTTCTAAAAAACGAGTTTTATTGCTTTTTTATTGATAAGAAATATTTAATTTTAACATCTGAAAAATAACCTGAAAAGTGCGTAACAAATTTATTCCTATTATATCTATTTTGATGACGATTTCTCTGTTGGTGTTCGTCAGTTTTCAATTTTATTGGCTTAAGGAATATTACAGTTCTATTGAAGAAGAATTCGCAGGCAAGGTACAGAAAGTTTTGGAACGCTCCACGCAAGATATTTCTAATATTGAAATAGATAAGTATTTAAAGGAATATGAAGGCTTCCAAGCATCTATAAATGAGGATAAAAACAAACCTACTCTAAATATTATCAGGCAAGTACAAGATTCGGCAGATAAAAAACTCATTTCCTTTAGTAGAAGTATTATAGAACCTCAAAAGATACCAGTTTCCTCTAAAGGGGACACTTTGGAAAGGGTTAAAGTCTATGCTGATGAAGGCATTTATCGTTTGAAAGGAGCAGGGCGTACAACAGAGTTGCTTACGGCACAACTGAGTAAAGACATCAATGATAATACTTTTACTTTCAGAGATTTTGCTAAACTAAATGCGAGTAACTTGCCTATACACAAAAGGGTAAGCGGTAAGGAGATAGATTCGGTACTCTCTAAGGAGTTTCAAAAAATAGGTATTAGTGCTAAGTTTGGTTATGGTGTGTTAGATAAAAATAAAAAACTAACCACTATTGCTGATGAGGTTTACCTTGAAAATCAATCTAAAGCTAATTATAGTTTTCCTCTTTTTACCGATAAAGAGGAGCAACCTATTTACACCTTATCGTTGGTTTTTCCAGATAAAAAATACTCTCTACTAAGAGATAATCTGCCATTGCTTTTAGGAACTGTTTTTTCACTTTTAACTATTGTATTTATTTACATTATTTCCATCAACTATATGCTGAGACAGAAAAAAATAGCAGAAGTAAAAACAGACTTTCTTAATAATATGTCTCATGAGTTCAAAACGCCTTTAGCTACAATTTCGGTGGCTACGGATTCTTTGGCTAACGATAAAATAGCCAGCGACCCAATTAAAGTGAAATATTACTCTGGACTCATAAAGCAAGAAAATCTCCGAATGAAAAAGCAGGTAGAGAATGTCCTCAATATGTCAAAGTTAGAGAGGAACGAAATGAAACTTTTCTTGAGAGAGACCAATTTGAGGGAGTTGATAAGAAACATTGCTAATTCTGTTAGGCTTATTGTAAACGAAAGAGGCGGAAGGCTTACAGAAGATTTTAAGGCAGAACGCTATAATCTAAAAGTAGATGAGTTTCATTTATCTAATACGCTTATCAATCTACTGGATAATGCGAATAAATATTCACCAGATAAGCCCGAAATTAAAATTGCAACCCGCAACGAGGGAAATTATTATGTGATAGAAATTTCGGATAAAGGTATGGGAATGGAGCCTCAAAATAAAACTAAGATATTTGAGAAGTTCTTTAGAGAAGAAACAGGGAATGTACATAATGTAAAAGGTCAAGGTTTGGGGCTTTCCTATGTTAAGAAAATAATAGAACTCCACAAAGGACAAATTAGTGTAGAAACCCAAAAAGGAAAGGGAAGTACCTTTATTGTAAAACTTCCAATGATTTAATTATAAAAAAATTAAGCTGTGAGCAACAGGATATTATTAGTAGAAGATGACCAAAGTTTCGGAGCGGTGCTTAAAGATTACCTAAGCATAAATAACTTTGAAGTTACCCTTGCTACAGACGGCGAGGAAGGTCTTAAAGAATATACAAATAACGATTTTGATATTTGTATATTTGATGTTATGATGCCAAAAAAAGACGGCTTCACATTAGCAGAAGATGTTAAGAAATTAGGGAAAAATATTCCAATTATCTTCCTAACAGCACGAAATTTAAGAGAGGATATCTTGAAGGGTTATCAGTTAGGAGCAGACGATTATATAACAAAACCTTTTGATACCGAACTGTTGCTTTATAAAATTAAGGCGATTTTATCCAGAAGTACTTCTTTGGAAGAAGAAGAGCAAGAGCAATTTAGCATTAGCAATATAGAGTTTGACTCTATGTTGAGACAGCTTAAAGTACACGATAAAGAATATAAACTTTCTCCAAAAGAGAACGAGCTTTTGAAGTTGCTTTGTCTCCACAGAAATGACTTTATGCCTAGAGATTTAGCACTTCGTAAAATATGGAAAAAAGAAAACTATTTTACCGCTAGAAGTATGGATGTATATATCGCTAAATTAAGAAAATTGCTTAAAGATGATGATGGTCTAGAAATCATCAATGTACACGGGGAAGGGTTTAGGCTTCTAGTTAAAAATTAAATTAAATAGCTGGTTCAAAATAATTGTGAATCAGTTTTTTTTTGTTAAAGCAAATAGAGTTCTACAGATGATAGATAAAGTAGTTAATCATCGCCTCATAAAACTCGCTCAGACATAAAAAGAGATTTATATCAATACAAAATTTCATTATCTTTGCGAAATGGAATACAATACCCAAAAGACAAACTTACAATTACCCGAATATGGGAGAATTATACAAGAACTTGTAGAATATTGCAAGACGCTTCCTTCCAAGGAAGAAAGAAATAAAGTTGCCAAAGCTATTGTTGATTTTATGGGACAGAGAAATCCGCAACTTCGAGACGAGGAAAACTACGCACATAAGCTTTGGGATCATTTGTATATTATTTCAGGTTATGATTTAGATGTAGATGCACCATATCCTTTTCCTACGCCAGAGGAAATCAATCAGAAGCCTAAAAAGATGGATTATCCTAAGCTACAAGGAGACTATAAATTCTATGGTAAAAGCATTTTGCAACTTATAGAAAGAGCTTTAGAACTAGAAGATGGCGATGAGAAAGAGGCTCTTATAGAGGTAATTGCTAATAATATGAAAAAGTCGTACAATGTTTATAATAAAGAACATGTACAAGACGATGTTATCTTCCGCCATTTAAAGGAACTTTCTGAAAATAGATTAGATTTAACAGGGATAGATTCTTTAGAAAAGAGTAAAATCTATTATAATTCTAATAAGAATAACCCTAAATATCAAAACAAACATCAGAATAATAACGGAAATAATAGAAGAAAATATAACTCTAACAATAAATACAAAAGAAAATCATAATGAGTGGTGCTTTTCAAATCAGAGGCGGTAAAAGACTTCAAGGCGAAATTACGCCCCAAGGAGCTAAAAATGAAGCTCTACAAATATTATGTGCCGTTTTACTAACAGATCAAGAAGTAAGAATAAAAAATATACCTGATATACAAGATGTTAATAAGCTAATTGGTATATTGGGAGACCTAGGCGTTAAGGTAACCAAAAATGGAAAAGGGGACTATACTTTCAAGGCAGATAGACTTAATTTAGATTATCTTAAATCCGAAAAATTTAAAAAAGAAGGAGCTAAACTTAGAGGCTCTATTATGCTTTTAGGTCCTATGTTGGCGAGGTTTGGGGAAGGTTATATGCCAACGCCAGGAGGAGATAAGATAGGAAGAAGAAGATTAGATACTCATTTTCAGGGATTTGTTGAGCTTGGTGCAGAGTTTCACTTTAATGATGTAGAAAGTTTTTATAGCCTGAAAGCAAAGTCCTTACAAGGTAAATTTATCCTTTTAGAAGAAGCATCAGTAACGGGTACGGCTAATATTATTATGGCTGCTGTATTAGCGAAAGGTAAAACTAGAATTTACAATGCCGCTTGTGAGCCTTATTTACAACAGCTTTGTAAAATGCTTAACCGAATGGGAGCTCAAATTTCGGGTATTGGCTCAAATTTATTAACTATAGAAGGAGTTTCATATTTACATGGTACAGAACACACTATGTTGCCAGATATGGTAGAAATAGGCTCTTGGATAGGATTAGCCGCAATGACGAAATCCGAAATCACCATTAAAGATGTTCATTGGAATCAGTTGGGGATTATTCCAAATACTTTTAGGAAACTGGGTATTCAGTTAGAGAAAAGCGGTGAAGATATTTATATCCCAGCACAAGAACACTACAAAATACAGAAGTTTATAGACGGCTCTATTTTGACCATTTCTGATGCACCTTGGCCAGGTTTCACGCCAGATTTGCTATCTATTATGTTGGTAGTAGCAACTCAAGCCAAAGGAAGTGTATTGATCCATCAAAAAATGTTTGAATCTCGATTGTTCTTTGTGGATAAACTGATAGACATGGGAGCTCAGATTATCCTTTGCGACCCGCACCGAGCTACGGTTATTGGTCTTAACCAAGAAACGCCACTTAGAGGTACTGTGATGACTTCCCCTGATATTCGTGCAGGAAATGCACTTTTGGTAGCGGCACTTTCGGCTGAAGGTAAATCTATCATTCACAATATAGAGCAGATAGACCGAGGCTACGAGAATATAGATGGCAGACTCAAGGCCTTAGGAGCAGATATAGAGCGTATATAATAGTCAGAAAATACTGTTTTCATCTTGGCTAGAACACTTATATCTGTTGTAGGTCCTACGGGAATAGGTAAAACCGAATTGGCAATAAAAATAGCCCAGTTTTTCGGTACTGAAATTTTATCCTGCGACTCACGACAGTTTTTTAAAGAAATGCCTATTGGTACAGCCGCTCCTTCTAAGGAGGAGTTGGCTGTTGTGCCACATCATTTTATAGGGCATATATCTATTACAGAAGATTATTCTATCGGTCGGTACGAAAAGGAAGCCTTGGCTTTATTAGATAAGCTGTTTCAGCAATATAAAGTCGTGGTAATGGTAGGCGGTAGTGGTATGTACGAGAAGGCAGTTGTGGAAGGTCTTAATGATTTACCAGAAGCTAACGAAGATTATATTAAAGAACTTGAACAAATCCTCAATAAGGAAGGGATAGAAGCCTTACAGAAGCAGTTAGAGGCACAAGATGAGGCCTATTATCAGCAGGTAGATAAAGATAATCCTAGACGCTTGATAAGGGCTTTAGATATTATTAAACAAACGGGGAAACCTTATTCTGAAATTATAGCTGAAACTAAGCCTAAAAGGGACTTTAATACTATTAGGATTGTACTCACGGCACCTAGAGAAATTATCTATGAAAGAATCAACCAAAGGGTGGATAGAATGCTAGAGAAAGGTTTGCTAGATGAGGTTAAAGGTTTACTTCAGTATCAAGATAGAGTAGCTTTGAATACAGTGGGTTATACAGAGTTGTTTAATTACTTGAATGGTGATTGGGAATTAGATTTTGCTGTTTCCGAGATTAAGAAAAACTCTAGACGCTACGCAAAACGCCAAATGACTTGGAACCGAAAACTTCCTCGTCTGATAGAACTTTCGCACCAATATTCTAACGAGGAATTAGTATCTTTGCTTAATAACTTAAATTTAAAATAAAATGGCTAGAACACCGTCTAATATGTTGGAGTTAGGAACTAAAGCTCCTTTTTTTGAGCTTCCTAATCCTGCTAAAAATAACGAGTTACAATCTTTAGAAAACTTAAAAGGAGAGAAAGGAACATTGGTAGTTTTTATGTGTAACCACTGTCCGTTTGTGATTCATGTGATAGATAAATTAGCAGAGCTTTATGAGGATTATAAGGCTAAAGGAATCGAATTTATTGCAATTAATTCTAATGATATAGAGAACTATCCTGCGGATTCACCAGAACTAATGATTGATTTTGCTGAAGAACACGGCGTTAATTTCCCTTATTTATTTGATGAAAGTCAAGCTATTGCTAAAGCCTACGACGCTGCGTGCACTCCAGATTTCTACTTTTTTGATGACAAATTAGACTTGGTATATAGAGGTCAGATGGACGACTCTCGCCCAGGCAATCAGCACGAGGTAACGGGAGAGGATTTAATTATTGCTTTTGAAAACCTTTTAGCAGAACAACCACAAGAAGAACTACAAAAGCCTAGTTTAGGTTGTAATATTAAATGGAAATAAAAGATTAAGTTTAGAAAGCATCTGTAAAAGTGAAAAATAGGAATAGGTTAATTGTATTAGGTTTATTATTTCTAGTTGCAGGAGGATTTGTTGTTTGTAAGTTAAATAAAGACTTTTTGCTTTTATGGAATAGTAATTCAATAAAAGTAACTACTGATGGCCCATTAACAAAGGATAAAGTGAAAATTGAATTTGGTAATGGTGTTAATTCAATTAATCGTACAACAGATGCTGAACTTTTCAGTAGGAGAGAGAAATATATCATTTTATATGACGGTAAGATTAAGGATAAAATGATGAATGAATATGGAGAGAATGATTTTTTGATTACCTATGATGATAAGTACTATTTCTCTTTCCGACAGTTTAAACTTAATAGAAGACACCAACACGACTATAAGTTCCATTTTTACCCTAAAGGCGATAAAATATACATTGCTGTTGATATAAAAGGGCAAGATGCAATGAAATTTAAGAGACCTATGATTGATATTAAATTAGTGGATAAATATATATGCAATACTCCAATTGATAGTGCTGGAGGTATTTATAATATGATTGAGCTAGAAAAAGAGTAGATATTAAGTGCTGGTTTCAAGATAAATTTTATTTTAATACTCATAACTACAAAAAAAACAAAATAAAAACTCCGCTTCAAAATTTTTGAAGCGGAGTTTTTTCATGTTTAACAATTAAACTTTACGTATGCAAAAAGTTATTTTTCTTATTAAGCGTTAGGTTCAACAGATACAAAAGATCTGTTGTTAGCTTTTTTCTTAAACACCACTGTACCATCTACTAATGCAAACAAAGTGTGGTCTTTACCAATCCCTACATTCTCTCCAGGGTGGTGTTGTGTACCTCTTTGTCTTACAATAATATTTCCAGCGATAGCTTCTTGCCCTCCGAAAATCTTCACACCTAATCTTTTAGAGTGAGATTCTCTACCGTTTTTGGAACTACCAACTCCTTTCTTGTGTGCCATTTTGTTTTAAAGTTTTTTAGGTTGAAAAAATACTTAGGCTTTTCCGCCTTTTAGTTGTCCTTTAAGAGTTTCTAACTCTTCAAACTTTCCATCAGCAGCTAGTTGTGCTTGTTGAGGCCAAGTTGTAGGATCCATAGCTGCATATACAGCACCGTTAGGATCTAAGATGGCTTCTAGCTCCTCTTTAGTTTTCTTTGCTAAATCAGCAAAAGAAGTAATACCTGCTCCTGCGAAAAGCTCTGCTACTTTAGGACCAATACCTTCAATTAGAGTAAGGTCATCTCCTTTTTTAGAAGATTTTTTTGTAGCAGCCTTGGTTTCTGTTTTTGCAGAAGATTTTTTAGCACCATCAAAACCTGTTATAGAAACAATTTTGATTTGAGTAAGAGATTGTCTATGCCCGTTTTTCTTAGCATATCCTTTTCTTCTTTTCTTTTTGAAAACGATAACTTTATCAGCTTTCAAATGCTCAATAATTTCCGCTTCTACAGCGATACCACTTACAGCTGGGGCGCCTACTGTTGTTGCTCCGTTTACGGTAAGAAGTACTTTATCAAAAGTTACTTTGTCTCCTTTCTCACCAGAAAGACGGTTTACAAACAATTTTTGGTCTTGCTCAACTTTGTATTGAAGCCCTGCTATCTCTACGATTGCAAACATTGTTATAAATATTTAGTTAGTTAAAGTCGCAAAATTAAGTATTTTTTTTGAATTATAGATATTTAACTCAAAAAAAGTGTTTAAAAATACTCCTTTTTTATGTATGTATTATTTATATAACATTAACCTCTCGTTCTAGGATAATCCCAAAGGTATCTTTTACAGAAGCGATGATTTCAGATGAAAAATGATAAATTTCTTCGCCTGTAGCCTTTCCCGTAGCGTTGATGATAACAAGTGCTTGTAAATGATGGGTAGCCACATTGCCTATTTGTTTACCCTTCCAACCTGTTTGTTCTATTAGCCAACCTGCAGGAACTTTGGTGTGGCTACCTTGTGGATAACCAGGTAGGCTAGGGAATTGTTTTTGTAAGTTCTGATAATGCTCTGTGCTGATACTCGGGTTTTTGAAAAAACTGCCTGCATTACCTATCTCTTTAGGGTTAGGAAGTTTAGAAGTTCTGATGTTTATGACTGCCTGTGCCACCTCTTGTATGCTGGGTTGGGTAACATTTAAACTAGAAAGTTCTTGTTGTATAGCACCATAGTCGGTTCTTATGAGGTGGTTTCTTTTCGTTAGTCTAAAGCTGACTTCCAGTATAACACACTTCCCCTTGCCTTCTTGTTTAAAAAAGGAATCTCTATATCCAAAGTGGCATTTCTCCTTATTAAAGGTTTCTACTTCTAGGGTTTCTAGGTTGAGGACTTGGCAAGACTCAAAATGGTCTTTAATTTCTACGCCGTATGCCCCTATATTTTGGATAGGGCAAGTGCCTACATTACCTGGTATTAGAGAGAGGTTCTCTAGCCCACCATAGTTTTTCTCTAGGCTGTATTGTACAAACTGATGCCAATTTTCTCCTGCTTGTGCTGTGAGTAATACTTCATCATAGTTTAGGTGTTGTTCTTTGATGCCCTTTAGGTTGAGTAAGATGGTAAGCCCATTAAAATCTTTTGTTAATAAGATATTGCTCCCACCACCTAAGAATAATATAGGTAAACCTTTAATCTCGTCTAGCTTTAAGATGGAGGTTAAGTCTTCTAAATTATTGACTTCTGCAAAGTATTTAGAAAACGATTCTACCCCAAAGGTGTTGTGGTTTTTAAGAGAATAATTGGTCTT
The DNA here is from genome assembly GCF_035666175.1 of Riemerella anatipestifer. Taxonomy (NCBI): domain Bacteria; kingdom Pseudomonadati; phylum Bacteroidota; class Flavobacteriia; order Flavobacteriales; family Weeksellaceae; genus Riemerella; species Riemerella anatipestifer. The sequence continues at coordinate 1,609,653 of NZ_CP142016.1, forward strand.
AAGTTGCATAGATTGATAAATTAAAATAACGATGAGCAAAGATAATTTAAAAAAAGAAACCATTATCTTTTGTTTGTATGATAATTGTTTTATACATTTGCCCCAGTTTTATGACACGCAATACCAACAACATACAACAAAGTGAAAAAAAGTGGCACAAAAATTTGGTAGTTCCAAATAATTGTGTAAACACACACACACACACACACACACACACACACACACTTATTTAAGTTTTGTTTCCATAAATATCTGCTAGAAGTTCGTCTTTTTCATAAGCTGAAAAGGTTGTTTTGGTTTGGGGCTTCTAGCGTGCAGAGAGGATACTCTATTCTCTCTGTCTTAGCCTTCCTCCTCGTTTTGTGTGTGTTGAGAGGGGGAAGCATTTTCTTATTGGTTCTAGGTTTAAAATTCAAATATTCAAGGAATCATCGGAGCTATTGAACTACAACCCCAGAGCTTTAATCCTTTAACCCTTGAACTTTGAACCTCTAGAATCTAACCTCCATAACCTCTAATCCTTTAAACCATTAAACCTTAAACTATAGCATTTTATGAAAAAGATTTTATTATGTGCGGTATTTCTGCCTTTGATGCTGAACGCCCAAGATTACAGCGGCAGAGTGGGCATCAATACCAAAGAGCCACAAGCCACATTAGATATTTCTAAGAAAGAATTAAATATGCTCCCAAGTGGTCACACGCAGGGCGTATTATTTCCAGAGTTTAGTACTACCGAGCGTTCTACTTTTACCAACCCTAAAAAAGGAACGATGATTTACAATACCGACAAAGAGTGTATTGAGATTTATAGAGGCGTTTCGGGCGGCGTACACCAATGGTCTTGCTTACTCGATGTAGGGAGTAGCAAAGCCCAAAGCGTAGCGGTAAGCCCTCAAGGGTTTGAGGGCTCTTATATTGGGGGCATTCCACTTACTGATCTTGATACCAATAAGGTCAAATTTAAGTTAGAAAACAACTCATTTTCTAGTGTTAGTTTAGCATTTCACGATGCGGTTACGGTACAAAATGGTTCGGCTGCTATTTCGGCTGGCAACTGCCAATGGCAAAAACTTCCAGCAGGTAGTGTAGCACCGTGTACTTCGGGTAGCCTCATTAGTCTTGACTCTGGAGAGTCCGCTATGTTATGGTACACCCTCTCTGGTACTCCAGAAACGGGTACTTTGACGGCTAATTTTAGCAAACTCGGTGCTCAAGCCGACCACAATCTATTACCGTAGGTTTTGATTCTTTCGCCATTACCAACCCTAAAACGGAGTATATTGTATCAATCCCTTACCAAGGTGCATCTCAAATAGTGGGGATATTGGATAATGGGGCTAATAAATTGGTCGCAAAAATACCTTATAAAAACGGTCAGGGTTCTTATACAGCGGTGGAATCTCAAGAAGTAACCACAGCTATAGGACAAGACGGTGATACCAATACAGTAAAGCTCACCATTCCGCAGGGTAATTTTATGGCTAAAGGCTCGCTGGACGCTACCATTGTCGTGGGTGGTACAGACAGCCAATACAAGGTTCGTTTGTTACAGCCAGGGGAAGAATATACCATCGCTACTATACCTTACACGTTTAATGGGGAAAGCTACCAACTGGTCTTAAAGGGTATTGGTGGCATTCTTGACCGTTGTTTTGGTAAAACTACCTTGGAGTGTGTAGGGTACGGAGCAAATGTTAAAGAACACGAGTTTATTTATCTTCCTGTCCAAGGACCAGATGGTAAAATTTGGCTCAACAATAACCTTGGGGCGGAGTATGCTCGTGTAGGCTCCCAATGGTTTAACCCTGCGTATCAGGCAGGGGCTCTAGACCCTGCCAATACCACCATCGCCGTGCCGCTTTATAATCCGACTGCCGACCAGATTAAGATGGACTGGCGTGCGTATGGTTCTCTTTTCCAGTGGCAGCGTAATCCAGACGGACACGAACTTATCAATTGGACTTATATTTTTAATGATATTACACCGAAATATAATACAACATCGTCTTCATCTAATTCTTGGACGAATCCTGGGCATAATTTGTTTATCACGGGTTCTGATTCAAATGGTTCGTGGGTAAATAGTAGTTTATATAGTTCAGGACCTCGTAATTTATGGCAGTCTTCAGGTGTAGATAAGACTAATCCTTGCCCGTCTGGTTATCACGTTCCCACTCGCGATGAACAGGTAGCTTTACATAATGCGATTTTAAAGTATGATGCAGGTGATACCAGTACATTTTCTAGTGAAATGTGGGACGAGCAGGAGCTCCGCCTGCCAGCCAGCGGTGTCCGCGGCTACAGCGATGGCTCGTTCGGCAGTCAGAGTAGCTACGGTTTCTTGTGGAGCAGCGAGCAGTGGGACTATGGAGAGTTCTCGTGGAACTTATGGTTCGCTCCATACATGAGCGGCTACAGCTCCTACGGCATTCAAGCGAACGGCTTTAGTGTCCGCTGCATTAAAGATAACTAAGTGATCAGCCAAGAAACCAAGAGGGTAAAATCCTTTCCTTATATAAGATAAACTAAAGTATAACCTATAAAAAAACAAATATATTGTGCCAGTAAAATTTAAAGTCATTGAAAGAGGTCAGCCAGGTGTAAGCTGCAGCGGTAACAAAAAGTGGTATGCCAGTGCTGCCACAGATGGTGCGAGGTAGGTGTAAACTATCGCCCCAGTAAACGCATTTTAGATAGAATGAAGGCGGCAGGTTTTGAAAAAGTAAAGTAAATCGTTCTATCTATGCATCTTACAAAACTACCGCAGGTTTCTTTAGAAACCTGCGGTAGTTTTGGGTAAAACTTGCGGTAGTTTTTAGTGAAACCTGCGCAGGTTTTTTAGCCTACCTAGCTTATCTTCGGAAAGTCCCTATTCATAGGGGTTACAGAACTTCGTTAGGTTTTACATAAACTAAGGCAGGGTTTTAATAATTTTAATGTGTCTTTGTCCTTTTGGCTTCGCCGAACCATTGAGTTAAGTTTGTTTCAAAGCGATAAATATGTATGCTCGTCCTTTTGGGTCAAGCCAAAAGGACCAAAAAGTCAAGACTAGAAAACTACGGCTAAAAATGCGACGTCCATTCTAAAAGCCCTAGAACTCACGCCAAGGCTAAAGCCCACACTTGTTCAAACAATAGGTCTTTTTTAACGAATGGACGCCCCATTTTCTTAACGCCTCCGTTCCCTTAGGTCGGGATGCAGCGGTTATTATATATGGCAGAGAATACTCAGCCTCTAAGCCCGATGGCGTTTACCTTTTACTCTAAAAGATGCTTATATTTTGCCTAAAATCTAGTTAGGTTTTTGTGGCGTTTTGAGGAGTTACTTTAAAAACGGATTGTATTGTTGTTCAAAACCGATGTTGGTACTTGCTCCGTGTCCGCTATAGACTTGGGTATTCGGTGGTAAGGTGAGTAGTTTGGTTTTAATGCTTTCAATGAGTTGTTCGTAATTGCCTTTATATAAATCGGTTCTGCCAATGCTACCTTGGAAAATTACATCGCCAGAAATTACCCAATGTTGCTCTTTGCTGTAGAAGCTAATGCTCCCAGGTGAATGCCCAGGCGTGTGTAATAGGTGTAGAGTATCCGTTCCTAGTTGTAGTGTTTCGCCCTCATCTATGAAGATTACTTGTCCTACAAAGGGTAGCATATTAAATCCATACTGCCTTGCGGTAAGAGGGGCTCTATCTAGTAGTTCTTGGTCTAGATGATGCATCAGTACAGGTACTTGGTAGGTATCAAACGCCCACTGCAATCCTGCGATATGGTCTATATGGGCGTGGGTGAGCAGAATGTTTTTAACCGTTAAGTCCTGTGAGGTTATAAATTCGGATAACGCTAAAGTTTCGTTTGCGGTAAAATTACCTGGGTCTATAATGAAGGCTTGTCTATCCTCGTTATAAACCACATAGGTGTTTTCTGAAAAGGGATTGAAGGTAAATGTTTTGATACTAAGCATAATAAAGGTTGTTTTTAGGGCTGGGCATTCATATTCCTTTGGAATAGTTTAATGCCATTGTAGGATTTCATAATTTTGTTTTCGGTATTGTAAATTTTCTTTTGGATATCCAAAAGTTTAGACTCTCTAGAGTTGAGTATAAATAATGAACTTTCTCCGTTTTTAAATTTAATCTCTTCTCCTTTTACCAGTTTGTTGTAATTGTCGTAATACTCTTTGTAGAGTTCTAGCTGTTTGGTGTAGCCTTCAAAATCATTCTTGTAAACTTCTAACTTGGTAAAGAGTTCTTGTTTTTTCATTTTTAAATCTTCCTCGTTTTGGAGTTTTTTTAGTTTAATGATTTCATAGTCCGCCCTTGCTTCTCTCATAAAAATAGGAACTTCCAGCTTGAGACCGTATTGGAAATTATTATTAAATAGAGGGAATACCTCGGCAGGTTTGCTAGGTTTATTAAAGAGATTATAACTGAAATCTATCTTTGGGAGGAAGCTCTGCCACTTTAATTTTTTCTCTACATTTAGAAACTCATCTTTGTGTAGATAGTATCTTAGGGCTCTATGTTGCGAACTAAAGTTTTCTTCTATATAATTTTTCAGCATAGGGTAATCTGCTACTTTTTCTGAACTAAATACCTCTAGCGGATATACAGACGGCGGTAATGTTACCGACTGGTTATCTTTCCAGAGAAAAAGCTCAAGCTGTTCCATAGTGTTTTTATAATCCAATGATGCCTGCTGATAACCCAGTAGAAATTCTTGATACAGAGTTTCGGCTTCGGTTACGCCTATGGATGCCATTTCGCCGTAGTCATAAGACTTTTTTATCATTTCTAACCTTTCCTCGCTTATATTGAGCCTTTCTTTATAAACGGTAATGATTTGATATTGCTTTACCCACTCCCAATACATATTTTCGGCATCTACCAAAATCTCGTTGATGAGGGTGGTTTGTTCGGCTTCTGTCATTTTATACAAGGCTTCGGCTTGGTGCAAAACGGCTCTTCTTTTATCGTAAATTAGCCCTTTGCCTAAAGGGATATTAACGCCTACATTGTATAGCTCGCCAGAGGTTGTGCTGTTGTCTAGTTTTTTTCCAGAGATATTGCTCACGCCACCTACTATATTCATTCCGTACCATAGTGGGATATCTACTTCAAGCCCTTTTTTATCATAATAGATGGTATTATCAATGTTTTTTTGTCCCAAAGCTCCTGATAATATAGGGTCGAAATTTCCTTTGGATTTTAGGATTTCGTTTTTGGCTATTTCTTTGCCATAGCGGTATTTTTTGATAACAGGGTGATGCGTAGATACGGCGGAGAGATATTCGCCTAATGAAAACGAAAGGCTATCTCCTTGTGCAGACAAGCAATAGGAGAAAACCCAAAAAACAAGATATAGTGTTTTATTTTTTATTTTTTTCATCTTTTTGTTTGTTTGCGATGTAGTAATCAGGAGGGAAGCCGTTGATGTTACGCCATATCTCGTACCAGATAGGGACATCGTTTAGAAGAATAATACCCTTTGAGCCTGCTCCCATTTTGATGTTTGGTGGCCACTTTTTATCACCACTTTCTACTACTACTACTTTGAACATTCCGTTTTGAGAAATGTTGTTTTCTACAGCGATTATTTTACCAGGGAAAGTCCCATAGCTTGAGTTGGGCCACCCAGAGAATACAATGGCAGGGAAGCCATCAAAGGTACAGCGTATCTTTTGCCCTTCCTGTAATAGTGGCAAATCTACTGGAGATACATAAAATTCTACGGCATATTTTACCGATTTTGGAACAATAATACCTATGTTTTCGCCTTCTTTTATAATCTCACCAATCCCCGTTTTGCTGAGCTGGGTAATTTGTCCGTCTTGAGTAGCAATAATGTAATACTGCCCCTGTCTTACTTTGTAGTTTGTAACTTGGGTTTGTAGTTTGGCTATTTCTCCATCACTTCCTGCTACCTGTCCCATACTTTGGAACCGCTCGCCTTCTAGTTTGCTTATTTTTTCGTTATAGTCTTGTATAGTCGCATTTTGCTCTACCTGTAGAGAAAGGATTTCTTGCTGAGCTTCGGCAAGTTTGTTTTCTATACTATTTTTCTTTGCTAGGGCATTTTGGTAAGATACATTTCTCCTTTGGAAATCTGTTAAAGAGACAAGTCCTTGTTTGTACATTTCTTCTTGTCTTCTGTACTGGTCTTCTGTTATTCTAAACTCATTGTTGGCGGCTTGAAGTTCTGCATTAGTTGCATTGATTTTAAAGTTGAGCTGTTGCAGTTTTATTCTGATTTGGTTCAGTTTGAGTTCTCTAGCAGCATTCATAGCATCTAGCTGTCCTCCAATGGTTTTTATTTTTGCAGAGTAGTAATCTCTTACATTGTCTTTCGCATTGATTTGGTCTTCTGCTCTTTGCACCAATAGAGGATCCATATAGTCCTCCTTTATTTCGGAAATTCTAAGAAGAGTGTCACCTTTTTTTACTTGGTCACCGTTTTTTACATACCAGTGTATGATTTTCCCAGGTATTGGAGATTGTATGCTTTGGGGTCTCTGCTCTTGGTAAAGCCCACTTACATAGCCATTGGTATGGATGTTCTGTGTCCATGGAAGTAATAGTAATAAAAGCAGAATGCCAAGTCCAATAAAAAACCATTTTTTGATGTTGGTTTTTTGGTGTATTCGGTAGATTTTATTGTGAGATTTGTAGTTCATCTTTGCGTTTTTATTTTATGACTTCTAGTTTCCCTTTATTCATAGATAAATGATGTTGGCTTGCTTTAATCAAATCTTTATCTTGAGAGATGATAATATAGGTTCTGTATTGAGATGTTTTTTGGATATATTTTATCAGCTTAGGTTTAATGCTTTCGCCTAAGCCTTCTAATGGTTCTTTTAGAAGGATTAATTTTTTATTTCCAATTAAGGCTCTCAGAAGCATAATGATTTTTTTTGTACTGTAAGGGAGCTGATAATTAACATCATTAATTACACTAAGTAAGTCGTTTGAGAAGTAATGGCTGTCTATACCTATTTCTTTTGCCAATGCAACCACATCATCTAGTTTTATATTTTCATTGCCTACGGATATGTTTTCAAAAATAGTTCCTTTAAAAATACCTCGCTCGTCTATCATTAGCCCCAGCTTACTTCGGTAGATATTCATATCGATGTTTTCTATCCCCACACCATTGATGAAAATATTCCCTTGAGTAGGAGTATAAAAACCAGCTATTAAGTTAAGGAGTAAACTCTTACCAGAAGCGGTGTCTCCAGAAATTACGGTAATGCCATTAGCTGTAACATCAAAGTTTATATTTTCTAGTTTATTGGTTTTGCCATCAAAGGAATAGTTGACTCTATTGAAACTAATATCAACTCCAGCATTGCTGTTGTGGTAGATATTGTGTTTACCACTATTTTCCGTCTTTAATTCGGTGATTTTATCTAGCTTTGCTAGGGCGATAATGGTGTCATAATAACTTTCTAAACTTTTTATTAGTTTTTCTACTGCGCTTAATAGTAGTAAAATAACAATTTCTACTGCCATAAATGCACCAATGTTCAGTTTTTGATTGATGAGCAAATACACGCCAATAGATAACATCACTAGTGTAATGATAACCTTAAAAAATATAACTAATTTGTACTGGAATTTTAGAACATGAAAATGCTGTGTACGGTAGTCTAAATACGGCAATACCCTTTTATCAGTTTCTTCTAAATGAATATTTGAGTTAGAACTTACTTTAAATATCTTAATTGCTGATGATAAATCTTCCAGCCAAGCTGCTAGATGATATTTGCTATCGCTTTCTTTGAGGCTGGTTTCTATACCTTGTTTCATTGTAAGCTTAAATAGAACAACAATGCCTATGATGAGAAAAATACCAAAGACCAAAAGCCAAACATGATAAAGAGATAATAGTATAACTCCAAAAATAATCTGTATAATAGATGTAGGAATGCTCAATAGCATTTTGGAGAATGATTTTTGTAAATTCTGTGTATCAAAAAAACGATTGATAAGCTCAGGAAGATGATAATTGTTTACCGAATAGAGGTCTATATCAGGTAATCTTTTAGCGATTTTGAAAGTGTAATCCACAAATATTTTTTGTTGGATTTTCTCTATAATCATCATTACCTTTATTTGGAAGTAGCCTGTCAGCCAAGTGCCTAGCACTACAAGTGCAATCAATAAATAGATAGAAGTAACCATAGCGGCTCCAAAGGCATAGCTAATAATGGCTTGTATACCTAGAGGAATACTCAAATATACCAGTCCGCTAAGGATACCATATAAATAAATATTGACGATGTCTTTCCGTTCTATCTTTATTAGGTTGAGTAATAGTTCGTTTAGTTTTTTATTCATAAAGTGCTTTATTTATTTTTAATAAAAATTAAAACTTGTTTATAAAAAAACATCCTAAAATTAAAAATTCGGATGTTTTGTTTGTTATTTATCTTATTTAAAAATCAAGTGCTAATATATGTCTTAGCCAATAAATCACCAAATAAATAATTAGAATTTAGAAGGCTTTTAAATATCTGATAAATTAAATTTGTTATAAACTAGCGTTATTCTACGAATCCATTCTTTAGGTTGGGTAGAATAACCGTTGTTAGCAATGGTTTTCACCCACAGAGAGAAGTCGTTTTTCCCTTTTAAGTCTGAATAGTATTTTTTTCGTGTGAGCATTTTGCAAAAGGCATCAAAACTCTCCTCTTTAGAACTGAATTGTTTGTACTTAGAGCCTTTCTGATGATTTTTACCTACAATCCCAAAATGGTTGTTGAGTTGCTTTGAGTTTTTGCAGCTACCACCACCAGTTTCTACAAATGCGATGGACATAATTACAGCGGCAGGAATTTCATACTTTTTTGATAACTCGGTTACCAAGTTTTTGTTGCTTTTAATATACTGATGTGTAGCTTGTGCCTTCATAGGAAATGAGAATAGACACAGTAATACTCCAATAATAATAGTTCTAATATAAGAAGTGTGTTTTTTCATAATTATAAATAATTTGTGGGCAAATTTACAAATCAAAATTATAAGAGGGTGATTTTTAACAAAAAATAACATTTTTAGGTTAGAGAAAAAGTTTGTGATTTTTAGTGAAAATATTCTTATTTTAGGTTGTGTAGCGATTAAAAAAAGCATTACTTTAGCGACGTTTTTTTAAAGAAAAATTCGCCTTGAAATCAAACAAAAATTATAGAGTTTTTAGATTAGTCCTTTCAAGTTTTGTAATCTATTTGTCGGCTTCATTGGTTATGAAGATGATGAACTTCCACTGGCGTCCGTTAGATAATATAAACTTGGTTTCGGAGTTATTTCGGTCAGTAGAAATAGAAAAAGTTAATGAACAAAAAAAAGAAACTCTTTCGTCTCTTCCTGTTGAGCAGACCGTGCAATTTGACTTATATCAAAAACCAGATTTAATTACCAATTTTTTAACCAATTCACCTCAACCTGTGCTGGCTAAGTTTGTGGAAAAATTGGAAAACTTAAAGAAACAGAAGAAAGGCAAAGTAAGAATTGCGTTCTTTGGGGATAGTATGATAGAGGGAGATCTAATGACACAGACTTTAAGGAGGCTCCTACAAACCGAGTTCGGGGGTAAAGGTGTAGGCTTTGTGCCAATGTACTCCAATGTTGCAGGGTTCAGAACAACGGCAATGGTGTCTGGAAAAGGCTGGAAAGACACTCATTTTATGATTAAAGGAGCGGATAACCTCTACTTATCGGGGCATAGGTTCGGAGGATTAGGCACGGGTTCCTATGAGGATAAAACGATACAAAGTACCGATGTAGTAACCAAGGCGTTGCTATTTGGGAAAATAAATGATGCTGCTATAGTTGCCAACGGTACTCCATTAGTGTTGTCTGGAATAGATAAGGTCAATCGTATAGTGCTTTCTAATGATAACAATAATAGAATATCAGTACAGTCCAAAACAAACTCTTTGCCTCTATTCGGGGTTAGTTTTGAGTCCGAAAATGGTGTTTTTGTAGATAACTTCTCGTTTAGAGGGATTACTGGGATTGAGCTTGGTAAGATAGATAAGGAAATATATAATGCCGTTCAGAAGAATAATCCTTATGATTTGGTAATTCTTCAATATGGAGTGAATTTAATGTTCCGCCCAAAGGATACCAATTATGAATATTACGAGAAAATGATGTCGCCTGTATTAGAAAAACTGAAAAAAGAGATGCCTAATACCGAGTTTCTGTTAATAGGTAGTGCCGACAGAGCGTTTAGGTATAATGGGGAGTACAAAACAGCGGTGGGATTGCCTAACTTGCTGAAACTTCAGGCAGAACTCGCTTTAAAGTACAATATGGCTTTCTATAATAATTTTGCGACTATGGGGGGCGAAAATAGTATTGCTAAGTGGGCTAATGCCACACCACCGCTGGCAAACAAAGATTATATACACCCTAATGCTAAAGGTGCAGAAGTATTGGGACAAAAGCTATATGATGCCATTATAAAAGATTATCAAAAAAATAGAAAAAGGGATAAATAATGAATGTAGAACAGTTTTTAGCGTCCTTTGATTGGGCTGCTTTTGGGAATCAATTTTTATACGATAGTAAAAATCCGCTCTTGTTTAATAATGGGTTTTTCGTTTACTTTTTCTCATTATTTATACTATTGTTCTTTGCTCTAAGGCATCAGCATCAAGCAAGGCGTTATGTATTTTGTTTGTTTTCTTTATACTTTTTCTATAAAGCCAGTGGTTGGTTTGTAGGGTTGGTTATTTGGTCTGCTATTGTAGATTTTTTCTTGTCTAATGCTATTTACAAAGCGAAACAGAAGTCGGCTAAAACGGGTTTACTTGTTCTTAGTATTATATTCAATTTAGGAATGTTGTTTTACTTTAAGTACACCAATTTCTTTATTAGTATTTCTAATGAATGGCTTAATACAGACTTTAATCCGCTGAATATTTTGCTTCCTATAGGAATTTCTTTTTATACTTTTGAAAATCTTAGTTATACCATAGATGTCTACAGAGGTGATTTTAAACCAGCCTCCAAGTTTTCAGACTATCTTCTGTTTTTGGCATTTTTCCCAAAACTAATGATGGGCCCTATTGTAAGAGCTCACGATTTTGTGCCACAAATTAACGAACCTTATGTAATTTCCGAGAAAGACTTTGCTAAAGGTTTTTATCTGATTATTTCTGGATTGATAAAAAAACTAATCATTTCAGATTTTATCACGCTGAATTTTGTAGATTATGTCTTTGATAATCCTGCACTGCATACAGGGTTAGAAAACCTTTTTGCGGTCTATGGTTACGCTATGGTTATCTATTGTGATTTTAGCGGATATAGTGATATTGCCATAGGAATAGCCTTGTGGCTAGGCTTTAAAATACCACCTAATTTCCTATCGCCTTATCAAAGTAAAAATATTACAGAGTTCTGGAGACGTTGGCATATGTCCCTTTCTTCTTGGCTTAAAGATTATCTTTATATCCCGTTGGGTGGTAATCGTAAGTTTTCCGTAGCATCGTTTCTATTTGTTTCGTTGTTTTTGGTAGGAGTCTTTCTAATGGGAGTGAATTTGTTCCACTTATCTTATGCTTATTCCGGTGGATTATCCGCAGCGATGTTACTCATCTTTTTGTTGCCTGCACTCATTACTCGAGATTCTAAGGGTATTGCGGCTAACTTTAATCTATTGACCACAATGCTTTTAGGGGGATTTTGGCACGGAGCGAGTTGGAACTTTATTATCTGGGGAGCCATTCACGGAGTAGGTTTGGGTATTCATAAAATATGGATGTTACTTACAGGCAAAGCTCTTAAAAAGGTTAATAATACCTTTATCTATAAGGTAATTATGGGGCTGGTAACTTTCCATTTTGTGTGTTTTGGTTGGGTGTTTTTTAAGGCGGAAGACTTTGAAATCGCAAAGGCGATGTTATCCCAAATTTTCTATAACTTTGATGTTTCTGTCTTTATGCCTTTCTATGAAAATTATCAAGAAGTGCTTTGGATGATTGGCTTTGCGATGCTCATTCATCTAATACCTGATGGGTTGGTAGATAAGTTGCTAGACAAGCCCAAAACAATTCCTTTGGTGTTTTATATAATGGTGTTTTTCTGCTTTCTGTTGCTTTATGGTTTTTTTAAATCCTCGGAGCAGGTAATGCCGATTTATTTACAATTTTAAAGACAGAAAATGAGTGAAAATAAAAATCGTTTTTTATATCTTTTGTGTGCTGTTTCAATATGGTTTGGGGTAAACGCCCAAATAACCAATGCTGAAAATTTAGAGCCATTTGTAACTAAACTGAAGCGAAACGAAGCCGTAACACAGATTTTATTTATAGGTGATTCTCATATACAAGCCGATTGGCTCACAGGATACCTTCGTAATAAATTTCAAGAAGAATATGGCAATGCAGGGCGAGGTTTGGTGTTTCCCTATGCGTTAGCTAATTCTAATGGACCAGAAGATATATCGGCGTACAGTAATACAACTTGGGAGAACTTTAGATTGGTTTATGAACAAGATGTTTTTCCGAAAATAGGTGCTTCAGGGTTTGTGATTGGGAATAAAGAACCTTCTATTTTGGAAATAAATCTTAGACCTGAAGATGCATTTACTAAGGTAGTTATATTCAATGATAGTATAATGAAGGGAGAGCCTTTTGAACTAATGAAATCTAACGAAAGTTTAAAAGGTTTTATAAAAAAGGATAAAAAAATATTTCCTTATATCGTAAAAGTAGAGGATACATTCCCAGAGATAGCTTCTAAATTCTATACCACCACCACAAGGTTAAATCAGCTCAATCAATCCAAAAAGCCTATTGCTAATCAGCCCTATTCTGTGGAACAAGTAGGAATTAGTTATGACTTCTCCTTTGAAAATCAGCTAAAAAGTTTACCAAGGTCTACCTTCTGTGAACTAAATACAGTCGTGAATTTGTCTGAACCCAATACTCGTCTTTTATTGAAAACTAATGCTAAAAATGGTAATGTTTTCTATGGCTTTCAATTTTTGAATAGCAATACCAAAGGGGTTGTCTTTAATACGGTAGGCGTTAATGGAGCTACCTACGCTGATTTTTTAAAATATCCGTTACAGTTACAACAGTTAAAGTTGATTCAGCCAGATATTGCCATTATAGCTTTGGGCACGAATGAATCTTTAGGAGCTATAGGCGAGGAAGAATTTAAAAGAAATGCAATGCTTCTTATTTCCGAATTAAGAAAAGGCACACAACTTCCAATCTTGTTAATATCGCCACCAGACAATAAACTGAAAGGTGATAAAGCAGAACTCATCACTAAGTGGATTGCTCAAGTTGCTACTCAAGAAAAAGTAGCGTTTTATGATTTGAATAAAGCATTGGGTGGAAGAGGCTATTTTCAAAAAGCACTGAACAATAAAGATGCTAATAAAGATGGCGTACACTTTTTGAAAACAGGTTACGAAAAGCAAGCACAAAAGATTTACGAAGCTCTAAAAGCATTGTTTTAGAGTTAATCTTTAATATAAACTCTTTTCACTCGTCTAGAAATAGAGGTAAGTACTTCGTAAGGTATCGTTTGTGAATACATTGCGAAGTCTTCTAGAGAAGGCTTTTCGTAGAAGATAATCACTTCGTCACCTTCTTTGGCAGGGAGGTCAGAAATGTCCACCATCATCATATCCATACAAACACTGCCTACAATAGGGCATAAGGTGTTTTTAATGCCAATATAGCCCACGCCATTGCTTAACAGTCGAGGGACACCGTCAGCATAGCCCACAGGTATGGTGGCTATCCTTGTGCTTTTAGAGGCTTTGTAGCGTCTGCCGTAGCTTACACTATCGTTAGGTTGGATTTCCGAAATTTGAGAAATAACAGATTTGAATGCAACTACAGGATTTAATAAAGGCTGAATTTCGGGCGAGGCAGAAATCCCCATCATGCCGATGCCAATTCTTACCATATCCATTTGATAATCGGTGTAGTTGGTAATTCCTGCCGAATTGAGGATATGCCTTAATGGTTTATAGTTTAGGTCTTTGATGATGTTTTGTGAAAGTCTATCAAATTTTTGGCATTGTGCTAAGGTATAGTCTTTTTCTTGAGGAATGTCAGAACTAGAAAGATGGCTGAAAATACTTTCTACCTTTACACTCATTTGATTTAAGTAGTCTTTTAATTGGTCTATCTCATCTTCTTTAAAACCAAGACGATGCATTCCTGTTTCTAGTTTGATGTGAATGGGATACCTTCCCTCGTAACCGTTTTGTTTTAGTTGTTTGTGGAATAGTTCTAAAACTCTGAAACTATATATGTTAGGCTCTAGATTATATTCTATAATGGTATTATAGCTGTGTTGCTCTGGGTTCATTACTACGATGGGAACTGTAATTCCGTTTTTACGAAGCTCTACACCTTCGTCTGCAACAGCAACGCCTAAATAGTCTATATGGTGATGTTGTAGAAACTCTGCTATTTCGTAACCACCTAGTCCATAAGAGTAAGCTTTAACCATTGCCATGATTTTAGTTTCGGGTTTTAGCAATGATTTGTGAACATTGATGTTGTGGAGTAGATTGTTTAGATTAACCTCTAGTACCGTATCGTGCTTTTGTAGTTCTAGGTAAGTTTTTACTTGCTCTATTTCAAACTTTCTTGCTCCTTTGAGGAGGATAAGCTCATTTTCTAAATCTTTAAATTCTTGATGACTAAATAAGTCATTAGTAGTATTAAAACTAAAACTTTCAGTATTTAAAAGGTGTTGATACTGGCTGATTTCTTCTCCAATTAAAAAAACTTTATTAAAATTTTGCTCATTGATAAGACTTGCGACTTCTTGGTATAGATTGTCTGCGTCCGATTTTTCTGTAAAATCAGTAATGATTAAAGACTTTTTAGGTTTTTGGTAACTTTTAATAAATTCAAAAGCGATTTTGAGAGAGTCTAAATCTAGATTAAAAGAATCGTTGATGATGAGGTTGTTTTTAATGCCATTAACGCTTTCTAGCCTCATTTCCACTGCTTTTAGATTGTTAATTTTTTCTATCATTTTCTCTGTAGAAAATCCCAACAGATGCATCACGGCTATGATGGCTAACACGTTGGATAAAGTGGCCTCGTCTCTTTGCTGAGCTGGGAAAGAGAAAGATTTATCAAAGCATTGAACAGTAATGGGTTGTTGCCGGTCTTTCCAATTCGAAGAAATGTGAATATTGTTACTCTTATTAAATCCGTATGATGTTAAATGCCTACTTGAATATAATGTATTTATTTTATTATTAACTAGAGTGTTATCTCCATTAAATATGATGCTTTCAGAATCTTTAAAAAGGCTTATTTTCTCATCTACGAGATGCTCTTCAGATTTAAAATTAGAAATATGAGCTGAGCCAATGTGAGTTAAAACGCCTATTTTCGGTGAGAAAATTGTTTCTAAAGTTGTCATCTCATTGGGTTCGGAAATACCCACTTCAAAAATACCTACTTTATGTTCGGGTTTTATATTTAGGAGAGATAAAGGTAGACCAATTTGAGAGTTAAAACTCTTTGGGCTTTTAACGCATCTAATGTCTTCGGATAAGCATTGATAGAGCCATTCTTTAACGATGGTTTTTCCGTTGCTGCCTGTAATTCCGATGGTTTGTATGTTGTGAGATTTAAGATGTAGATGGGCTAATTTTTGTAAAAATTTTACGGTGTCATCTACAATGAGCCACGAGAGATGTTCGTTATCCAAAGTTTTATGTTCCGAAACAATGAGTTCTATACCCTTTTCTACCGCAGAAGCAATATACTTTTCGCCGTTATTTTTTTTAGTTTTAATGGCTACGAATCCTGTGTTTTTGGGAGAATAGATAATGCGGCTATCAAAGGCAAAATGTTTAATAATTTTGTCGCCAGCACCAATCAGTTTTGCTCCTGTGATTTCGGCAATTTGCCTTGCGGTGTAGTTCATAGGCTGTTAGGATTTCTTATTTAAAAACTCATCTACAAAAACGCGTCTACTTACAGCCTCGTAGCTTTCGGTTTCACCTAGTTCTACTAAATCTTGACTAGTAGAAGTTCTCATAGAGTAATTAGCGAGGTTGCCTGTTCTTTTACAGATGGCGTGTACTTTAGTAACATATTCTGCTGTTGCCATAAGGTAAGGCATAGGTCCAAAAGGTCTGCCTTTAAAATCCATATCAAGCCCCGCAATTACTACCCTAACTCCGTTGTTTGCTAGTTGGTTGGCTACTTCCACGATGCCTTGGTCAAAAAACTGAGCTTCATCTATGCCTACCACATCACAATTAGAACCTAGTAATAAGATTTCGTTAGGCGTATCCACCGCTGTACTTCTTATTTTATTTCTGTTGTGAGAAACCACATCTTCCTCGGAGTAGCGAGTGTCAAGTTTAGGTTTAAAAATCTCTACATTAAGCCCTGCCATTTCTGCCCTGCGAAGCCTACGAATGAGTTCCTCAGTCTTTCCAGAGAACATAGAACCGCAGATGACCTCCATCCATCCACTTTGTTTTGCGTGATTGATTGTATTTTCTAAAAACATTTGTTATTTTAGCCGTAAAAATAAAGCACCCCAAAATTAAGGATTTTTTAATAACGAAACATTATGGTAAACTTCAATTATACGGAAGAAAAAGTGTGGGAAGAATGTAAAACCTTGTTAGATAATCTATCAGCGATAAATAATTCCGAAGATTTTTTAGAAAAAGAAAACTTAGTATCTTCTCTCTATGAGAATCTTATTTTTCTTAAAAAACTTAAAGATTATGAGATAGGATTAAGTTTAAATGAGGTTGATAAAATTGATGTTAATCAGGAAGAAAAAACTGTTTTTGAAGAGTTACCTGTTGTGATAGATGAAACTAATCATCATACAGAAGTAGAGGAGTTACACGAAGTAGAGTTAGAAATAGAAACGCCAGCCTCTACTGAAATCGTAGAAGAATTAAAATTTGAATTTGCTAATGCTAAGGAAGAAGAACTTGAAGTATTGGAATTAGAACCAATACAAGAAGAGCTAGTGGAAGATGTAGAGACACAAAGTGTAGAAGCACAGCAAGAGGAAAATCAAGAAACAGAAGAGGAAATATCCGAAGAGCAAGATAAAAAAATAAAGTTAGCACATATTAAAGGACTTTCGGTGCAGTCTCTATTTGATGAAGAAACTATTACAGAACCAAAACAAGAAACAGCGGTTCCAGAGGAGATAGAACCTTTGGCAACACCAAGCAAACCTAGACAAGATTTTAAACTTGATTTTAACGACCGATTGGCTTTCCTAAAGGTATTATTTGATAATAGCCAAGTAGATATGAATGAAGTTATCAAAAAATTGAATTCTTTTGATAATATAGAACAAGCTAGAGAATATCTGAGTGATGTTTACTACGAAAGAAATTGGGGTAAGGTAGATGAGTATGCTCAGAGATTGTGGGCATTGGTAGAGAATAAATTCTTGTAGTATTATGTCAGGTACTTTATATTTTGTTCCTACGCCTGTTGGGAATTTGGAGGATATGACTTTTAGGGCAATTAAAACACTCAAAGAGGTAGACTATATTCTCTGTGAAGATACCCGAACTTCGGGAGTGTTGCTGAAACATTACGAGATAGCCAAACCACTAAAATCCTATCATTTACACAACGAACATCAAGCGACCGATAAAGTTATACAAGATTTACAAAACGGAGTGAATATCGCTTTGATAACGGATGCGGGAACGCCAGGTATATCAGACCCAGGCTATCTTTTAGCAAAAGCCTGTGCTGATAACAATATAGAAATGATTTGTTTGCCTGGAGCAACGGCGTTTGTGCCTGCTTTGGTAGTGTGTGGTTTACCCAATAATGAGTTTGTATTCGCCGGTTTTCTTCCACCCAAAAAGGGAAGACAAACCAAACTCAAACAATTAGCAGAGGAAAAAAGAACAGTAGTATTGTACGAAAGTCCACATAAAATTAACACCACATTAGAACAGATTAAAACCTTTTTTGGGGAACATACTAGGGTAAGCCTCAGTAGAGAAATTTCCAAGAAATTTGAAGAGACCAAGAGAGGAAGTATAGACGAGCTGATAGATTTTTCTCAATCTAAAACTTTAAAGGGAGAAATTGTTTTAGTTATCAATAATAGCATTTAGAAAAATATCATTACTTTTGACTAGAGAACAAAAAATAAATTAGATATATGAGATTATTAGAAGGAAAAGTAGCCCTCATTACAGGAGCTACCAGAGGTATAGGGAAAGGCATTGCCGAGATTTTCGCAGCACAAGGAGCACAGGTAGCATTCACTTATGCGGGGTCTGTGGATAAGGCACAAGCGCTAGAGGCGGAACTTAATAAAACAACCAAAGCTAAGGCTTACCAAAGTGATGCTTCGGATTACGAAGGTTCTCAAAAGCTCGTAGAAGAAGTTTTAGCAGAGTTTGGTAAAATAGATATTTTGGTTAATAATGCAGGGATTACCAAAGACAACCTCATGTTGCGTATGTCTAAAGAAGATTGGGATACCATTATTAAGGTTAATTTAGACTCGGTTTTTAACCTAACCAAAGCCGTTATCAAACCAATGATGAAAGAAAGAGGAGGCTCTATCATCAATATGACTTCCGTGGTGGGTATCAAAGGAAATGCAGGTCAGGCGAATTATGCAGCCTCTAAAGCTGGGGTAATCGGTTTTACTAAATCTATTGCATTAGAGTTAGGCTCTAGAAATATCCGTTGCAACGCCATTGCTCCAGGTTTTATAGAAACCGAAATGACGGCAGCACTAGACGAAAAAACAGTACAAGGTTGGAGAGAAACCATTCCGTTAAAAAGAGGAGGTCAGCCAGAAGATGTAGCGAATGCGTGCGTATTTTTAGGTAGCGAGCTATCTAGCTATGTTACAGGTCAGGTGCTTAATGTAGATGGCGGAATGCTTACTTAGAAAGTTTTTTGTAAATAAATTTTTGGGCGTGCCCCTCTCCTTGGCTTTACCCTAGGCTAGGGTCGGTCTTCGGGCAGTCGCTATTTTACGATAAAGGTTCGGAGCAAAGCTCCGAACCTTTATCGTAAAATGAGCTCCCACAATGCCTTTCGCCCTCACGCAAAAAAAGTGAAATTATAGTTAATTAAATGTTATAATTATTATATTCGTAGATGAAATCTTTAGTTTATAAAGTATATTGCGTACATTATCAGTTAGATAATATATGAATATTTGAATATCAAGTAAAGAGGTATATCAACACATAAATTACTTTAATGATTATGAAAAATTTGATTTTAAAAACATTATTGTTAGTTCTATTCGGACATCATTATTTTTATGGACAGTCTTATAAAGTTATTTATGAGATGAAATGGAAACCTTCAAAAAATGCTTCAGAATATAAAAAAGAGTTAACGGCTTTAATTATCAACAACAAAGAATCCTCATTTTTTGAATCTTACGAAAAATTTAGAAAAGACTCTTTGAAAACAAAATACATTGTTGATTATGAAAAAAATGGTTCTAGGGGACCACTTAGAATTCCAAGTAGCAATACAGAGTCCATTTATAAGACTTTTATTATCAAAAATGTTTTAGAGAAGAAAATATCCGTAGAAGAAAGTTTCTTTGCAAAAACTTTCAAAATAGATTATTATAACTGTTTCCAAAAATGGGACATTACTAATAGTGAACCAAAAGTTATTTTAGGTTACGAAGTAAAAAAAGCAACAACAAATTTTGGTGGCAGAAAATGGACGGCTTGGTTTACTCCAGAAATTCCAATTCAAGATGGACCGTATAAATTTTATGGGTTATGAGGACTTATCCTTAAAATTTCTGATAATACGAATGAGTACAGTTTTGAAATAAAAGGAATTTCAAAAGAGGAGAACGATTTAAAATTCCGAAATTTTGGGAACGGAAAACCGATAGAAATATCGCCAAATCAATATCAAAAATTTTGGAAAGAATATCAAAAACAACCTTCTATGATTTTAGAAAATCTTAATACTGAAAAAACCACCTATGTCATTGATGGAAAAGATGTCAATAATAAGGAAGTCAAAGACGAATATAATAGAAAAGAAAGGGAGGCATTAAAGAATTTTGAAAATCCTATAGAGTTAACTCCTGAATGTAAATAAGTCTTTTTTCGGAGTTATTGGTTTGCAGTAATGGATTTTAATACTTTAGTTTATGAAGTTTATTATATTATTATTCACAATACTTAGTTGCACTTCGCCAAGTAAATTTGAGCAGTCGGTAATTGGAGAATATGCCTCGCCTAAGAATAGTTATTTCAATAAAGTGAGGTACGGCAGTTTTGTGCTAGACCTTAATCTCGAGCTGAAGCAAGACGGTACTTATATATTAACTTCGTGTGGTCAAATTACCGCAGGAAAATGGAGGCAAGAAGGAAATTTTATACTTTTAGAATTTTGGATAGAAAATTCATTATAGATATGCGAACCATAACGAAGCCTACGCCAAAGGAAAAATCTGTAATGATATAGAAAAATACGAAATCAAAGATTTTGGTTTGTACAAAGAGGAATTGGTAGGTAATAGACTAGCCAAGTTTGTATTACTTAACAAATAGCTGTACAAGAAAATCGGAATATATTTAAAATAAAAAGGGTTATCTTATTATTGGAGATAACCCTTTAGTATTAAATTAGTTTTTAACCTTTTCTATAATTTTAAAATCCAATTGTTTTTGGATGAGATTCGCTTTCATTACTTTAATTTTAACGGTGTCTCCTAATTGATAGCTGTTACCTGTTCTGCTACCATAGACGGCGTGGGTTTTGGCATCGTACTGATAAGAATCGTCCATTAAATCCCTTAGTTTTATTAAGCCTTCGGCACCATTTTCAGGAATTTGAACCCAGAAACCAAATTCAGCAACGCCAGAAATAACACCTGTAAACACTTCGCCAAGATGTTTCTCCATAAATTTAACTTGCATAAATTTAATAGAATCTCTTTCTGCATCTGCAGCTAGGCGTTCCATTGCAGAACAGTGTTTAGATTTTTCTTCGTATTCTGCCTTGTCGGGAGATTTGCCTTGGTCTAGATAGTGCTGTAGTAGTCGGTGAGCTATAAGGTCAGGGTAACGACGGATAGGAGAAGTAAAATGGGTATAATACTCAAATCCTAAACCATAGTGTCCTATCGGCTCGGTAGAATAAACTGCCTTACTCATAGAACGCATTGCGAGGGTTTCAATCATATTTTCTTCGCCTTTGCCTTTAACGGATTTTAAAAGTTCGTTCATACTTTCTGCCACCTTTTGAGAGTTGGCAAGGTTCATTTTATAACCAAAAGTGGCTACAAAATCCCTTAAAGCCTCTAGTTTGGTAGGGTTTGGGTCGTCGTGTACTCTATAAATAAAGGTTTTGCCAGTAGGGCTTCCTTTTTCGTTAAGAGAAATAAACTCGGATACTTTCCTATTGGCGAGGAGCATAAACTCTTCTATAAGATGATTGGAGTCCTTGCTTACCTTAAAATAAACGCCTAGAGGTTCGTTATTTTCATCTAGGTTAAATCTGACTTCACTTCGGTCAAAAGTAATAGCTCCTTTTCTAATACGCTCTTCTCTAAGGATTTTAGCGAGTCTGTCTAAGGTTAAAATTTCATCGGCTAAATCTCCTTTGCCTGTTTCTATGCGTTCTTGAGCTTCTTCGTAGGTAAACCTTCTGTTGGAGTGTATTACGGTGCGTCCAAACCATTGTTTCTTTATTTCTGCCTTATCATTGAGTTCAAACACAGCGGAGAAGGTGTATTTGTCCTCATTAGGACGAAGTGAGCAAACCTCATTACTAAGAACTTCAGGAAGCATAGGTACCACTCTATCTACCAAATAGACCGAAGTGGCTCTCTGATAGGCTTCTTGGTCTAGCAATGTGTTGGGAACAACATAATGGGACACATCGGCAATATGTACCCCAATTTCCCAATTTCCGTTTTCTAACTTTCTTATGGAAAGAGCATCGTCAAAATCTTTGGCATCTTTTGGGTCTATGGTAAAGGTACAAATACCTTTCATATCCCATCTTTTTTTAACCTCGTCGTCTCTTATCTCTCGGTCTATGGCATCTGCTTCTTTCTCTACTTCCTCTGGGAAAGCATAAGGAAGACCATATTCTGCTAATATAGAATGTATCTCAGTCTCATGGCTACCAGGAGTTCCTAATACCTTAACGATTTCTCCGTGCGGATTCTTTTCGGTAGGGTTCCATTCTACCATTTTTACCACTACTTTATCGCCGTCTTTAGCTCCATTGATTTTGTTTCGTGGTACAAAAATATCTGTGTTGATTTGCTTTTTATCACAAACTACGAATCCAAAATCTTTATGTTTTATAAATTCAAAAGTACCTACAAACTCCTCACGGTTTCTCTCTAGAACTTCTATTACAGAGCCTTCTAGCTTTTTTGATTTGAAATGATAGGTTACAATAAGAACTTTGTCTCCTTGTAAGGCATCTTTTACATTTTTAGAATGAATGAAAATATCCTCCTCTAAGCCTTCTACTCTTACATACGCATTGCCAGAGTGGTTAAAATCTATAATTCCCGTTAGGGTATCTTTTATTTTAAGGTCGATAATATATTTACCTTTTTCTACTTCTTTTATTCTTTCGTCCGCTAATAGTTTATGTAAAGCTTGTATAACTTGCTCTCTTTGGCGAGGGTTTTTGTAGTCTATACCATCAGCAATCTGCTTATAATTGTATATTTTAGCGGATTGTTTATTCATAAAACTAAGGATTTGTCTTCCTAAATCCTTTAGTTTTCCCTCATTTTTTTTTGATATGTATTTTTTTTTCTTTGCCATTTTGATATGTATTTTTTATGATTAAGAATTTGTTAGAGGGGTGTGACGGTAAATTTTGTTAAATTTTAGCAGAACGCTATTTTGGACACTCTATTTTGGTGTCTTCCTCCTTCAAACTCAGTATTTAAAAATGTTTTGATGATTTCTAGTGCCAGTTCTTTTGAAATAAAACGAGCAGGAACGGCTACCATATTGCAATTGTTATGTTGTCTAGCTAAGGCTCCAAGCTCTGGCATCCAACACAACGCACATCTAATGCCTTGGTGTTTGTTAGCGGTAAGCTGTACACCTTGCCCACTACCACAAATGAGTATGCCCATTTCATTTTCACCGTTTTCTACAGAACTCGCTGCAGGATGTACAAAATCTGGATAATCTACGGAGTCAGCAGAATTTGTGCCAAAGTCGGTAATTTGGTATTCGTTGGCTAATTCTTTTTTTATAAATTCTTTGTATTCAAACCCAGCGTGGTCACAAGCGATAGCAATTTTTTTCATTTTTAAATTAAATTTTCATTAGACTATTTCACAAAAATAGTATTTAAAAATGAAAACTTATGACTTTATATCGTACAAATGTTTTTATATAATGTTTGATTCTGCAATTACTTGATGATAAAGCGTAAGGATTTTCTCCTCGTCCTTTTCCCAGCATAGAGCTTCGGCGGCTTTTTCTAGTTCAGATTGGTAGTGCAATCGTCCCTTTTCTAGCACACGGGTTATGGCATCAGCGAGTGCTTTTGGGTTGTGAGAATCTACTATTTCTCCCACTTTAAAATCGTTATAAACCCTCTTCATTTCAGGGAAGTTTATCATCACGAGCGGGACTCTACTCTGTATATAATCTGCCACTTTGTTCGGTAGAGAGTAGAGGTAACTTACACCGCCGTTTTCTTCAATGCTAAGACCAACATCTGCCGTTTGAGTAAGTTTTCTTAGCTCCGTAGGATGTAGCTTTCCTAAGAACGAAACTTTATGATTGAGATTTAATTTTTCAACCAATGCTTCGTATTCCTTTCTTTTGGGGCCGTCTCCTGCGATTTTAAAAATCACATTATCAATGTAGATTAAAGCTTGTATAGCTTTGTCTATGCCTCTGGATTGGTTGATGGCTCCTTGGTATAAAATTACTTTTGGAGTGTTTTGAGGTATGGTAATAGGTGTAGTGATTTTTCTAGGGATATTTCTCACTACAACAGGATTTACGGGATAGCGTTCTCTAAACCATTGGGCGTAGCTTTCGCTTTCCGTCATCATATATTTGATTTTAGGAAGCGAATATCGTTCTACCATTTGCCAAATTTTTTGAGTCCATCTTCCTTTAATGGCTGGCATTTCGGTGAAGATTTCGTGACTATCAAAAATAAGAGGAACACCTAATTTTTTGGAAACCCAAAGGTTGGGGAGTATTGCATCTATATCGTTAGCATGTAAGATGGTATTTTTGTCCGCTTTTTTTAGTAATTCGGTATAAAGCTTTTTATTAAACTCAAGGTATGCTCCACGGAGATTTTTCGATTTGATGTGTATTCTGCTAAAAGGATAAGGGCGCTCCATTGCTCCATTTCCTCCCCAATCGTTTCCAATGAGTTCTATTTGATAACCGTTGTCATAGAGAGTTTGGCAAACTTTTTCTATCCTCTGGTCTGTATATAAATTGCTGAAAGCTGATACAATTACTTTCATTGCTTTTTGGCTAAGAAAAGATAATATACCTGAACTACAGAAATAAGAATATTGGTGATAATTACAGGTAGACTGTCTATCAAGAAACCATAAGCTACAAATAGTAGGCAGCCAATTAGGTTGACCAATCTTATCTTGTTAATTTCTTTTAGCAAAAAACTGATAGCAACAAATGCAGATGCTAAGTAGCCAATATATTCAGGGTTCATAGTTTAAATTTTCGCAAAACTAAGAAAAATATGCCATAAAGTCATTTTTTATCTTTGGTAAAGTATTTGTAACTTTGGACAAGTCTAAATAAACATTTTGACAAATGTATCAAAGAGTTTGTTTAGAAATCAATGACGAACAATTATGATGAGTAATAAATTTTCGGGAGGATTGGATAAAGTCCTCAAAGCGAGTGCTAAAGAAGCAAAAAGATTAGAAAGTGAATTTCTTAATACCGAACACCTTCTTTTAGGGATTATTAAAACCGATAATTCTGCGAGGGAAATATTACAGAATTTACAGGTAGATTTAACCCAAATAAGACGAAAGATAGAGGCTTTAAACTCTTTAAGTTCTAATGTTTTTCCACCGAAAGAAATGGAGGTAATTCCATTTACTAAAATGGCAGATTATGCACTTAAAAGAGCTGATTTAGAAAGTAAAAGTTATCGTTCAGAACATATCAATACAGTTCATTTACTATTGGGTATTCTTTACAAAATGGAAGACCCTACAACTCAAATTCTAGAAAGTTATGATGTAGACTATGAAGCGGTTACTAAAGAATATCGCACGATGTTAGAGCAGAACGGAATTTTGCCTAAAATGAGTAGTGATTATGACGATAGTAATGAGGAAAGAGAAAGCTTTGGGCAGCCTAATAAACCAAGTAGCAATATCGGAACTGCAAAAAGTAAAACTCCGACCTTGGATAATTTCGGTAGAGATTTAACGGCTTTGGCTAAGGAAGGAAGGTTAGACCCAGTAATTGGTAGGGAAAAAGAGATAGAACGAGTATCACAAATTCTGTCCAGAAGAAAGAAAAATAATCCACTCCTTATTGGAGAGCCAGGTGTGGGGAAATCTGCTATTGCAGAGGGTTTGGCATTAAGGATACATCAGAAAAGAGTTTCTCGTGTATTGTACAACAGGCGTGTAATCACTTTAGATTTAGCTAGTTTGGTAGCAGGGACTAAGTACAGAGGTCAGTTTGAGGAAAGAATGAAAGCAATTATGACAGAACTTGAAAAAAATAGAGATGTCATTTTGTTCATAGACGAGTTGCATACTATTGTAGGAGCGGGAGGTTCTACAGGAAGCTTAGATGCGTCTAATATGTTCAAACCTGCTTTGGCAAGGGGAGAAATACAATGCATTGGAGCTACTACTTTAGATGAGTACAGACAGCATATAGAGAAAGATGGTGCTTTGGAGAGACGTTTCCAAAAAGTAATGGTAGAGCCGACTTCCATAGAAGAAACCATTCAGATTTTGTATCAAATTAAAGATAAGTACGAAGAACATCACAATGTAATTTATACAGATGACGCTATCAAGGCTTGTGTTAATCTTACCTCTAGATATATCACAGATAGATTTTTACCAGACAAAGCCATAGATGCTATGGACGAAGCGGGTTCTAGGGTTTACATTAAAAATATGAAAGTCCCTACCGAACTTGTAGATTTTGAAGCCAAAATAGAAGAAGTTAAAGAGCTTAAACAAAAAGCGGTTAAGGCTCAAGACTACCTAGAAGCGAGAAGGCTTAAAGATGAAGAAGAGCGTTTACAAATAGAGCTTAATTTGGTTCAGGAAGAATGGGATAGAAATGTAAAAGAGATGAAAGAAACGGTTACGGAGGAGAATGTCGCAGAAGTAGTATCAATGATGAGTGGTGTTCCTGTAACTAAAGTAGGCAAAAACGAACTTGATAAACTTGCCGAAATGGATAAAAACCTTAATGGTAAGGTAATTGGTCAAGAGGAAGCCGTTAAAAAAGTAGTGAAATCTATCCAAAGAAACAGAACAGGACTAAAAGACCCTAACCGCCCTATTGGTACTTTTATTTTCCTAGGAACTACAGGAGTTGGTAAAACAGAGTTAGCTAAAGTGATGGCTAAGGAATTATTCAACTCCGAAGATGCACTCATAAGAATAGATATGAGCGAATATATGGAGAAGTTTGCGGTGTCTAGACTCGTGGGAGCGCCTCCAGGATATGTAGGTTACGAGGAAGGCGGACAACTTACAGAAGCTGTTAGAAGAAAGCCTTATTCGGTAGTGCTTTTAGATGAGATAGAAAAAGCTCACTCTGATGTATTTAACCTATTGTTGCAGATTTTAGATGAAGGTTTCGTAACGGATAGTTTGGGTAGAAAAATAGACTTTAGGAATACGATTGTTATTTTGACCTCTAACATTGGTACTCGCCAACTGAAAGACTTTGGTGATGGCGTAGGTTTCGGAACTTCAGCAAAAAAATCTAGTACCGATGCCCACGCAAGAAGTACGATAGAGTCGGCTCTTAAAAAGGCATTTGCTCCAGAGTTTTTAAATAGAATAGATGATATTATTATTTTCAACGCTTTAGAGAAAGAAGATATTAAGAAAATTATAGATTTAGAACTTAATAAACTTTACCAAAGATTAAGCAAACTAGGTTATACTGTAAGTCTTACAGAGGAAGCCAAGGACTTTATTGCTGAGAAAGGTTGGGATAAAGACTTCGGTGCTAGACCACTGAAAAGAGCGGTGCAAAAGTATATAGAAGATTTACTAGCCGAACTTTTGGTAACCAAACAATTAAGTGAAGGCGAAAGTGTAGTCTTAAAACTAAATGAAGCTAAAGACGCTTTAGAAAAACAAAATTAAATAATTGATGTAGGTTAAGTCCACTAAATCTCGTATTTAGTGGATTTTACTTTTTTAATTTAAATGGAGCTATGATAAATATTGCAATTCTTGGGTTGGGGTTTATGGGGAAAAAATACCTCGCTGCTATTGAGGAAATTGATGAGGTACAAATTTCTGCAATCATAGATGATTCAGCGATTGAAAACATAGATGATATACCTTACTTTAAATCTTTAGATGATTTTTTACATTCAGAAATTAAGGTGGATTTAGTGGTAATATCAACTCCCAATTATCTGCATTTTTCTCAAGCAAAAACATTGTTAGAACACGGGTATCATATTTTAATAGAGAAACCATTTTGCCTAAAGGGCTCTGAGATGGAAACCTTAATTAAAATTGCTCAAGAAAAGCAACTGAAAATATTTTTTTCTACTCCAAATAGGTTTTCTCCTGCTTTGGCGTGGCTGAAAAAGATTCAGTCCGAAAATATTCTAGGACAACCGTATCTTGTCCAAGTTAATTGTTTTTGGAATAGAGACCAAAGATACTACACGCCAAAATCGTGGAAGGGTAGAAAAGAGTTAGATGGAGGCACTTTATATACTCAGTTTTTTCATTTTTTAGACTTAATACTCTTTACCTTCGGAAAGGCAGAACTACTGTCTAGTTATATGGATACCTTTAGAAATCGCTCTTTGATAGAGATAGAAGATACTGGGGTACTCACTCTAAAGTTGGCAACGGGAGGTTTAGTTAATTTTAATTTCACTACGGCGGTTTGGGATAAAAATATGGAAACCTCTATGAATATCATTGCTGAAAATGGGAGTGTTAAAATTTCTGGGCAGTACTTTGATGAAGTAAGTGTTTGTAATCTTAAAAACTATAAATTTAGTTTAAATGAAATTGCTGATAATGAATATTCTAATTTGCAGTTGAATTTAAAGTATGCATTAAAAAAACTTTCCGATATAGAATGCGACTTGGAAGAAATGGTTTATCATCAGAATTTGATTTCTTTGGTGGAGAACATCTATAGAAACTCAAAATAAAAAACTTCTTATCTTTGTGATATGACTATAAAAGAAAAACAACAAGAACTGATAGACGAGTTTGCTTTCTTAGACGATTGGGAGCAAAAATACGAGTATATTATAGATTTAGGCAAAGAGCTTAAAGGGCTTTCTGTGGATAAAAAGCAGGAAGAAAATTTGATAAAAGGTTGTCAGTCCAAAGTATGGTTAGATGCGTCTTTCAAAGAAGGAAAGGTATCTTTTGAGGCAGACTCAGACGGTATTTTGCCTAAAGGGATTATAGCAATGTTGCTTTCTGTGTATAGCGAGCATTCTCCTCAAGAGATTCTAGATTCCGATTTTGAATTTATTTCAGAGATAGGACTTCAGGAGTTTCTGTCTCCTTCTCGTGCCAATGGTTTAGCCTCGATGATAAAACAAATTAAATTCTATGCTTTGGCATTCCAAGCCAAGGCCTAATAAAAAGAGATGACGATACTAGCTTACCGTTTTTCTGCCTTTGGAGATGTGGCGATGATAGTGCCTGTGCTCAGAGAATTTTTGGAGCAAAATCCTCATGTGGAGGTAATTATGGTCTCTCGTAAAAACTTCGGTGATTTATTTAACGGAATTGATAGGCTTAGATTTCACGGAGCAGATTTAGAAGAATATAAAGGTTTTTGGGGGTTAAATAAGCTTCACAAAGAGCTGTTGAGTATTTACAAAATAGATGTTGTTGCTGATTTACATGATGTTATTAGGTCTAAAATTTTGAACCGACTATTTAGGCTAAAAGGAGTTCCTGTATTCAAGATAGATAAAGGTAAGGAACAGAAGAAAAAACTTACAGATATTTGGAATTTAGACAAACGACAACTTAAATTAACCACAGAACATTACACAGATGTTTTTAGAGCTATAGGATTTGAGGTTAAATTATCTCATCAGTATCGTGCTCAAGTAGTTGATAAAAAGGGGATTGGTTTTGCTCCATTCGCACAGCATCAAGGGAAAATGCTTCCGTTAGAAAAATCCTTTGAGCTAGCAAAAATGATAGCAAAACAAAAG
Source organism: Riemerella anatipestifer (assembly GCF_035666175.1). Taxonomy (NCBI): domain Bacteria; kingdom Pseudomonadati; phylum Bacteroidota; class Flavobacteriia; order Flavobacteriales; family Weeksellaceae; genus Riemerella; species Riemerella anatipestifer. Next base: position 1,639,056 of record NZ_CP142016.1, read on the forward strand.
CCACTTTTTTTATTCGGAGGAGGAGCGAAGGAAGTGGCGATTTTGAGCCAATGGGAAAAGGAAATTCCAAATACAAAAAGCGTTGCAGGACAACTTTCATTAAAGGAAGAATTAGAGAAAATTGCAGGGTTAGAAGTGATGATTTCTATGGATTCTGCTAATATGCACTTAGCAAGTTTGGTGGGGACTCGTTGCATTTCGGTGTGGGCAGCTACGCATCCTTTTGCGGGTTTTTTAGGGTATGGTCAAAAGGAAGAAGATGTTGTTCAGGAGGAAGACCTTACTTGTCGACCTTGTTCAGTTTTTGGAGATAAAGCCTGTTATAGAGGTGATTGGGCTTGTTTACAAGAAATAGATGTACAAAAAATTGTAGATAAAATTTAATGATATCTATCTGTATTCCTATCTACAATACCGAAGTTGCCACGCTAGTAACCGCTTTGAAATCCGAAATAGAAACGAACGATCTAAATGCAGAAATCGTTTTAATAGATGATGCCTCTGATAAGTATTATCAAGGCTTAAATAAACCGCTGGAAACTGTTGTGGATACAACGGTTTGGCTTCCTAAAAATGTGGGAAGAGCTAGAATAAGAAATTTGTTTTTGAAGTATGCTAAAGGTCAATATCTATTATTTTTAGATAGTGATGGCGAAATTATATCTAACCAATTCATTCAGAATTATCAAAAATTCATTACTGAAAATAAAGATGCAAAAGTCGTTTATGGAGGAAGGTGTATTCAAAAAGAAGAGCCTTCAGTAGAGAGATATTTGAGATGGAAGTTCGCTAATGAAAGAGAAAATTTACCTTTATTTCAACGAGAAAAAAATAAACATTTGTCTTTTCAGACCAATAATTTCCTTATAGAAAGAGAGACTTTTTCACAATGTTTGTTTGATGAACAACTTACAGGCTATGGCTATGAAGATTTAGTTTTTGCGAAAGATTTAAAGGATAAAGGCATAGATGTTTTCCATATAAATAATCCTATCCTAAATATTGATTTAGAAACTAATGAAGTTTATTTAAAAAAAGTGGAAGACTCTATAAACAACCTTTGTTTTTTATTGAAAAATTCTCCTAAAAAAGTAGAAGATATTAAACTTGTCAAAGCGTACTATATGGTAAAGAAACTAAAATTGAGTTTTGTTTTATCAAGGCTTTTTTCATCTTTTGGAAAAGAGTTTATACGAGAAAAATTGCTCGGTGGAAAGGTTAGCCTTAGATACTTAGATATGTATAAACTAGGGTTATTGTTAGAAAAAACAAATCCCTCCGTTTAAGAAGGGATTATTTATGAAGTTTAGGAGTTTAGTATCTCTTTTAGGCTTTCCAAATGCTCATAAGCAGTAAGGTCAAATTTCACAGGAACTACAGAAATATAGCCTTCGGCTAGAGCATTTTCGTCTGCTTCTTTGCTCGTGTCCATGTTGTTGAAATAGCCAGTAAGCCAATAATATTTTTTACCGTGCGGATTTACTCTTTCATCAAAACTTTCTTCCCATTTTGCATGGGCTTGTTTACAAACTTTAATCCCTTTTATATCCTCCTTTTTCAGATTGGGTATGTTTACATTTAGTACCATACCTTTAGGCATAGGATTTTCTAAGGATTTTTTAACGATGGTTTGGATAAACTCTTTAGCTTGAGAAAAATCGGCCTCCCAACTGAAATCTAAAAGTGAAAACCCAATAGCAGGAAGTCCCTCCACACCAGCCTCTACAGCAGCAGACATAGTCCCCGAATATATTACATTGATGGAAGAATTAGCTCCGTGATTGATGCCAGAAACCACAATATCAGGTTTGCGGGTAAGGATCTTATCCAATGCGAATTTTACGCAGTCCACAGGAGTACCGCTAAGGGCATAGTCTTTCTGTGGTCCTTCCATGGAAATTTCTTCGTAGGTAAGGGTAGAGTTGATGGTAATGGCGTGTCCTTTTCCAGATTGAGGAGAGTTAGGTGCTACCACAACTACATCTCCAATTTCGTTCATAAAAGAAACGAGGTTGCGTATGCCAGGAGCGGTAATTCCGTCATCATTGGTAACCAATATAAGAGGCTTTTTCATAATTTGAAACAAATTTTCACAAAAATAACCAAAAAAAATAGAGCAATAAAAAATAAGTATTAAATTTGGCATTCCTATTGCGTTTCAGTAGCGGAAAAAGGATTGTTTTAATTATTAAAATAAAGTATAGTTTTATGTTTAAAAAAATAAAAATTAATACACTATTATTATTTGTTCCACTTACCACTTTAATATTTTGCTTTAACTCACCTAAGAATGATGATGAGAAAATGCAGACTATTATGATGAGTGTTCGTAATACACTGTCTTATTTGCATTATAGCCCAAAGCCTATCAATGATGCGTATTCGCAAGATGTTTATAATAAATATTTTGAAAAGATAGACCCATTTAAGCGTTACTTCTTGAAGTCTGATATGCAAGAGTTTGAAAAACATAAAACTAAGCTAGACGACTATCTTAACCAAGGAGATTTAACTTTTTATAAACTTACTACCGACCGTCTTTATCAGCGTATGGAGGAGCTAGATGGGATTACTCAAGAAATTTTTAGTAAGCCTATTGACCTAAATGAAAATGAGGTGTTAGTTTTAGAACCAAAAGATAAAGAATCTCCAGTTGATAAGGCAGACTTAACCAAAGAGTGGAAGAGGTATATTAAATACAATATTCTACAAGAAATGGAAGTGATGAGCAATAGAGAGGAGCGAAGAAAAAAACTCAAAGACTCCCTTATTGCTAATAAATTGAAAGATACTGTAACACTTAAAATTCTTTCTCCAGAAGAGAAAAAAATAAAAGCGACTGAAGAGATTAAAGACTTGATGTCTAATATGTTCAAGAGATTCCAAAAGAGAAAGAAAATGGATTGGTTCTCTGTTTATATGAACGCTTATACAGAAGTTTTTGACCCGCATACTAACTATTATTCTCCTAAGGATAAAGAAGATTTTGATATGCAGTTTAAAGGTTCATTTATAGGGATAGGGGCAGTAATACAAGAGAAAAAAGGAGGAATATTCCTTGGAGCTCTTACCGTGGGTGCTCCTGCTTGGAAGTCTAAACAACTTACAGAAGGCGATAAACTTATTAAAGTAAAACCTTCTCCTAAAGAGGAAGCTATTAGTGTTAATGGTATGTTGGTGGACGAGGTAGTAAGATACATAAGAGGTAAAAAAGATACTCCTGTTACGCTTACTGTAATGAAGAAAGACGGAACGATAAAAGATGTTACTCTTATTAGAGATGAGGTACAGATAGAAGACACATTTGCTAGAAGTTTGGTTATCAATACGGCTAAAGGCGAGAAAGTAGGTTATATTTATCTGCCGAGCTTTAATGCTGATTTTGGCGATGCTAAGGGAAGAAATGCTTCTGATGATGTAAAAGCCGAAATTACAAAACTTAAAAAAGAGGGTGTTACTCGTCTTGTTTTAGACTTGAGAAATAACGGTGGTGGCTCTCTTTCTGAGGTGGTAGATATGATGGGATTGTTTATGAACAATGGTCCTGTGGTACAAATAAAAGACGGAAACGGTAAGATAGAAGTCTATAAAAATAAAACAAATGCTCCTGTGTGGGACGGCCCTTTGTTAATTATGCAAAACGAACTGTCAGCCTCGGCATCTGAGATTTTAGCGGGAGCGATGAAGGCTTATGGTAGAGCAGTTATCTTTGGTTCGCCTAGTTCTTACGGAAAAGGGACGGTGCAAACTTTTGTAGATTTGAATAGATTTTTAAATACTTCTGACGATTTCGGAGCGTTGAAACTTACTATACAAAAGTTTTATGGTATAGACGGAGCATCTAATCAGCGTAAGGGGATTACTTCGGATATTAGTCTTAAGGACTTCTTCTCTTATGCAGAAGTAGGAGAGCGTTATCAGGACTATGCTTTAGCTTGGGATAAAATTGGAAGTACAGACTTTAAACCACTTAACCAGCTTAATATAGCAGCTTTAGTTAAACGAAGCCAAGAGAGAATGGCTAATAATGGCACTTATCAGCTTTTACAAGAGTCTGCTCAATGGAAGGAGAGTTTGGATAAAGAGAAATCCATCACTATCAATCAGACTAAGTTTAATGATTTGATGAAGAAAAGAAAACAGGAAATAGAGCGTTTTAAAGTATTAGATAAGTATAATAACGGGCTTAAATTCACTCTTCACAAAGAAGAACAAATGAGAGGGAAAACAGATACTACTTTTGCTCATAAAAGCGATATTTGGCTCAAAGGTTTAAAGAAAGACCTCTTCTTACAAGAAGGTGTTAATGTAGTTTTAGATATAAAGTAGAATAATTTAATTGATTTTTTAATGAGGGAGTATAGTAAATTTTACTCCCTTATATTTTGTTGAAAGTACTAATTATATGCACGAGAATGTAAATCAAATTACAGATGATGTAAATCTTACGCTGAAACAAATCTTAGAATACCAAATTTTTTCCATCGGTAAATACAGTTTAAGTGTCTATCAGATAGTGGTGGCTCTTATCATTTTTATCATAGGTGCTCTGTTGGCTCGTATGATTAAAGTGCTTATTTATAGAACAGATAGATTAGATTTAGGGAAAAAATTTGCATTTTCTCAGATACTAAAATATACGGTATTTATCGTTACATTTTTTATTGCAATGAAATCACTAGGTATCAATATTTCTCCTTTGCTAGTAGGGTCTGGAGCTATATTGGTAGGGATAGGTCTTGGGCTTCAAAATTTGGTTTTAGACTTTATTTCTGGGGTGATTATACTTGTGGATAGAACAATAAAAGTAGGTGATGTAATCGAAATAGATAATATAGTAGGTAGAGTGGAACAGATACATATGAGAACTACTTCTATTATTACGAGAGACAATAAAAATATGATTTTTCCTAATTCGGTACTTACGAAAGAAAAGCTAATAAACTTCTCTCATGCAGATGAAATTGTAAGATTTGATGTTGATATTAGGGTACATTATACTGCAAATGTAGACTTGGCAACAGAACTACTCATTCAGTCTGCTATGGAAAATAGTTCTGTGCTGAAAGGAGAGTCTAATAAACCATTTGTTAGGCTAGAGCACTTTGGAGAAAGTTCGTTAGAATTAAAGTTGTTTTATTTTTCTACTCAATTATTTAGAGCTCCACAAACCAAAAACGAAATAAGGAGGCTTATTTTAGCCAAGTTTAGAGATAATGGTATTAGAGTTCCGTATCCTATTAGAACAGTGGAATTTCCGGTGGAAGAGCTGAAAAAATAAAAGAGCTAGTCTTAGTCTAGCTCTATAGGATTATTATTTTTTGTGTTATTTTCTTTTTGTCTTTCTTCCATTCTTTTTCTTGTGTTGGCATCCATTTCAATCCTTATTGGTCCGCCACTTCTGTTAATGAACGATAGAGGGGCTTCTTTAAACCTTTGTTCTATTTTTTGATAATCTTTCTTTTTAACCTCTATCGGTGCTGAACGGTAGGAGAAAGAGGTAGGAGCTGCTATCTTCTTACTTTCCTTAAGGTCAAAGCTATAATCTCCCTTGGTATCTTCTACCTTCACAATAAGACCAGGAAGACCAAAAAATTTGTAAGGTCCGTCGGGCATTGGGATTTCTGTGGTAAACCAAGCGATCCAAGTCCTGCCACCGTAGGTGGTTTTTGCCTTTTGGGTTTCATAATTACCTATTTTAGTGGTCTCGGGTAAAATTTCCCAAGTAGTAGGGTTGTTTTCTGTATAGCTGTAAGTATCGGCAGCAATACGGTTCTTAAAGGTGATGTTTTGGGAGGTATAATTTTTTTCTATGGAAAAATTGACGGCGGTGCGGTAGTTATCCATAGCTCCTCTATCAAAATTGAAATTTCTAGTTTCTCTCATTCTAGAAAATAGCGAATCTCTCTGCATTCTTTTTTCGGAATAGAAGATAGATTTATGGGCATCTACATCTAGAAATACGGTTTCTGTCTTAGTTTGTGTTCTATTGGTAGAATCTGGCTTGAAACTCATTTCGTAAACAAAACGAGTGGCTTGTGCTACTAAAGCTTGAGTTGCTAGAGCTAGAATTAAAAAGTAAAATCTCATAATGTGTAATTGTGATTTAAGTTGTGCTATTTGATGAATTTCTTTTGTTCCTCTTCGGAAAGTAATAAACAATGTTTACCTGCAATATTCATTCTGTTTTTGGCAACGAGGTCATACATTTTATTCCTGATGAATGTAGGAACTACTTTGCCAATATTTAACAGACTAAACTGACCACTTAAAACACTACCTATTTTAATAACGGCATCAGACTTAGTAAGGTAAAACGCATTGGGTTTCCAAAGGTAAAGTGTTGAAAAGTTAGAGGTAGGTAGATTTCTGTCCTTTAAAAAGCTTTGTCCAAAAGAAGATTGCAGTGCGACAAACCGAAAGTTATCATTTTTGTCATTCTTGAGTACCCATTGTACCCATCGGTTACAGACACCACAATCTCCGTCGTAAAAAAGGTAATATTTAGAAAAATCTAAATTCATGTAGATTTAATCTTCGTCTTCATCTCCATCTGTTGTAGCGCCAGAAGTTTGAGAGTTATCACCAATAGATTGCTTTAGGAAGCTTACTAGCTCTTTCTTTTGGCTATCAGATAGTTTTGCTTCAGAATGTGCTAATAGGTAAGATTCTAGTGGCATACCTCCTTTCTCTATTTCTTCTATAGACTCTTCTATTTTTTTTGTTTGCTTTTCAGGGCTATAAGTGGCAAATGTAGAGAAGTTAAGGTGCTTTCTACCGTCATCTATATGCTCTTTTACAAACCAAGCCACAGGTTGTACATTGGTGTACCAAGGGTACTTGGTTTCGTTGGAATGGCAGTCATAGCAAGCACTTTTAAGGATATTTGCGGTAGATTCTGGCATTTTTTTAATTTGTACAAAATCCATTCCTTTGTCTACGGGCGGATTAGTTTTATCTATTTGAAAGAATTGGAGAATTACTCCAGCGGCTAATAAAGCCAACGCTACTTTTTTCATTTTATAAGTTTTATAAGTTGAGGAAGTAAAGTTATAAAAAATATGCCGTAAAATGATTTTTATGAAAACTTTTTGTAAGTTTATCCCCGATAATTAGAATGATGATGAAAATATTGATTATTAACGGAGCGAATCTTAACCTTTTAGGGACTAGAGAACCAGAAATTTACGGTAATATTTCTATGGAGGAAGTTTTAGAAAATCTAAAAGATAAATTTTCAGCATACGGAGTGGATTATTTTCAGTCTAACCTAGAGGGAGAAATCATCAATAGAATTCAGAATGAAGACTATGATGCTTTGGTGATTAACCCTGGGGCATTCACGCACTACTCTTATGCTATTGCCGATGCACTTAAAAATCTTAAGAAACCTAAAGTGGAAATACATATTAGTAATATTTATAAAAGAGAGGAGTTTAGACAGAAGTCTGTTACAGCAGCTTATACAGACGGTATTCTATCAGGTTTTGGTATTAAAGGTTACCAGTTAGCTGTAGCTGCAGTCGTAGATTTGATGTAACTTACTTTAGTATTTTACCAAAAATATAGTAGGCTATTAGCTGAAATAGTGCTATGAAATAAATTTATATTAAATTTGCAAGAATTAAAAAATGTAAATTATGAGTTGTGGATGTGGAGCATCTGGAAACTCTACTCATACTTGTGGGACAAAATCAGCCTCGGGGTGTGCTAGTGTAGACACCTGTGGTAATAGTTATAAATTAAGTGTTTTTGATTGGCTTTCAAATATAAAGCCACCAGCACCTTCCCAAAATGAATTTGTAGAGGTAAGATTTAAAAACGAAAGGAAATGTTTTTTTAGGAATGTTCATAACCTTCCGCTTAGTATAGGGAGTGTGGTAACGGTAGAGGCAAATCCGGGACACGATGTAGGGGTGGTAAGCCTTACAGGGGAGCTAGTAAAAATACAAATGAAAAAAAAGAAGACTAGCCCTGAAGAGTGCCTTAAAATATACAGAATATCCAATCAGAAGGATATAGATGTGTGGCAATCCACTAGAAATAAAGAAGAAGAGGTTAAACTAGAGGCTCGCAAAATAGCAAGAAATCTTAGGTTGCAGATGAAAATTTCTGATGTGGAATTCCAAGGTGACGGTACCAAAGCCACTTTTTACTATACTGCTGAAGGCAGAGTAGATTTTAGACAGCTGATTAAGGAGTACGCCACAATGTTTCGTACTAAGATAGATATGAAGCAGATAGGCTACCGTCAAGAAGCGTCTAAAGTTGGAGGAATAGGCTCGTGTGGGAGAGAGCTTTGCTGTTCTACTTGGCTTACCGATTTTCGTTCGGTTAATACCAATGCAGCTCGTTATCAGCAGTTAAGCATCAATCCCCAAAAGTTGGCAGGGCAATGCGGTAAGCTTAAATGTTGTCTCAACTTTGAACTAGATAGCTATCTAGATGCCTTAGATGCGTTCCCTTCCACTAATACCACTATCAATACCGAGAAAGGTAAAGCGTTTTGCATTAAGATAGATGTTTTCAAAAAGAAAATGTGGTTTGCTTATGTAGAAAACTCTATGATGTGGTACGATTTAGATGTAGATGAAGTTAAAAGGCTTATCAAGCAGAATAATGAAGGTAGAAAAGCAGAACCCTTAGAAGATTTAAAGAGTCAAAATCTTCCCAAAGAAGTGCGCAATGTAGATCTTATTCAGGAAGATAGCATAGATAGATTTGAGAAGAAAGATAACGCTAGACGAAAAAATAGAAAACGAAATAATGAGGGTGGTAAACCTCAGAACAATAATAGAAGCCCTCAAAATAATTCAAATAAAGAGGAGGGAGGCAACGGAGCTAAGAAACCTCGCCCAAAACATAAAAATAAAAGAAAACCCAACCCAAGAAATACGGATAATGACAAAGGTTAATGTTTTTTGGATTATGTTAGTATTGTTCTCTTCGGCTTCTTGCTCGTCGTTTGGAGATGAAGAGGTTAAGATGAATGACCTTAACGGAGTGTGGCATAAAAATAATCCACAAAAATTTGAGTTTGAAATAAAAGATGCTCAGAATCCTAAAAATATTATCTTTGTTATACGAAATAATAATGATTATCCTTTTAGTAACCTCTACCTCATTAGTAAGATAAGTAAAGGGAATAAGGTTTTAGGGAAGATAGACACTCTAAACTATGTGTTAGCAATGCCAAATGGAGAGTGGATAGGCAGTGGTTTTGGTTCTACAAAGGAAACATTATTTCAATATAAGGTTAATTATAAATTTCCTGAAAATGGAGTCTATAACATAGAGCTTAAACAAGCGATGAGAAAAGATACTTTAAAGGGAATAGAAGATATAGGGGTAACAATCCAATCACTAAAATAGAATTTAATTAAGATGACTTCTGATAAAAATCAAAAACAAACCTTTCCTCTTCCTCCCAAAAAGAAGAAGAATAACGGATATAGAAAATGGATTAAGTTAATATGGCTAGGTTTAGTGGGCTTTGTAGTAGGTGTAGCAGCTTTGTTTTTTGCAACCTCTCAAGGTCTTTTAGGAGAAATGCCAGATGTACAAGATTTGGAGAATCCTGATATTTATGTAGCTTCGGAGATTATCTCTTCAGATGGGGTAACTTTAGGTAAATTTGAAATGGAGAAAACAGATCCTATTACCTATAAGGATATGCCTCCTCATTTAATTTATGCTTTACAAGCTAAAGAAGATGAGAGATTTAAGGAGCATTCAGGGATAGATTTAAAGTCTATACTGAGGGCTATTCGTTTTGGAGGTGATAGAGGTGGAGGTTCTACCATTACCCAGCAGTTAGCGAAACTTTTATTTACTAAAAAAGCGTCCACTAATAAATTTAGAAGGGTTACCCAAAAACTTAAAGAATGGGTAGTGGCGGTAAGTCTTGAGAAGCGTTATACCAAAGAGGAAATCATTACGATGTACTTCAATAAGTTTGATTTTACATACAACGCTCATGGTATAGAGATGGCGTCAAAGATTTACTTTAATAAGAAAACTAAAGATTTAACACTTCCTGAAGCTGCTATGTTTGTAGCGATGTTGGAGGCACCTGTGGCCAATAATCCGCTTCGTAATGAGGAACGAGCTAAGAAGAGGAGAGATGTGGTACTTAAGCAAATGTTAGAAACAGGCTACATAGACCAAGCAACTTACGAAAAAGCAGTTGCACAACCATTAGTGGTTAATTACACTCCAATTAAAAACATTACAGAAGGAAATTCTGCTTATTACAAATATTATCTTAGAAAAGAAATTGCTCAGTATCTAAAAGATTATGAGAAGAAAACAGGCAAGTCGGTTAATTTGTTTAGAGATGGGCTCAAGATTTATGTAACATTAGATTCTAGAATGCAGAAGTATGCAGAGGAAGCTATTAAGGAACATTTAACTCAACTACAGAAATCTTTTGATGCAGAGCAGAGAAGAAATCCTAGTCGACCGTTCTATAAGGTAAGTAAAGACCGTCAAAATAGAATTATGATGAGGGCGGTTAAGCGTACAGGGCGTTATCAGCAGCTTTTAGCATCAGGTATGCCAGAAGACTCTATTATTATGGAGTTTCATAAACCTACTAAACTAACGAGATTTACATGGGATGGAGAGGAAGAAGTTGAAATGTCTCCTTGGGATTCTATCCGCTATCATAAGCAAATTGCACAGGCTGGGTTAATGTCTATGGATCCATCTACTGGAGATATTAAGGCGTGGGTAGGAGGTATAGATTGGCAACATTTTCAGTATGACCATGTAAGACAAGGTAAAAGACAGGTGGGGTCAACATTTAAACCATTTGTTTATGCAGCTGCTATTATGAATTTGGGAATGACGCCTTGTACACCTATTTCTAATGCAACATATACCAAGGGAAGCTGGAGAGTTTTAGGCTCTGGAGGTTCGCTTACACTTAGAGATGCTTTAGCTCATTCTAAAAACCCTGTAGCTGCAAGGCTTATAGAATCTGTGGGAGTAGATAATGTGATTCAGTTAGCTAGAGATTTAGGAGTTGAAAGTGATATTCCTAGAAACAATACAATTGCACTAGGTTCTTCCGAAATTACAATATACGAAATGCTAGGAGCTTATAGTACTTTTGCCAACTTTGGTAACTATGTGAAACCTGAGATGATATGGCGTATAGAAGATGCCAATGGTAGGGTAATAACAGAAGTAAAATCTGAGTTAAAAGAAATAATGAATGAGAAGTATGCTTATTCTATGATTGATTTGATGAAAGGTGTGGCTGCCTATGGTACAGCATCTGGAGAGCTAAGAAGAAAAGGCATTAGTGCAGGTGTTGAAATCGCAGCCAAAACAGGTACAACTAACGATAACTCAGATGGTTGGTTTATAGGTATGGTGCCGAAATTAGCCACAGGCGTTTGGGTTGGTTGGGAAGATAGAGATACTCACTTCTGGAGTACAGGTGAAGGGCAAGGTGCTAAGATGGCATTACCTATATGGGCTCTATTTATGAAGAAAGTATGGGCGAATAAGAGTCTGAATATATCTCCAGAGGAAAAATTTGTAAAACCTTCGGATTGGACGAATGGTTGTGATGATCTTAGAGGTATGGGAGGCTATGGCGACGAAGGAGGGCTACAAACTTTAGATGAGTTAAGAAACCCTAAACCAGTAGAGGCTAAGCCTAAAGGCTCTTCTACAGGGCGGGAAGAAAATATAAATGAGAAATTAAACTCTTCAGAGGAAATAGATTTTAATCAATAAGGAAAAGTAAATGTATAATAAAAATCGCTCTTAGAAATTTCTAAGAGCGATTTTGCTTGATACTACCCAGTAAAAATAAAGCGAGAGATAGTATTTATAATTCCAAATTGAATTATATTCAAAGCGAGTATTAGGTTTTACAGTGTCCTTTTTATTTTATAAGTTATATTTCTAAAAGAATCTATTAGCTTGGCGTTAATTTGTAGAATGGTCTGAATTTAGGCTTTTGGATTATTTTAGTTTTATAAAACTCGTTGTGCATTTTAAATAATACTGATTTTTAGATGATTTAATTTTCTTTGGAAGATAAATTTATTGATATATTGAATAACCGTTGCGGCGGTTATTTTACTGATTATCCTTGTTTTAAAGCCTTCAAAAGTTTTAGCATAGTTTCTTTTAATCATAAATTGGTCGCAAAGTTGAGAGAAAAATGTCTCAATTCGTTTTCGCTTTTTCTTGTACAATGAAAATTGAGGAATATAATCTTTCTGATTACTTCTCATTGGTGTATCTAATTTAATATTAGCATAGTTAAATAAATCTATTTGAACTTTTGCTGATAAATAGCCTCTATCTCCAATTAAAGTACAGTTTCGCATTTGCTCACCAATATCTTTTAAATAGTGGATGTCGTGAACGGATGCAGGGCTTATATCAAAATTCTTAATCAACACCATTTAAAGAACATACTGCGTGTAGTTTATAGCCATAGAAATATAATTTCTGTGAAGCACAATAACCATATGTTGGTGAAGAATAGGATTGCTCTTTACAAATTTTTGAACGAGTAGAACGAGCGTTTTCACAAACTTTCATTGGCATGCTATCAACGATAAAAATATCTTCAAACTCATTGAACTCCATCGAAATACGCTGTCTAATTTGCTCTGTTTGTAGGGATAGTCTTCGTTTTCGCTTATTGTAAACACTTCTTTCAATTTTGTTTATCAGAGAGTTTGGCAATTTTCTAAATAACTGTAATTCGCTATCAATACTCAAGTATTCAGCAGTAATATTAAGACTTATGACTTCTAAATCGCTCATTTTAGGTGTTCTTCTCTGATAACTAATCAGTTGATTTTCTGAAAAAAGTCCTAAAACTTCCAAAATTCTTTCATATATTTGCTCTAAGTTGTTCATTTATATCGTTTTATAGCAAAAACAATATACTGATTTTCAGTCTAATAAACAACTCTTGTTTTTTTCATTTCATAATGCACAACGGGTTATTCTTAATGTCAAAGAAAAAGAAAAGTTATCTATCAGTGGAAGAAATGGTTGTGGGAAATCTACATTACTCAATATCATTTGTGGTAAGCTAAAAGGAGATATTGAAATTAAGAACTCCCTTTCAATGGGGTATTATGGAGGGCATATTTCTCTAAACAAAGATTTGTCATTAGCTAATCATAAAGATTTATTTAAAGAAGAATTGTTGTTAGATGTTTTTCAGAATCTAGTATTTGGTTTGGAGTTTAAATCTTTTTACAACACTAAGATAAAAAATCTATCTCAAGGAAATGTCGTAAAGGCACATATGGTATTTATTCTTTCTCTAAATAGGGAAATATTTATTTTGGATGAGCCTACTGAAAACTTAGATAATGTTTCTGTAGATTATTTATCAAACTTCATTAGACAATCTAACAAAAGATATATTATTGTTTCTCACGACCGTCACTTTGTATCCAAAACTTGTGAAAATCATTATATGATTAATGAAAAAACACTGCAAAAATATGAAATCAATTAAACTATTCTTCGCATCCAGATATAATGTTATTTCCATTACTATAGTGTCTATATTGCAGTATTTACTCTATTATTTTTTCTTGGATATTAGCAGTAGCAATCATAAAAACAATATTTTTTTTCAATCTAATATAGTTTCTATCCTCAGCTTTTCATTCTATATGCTCGTTTTTTATAAATTATTTAGTGATGGCTATTACCGACTTATTGCTATTAATTTTTCGAAAAATAAGAGTATTGGTATTGTTTATACGGATATTTTAAGAATATTACTTATTGGTGTTTTTAGTTGGATGCTTGTTTATTGCATATCCATCCTTATTTATTACGGAAAGTCAAACTTTGATTTTGAATATATAAAAAAGTATTTTATTTACTTCGTGCTATTTCAGTTATTTCTCTCTCTCTTTGCTTATTATTTGATGTCTATAAAACCAAGTGTCTGGACTGTTTTCATTAGTATAGGGTATCTGTTTTTTGAAGATACTATTGTGATGATGAATAAAGATACAATCGGGAATTATCTACCAAAAGAAATCTTTGTAAGATTGTTTACAGAAAACTCTATACTAACTATTTCTGTTAGTTTGGTATATATATCTATACTGTTATTATTAATTTATAAAAAAAACTATAAAACGATTTAATTATGAAGAATTTAGTTATATTAGTTTTAGTGTTGACATTTGAGAATATATTTTCTCAATACAGATTTGTTTATCGTATAGATTTCAAGATTGACTCCCTGAATAAGGATTTCGTTCAATCAGAAAATTTTAATTTGGACATTACCAGTAATGGGTCTGTTTTTTACCCAGAAGTTTTTTCAGAGTGGGCTTCTATTTATCAAAATAATGGGTCTGTAAGCAAAAGTAAGCTCCCAGAAACTAAATTAGATTATATGATACAGAAGAATTATAAAGATGGAGAAACTTATTTCAGAGAAATGATTGGAGCAAACTTGTATGAAATGCGTGAACCACGAAAAATTACTTGGAAACATTCTAATGAAACACAGCAATATAATAATTATAAAGTGAAAAAAGCAACTACTACTTTTGCTGGAAGACAATGGGAAGCGTGGTTTTCAGATGAATTCCTTGTCAATGATGGACCGTATAAATTTAAGGGATTGCCAGGTTTGATTTTGAAGATAAAAGACACGCACTCAGACTACGAAATCTTTCTTGTAGAAGTAAAGAAAATAGACCATCCGTTTACCTTTGATTTTTTTAATCATATAAGAATTAAGACATTGAGTATAGACTACGACGCCTATCTCAAAAAGAATCAAAGTTTTAAAGAAAATCCAGCGTTGATGTTTATAGAAATGGGTATCCAGTTGCCGCCTGAAGAAATGAAAAAGTTTTCAGAAGCCCGTAAAAGTATAAATGCCAAACAAAATAATAAAATAGAATTAACCTATTAATTTCCCATACTGTTCTGAAAAGTGCTTGAAATTCAATCTTTGTTATTTTTGAAATTGGGAGGAAACTAAAAAACAAATACAAACTTTTTTGTATAAAAGATATGAGAAAAAACAAAAAACCTCGTTTCTAAATGTTCTCAGAAACGAGGTTTTTGTTTTTAGAGAAATGTCTTAGAGGGCATCTGTACAAAAAATCATATATTTTACGGGAATAGCAGATTTAAAATAACCTCTTATATTTCTTAAATCGCTTGCTGCTCCTTCCTTGGTGAAATAGCTACCCGCCAATACTTTGTAATTTGGTCTAAGAGAAGCATCTAGCTGTACTTTTATGTACGGAAATCTCCTTCTGAAATACTGAGCAACCTCGTCCGCTTCGGCTTTACTTTTTACAACTACAAGTTGTATTTTATATCCCAATATTCTAGGATTTTTTCTGCAAATTTCAGCATTAGACAAATTTTTGTTAGTATTTGTTGTGTTAGAGGATGCTATATAATCAGATTTTTCTGCTTTCTTCACCGTGCTTTCTTTTGTTGCACACCCTTTTTCTAAATTATCTAGCAGAGAACTAATGTTTTTATCAGTAGTGATACTAAGCTCTGTACCTTCTAATGTATCTTTTTTTATAACCGTATTTTGTGCATTACAAAAAGAAAAGGCAAGAAAGAATAAAGCATAAAAGCTTGAGTTTATTAATTTTTTCATTTGAAAGTGTTAAAAATATTCGGCAAAAATACTAAAAGTAAAAAATATACCAAGTGCCAAAATTTAAAAAGACGACCTGGTAGTTTAGAATAATTATAAATTAGTTAAATATGATAATTTACACCCATTCTAGTCTGTTAAATTTGTGTTAATGTCTTATTTTTGCCCAACTGAATATAAAATTCATTTTTATTAATAACCCAAGATTATATAAATGATTAGTTGGAGAAAGCATTACAAAAAGGGATTGATAGCTATAGGATTATTGCTATCAACTAGTGCTTCT
Organism: Riemerella anatipestifer; assembly: GCF_035666175.1. Lineage (NCBI taxonomy): Bacteria > Pseudomonadati > Bacteroidota > Flavobacteriia > Flavobacteriales > Weeksellaceae > Riemerella > Riemerella anatipestifer. The sequence goes on from NZ_CP142016.1 coordinate 1,654,982, forward strand.
GTGTACTCACAGGATGCTGCAAGTGGCGACCCAAAGAATGGGGAAACGCTTTTTAAAACCAATTGTGCTGCCTGTCATGCGTTAGATAAACAAATGGTAGGTCCTGCTCTGGGAGGTGTGGTTGATAGGCTGCAAACCGAGCAAGGGCTGGGGGCAGATTGGTTACATAAGTGGATAAAAGACAACAAGGCTCTCAGGGCGTCGGGAGACAAGTATGCTAATGAAGTTTTTGAAAAGTTCAACAAGACGGAAATGACTACGTTTCCAGGGCTTTCGGAAAAAGATATTGATGATATCTTAGCGTATACCACAAACCCTCCTGTTGTTGACCCACCTGCTGCTGATGCGGCAGCAGAAGCTAATAATTTAGATACTATAAAGAAGGCACAACAGGAGCGTACTAACTCTACAATAGTTTTGGTATCATTACTATTTATTGCGGCATTGTTAGTATGGTTGTTATTAAGACTTAGACAGTTGGTTAAACTTAGCCAAAGTGATGAGTTGTCAGAGCTTAATGCGACTAGAACGCAATCTTTTGGTGAGCTTTACCAGAAGTATCATTATGTAGGTAAGGGTGTTTTAGCGGTACTGGCTATATTGGCGGTTTATGGTGTTTGGAACTGGCTGATGTGGGTAGGTGTTTATAAGGGGTATAAACCTGAGCAGCCTATCTATTTCTCTCACAAAATTCACGCAGGCGAAAATAAGATAGACTGTCAGTTGTGTCACTCAAGTGCTAAGTATGGTAAGGTTTCAGAAATTCCTTCACTTAATGTTTGTATGAACTGTCATAAAAATATTTCAGAATATAAAGGTAACTATATTGAACCTGGTAAATCTAAAGAATTCTATACTGCTGAAATTAAAAAGATTTACGCTGCGGTTGGTTGGGATGAAACTACTCAGTCTTATACAGGTAAAACTCAACCTGTGGAATGGGTGAGAATCCACAATATGCCTGATTTTGTTTACTTTAATCACGCACAGCACGTAGTAGCTGGAGAGGCAGCTATTAAAAAGGCTAAAAATGTAGATGTGGTTTGTAAGGCTTGTCACGGTGCTATAGATACTATGAATGTAGCTAAAATGGCAAATGATTTCACTATGGGATGGTGTATCGACTGTCATAGAAGTACAGAAGTAGATATGAATAACGATTACAACAAAGAGTATTTCAAAAACTTACATGATAAGTTGAAAAAACAGTACGGCGAAGGCACTAAAATTACAGTAGATGCTATCGGTGGACTAGAGTGTGGTAAATGTCATTATTAATAACAGAAAACTAGAAGTATCAAAATGGCTTCAAATAAAATACAATTCAGAAGTATTCACGAATTAAAAGACCCAACGCTTAATAATAAGTTGGCTCAGAAGGAATTTCAGAACGAAATTCCCGTAGATGAGTTCTTGGGCAATGATGATAAGATGAATAATTCCGGAACGAGTAGAAGAGACTTTCTTAAGCTATTAGGATTCTCTACTGCTGCGGTTACTTTAGCTGCGTGTGAGTCTCCGGTAATTAAAACAATTCCTTATGTTGTAAAACCTCATAATATTATTCCAGGGGTGCCTAACTACTTTGCGTCTTCATTCTTTGATGGGTATGATTTTGCGAGTGTTTTGGTGAAAACAAGAGAAGGAAGACCTATCAAAATAGAACCGAATCCAGTAGCAGGTTCTTTGGGTAAAACTAACGCTAGAGTTCAGGCAGGATTATTATCACTATATGATAATGATAAATTAAAACAGCCGAAACTAGACGGTAAAGATGAAACTTTTGATAAAGTAGATGATTTTGTTATCAAAGGATTGGAGGAAGCTAAGGCTTCAAACAAGAAAATTGTTTTATTATCTCACTCTTTTGCAAGTCCTACTTTTAAGAAGTTATTTGGAGATTTCAAAGCAAAATATCCTAACGCAGAGTTAGTAACATACGATGCTATACCTTACGCATCGGCTTTAGATGCAGCAGAGGAAGTTTTCGGACAAAGAGCGTTACCTGTTTATGATTTGTCTCAGACTGAATTGGTAGTATCTTTTCAAGCAGACTTCTTAGGTGATTATAATGCGGGGTCTTTAGAAACTTCTTATGCGGCTGCTAGAAAACCAGGTGCCAATATGCTTCGTCATATTCAAGTGGAGTCAAACATGTCTCTTACTGGAGCGAATGCAGATACTAGGTTGAGAATGAAGCCTAGTGAGGTGTATAAGACATTGGTAGAGGTTTACAATGGGCTTAATGGTTCTACTTCTAACCAAGTAGCTGCTAAGATTGTTGCAGAACTTAAGGCAAAAGGAAGCAAAGCTGTTGTATTTGCAGATGGTTCTAAAGCTGCTTATGTTTTAGCTCATTTAATTAATCAGAAATTAGCTTCTGTAGCGTTTACAGGAAAGGCTAATTATCTAAAAGAATATAACGCTCAGAGATTTAACGAGTTTATAACTTGGCTTAACTCTGGTCAGGTAGGAGTACTTATTTCTAATAATGTTAACCCTATCTATTCTCACAAAACAGGTGCTAAGCTTAAGGAAGCTATTAAGAAAGTACCTTATCATGTAGCTGTAACACAGAAGAAAGATGAGATGTATCAAGTAGCTAAAGCAGCTATTCCTGTTGCTAATTGGCTAGAGTCTTGGGGAGATATAATGCCTGAGACAGGAGCATACTCTTTAATGCAGCCTACAATTCAGAAAATTTATAAATCAAGACAGATAGAAGAGTCTTTATTAGTTTGGACTAATGGTAAAAATCATCCGGCTAATAACTACTATGCTTATCTTAAAGCTAGTGCTTCAACTATTTTAGGAGAGACTTCATTCAATAAAGGTTTATATAATGCATTTAATAGTGTTGCTGCAGGTAGTACTTTATCGTATGCAGGAGGTAATGCAGGTGGAGCAGTAGCAGAATTATCACAATTCAAATCAAGTGATTTAGAATTGGTGCTTTATACAAAAACTTCTATGGGAGACGGTACTCAAGCCAATAACCCTTGGCTACAAGAGTTACCAGACCCTATTTCTAGATTATCGTGGGATAACTATTTAACAGTATCTCCTAAAGATGCGGAAAGATTAGGGTTAGAAAACGAGCTTAACGGAAGAATGCAGTTAGATGGTTCTAAAGTTAATGTTACCGTTAATGGAGTTACGATAGAAAATGTACCTGTATTCATTCAACCAGGACAGGCTGATGGCTCTGTAGGGTTGGCTTTAGGATACGGTAAAAAAGATTCAGGAAAGGTAGCTGAGACAGGTGTTAATGCTTATCCTTTATTTGATGGATATAACTTAGCAGTTTCTAATGTTAAAATAGAGAAAGTTTCTGGTGAGCATGAGTTTGCTGGAATGCAGCTTCAAAACACTCTAATGGGTCGTTATGAAATTGCTAGAGAAGTTTCTTTAGATACTTTCCTTAATGTTCCTTTTGATGATCACCTTAAAGGTTGGAATAAGCCTTTGGAATATCACACTATCAACGGTGCTTTACCAGCAGGTAAAATTACGCTTTGGGATGCTTATGATGATACAGATGGTCCACACTTCAATTTATCAGTAGACTTAAATGCTTGTACTGGTTGTGGAGCTTGTGTAATTGCATGTCAAGCAGAAAACAATACGCCAGTAGTAGGTAAGGAAGAGGTAAGGATGTCTAGAGACATGTACTGGTTGAGAATAGACCGTTACTACTCTGCAAAAGAGAAAATTGAGGTTAAAGAAGGTATAGACAGAGGTCTAGATGTTCCTAACCTTTATGATATTCTTATCCAGCCAAATGAAAGTCCAGATGTGATTTTCCAACCAGTGATGTGCCAGCATTGTAACCATGCACCTTGTGAAACGGTTTGTCCAGTAGCTGCGACTTCTCACGGTAAGCAAGGGCAAAACCAAATGGCTTACAACAGATGTATTGGTACTAGATATTGTGCAAACAACTGTCCGTACAAAGTAAGAAGATTCAACTGGTTTACTTACAACTTAAACGATAAGTTTGACTTCAATATGAATAATGACTTAGGAAGAATGGTACTTAATCCAGATGTTGTAGTAAGAACTAGAGGGGTTATGGAGAAGTGTTCTATGTGTATCCAAATGACACAAAGTACAATTCTAGAAGCTAAGAAAGATGGTAGAAAAGTACAAGATGGAGAGTTCCAGACAGCTTGTTCTAAGGCTTGTTCTACAGGAGCTATGACTTTCGGTGATATGAATGATAAGTCTTCTAAAGTAAGAGAGTTATTCAAAGATGAAAGAAGATACTTCTTACTAGAGGAGATAGGAACTAAACCGAATGTATTCTATCATACTAAAGTTAGAAATAGAAAAGAAGAAGAAAATAAAATTTAATTATAAATAGGTAAAAAATGTCAGGACATTACGAAGCTCCAATTAGGGAACCTTTAATTATAGGGCATAAGACTTATCACGATATTACAGAAGATATCGTAAAGCCTATAGAAGAAAGAGCAGGTAAGTTATGGTGGGCGTCTTTATACGCAGCCTTAGTGTTATTCATTTATGGGTTTGGCTGTATAGCTTATACCATTGGTACTGGTATCGGTGCTTGGGGACTCAACAGAACTATCAACTGGGGTTGGGATATTACCAACTTCGTATGGTGGGTAGGTATCGGGCACGCAGGTACACTTATATCAGCTGTACTCTTACTATTTAGACAAAGATGGAGAATGTCTGTGAACCGTTCCGCTGAAGCGATGACTATCTTCGCGGTAGTTCAGGCAGCTATTTTCCCAGTAATACATATGGGTAGAGTTTGGGTTGGTTATTGGGTATTCCCAATACCTAACCAGTTCGGTTCTCTTTGGACAAACTTTAACTCTCCTCTACTTTGGGACGTATTTGCTATCTCTACCTATTTCTCTGTATCAGTAGTATTCTGGTTTATGGGACTTATTCCTGACTTTGCAATGATTAGAGATAGAGCTAAAACACCATTTACTAAGAAAATATATACAATATTAGCTTTTGGTTGGGGTGGTAAAGCTAAGCACTGGCAAAGATTTGAAGAACTATCACTTGTGTTAGCAGGTTTGGCAACACCTTTGGTATTCTCGGTACACACTACGGTATCTTTTGACTTTGCTACTTCGGTAATTAAAGGTTGGCACTCTACTATTTATCCTCCTTACTTCGTAGCGGGAGCTATCTTCTCAGGGTTTGCAATGGTACAAACTCTATTATTAGTAGCTAGAAAAGTATGCCACTTAGAGGAATATATCACAATGTATCATATTGAGATAATGAACATCGTTATCATCGTAACAGGTGGTATGGTAACTGTGGCTTATGCAGCAGAGTATTTCATCGCTTGGTATTCTGGAAGTCGTTATGAAGACTTTGCATACTTAACACCAGGAGCAGCTACGGGACCTTATTGGTGGGCGTTCTGGGCACTAATTATATGTAACTTAGTGATTCCTGCATTATTCTGGTTCAAGAGAGTAAGAACTAATATTTTTGCAACATTCATTATTGCATTAGTAATTAACATAGGTATGTGGTTTGAGCGTTTTGATATCATTGTTATTAACCTTTCTAGAGACTATCTACCTGGTTCTTGGACAATGTTTAAGCCAACCATTATTGATGTGGGCGTTTACTTAGGAACTATCGGGTTCTTCTCTGTATTGTTCTTATTATACGCTAGAACATTCCCTGTAATTGCACAGGCTGAATTGAAGAGTATTTTGAAAATTTCAGGTGAAACTTATAAAGCAAAAGAAGGAGATGAGCACCACTAAAAGAATATATGGACTTTACGGCGATGATAATGATTTAATGCACGGCGTAAAGGCTTTCAGAGAAAGAGGTATTGAAATAGAGGAGGTTTATACCCCTTTTCCAGTACACGGTTTAGATAAGGCACTAGGTTTAAAGAAAACTAGAATTTCAGATGCCGCATTCATCTACGCAGTTTATGGTGTAATGATAGGAGCTCTTACAACATGGTATACTATGAACCATGATTGGCCTCAAAACATAGGTGGTAAGCCAGCTTTTGACTGGGCTCATAACATGCCAGCTTTTGTGGTACCAATGTTTGAGTTAATGGTATTTTGTTCGGCTCACTTGATGTCTCTTACTTTCTTATTTAGAAATAAGATGTATCCAGGAGCTAAGCCACAAAACCCAGATCCAAGAACTACAGATGATAAGTTTATGATGGAGTTTGTGTCTTCTGATGTAGAGACTATTAAACAACTTCTTATAGACACAGGAGTAGAAGAAATAACTGTAAAAGATGCTTAAAATGAAGAAAAATATTTTTAAATTATCAGGTATCTTTGGTGTGTTAGCAATAGTTTTGAATTCTTGCGGACCTAAAGAAAATCCACCATTGGTGTATTTCCCAGATATGTATTTTCCAGTGGCCTATGATCCGCTAATGAAAGCAGCAGATCCTTATTCTAAGCATGAGAATGAAATTCCTGCTTTTGTTAAGAATAATGGTGCTACGGCTTTAACAACAGTAGAGGGAACTGTATCTCAGAATCCAGAAGGTTTAGCAGAAAGTACTCCTGGTGCTACAATGACAGCAGATGAGTATAATGCAGGGTATGATGCATCAAAAGCAATAGTGGAGTCTCCACTAAATCCAGCAAATAAAGCTAAAGATTTAGCAAGAGGAAAGCATTTATATGAAATAACTTGTGCTGCTTGTCATGGTACAGCTGGAGATGGACAAGGACCAATAGTTCAGTCTGGAGCTTACTTGGGAGTGCCTAAGTATGCGGATAGACAAATTACAGTAGGATCTGTTCACTATGTATTAACTTATGGTAGAAATGCTATGGGATCTTATGCAGGGCAGCTAAAGCCAGGTGATAGATGGAGAGTTTCTATGTATGTAATGGATGCATTTAAAGGAGCAGCATTGCCTGCACCTGCAACAGCATCTGCAGATCAAACAAAAAACAATACTAAATAATAAAACTAAAGAAAATGTATAGTTTTTCACCAAAATTAAGATTATATTCTATCGTATTCATCATTTTGGGATTGGTGCTTTTCGGTGCGGGGTATTTTATGAATCATGGAATAGATGATGCTAAAATAGAGCATATGATGGAAGCAGTACATGCTTCAGGACACCATAATCCTACTCATTCTAGTGAACTTGTAGGTCCTCAGGATCATACAGCTCATTTGGAACACGCAAAAATGCAAGTGCACAATCAGCCTTTAGCAGCTATTCACTCTGTGGCGGTTTTCTTCTTCGGACTTAGTTGCTGTGTAATGTTTTTCTACTCAGTTCAGCATGCGGCTCATGCAGGGTGGTCTATTATCATTACTAGAGTAATGGAGGCGATTGGAGCTTACATTCCTTACGGTGGAGCGATTCTTATCATTATAATGATTTTAAATGTAACTCATAATGGGCATCTTTTCCATTGGATGGATCCTGAACTTACAGATCCAAACAGTCCTCATTTTGATGTTATTTTATACGAAAAGAAGAAGTTTTTAAATATTCCTTTCTATGTTGTAAGAAATATTGCATATGTACTTGGAGCTTCTTTCTTTGCTTGGAAACTTAGATCTATGTCTGAGAAAGTAGATGAAACTAAATCTTTAAGAGACTACCAAATGCTTTATAGATGGAGTGTAGGTTATATTGCTTTCTTTGGATTTGCTTCTGCTTTATGGGCATGGGATTGGTTGATGTCTATAGACCCTCACTGGTACTCTACTATGTATATTTGGTATTCTATGGTGAGTTGTTTAGCAAGTGCTATAGCTGCTATTATCCTTGTGAGTGTTTATCTTAAGAAAAATGGTTTCTTACCTCAGTTTAATGATAATCATTTACATGATTTAGGTAAGTATCTTTTCGCTACGAGTATGCTATGGACTTATACTTGGTTTGCACAGTTTATGCTTTATTGGTATGCAAATGTACCTGAAGAAGTAAACTATTTCTTTGGAAGATTTGAGTACTATGCGCCAACTTTCTTACCAATGTTAATCCTTAACTTCTTAATACCTCTATTAGTAATGGTAAGTAGTAGTATTAAGAGAAACTATAAAGTGGTAACTACTATGGCAGTGATTGTAATTATTGGACACATCGTAGATTACTTCAATATGGTAATGCCAGGAACAGTAGGTCCTCACTGGAATAACTTTACAGTTCTATTGCTAGTTTTAGGTTCTGTTTTGTTTGTAGTAGGTTTATTCGTATTCGTAACTATGACACAACTTTCTAAAATGAAGCTTATTCCTAAAGGAAACCCATACCTACATGAATCTGAAATTTATGAATATCCTTTCTAATTAGGAAAAGACTATAAAATAAAATTAAAATCCCGATGTATTTGTCGGGATTTTATTATTTTTGTGAAGATATAAATATTAAATAATGAATAGATTAAAACTACTACCAATACTTTTTTTGCTTTTCTTCATAGGTTGTAAAAAAGATCAGGTAGATGGTAGTAATATAAGAGCATTTCAGTCAAGTATCAATGATATGTCTTCGTCTTTAACTACGCTTGAGCAAGTCAAATTTAATGAAGCTCTTTACATTCTTAAGACATTTGGAGTGGAAGCAGATGGAGATATACAAGAGTTGAATGCGTTGTCAAAATTACTTGATGGTAAAAAGGTACCTGAAATTTTAGCTATGGCTAATGAAGTAGCGGCTAAAAATGAGTTAGAATGGTCTAGTACTTCTCCACCATCTTTAGGAAATATGAATATCTTCCAAAGTCAAGAGCCTACTACGATAGACCCTAATGATGTTAAGGCTTCGTCTATTAGCTTACAGATAAACCCTGTTTCTGTTGATAGTGTATTAGGTGCTAGAGCATTACAAGTTGTTCCGAGATTGATAGATACAAGGGGTAATTTAGTAGACTTTTCTAATGCAGGATTAGAGACAACATTGGAGGTTTACAGTAATGATTTAAAGCTGTTAACATCTAAAAGATTGATGACGGATAATAATTTTAAAGGATTTTATGTAAATCTAGCATCTATCCCTCAAGAAAAAGTAACAGGTGGAGTAATAGATATTAAAGTAACTGTAAGAACGGCACAGAAGTTTTTACAAATGGCAAGACGAGGAATGACTGTAAATACCAAAGCATTAAAGCAACCTATTACTGTTGATGAAACTGTACCTACCGAAAGTGGAGATGGAGAAATAAAAGAACAAGATGCGGGAACAGTTCAACCAAAAGAAAATACTCCAAAAGTTAAAACAGACCCTAAGTCTACAGTTAGCAAGTTTTTAAACAACTTAGGAAGTAATAATTTAAAAGCGGCTTATGAGATTTCTTCAAATCCAAAGTGGGGCTCTTACGACCAGTTTTCTAATCCAACATCTGGTTTTGGTTCTGTAAAAAATATTACTGTAAAAAACATTTCAACTCAGTCTAGTTCTGATAATTCTGCAACAGTAAATGCAAGTTATAATGTAACGGATAATAATGGCAATACTTCTGCATTGGAGGTTACCTATACGCTTAAATCAGACGGAAATAGTTGGAAAATTACAAACTATAAAATTAATTCTACACAAAAACAATAGTGCTAATGGCAACTCGAGAACTCATTAAAAAATTAGAACAAACCATTGATAATATTCCAAACTTCCCTAAAGAAGGGATACAGTTTAAGGATATCACACCTATTTTTCTTAATCCAGAACTTTATGAAGAGGTCATAGATGATTTGGTAGAGTTCAGTAAAGGTAAGGTAGATGTAGTCTGTGGTATAGAGAGCAGGGGCTTTCTTTTTGGAATAGCTGTGGCAGTAAAGTTAGGAGTTCCTTTTGTGTTAATTCGTAAGAAGGGTAAACTTCCTCCGCCTTTTATTTCTCAAAAATACGATTTAGAGTACGGCTCATCAGAGATAGAAATGAAAGAGGGACAGTTAAAAGCTGGTGATAGAGTTCTAATTCACGATGACCTTTTAGCAACAGGCGGAACTACTGAAGCTGCAGCAAAACTAGTGGAGAAACAAGGAGCAAAAGCAGCACAGTTTAGTTTCTTAATTGGGCTTAAGGCTCTTGGAGGAGAGGCGAAATTAAAGAAATTCAATTCAGAAATTTATCAGTTATTAGAATACTAAAGCACAGATTAAGTTTTGTGTATCAGAAAAGAAAAAACTAAATTTGCGGACTAAATAATAATCAAAATGTCAGGAAAATACAATAAATTAAGTGAAGAGCAGATAAAAGAAGGAAAAGAAACTGTAGAGATATTTCAGGAGCTAGATCAAACTGCACTAAAATCTGAAAAATTTTTAGAGAAGTATTCTAAATACTTGGTTGGTGTATTTGCATTGGTGTTAGTATCTATATTGGGATATTTTGCTTATCAACAATTTATAGTAGCTCCTAAAAATGAGGAGGCTACAAAAGGATATTTAGCAGCACAGAAAAACCTATCGGAGGGGAATAACGAGCTTGCATTAGGAGGTAAATCTGCGGCTAACCCAGGTTTTCTAGGAACATACCAAGAGTTTTCAGGTACTAAGGCAGGAAAACTTTCAGCATATAATGCAGGTCTTCTTAAATTTAAAGAAGGGAAATATCAAGAAGCTTACGATTTGTTAGATGCATTCAAGTCAGATAATAAAATATTGATGGCACTAAAATACGGTGCTATGGGTGATTGTCTGTCTAACCTTAATAAAGCTGATGATGCTATGGCACAGTATGATAAAGCATCATCTACATCTGATGACCCATTCACATCTTATTACTTCACAAGAAAAGCAGGTTTGGTAGCAATTTCTCTAAAGAAAAATGCTGATGCTAAAAAATATTTTGAAGCTATTGATGAGAAATATCAAGACTATGATGGTGGTGCTTCAGATGCTTATATAGAAATGGTAAAATATTACTAAATTTACATCATAACTCTAAAATAAAAAATATGGCAACTATTAATCTTTCTGATTATAAGCCACTCGATATTAAAAATGCCGATGAGTTCAACATCGGCATTGTTGTCTCTGAGTGGAACGATTTTGTAACTTTCAATCTTCGAGATGCAGCTATAGAAACACTACTCAAAGAAGGTGTGAAGAAAGACAAAATAAAAATTTACTATGTACCAGGTGCTTTTGAACTTAGCTATGCTGCTATGAGACTTTGTGCTAAGCAACGCTACTTTGATGCTGTTATAACCATAGGGTGCGTTATCAGAGGAGAAACCCCCCATTTTGATTATGTTTGCCAAGGTGTTACACAAGGCATTACAGCATGTAATACACAAACAGACACCCCAACAATATTCTGTGTGCTTACAGATGATACCAAAGAACAATCTATAGCACGAAGTGGAGGGAGTTTGGGTAACAAAGGTGTAGAGGCTGCTGTTACAGCTCTAAAAATGGTAGATTTTAAGAAAAATATTTAATCTAGATTAGTACTAAAATGAGATGGACTAATAATAGAGGGGATAATGTAGAAGACCGAAGAGGAAGAGGAGGGATGGTTGTAGGCGGTGGTCTAGGCATAGGAACCTTAATCATAGCTGCTATTGTGTTTTTTCTAGGTGGCGACCCTTCTTCAATTATAGGAAGCGGTGGTCTGGGAAGTACTCAACAAACAGAGCAGAGAGAGTTAACCCAAGAGGAATTACACGTAAGAGAGTTTATTGAGATGTTAATTTTTGAAAATGATACTACTTGGCAGAAAATTTTTTCGGAAAATGGTATGCAATATCGGAAGCCTAAAGTTGTGCTTTTTGAAAGCGTAACACAATCAGGGTGCGGGACAGCACAGTCTGAAATGGGACCTTTCTACTGTCCAGCTGATGAAACTATCTATATGGATATGAGTTTTTTCTCAGAGCTTCAGAGTAGATTTGGTGCTAAGGTTACCGAATTTTCTGTAGCCTATGTTTTGGCACATGAGGTAGGGCATCATGTACAGACCATTTTAGGAACTACTGAAAAAGTAAATTCACTTAGAGCTAGTGGAAAGTATTCGGAAGCAGAGATGAATAGAGTATCTGTGGCTACAGAGCTTCAAGCTGATTTCTATGCAGGGCTTTGGGCAAAAAAAACAGATGAAAGAGAAGGTATTTTAACGCCAGGAGATATAGAAAGTGCAATTAGTGCTGCTGAAGCTGTGGGTGACGATAATATTCAAAAAAGAGGACAGGGGTATGTTAATCAGGAAAGCTTTACTCATGGTAGTTCTGCTCAAAGGAAAGAATGGTTTATGAAGGGGTATGAGACTGGCGATATTCGTCAAGGAAATACCTTTGATGTTTTGCTAAAGTAATTTTATGAAAACATTAACTAAATTTTAGTATTGTTTGGGTAAAGTGGGTCTGGTTTTTGATACTATACCAAGCAAATAATATTAAAATGAAAAAAATACTTATCGCAATGTCATTCGTACTAGGATTGAGTACAGCTTACTCTCAACAAGTACAAGGTTCAGTAACATCTAAAGCTCAAGAAAAAGTTATGAAAAAGGAGCAAAAGATGCAAAGCCAGAAAAAAGATTTCAAAAAGGAATACTCCGAATCTGTTGAAAAAGGTAAAGAAGGAAAAGAGGCTTTTGAAAAAGGTGAAAAAGGAGAACATAAAGGGAAGTTAAAAGCTGATGGTACACCAGATAAACGCTACAAAGAAAACCGTAAACTTAAAAAAGACGGTACCCCAGATAAGCGTTTTAAAGGTAAAGAAAATGATAAAGAATAGGGAGCTATTTCTTTAAAAAGAGTAAGGTTCGGTTGTGAAACAGCCGAACTTTTTTGTGTGCATATATTTCATTCCTGTATTTTAAGACGTATCTTTGAGGTGTTATAATTAAATGCTGGAAAATGAAAAGAGATTTATATATTGATTTTGCAAAAGGCTTAGCAACTTTATCCATTATCTTTATCCATACCACTTTTTGGAGCGGTCAGTATTATATTCCTACGGAACTTAGGGTATTGTCATTGTTATTTGATGTTCCTATTTTCTTTGCACTTAGTGGTCTTACCTCTGGTGGGAATGTAGAAAAAACATTGTATAGGCTACTTAAACTCCAAGTAACCTATATGATTTTTGTAACACTATTGTTTTTTGTAGATTATTTCTTTAAAGTTTTTGGGCTTTATTTTTTTGGTCTAGAGAGTTTGAAAAACTTTTATGCTACTTTTGGGAGCAAGTTTGTACCACAGTCTATAGCTTATTTTCCTCAATGGGAAAATTTAGGAAACTGGTATTTGCACCAATATTCTACTTGTGATACTTTTCCAGTGGTGATGGGTAGCTTTTGGTATCTTAAAGTCTATTATATTTTGACGGTACTTGGGGTACTAATACTTAGGTTTTTCCAGCAACATATCAATTGGTTTATAGCCCTATGTTTTGGCTTAACTTTATTGTTTAATATTTTTCCACATTATTATCCAACAGGTCAGGTAGGGTATGTTTCTTTTTATCTTGGTGTATTTCTCGTGGCTTATAAAATGAGAGGCAAAAGAATAAAAAATAGTCATATTCCTCTACTGTATGGAGCTTTAGCTCTAGTTTTAGTTTGGCTGTTTTGGTTCTATGGAACGGATATTTTCTATAAAATAAATAAACAAAAATTTCCTCCAAGAATACCGTATATTGTGTGGTCGTTCCTTTCTTTGATAACAGTATTTGTACTTTATAACAGGCTTAAAATCACTAAGGATAATTTTATAAACTATATTGGTAAGAATGCCATTTTTTATTATTTTGCACAAGGTATTAGTTCATCATTGGTTTATTTTATGGTGGTTCCTTTGCAGGATAATATCCATTGGGGTGTTTTAATTTTAATGGTTTATTTGGTTAATGTGATTTCGGCTATATTTATTGCAGAGCTGCTTAAAAAGATAGATGCTTTAGGTTGGAATACTTTAACTTGGCTGAGAAGAAAGACGGCAAGTGCTGGTTAGATAAAATTTACTTTTGTGGAAATCTAATAAAGAGTATTTTTGCAAAAAAATAATCTTGATAAGAATTGTAGAAAATAAAGATTGGATTATATACACTCTTTTAGGAGTTGGGTTTTTGTATGTAGTGATGTTTCGTGTTCTTTTAAGTTTAAGGGATATAAGTTTAATTAAATTTTTCACTCTTAAAGAAGAATTTGCTAATAATACCATTCAGTCTTGGGTTGTAACTAGTGTGGGGTTTATTATTTTAGCGGCTATAGCGTTATCTAATATTCTTCCTATAAACCCACGCTTGTTTGCTGAGTATTTTAATGTTTTTGGGTATACTCCTAATAAAGTAGGTAGTATTATTTTAGCAGTAGTTTTTTTGTTTTTTTTTAGAACCGTATCTACCTATTTCTTTTTGGCAAGTATAGGAGAGGTAGAGAGATGGAAGAGTTTTTATTTTTTAGCTACAAAATTCTTTTTAGGCTATAGTTTAGCTCTAATAGTACTGGTTCTCGCTCAGAATTATTTTCCCATAGAAACAGAATGGATGATATACGTGTATGCCGTCTTTTTCTGTATGTCTTTTATTTTTAAAAACTTGGTCTATCTGTTTCATCATAAGACCATTTTGCCAGATGAATGGTATTATAAAATTTTGTATATTTGCACGCTCCAAATTTTACCTTTTTTGGTAGTTGGGAAATTTTTATTCTTTTAATCAATTTTTAGGATTTTAAAAATGTCAAAAATTAAATCTATTCTAATATCTCAGCCTCAACCTGCGGAATCATCTCCTTACTTAGAACTTGCGAAAAAGGAGAAAATAGAAATAGATTTTCGTCCATTCATTTATGTTCAGGGGGCAGATGCCAAAGATTTGAGAACACAAAAAATAGACCTCTCTAAGTATACGGGAATTATTTTTACTAGCAAAAATGCAATAGACCACTACTTTCGTTTAGCTGAGGAGATGCGTTTTTCGGTTCCAGATTCTATGCGATATATTTGCCAGTCAGAGGCTATTGCTAATTATTTGCAAAAGCACATCGTTTACAGAAAAAGAAAAATTAGTTTTGGTGAAAAATTACCCACTGATATAATCCCTTTGCTTAAGAAATATCCATCAGAGAAGTATCTTTTACCTTCTTCTGATATTCTTAATGATGGGATAACTAAGGTTTTAGATGAGTCTGGAGTAGATTGGACTAGAGCTATTATGTACCGTACGGTTAATAGTGATTTGTCTGATATAAATATCAATGACTATGATGTTCTAGTATTTTTTAGCCCACAAGGGATAAAGTCTTTGGTAGAAAACTTTAAAGATTATAAAAAATCTAAATTTAAAGTAGCTGTTTTTGGTAATTCTACGAAAGCGGAGGCAGAAAATGCAGGGCTAACGGTGGATATTATGGCTCCTACTAAAGAAAACCCGTCTATGACTATGGCGATAGAGAATTTTGTAAAGAATGCCAATAAGTAGAAAGTAAGAAATATTTAACATATTAAACTCATTATAAAAAGGTCATCATCTTTCAATATAACGAAATGAAGATGACCTTTTTAGTAAAAATAAAAAATGATGCAACCACCTAAAGCAATAAAAAAACTACAGAAGTTAGTTGTTCATAATGATGAAAGGATAGACCCTTACTTTTGGTTAAACCAAAGAGATACTCCTGAGGTTTTAGAATATCTTGAGCAAGAAAATGCTTATACAGAATTTATATTAAAGGATACTGAAGATTTTCAAAAAGGACTTTTTGAGGAAATGAAAGCGAGGTATAAAGAAGATGATGCCTCGTTGCCGTATTTTTTTAATGGGTACTGGTATATTGTTAAATTTAAAAAAGGGAAAGATTATCCACTCTTTTTCAGAAAGTATCAAACTTTAGAAGCGGAGGAAGAACTTTTGCTAGATGCTAATCAACTAGCAGAAGGTAAGAAGTTTCTAGATGTAGGAAGTATGGCGGTAAGTCCTAATAACAAATTAGCTACTTATTCTACAGACGAAATAGGAAGGCGTATTTACAGTATTTTCATTAAAAATTTAGAAACGGGAGCAGTCTCCAACGAAGTCATAGAAAACACCACAGGTAAAGCTGTTTGGGCTAATGATAACGAGCATTTTTTCTATATCAGAAAAGATAAAAGTCTTAGGGCATATCAGATTTTTAGACATAAACTAGGAACTTCTCCTAGCGAGGACGTTTTAGTTTTCCACGAAAAAGATACTTCATTTGATGTCAATTTATTTAAAACTAAATCGTTAGAATATATATTTATTGCGAGTTCTAGTACGGTTTCAGATGAGCATCGTTTCATTCCAGCTGATGATGTGTCTGCACCATGGCAAATCGTTCAAACTAGAGAAGAAGGCTTAGAGTATGCGGTAGAGCATTATCAAAATCATTTTTATATCATTACCAATGAGGGAGGAGCAACTAATTTTAAATTAGTGAAAACACTAGTAGCTACACCACAGAAAGAAAATTGGCAAACAATAATTCCTCACAGAGAAGATACTTTATTAGAGGGTTTTGAAATTTTTAAAGATTACCTCGTGGTGGAAGAGCGTAGAGAAGGTTTGCTTCAAATTAGCATCAGGCATTGGGAGACGGGTGAGCAATACTATCTTCCGTTTCAAGAGGAAACTTATACAGCTTATATTGGGTTGAATTTGGACTTCAATTCTACAAAATTAAGATATGGATATTCATCTCTTGTTCAGCCATCTGCCATTTTTGAATTCGATATGAATAGTCAAACCCAAATACTTCTTAAAGAGCAAGAGGTTTTGGGTGGTAAATTTTCAAAAGAGAACTATACTTCGGAGAGGTTGTGGGCGTCTTCAAGAGATGGTGTTACTAAAATACCTATATCTTTAGTTTATAGAAAAGATACGGTGCTTTCTCAGGATACACCATTATTACTTTATGGTTATGGAAGTTATGGTCATACCATAGATGCTTCATTTTCTAGAGGGAGATTGTCGTTACTAGATAGAGGTTTTGTGTTTGCTATTGCACACATTAGAGGAGGAGAATATTTGGGTAGAGAATGGTACGAAAAAGGAAAGTTGCTTCACAAAAAAAATACCTTTTATGATTTTATAGACTGTGCCAAATTTTTAATTGAGAAAAACTATACTTCTTCAAAACATCTTTACGCTATGGGAGGTAGTGCAGGAGGATTATTAGTAGGGGCTGTTATTAACGAAGAACCTAGCCTTTTTAATGGAGCGGTTGCACAAGTTCCATTTGTAGATGTGGTTACCACAATGCTAGACGAAGACATACCTCTAACAACAGGTGAGTTTGACGAATGGGGAAATCCTAAAGAAGAGCAGTATTATCATTATATGAAGTCCTACTCTCCATATGATAATATCAAGGCTCAAAGTTATCCTCATTTACTAGTAACTACAGGATACCACGATAGTCAAGTGCAGTATTGGGAACCAGCAAAATGGGTAGCAAAGCTACGAGATATGAAAAAAGATCAAAATTTTTTGGTTTTTAAAACTGATTTTTCTTCAGGACACGGAGGGGCTAGTGGTCGATTTGAATCACTAAAGGAAGATGCTTTAGAGTATGCTTTTTTAATGAAGTTAGAAAAACTGAGTAAATAAATATAGATAAATAATAAAAAACCTTCGGAATATGCTATCTGAAGGTTATTAGTGTGTATAATATCATTTTGTTGTACTAAACTTACTGAAAACTTTGGTTTAGAATGTGTGTTTAATATAGCATTTTTCGTGCCAAAAAAAACAGATGATGAGTAAAATTTAATGAAAGTGCTGGTTTTGAGAATTAATTTAGAAAAATATTTGGCTATGTCAAAAAAACTTCTTTATTTTGCACTCTCAAATATTTAGTAGTAAAAAAGAACATCGAGATATGTCAAGAATTTGCCAAATAACAGGAAAGCGTGCAATGGTAGGAAACCATGTTTCTCACGCTAATAACAAAACGAAGCGTCGTTTTGAGATTAACTTATTAGAGAAGAAGTTTTACCTTCCAGAGCAAGAGAAACATATTACACTTAAAGTTTCTGCTCACGGATTGAGAGTAATTAACAAGATTGGAATTGAGGAGGCTGTAGAAAGAGCAACTCGTAACGGATTTATCAAATAATTAAGAAATCATGGCAAAAAAAGGGAATAGAGTCCAAGTGATTTTGGAATGTACAGAGCATAAAGAAAGTGGTGTTGCTGGAATGAGCAGATACATCACGACTAAGAATAAGAAGAATACAACGGAAAGATTAGAGCTTAAAAAGTATAATCCTGTTCTTAAAAAGTATACACTTCATAAAGAAATCAAGTAATCATCTTTAAAGATATTTTACAATGGCAAAAAAAGTAGTAGCAACCCTACAAACATCTTCTAAGAAGATGACAAAAGTAGTGAAAATGGTAAAGTCTCCTAAAACTGGGGCTTATGTTTTCGAAGAGAAAGTAATGAATGCAGATGATGTAGATGCTTATTTAAAAAAATAAGTATTACTCGTTCTAGTATAAGAAATATAAAAGCTATCCAAATAATTTATTTGGGTAGTTTTTTTATATATTTGTTTCTGTTAATCGTACACAAAAATATATGAGTTGGTTTAAAAAAATATTCAAAAAAGAAGAGAAGGAAACTTTAGATAGAGGGTTAGAAAAGTCAAGTCAAGGCTTTTTTGAAAAAATATCCAAAGCAGTCATAGGGAAAAGTAAGGTAGATGATGAAGTTTTAGATGATTTGGAAGAGGTTCTTATTGCATCAGATGTAGGGGCTCAGACAACTATCAAGATTATCGAACGAATTGAAGATAGAGTTGCTAGGGATAAGTATGTTGGTGTAGATGAACTACATAAGCTTCTTAAAGAAGAAATTACAGCATTGCTTTTAGAAAATCCTCATGCTGATACGGGGAATATAGATGAGGCTAAAAAACCTTACGTAATAATGGTGGTGGGAGTCAATGGAGTAGGTAAAACAACTACGATAGGTAAATTAGCACATCAGTTTAAAACACAGGGTAAAAAAGTGGTGCTAGGAGCAGCAGATACTTTTAGAGCGGCGGCGGTGGACCAGCTGGTGATATGGAGTGAGCGAGTAGGTGTACCTATTGTAAAGCAAAATATGGGTTCTGACCCTGCTTCTGTTGCCTTTGATACAGTGCAATCTGCAGTAGCTCAAAATGCAGATGTAGTACTTATAGATACAGCTGGGAGGCTTCATAATAAAGTAAATCTAATGAATGAATTGTCTAAGATAAAAAGAGTAATGCAGAAAGTAATTCCTGATGCTCCACATGAGGTTTTATTGGTATTAGACGGTTCTACAGGGCAAAATGCATTTGAACAAGCTAAGCAATTTACTGCTGCAACAGAAGTTAATGCTCTTGCGGTTACAAAATTAGATGGTACGGCAAAAGGAGGTGTGGTTATTGGTATTTCTGATCAATTTCAAGTTCCTGTAAAATATATAGGGGTAGGAGAGAAGATGGAAGACTTGCAGTTATTTAATGGCACGGAGTTTGTTGACTCTCTCTTCAAGAAAAAGAGTTGATACTCAGAAAATAAATACTAAATCTTAAAACTATTAAATTATGGGAATTTTATCTTGGCTATTATTTGGTCTTATTGCAGGTGCTATTGCTAAAGCTATTCATCCTGGGAAGGATCCTGGAGGATGGTTAGTAACTATTGTTATAGGTATTTTGGGAAGTATGGTAGGAGGCTGGTTGGGCTCTATGTTGTTTAACATAGATGTTACAGGCTTTAATCTCAAAAGTTTCTTTGTAGCGGTAGGAGGAGCGTTAATTTTACTGGTACTTTATTCAAAAGTAATCGCAAAAAAGTAGAAACATTAATTTGAATACGGTTATATACTGGCATTTCTGATTAATTTAATTATAGAGAGGTTGTTCTAAAATAGAGAACTACCTCTTTTTTTTATATCAAAAAAAGAAATTCTTTCAAGTAATTAAATAAGATAATAAATAGTCATTTGTTAAAAAGTTTATACTTTTGCAAAAAATAAAAAACACATGCCCAAAAACTTAGTCATCGTAGAGTCTCCTGCAAAGGCGAAAACTATCCAAAAATATTTAGGTAAAGATTTTGAAGTATTGTCTAGTTTTGGACACATTAGGGATTTGCCTAAAAAAGGGATGGGGATTAATCTTAATACCTTTACTCCAGAATATGAGGTGTCTACGGACAAAAAGAAGTTGGTGTCGGATTTAAAAGCAGCAGCGAAGAAAGCGGATATGGTATGGCTAGCATCTGATGAGGACCGAGAGGGAGAAGCTATTGCTTGGCATCTGGCTCAAGAGCTTAAGTTAAAGGATGAAAAAATAAAAAGAATTGTGTTCCACGAAATTACTAAAAATGCAATTCTAAAAGCTATAGAAAATCCTAGAAATATAGATAAAAACTTAGTGAACGCTCAACAGGCTAGGCGTGTTTTGGATAGGATAGTAGGTTTTGAAATGTCTCCCGTCCTTTGGAAGAAAGTAAAAACAGGACTTTCTGCGGGCAGAGTTCAGTCGGTTGCAGTTAGGCTTATCGTAGAAAAAGAAAAGGAAATACAAGACTTTGTTCCTAACTCCTATTATAAAACAGAAGGGAAGTTTTTAAACGCTGATAAT
Organism: Riemerella anatipestifer; assembly: GCF_035666175.1. Lineage (NCBI taxonomy): Bacteria > Pseudomonadati > Bacteroidota > Flavobacteriia > Flavobacteriales > Weeksellaceae > Riemerella > Riemerella anatipestifer. Next base: position 1,675,525 of record NZ_CP142016.1, read on the forward strand.
CAAGAAATATCAGCTCAGTTGAAAAAGAGCTTTTTTGAAGAGTCAGAGGCGAAAGAATTTTTAACCTTAGCGAAAAATACAGCGTTTAAAGTTCTTAATATAGAAAAAAAGCCAGGTAAAAGAACAGCTTCTGCTCCTTTTACGACTTCAACTTTACAACAAGAAGCGAGTAATCGCCTAGGTTATGGAGTTACCACTACGATGAGGGTGGCTCAGCGATTATACGAGGAAGGGTATATTACTTATATGAGAACCGATTCGGTTAATTTATCTCAAGAAGCGATAGAGGGAGCCAAAGAACAAATTATCAAAGAATTTGGGCAGGAATACTCTGAACCGAGAAACTATACTACTAAATCATCTTCTGCACAGGAAGCTCACGAGGCTATTCGTCCTACGGATTTCAAACTAAAAACAGTTGCGGGAGATACTCAACTTAATAGGCTTTATCAGCTCATCTATAAGAGAACGCTGGCTAGCCAAATGGCAAATGCTCAAATAGAAAAAACCGTTGTTGAGATAGGTAATCCAAAGTTGCCGTATAATTTTGAAGCTCAGGGGGAGGTTATTGTATTCGATGGTTTTTTAAAGGTTTATGGTATATTAAAATCGGAGGAAGAAGATGCAGAAGATACCGAAAAAGCTTTACCAAAGGTAAGTGTTGGGGAGAGTTTAACTTATCAAAATATCATTTCCGTTCAGAAGTTCACTCGCCCACCTGCACGATATACAGAGGCAGGGCTTGTGAAGAAACTTGAAGAATTGGGTATTGGTAGACCTTCTACTTACGCTCCAACCATACAAACCATACAAAATAGAGAGTATGTAGATAAAAAAGAGATTGCTCCGCAGGAAAGGGAAGTTATTAAACTTAACCTCACTTCAAATAAGATAGATAGAAAGGTTTTAACCGAAAATTACGGTGGAGATAAAAATAAATTTGTACCTACGGATATAGGTATTGTAGTTAATGATTTCTTAACCAAAAATTTTGCAGAAGTTTTAGATTACGGTTTTACGGCTAAGGTGGAACAAGATTTTGATGACATTGCGAACGGTGATGAAAAATGGAAGGAGGTGCTTTCAGGGTTTTATGAAAAATTCCATGATAAAATAGAAGATGTAGAGGAAAATGCAGATAGAGCGAATGGAGAGAGAATTTTAGGGGAAGACCCTAAAACGGGAAAGACGGTTTTAGTGAGAATTGGTAGATATGGAGCTATGGCTCAGCTAGGAGATAGTGATGATGATAATCCCATTTACTCTTCGTTATTGTCCCGCCAGAATATCAATACCATCACATTAGAAGAAGCCTTAGACTTGTTTAAAGTCCCTTTTGATTTAGAAAAAGTAGACGGCAAGACTGTTTCGGTGGGGGTAGGTCGTTTTGGACCTTATGTGAAGTGGGGCGAAACTTACATTAGTATTCCCAAAGAGGAAGACCCCTTAACTGTAAATCAAAAAAGAGCTGAAGAGCTGATTAGAGAAAAACAAAAAGCAGATGCTCCTATAACAACATTTAAAGGAGAGCCAGTAACTAAAGGGACAGGGCATTTTGGACCTTTCTTGAAGTATAAAAATATTTTCGTAAATGTGCCTAAGAAGTATGATTTTGAAAATCTTAGTCAAGATGATATTGTGGAACTCATAGAAGCTAAGTTAGAGAAAGAAGCTAACCGTTACATTAAACAATGGGAAAAAGAAGGTATTTCTATAGAGAATGGAAGGTGGGGACCGTTTATCAAATTTAATAAAACTAATTTCAGGATTCCTAAAAATGGAGATGAGAAATACACTGCTGAAGAATTGAAAGAAGTACCTTTGGAAGAGATTAAAAAATGGATTGTAGCACAGGATAAAAATGCCTTTGCAGAGAAAAAAATAACTAAAAAGAAAACCGTAACTAAGAAAAAATAGTACAAATATTCATGACTATTGAAGAGATTGTAAAGCCTTTTCCTTTAGGAGATTATAAACCATGGCAACTGGGTAGTTTGGTATGTAATGAGATAAAAGAAGGTGGAGTAGTGCTATTATTTTGCTCTGATGATAGAGGTGCAGGAGGTTCTGCGGTGGCGAGGGATTTTAGTGCAGTAAGAAAATGTTTATATCAACTTTCTAAGAATGATTTTAACTTTCCTATTTGTGATTTAGGAGATTTAATATCAGGAAAATCATTGGAAGACACTCAGTATATTGTTGCTGAAATTGTTTCTAAATGTATCGCCGAAGGAGCATTACCTATAGTTATTGGTGGTAGCAATGATTTGGCTCTTTCGTTATACACTGCGGTAAAAAATCATAAAGAGAAAATTTCTTATACACAAATTAACTCGTTTATACATTTAGAAGATGTGAAAGAAAGTATCAACGAGCGAAATTTTGTATCAAAAATATTGAGCGAACCTTCACTGAAGAATTATTATCATTTAGGTTATCAAAAACATTTGAACGAACCTCATTCGGTTTCTGTACTTAAAGAGATAGATTTTGAAGTGTTAAGGCTCGCTGATATGATGAACAGTACAGACCTAGCAGAACCTTTCTTAAGAAGGGCAGAAGTGGTAAGTCTTAGTGCTGATGCGGTGGAGAGTTTTAGTGGAGAGTTTTCTTTTCACGCTCAAGTTAACGGGTTGAATAAGAGAGAAATTTGTGCCTATATGAAAGAAATAGGCTTAGGTGAAAACTTAATGGCTTTTGGTTTGTTTAATGTAAATATAGACGCTTCTTATTTGGTTTACAATCAACTTATTGCCCAAATGATTTGGTATTTTTTAGAAGGTCTGAGCATACAGAAAACTCACCCTAAAGAACGCCAGTACGAAAATTATTTAGTGGTAATCAATAATCAAGATTATACTTTTAAGAGAGATACCTTTAGTGGATTATGGTATTTTGGAAATGACGATGATATTTTAAAATGTTTGCCTTGTGCTGAGAAGGATTATCATAATGCTAAAAAGGGGCTTTTGAACCCTAGGTTTTTAAAATAGTATGAAGAAAGTTTCCGTTATTGTTCCTGTTTATAATGTTGAACGCTTTTTAAAAAAGTGTTTGGATTCTTTGGTCAACCAAACATTAGAGGATATTGAAATTATCGTGGTAAATGATGGAAGCAAAGATGGCTCTCAGTCTATTATTACTGAGTATGAAGATAAGTATCCTAATAAAATAAAGGCATTCCAAAAGGAAAATGGGGGATTGAGCGATGCTAGAAACTTTGGTTTAGAACAGGCGAATGGTGAGTATATAGGCTTTGTAGATAGCGATGATTTTGTGAGAGAAACAATGTTCGAAGAGATGTATCATCTTGCAACGAAGCACCAAGCAGAAATGGTAATATGTAATCTACAAAAAGTGAATGAAGCTGGAGAGGTCACTCAGTTACTTACACAAGTACCTAATATGCCTGAAAAAATAGTTCTAGAAGAACATTTTTCCGTTTTCTCTGATATGAGCTACTTTGCTTGTAATAAATTGTTTCACAGTAGTTTATTTCAGAATAAAAGATTTAAAAAAGGAGTTCATTTTGAGGATATACAACTTATTCCTCAATTATTGTTAGAGTGTAAAGTTATTGCCCAAACTCAAACTTATCATTATCAATATTTAGAACGAACGGATTCTATCACTAAAACCCATACAGAGAAAGGTCTGGATATTTTAAGAGCGGTAGAAGATGTGGAGAATGCTTTTGAAAACTCACTCTATAAGCATAAAAAAGAAGAACTAAAAGGATTTCAGATTTTAGAAGGTTTTTATACTTTTCTAGCCTATTTAGCATTTGTTAAAGATGAGCAAGTATATCATAAATTATCCGAAGAGCTAAAAAAATTTCTGTTTAAGAGGAAGATTTCCAAGAAAGAAATACTTAGTTATCGTAGATTTGGAAAGAATTATCTCGTATCTTTGCCAGTTAAGAAACAGGTTTACTATCTATTTTATCTTTTGGGATTAAATCGATTGTTAAGGAAACTAATTCACTAATAATAAACAATGAACATTGTTTTTTTACATCCTATATTTACCATTATAACTATAATTTTAATAGCTTATAGTTTTTTGGAGGTTTATAATTATAAAAATTATAAATCAGTCTGGGTGGTAGTATTTGTGATGATTCTTTTAGTGGGTTTTAGGGCATGGGTAGGAGCAGATTATGGAGCTTATGTACAGATGTATGAGTATTTTGGACAAAGAACAGCATATTCAACAGTCTATAATAAGGCTTTTTTTTCAGGTAATGAGAGATTAGATGTAGAATGGCTTTATGTTTTAGTAGGAAAATATGTTTATGATTTTGGAGTTCCGTTTTTTGTTTTTACATTCGTAATAGCTTTATTATCTATTGTTCCAAAATATTTTACATTTGAAAACGCAGTAGTTTATCCATCATTGAGCTTATTGCTTTATATGTTCCCTTCTTATTTTACAGCAGATGGAGGGCATATGAGACAGGCGGTATCGATGTCTATTCTTATTTTTTCTTTTTATTTCATTAAAAAACGAAATTTACCGTTGTTTTTATTGATGATCTATTTGGCAATGGGGTTTCATAAGTCTGCTGCCATTTTTATTTTAGCTTATTGGATTGCTTTAATCCCAATGACTAAAACAAGAATTATTCTCGTTTTAGTAGTTAGTGCTATTTTATCTCCATTTCAAGTGTATCAATATTTTTCCTTGTTTGATACATTGGCTCCGGCTGAGGTTTATGAGGCGTTCTCTGCGTATGAAACGATAGAGAATAGTGAAGCAACGGGAAGAATAAGCTTTACGGATATGATTATTGTCTTCTATAGCTATTTTCTAGTAACTTATAATGAGGAGGCGTGCGAAAAAATTCCTTATTACGAATATATGAGAAATATAGCGTTGTTTGGAATGTGCTTGTACTTTATATTCAGAGGAAGTCCAATATTCTCTTCAAGATTAGCTATGATATATATGATTTTTACAGTAATGGCTTTGCCTAATATTATTGCTTCAGTAGAGGATGAAAAACATAAAAAATATTTACATTTAATAATTGTTTGTTTTGCTATTTTTTATTATTTTGTATACGGTAGTTTTCAGGCTACTAGAGCAAGATATACTTGGGATTATGGCAATTATTTGTGGTAGATATTAAATTTGAAATATGGCATATCTAGATTATTTAATTATACAACTGGGGATACCTTTATTTTATATAAAGTTAGTAGGTGCTGTTTTTGTGTCTTTGGTATCATGTTTTTTTTCTATTCCCATCATACTCAAAATTTCTAAAAGGAAAAATTTAATGGATGAGCCTGGGATTAGGAGTTCTCATGTGCGAAAAATTCCTAATTTGGGAGGAATAGCTATATTTTATGCTATAGGAATAGCTACCCCAATGTTTGGGTATGAACTGTTTGATTTGTATAAATTTTTATTTCCTACTCTGATAATTTTATTATATGTTGGTGTAATGGACGATATTGTAATTATGGGAGCGTATAAAAAATTATTTATACAGATATTCGTAGCATCACTAATGGTAATAGGTTCTGATGTAAGGATAAGAAGTTTATTTGGACTCTTTGGTATTTATGAATTGCCTTATTTTATAAGTATTCTGTTTACTATCGTTACCATTATAATCATTATAAATTCGTTCAATTTGATAGATGGAATAGATGGCTTGGCTGGAACGTACACTATCATTTGTTGCTTGTTGTTTGGAGTTAGCTACTATAGGTTGGGAGAGTATAATTATCCCATGATTATTCTGTGTGCTTCGATAATAGGAGCTTTAATAGGATTTTTATACTACAATTTATCAAGTAGTAGGAGTAAAAAGATATTTATGGGGGACACGGGCTCAACGATAGTGGGTTTTTTATTAGCATTTACTGCAATATATTTTATAAATATTTTTACAGCAAGTGGTGGAAGAAGCTTATATCACTTACCAACGGCACCTGTCATTGCATTTGCAATACTAATTTTACCAATGGTGGATACACTTAATGTAATTTTGATAAGGCTTTTCAATAAAAAATCGCCTATGGAAGCAGATAAAAATCACATCCATCATAAGCTTTTAGATCTCGGATTATCACATAAAAAATCAACTTTTTATATCCTATGTTACTATATGTTTACGATAATAGTAGTCTATTTTTTTAGACATATAAATATAAACCTACTTCTTGTTTTTGTCTTGATGCTAGGTTTTATGGGAGCATATATACCTAGGTTTATTCTAAAATTGAGAAATTAAAACTTACTTTTGTATAAATATCTTTTCTATGAAAAATATAAAAATATATCTATTATTGTCAATTATATCTCTGTTTTTAGTATCCTGTCTAACGACTAAGGAAGTGAGATACCAGCAACCTAATGAACATCTTGTACTTAATGAAGAGGGGTTGATACCGTATAGTAATGAAGTTTATCGAGTAACTAAAGCAGATATTCTTAATCTTAATATAGTAACCACTCCTAAAGGAGATGCAGCTCAGTTTTACTCCCGTTTTAACACTTCTGGTGGTGAAAATGGAGCAGGAGGAAATATAGGAGGTGCAGGAGCTGTCTCTGGAGGAGGTGTTGGTGTTGCTGGTGGAAGAATGGGAGGTAATAGTAATTTTTATTTTAATGGATTAAAGATAAACTCTAGAGGAAACATAGATATAATGGGGATAGGAGAAATAAAAGCCGTAGGTAGGACTATTGAAGATATAGAGGCAGAAATACAAACTCGTGTTAACGAAAATTTTGTTGAAGGTAAATCTCAAGTAAGACTTAATACAGATGGGATTACTTATTACATATTGAGTGATATAGAGGAGATGGGAGCTCTTACTGGAGAGAAAAAATCTTACACCTCAATGTTAAGTATAACAGAAGCTTTAGCTCAAAATGGTGGGCTTAATAGAACCATAGATAAAAAACATGTTGTTTTACAAAGAAAATATCCAGAAGGTATTAAAAGAGTTACACTAGATTTAACGAGAGATGATATTATGAACTCTCCATATTATTGGATTCAAAATGGAGATATGGTTTATCTCAATACTCGTTCTAAAAGTTTATATGGGTTTGGTAAAGAGCCTTTGCAAACTTTAACTACGGGGGTTTCTCTTATAACAACAGCACTTTCTGTATATTTATTAATTTCAAGATTTTAGATATGATACCAGAAAAAGTAGGACAAAAAACACCTAGTGCACAACCTGAAAAGTCTAAAGTTGGAACATTTGACTTCTTTAATCTTGAATTTTTTATAAAGAAGGTACTAAAAAATTGGTATTGGTTTTTGTTATTAGGTATATTAGGTTATGCTATTAGTTATATCTATAAAAAATACTATATACAATACACTTATGAGTCTAATATATCTTTGAGTGTTTCTAATAATACAGCAAGTTATTTGGCGCCAAGTAACCAGTCTATTAACTTTATATGGGGGCAAGGAGGAAATCAAGACGGATTGTATGTGAAAAAATTACTTTTATCAAGAACACATAACGAATTTATTACTAGAAAACTTGAGTTATACATTGATTATAGCACTTCAGGTAAGCTAAAAAGCACATTTTTAGATAAGAATGAATCTCCCTTCTTTTTAGAAATAGATAAAGAGCACTTTCAGGCGATAAATATTCCAATCACATTTATTCCTAAAGATAATTCTTATACAGTTAATTTGCCAGAGGATTTACCCAACTACCTATATAGTTATAAAACTGAAGATTTTCATCCTTTAAAAGAAACATATAAAAAAGAGGTTCAAAAAAATATAAAATTAAACGAGTGGTATGAGTCTCCTTACTTTAGGTTTAGATTGATAAAAAATCCGGTACAACCTAGTATTGATTATAATAACATAACAGTTGTTCTAAGTAGCATAGATCAAAAAGTAAGGGAAAATATAGGCAGTATCAATATAGAGTTTGATAAGGAGTTTCCTTCTATAATGTCTGTGTCGAAGAGAGGAGCCAACTTAAACTCTACAGTTAACTTTTTGAATAACTCGATTAAAGAACTTATAGAAAAAAGAAAGCAGGATAAGAGCTTAGTAGATAAAAATACAGTTGCATTTATAAAGAGAAATTTAGATAGTGTAAAAATAAAGTTAGACTCTTCTGCACAAAGCCTTAATGGAGTTAGGATTGGAGAAAATATCGTTGATGTTGAAGGAGGTGTAAGCTCCATAATGGAAAAAATAAAGGAGATTGAAAAGAGAAAGGCAGAGCTACTTACACGAATTTCAGCACTTAATAGTATCCGAAACTCTATGAATAAAAATTTAGATGAGGTGATCAATATCAATGCTGCTGGAATAGAAGATGGTAATTTTATGGGTTCTGTTAGTGAGCTAAAAGCTCTTATACAAAAAAGGGAGGAGATGAGGACTATTTATACGCCAAACTCTGAACCTATGAAAGAAATTAATCGTCTTATTAAAGAGGCGAGAGGCAAGTCGTCTGGAGTTGTGGGGAACTATTACAGTATGTATTTGAGTGATATCGAAAAATTAGATGCAGAACTCTTACAATACGAGAGAGAGATAAGAAGGTTTCCTCTTAAGGAACAGAAGCTAATTGATGCAGAGAGAGGCTACTCAATTAACGAAACTACATATAACGCATTGCTGTCGGAACAGGCAAAAGCAGAGATGCGTCTTGCTGTAGGACAGTCTGATATAACGGTCTTAGATTGGGCTAAAAATCTTGGGCAGGGTCCAGTAGGACCTAATACCTCTATGTTTGGAGTAGTACTTATTGGAGGATTGTTATCTATTCCATTTATAATACTACTTATTAGCTCTCTTTTAGATAATAAGATAAGAAGTGTTAAGGAGGTGGTAAAAGCAACCAAAATACCTTTATTAGGGGTTATTGGTAAAAATACTAATGAAAATAATCTCACAGTGATAGAGCAATCTAAATCTTCTGTTGCAGAGTCATTTAGAGGAGTTAGGTCTAATTTGAGATTTTTGTATGACGACGGAGTAAAAGGCGGAAAAGTGATATTGGTAACTTCTTCTATTAGTGGAGAGGGCAAAACATATACCTCAATAAATATAGCCTCTGTTTTAGCTTTAAGCGGTAAGAAAACCATATTATTAGGAATGGATTTGAGGAAACCTAAGATTTTTGGGGATTTTGAAATCAATAATAAGTACGGAATTTCTAATTTCCTGACAGGGGAGATACCAGTGGAGCAAATTATAAATAAAACTAAGATATCTACATTAGATGTAGCGACCTCTGGACCTATTCCGCCTAACCCGTCAGAGTTGTTGATGAGTGACAGAAACACACAGTTTATAGAAGAGCTTAGAAAATCCTATGATTTTATTATTATAGACTCACCTCCAGTAGGTCTAGTGGCAGACTCTTTTGAATTGATGAAATATACAGACGCTAACATTTATGTTGTACGTCATGAATATACGGAGAAGTATATGCTTAAAATGATTATAGAGAAATACCATAATCAAGAGGTTAAACATTTAGGATTGGTGTATAATGATTATCCTTCTAATCAAGGTTATGGCTATGGTTACGGTTATGGCTATGGTTATTTTGATGAGGATAAAAATTATCAAGAACCTATACTTGTAAGGTGGAGAAATAAATTAAAATCAATTTTTAATAAAAAAGGTTAATACTAAAAGGGCTACTTCTAATTTTGGGAGTAGCCTTTTTTAACCCATAATGTTTTGTTATTTTTGCTGTTCAAAATCAGGATAGATATGGCAAAAACAAAGAAAGAAACTCCTCTAATGCAACAATACAATAGTATCAAAGCAAAGTACTCTGATGCGATATTACTTTTCAGAGTAGGAGATTTCTATGAAACCTTTGGAGCAGATGCCATTAAAACAGCTCAAATATTAGGAATTGTTCTCACCAAAAGAAATAACGGGGGAGATGGTCAGAGTATAGAGCTTGCAGGGTTTCCACATCATTCTTTAGACTCCTATCTTCCAAAATTAGTAAGAGCAGGTCTTAGAGTGGCAATATGCGACCAATTAGAAGATCCTAAATTGGTAAAAGGTATTGTTAAAAGAGGGGTTACGGAATTGGTAACGCCTGGAGTTACATTTAATGACCAAGTTCTTAATTCTAAGAAAAATAATTTTTTACTTGCCCTTCATAAAGAGAAAGAAAAATATGGTGTGGCTTTAGTAGATATTTCCACTGGAGAATTTTTGTTAGGAGAGGGCAATTTAGAAAAGTTATTACATATCATCAATACCTTTGAACCTAGCGAAATTATTTACCAAAGAACTCAAGAAATTCCTAGTCAAGTTAAAAATAAAAGCGTTTTTAAGATGGAGGATTGGGCATTTCAGTATCATTTCGCTTACGAAAAGCTCACGCAACACTTTAAAACCAATTCTCTTAAAGGCTTCGGAGTAGAAGACTATAAGCTAGGCATTACGGCTGCTGGAGCTATTTTTGCCTATTTGGTGGAGGATACGCATCATAATTTGCTCAATCATATTACTCAGATAAAACTTATTCCACAGGAAGATTATTTAATGATGGATCAGTTTACGCTGAGAAATTTGGAAGTGGTATTTCCTACACATCAAAACGGGAAAAGTCTTTTGGATATTATAGACAAAACAGCCACGCCAATGGGCGGAAGACTTTTGAGAAGAAGATTGATATTGCCACTTAAATCCGTAAATGAAATTAACAGAAGACTTTCTTTAGTTGAATTTTTGAATAACGAGGAGCAGCTAAGATTAGATGTTGCAACAAGGCTTAAAGGTATTTCTGACTTAGACCGATTGATGGGTAAGCTAGCGGCAGAAAAAATTTCACCTAAAGAATTAGGTTATCTTAGACAAAGTTTAGTTTATATTTCCGAGATAAAATCGTTACTGCATCAATATCCTGATGTTTTGGCGTGGCTTAACCCGCTTAATCATTTGGAGGAAGTTATCAATACTTTAGAGAGTAACCTAAACGAGGAACTACCTGTAAACTTAGCCAAAGGCAATGTGATTAAGTTGGGTGTTTCTGACGAGCTAGACCGTTTGAGAGGTTTGCAGAACTCTGGTAAAGATTACCTAGACGAGATGTGCCAAAGGGAAATAGAAAGAACGGGCATTGCTAGTTTGAAAATCAATTTTAATAATGTTTTTGGCTATTATATAGAAGTTAGAAACACACATAAAGACAAAGTTCCTGAAGAATGGATTAGAAAGCAAACACTAGTCAATGCAGAGAGGTACATTACAACAGAACTGAAGGAATACGAAGACCAGATTTTAGGAGCAGAAGAGCGTATAGCCATTCTAGAGCAAGAGCTTTATAGAAAGGTATGCCAAGAGGTACTTGTTTATATAGACCAAATTCAGGAAAACGCACAACTCATCGCACAGCTAGATGTGGCGGTTGGGTTATCAGAGTTGTCTATAGAAAAAGGCTATACTAAACCAGTGCTTAACGATGGCTTTAGTATAGAACTCAAAGAAGCAAGACACCCTATTATAGAAAATGCTTTGCCGTTAGGCGAAAAATACATTCCTAACGATTTGTTTTTAGACCGAGAGGAGCAGCAGATTATTATGGTAACTGGTCCCAATATGGCGGGTAAATCGGCGATATTGAGGCAAACGGCGGTTATTTGTCTCTTGGCACAAATCGGGAGTTTTGTCCCAGCTAAATATGCTTCTATTGGCATTTTAGATAAGATATTTACGAGAGTTGGGGCAACGGACAATCTCTCTGCGGGAGAATCAACCTTTATGGTGGAAATGAATGAAGCCGCTAATATTCTTAATAATATTTCCGACCGAAGTTTAATTCTTTTAGATGAAATAGGGCGAGGTACTTCCACTTATGATGGTGTTTCTATCGCTTGGGCTATTGCGGAATATTTGCATCAGCACCCAACCAAGCCTAAGACCTTATTCGCCACCCACTACCACGAGTTGAATGAAATGACCAATAACTTTGAAAGGATTAAAAACTTCCATATTTCAATTAAAGAGCATAAGGGGAACATTATTTTCCTAAGGAAGTTGGTGTCTGGTGGTAGCGAACATAGCTTTGGTATCCATGTGGCAAAATTGGCAGGAATGCCTGCTACGGTAGTTAATAGAGCTAACGAAATCCTAAAAACTTTGGAAAACAATCGTTCACAGAATGATACAAAAGAATCTATTAAAAGGGTAACGGAAGAAAATTTGCAACTCTCGTTCTTCCAATTAGACGACCCAGTTTTAGAAAATATCAGAGAGGAACTTACCAAGATAGACATCAATACACTCACGCCTATAGAAGCCATGATGAAGCTCAATGCAATCAAAAATATGATAGGTAAATAATATAATGAAATTAAGGTTTAGTCCTTTTTGGTTTGCTATTACCCTATTGTTATTTTTAACAGAGGTAATAATTGCGGTTTGGCTTAAATCCTGTTATTTTATTAGAGCATATCTAGGAGATGTGTTAGTGGTAATTCTTATTTATACCTTTGTTTTGACTTTCTTTAAAATCAAAGAGAAAACTCAACTGATTTTAGGGATATTTTTGTTTTCTGTTGTAGTAGAGATATTACAATATTTTAGCATTGCAGAGAAACTAGGGTTTAGAGAAGGTAGCGTAGGGCATATTGTTATTGGGAACTCTTTCTCTTGGTTAGATATATTGTGCTATGCGGTGGGGTGTGCTTTTATTTTTGTATTGGTTAAAACGAGAGGTAAATAACATAACTTGCGATTTCTCTGCGAACCACTTTTTCTAATTAAAAATATTAGTTTTGTGGCTATTATAGTGCCTCTGTTGTGGGGAACTACTAAAAAGAAAATCACCTGAAGGTTTGTTCTTCAAGTGATTTTTTATAATACTTTTAGAGTACAAAATTACTTAGATAATAGAGTTTCTATTTTAGATAACCTTTCTTTGAGTTCTTTAATTTCGGCATCTTTAGCTTTTAGGGCTTTGTCTTGCTCTATACTGTGCAGATAAAGCTCTTCTATCTTCTCTACATTGGTAAGCTGGGTAGCCATAATATCTATATAGCCTTGTTTTTTAATTTCTGCGGCAGATTGGTACCCTGGCAAATACCCATTGGTTTTTACAAAGTCTTCTACTTGGCTTAGAGTTTTAAAATTATAGTCTGCCTTTAGGCTAGAAGTACCTGTATAATACTTTTGGAACACATAATCTGGGAAGATAGCGGCATTAGCACCTATAAAACCTGTAGCTTTAACATTACCTGCAACTTCTAGTTTTTCGGTTGGAGCTACTATTCCAATCCCCATTTTACCATCTGTAAATTTTACTTTTTCAGAATTACTTAGCCTGTCCCATATAGTTAAATCCCCACCTTCTACTTGTAAATGGAGTCCAGATACCTGACCGTTATTTCTTGCCATTATTTCATTCTTGTCCATCGCTAAATTTTCCTGATCGTATCTACCAATTATGAATGGAACAAATATAGCTCCAAGAGAGACATCGTCATGTGAAGCAACTTGCAATAGACCATGATCCAATGTGTAACCAATCCCTAAACTACCACTTGGTAATAACCCCATTACAGCACGAGGTTGAATATCAGAACTCCTTCTTGTCCACCATGAGATTCCAGATGAAAAAGAATTTATGTTATTGTAATCAGAGATATAACTTCTCATAATACTAGCATTTCTATTTCCTAAAGAATTTACTGTTGGATTACCTACTCTGAATAAAATTTGACCTAAAACATCGCCATTTTGAACTTCTAAAGGACTATTAATTGTTCCTCTATTTTTCTCGAAAACTAATGATGGTGCATTACTATTGTTAACATATCTGTTAATATTTAAACCATATGCTGAGGCACCGAAGAGTAGTTCGTTCAACTTATCTGGAGATTGGAAAGAAGCAGTTATCCCATTTCTTTTCTCCCCTTCTGAATCTAAGAATGGGAGTATAACCTCTCTTCTGAAAATACTTCCATCCATGAATTTATTCTCCTTCCAAATTTCGCTATAACTTCCTGTGGTACTCTTCACCCACTCTGTACCGTTGTAGTAATAGTAGCCTTTTTCAGTGATTTTAGCTACTCTGGCATCTTTAGTACCATCGATGGTAGTAAAACTCGTGTTATCTACATATACTAGTGTCCCCTCTTTAGGGTCGTCTGTTTGAGCCACTCTTTGTTTAGATAATTTAGGAGCGATGAATCCTTCATTGGTAGCTCCTGCTAAATTAGTAGAGCTAGGCTGAACATCTAAAGTTGCTTCGGGATTAGAGGTGTTAATCCCCACCTTACCACTTTGTCCATAAACCGCTAAGCCTAAGCCTAAAAAGGCTAACACACTTAATTTGGTTGTTTTTGTTTTCATAAAATTTAATTTTAAAGTTGTTAATGATTTCGTTTAATTTTTTTCTTTGTTGTCCTTTGGTTAAAAATTCCCTAGCGTGGCGTTTAGAATTTCCAAACTAGGGAATTAAGATTTCCTAGCTTGAGAATTACCATTTCCTAGCTAGGAAATTTTTTGTGGGTAGCTAGGCTTTTTCAAACTTCAGCGTTTGCAGCATCTTTTTAAGGTCAGAACCTGGGGTGAACAATACCTTTGCTGACTTTACTGCTGCCGAAGTTACCTCCTCTTCTTTAGCTTTGCCCTCGCTGCTAAGGCTCACTCTCATACTGCCGAGTTCGCCTAGTCTTACAATTCGTCCTTCTGATAATGAGGTTTGCATTACATCTACTAGGGCATAAAGTACCGCTCTAATGTCTGCTCCACTTACGGTAGAAATCTTCTCGATGTCTTTGGTAAGACCTTCTAGAGTTTTCTCTCCTTGATACACAGACGATGCATAGAACTTTTTGTCGCCTCCGCCCGCCACACCTGGCTGGGCTTTCTGAATGGTTTTGTACTTAATAGACATAATCTAGTATTTAATGACCCGTTGTGCATTATGAAATGAAAAAAACAAGAGTTGTTTATTAGACTGAAAATCAGTATATTGTTTTTGCTATAAAACGATATAAATGAACAACATAGAGCAAATATATGAAAGAATTTTGGAAGTTTTAGGACTTTTTTCAGAAAATCAACTGATTAGTTATCAGAGAAGAACACCTAAAATGAGCGATTTAGAAGTCATAAGTCTTAATATTACTGCTGAATACTTGAGTATTGATAGCGAATTACAGTTCTTTAGAAAATTGCCAAACTCTCTGATAAACAAAATTGAAAGAAGTGTTTACAATAAGCGAAAACGAAGACTATCCCTACAAACAGAGCAAATTAGACAGCGTATTTCGATGGAGTTCAATGAGTTTGAAGATATTTTTATCGTTGATAGCATGCCAATGAAAGTTTGTGAAAATGCTCGTTCTACTCGTTCAAAAATTTGTAAAGAGCAATCCTATTCTTCACCAACATATGGTTATTGTGCTTCACAGAAATTATATTTCTATGGCTATAAACTACACGCAGTATGTTCTTTAAATGGTGTGATTAAGAATTTTGATATAAGCCCTGCATCCGTTCACGACATCCACTATTTAAAAGATATTGGTGAGCAAATGCGAAACTGTACTTTAATTGGAGATAGAGGCTATTTATCAGCAAAAGTTCAAATAGATTTATTTAACTATGCTAATATTAAATTAGATACACCAATGAGAAGTAATCAGAAAGATTATATTCCTCAATTTTCATTGTACAAGAAAAAGCGAAAACGAATTGAGACATTTTTCTCTCAACTTTGCGACCAATTTATGATTAAAAGAAACAATGCTAAAACTTTTGAAGGCTTTAAAACAAGGATAATCAGTAAAATAACCGCCGCAACGGTTATTCAATATATCAATAAATTTATCTTCCAAAGAAAATTAAATCATCTAAAAATCAGTATTATTTAAAATGCACAACGAGTTTAATGGTTAATTGTTAATGTTCAATGGTTATCTAAAATCTAATCTCTCATATCTAACTTCTAACCTTAAAAAACGCCTTTCCTCTCTAAACACACACAAAACGAGAGGAAAGGCTAAAGCAGAAAGAAAGTGAAAACTCCCTTTCTGAACGCTAAAAGCACCCAACAAGAACGACCATGTTGTAAGACAAAACAATGGTGCTTTTAGTAAATATTGATGAAAGCTAAAATTAGAATAGTATAAACACCAAAAGCCCCCAACAAAAGTTGGCGGAATAATATTTTGTTTTAACGATAAAAGTCTAAAGAATTTTCTAGATAATACAGCACATACCCACAAAACTATCTGTGTGTGTTTACAAAATTATTTGGAACTGCCAAATAATTTTGTAACTTTTTCACATTTGGTTGTATGTTGCTGATAAAGTAAGGCATAGCGATGGCAAATGTAAAAACTTTTTTTGATGCGAGCAAGAGGAGGGGCTATTTTTCAGTAGAGGGAGAATATAAGACCGCCATTGTTTAAGAGTAATTATGTTTTGAACCAATGTCCGTTATGGGGTTATCTAAGAAAAGGCTAATGGATACCCCACCAATTAAATGGTTAAAAAGTTAATTCTGCATATTTGAATAAAAGACTTAACTTTGCAGACTATTAGTTTTTTTGAATGAAAAAAATCGTTGTCATTCCTACCTATAACGAAAAAGAAAATATACAGTCCATTATTCAAGCGGTGATGGACTTAGAAGGAGGTTTTCATATTTTGGTCGTAGATGATTCCTCTCCTGATGGTACGGCGGATATTGTTCGTTCTATGCAGAGTCTTTTTCAGGATAGGCTTCATTTAACCGTAAGAAAAGTAAAAGATGGTTTGGGCAAGGCTTATTTGCACGGCTTCCGTTGGGCAATAGAGCAAGGCTATGATTTTATTTTTGAGATGGACGCCGATTTTTCTCATAATCCAAAAGACTTACCTAGACTTTATGAGGCGTGTTTAGATGCGGATATGTCGGTAGGCTCTCGTTATTCCCAAGGGGTTAATGTGGTTAATTGGCCTATGGGAAGGGTTTTGCTATCTTATTTCGCGTCTAAATATGTAAGGTTTATTTTAGGTTTACCAGTACACGACACTACGGCAGGTTTTGTCTGCTTCAAAAAAGACACACTTCTAAAAATAGGGTTAGAAAAGGTAAAACTAAAAGGTTATGGCTTTCAGGTGGAAATGAAATATAGAGTATTCAAAAAAGGATTAAAAATAAAAGAAGTCCCTATTATTTTTACCGATAGAACCAAAGGCGAGTCTAAAATGAATGGTGGAATCATTAAAGAAGCAGTAATAGGTGTACTTAATCTAAGATGGAAGGCTTTAATAGGTAGATTATGAGTAGGTTGATTGGGCTTTTTTTTGTGATGATATTCGTGGTAGCTTGTAGACATTCAGTCGAAGCTCCTAAAGATTTATTATCCAAAGAAGAAATGGCACAGATAGTAGCAGACTTTGCTGTTTATACACAGTCTTCCGATTTTACTAGAAATATGGATATGGAGGAAGTCAGTCGTTTTGTGATGAATAAAAATAAAGCCAAAGGCAAAGCATTTGAAGATAGTTTTAAATACTATTTGAACAAACCGTCTGATGTAGATAAAATTTATGATATGGCTCAAGATATATTGCTTAATGATTCAGACTTAGAGGAGTATATTAAGAAGAAAGAAGGAGAGAATAAAAATCAAAATAAAGAAGAAAAAATTAATGCAGGAGATTTACAACAACAATAATAACAACACAATGTCAAAACCATTTTTTAGTATAGAAAAAACTACCGAATCTAAGGCTAGAGCAGGAGTAATTAGTACCGCTCATGGAGAAATCCAAACGCCTATTTTTATGCCTGTGGGTACGGTAGCATCGGTAAAAACACTACATCAAAGAGAAATAAGAGACGATGTTAAGGCACAAATTATTTTAGGTAACACCTATCATCTTTACCTAAGGCCAGGTATGGAAGTGATGGAGAAAGCAGGAGGACTACATCGTTTTATGAACTGGGAGCGTCCTATCCTTACGGACTCTGGAGGTTATCAGGTCTTTTCTCTTTCAAAAAGTAGAAAAATGACGGAGGAAGGGGTTAAATTTAAATCTCATATTGATGGAAGCTACCATTTCATTTCTCCAGAAAAATCTATGGAAATACAAAGGCAGATAGGAGCCGATATTTTTATGGCGTTTGATGAGTGTACACCTTACCCTTGTGAGTATAATCAAGCCAAAGCCTCTATGGAACTCACCCACAGGTGGCTCAAGCGTTGTATAGAATGGACAGAAAATAATGCTGAATTGTATGGTCATAAACAGCGTTTATTTCCGATAGTTCAAGGCTCTACTTACTCTGATTTAAGAAAGATTTCCGCTGAAGTTATTTCAGAGGCAGGAGCTGAAGGTAACGCCATTGGAGGGCTTTCGGTAGGAGAACCAGAAGAAGAAATGTACCGAATTACCAACGAGGTTACCGATATTCTTCCAAAAGAAAAACCAAGATATTTAATGGGCGTAGGCACACCGTGGAATATTTTGGAAAGCATAGGTTTGGGAGTGGATATGATGGATTGTGTGATGCCAACTAGAAACGCCCGAAACGGAATGTTATTCACTTGGCAAGGCGTTATGAATATGAAAAACCAAAAATGGAAAGACGATTTTTCTCCGTTAGATGAGATGGGGACGAGCTTCGTAGACAAGGAGTATTCTAAGGCTTATGTAAGGCATCTTTTTGTAGCTAAAGAATATTTAGGTAAGCAGATTGCTTCTATACACAATTTGGCATTCTATTTAGATTTGGTAAAGGTGGCTAGAGAGCATATCTTAGTAGGGGATTTCTACGAGTGGAAGGAGCAGATTGTACCAGTTTTAAAACAAAGGCTTTAGTGAGTTTACAACTTTTAGTAAAGTTAGGGCGTTTCCCTCTCCAGGGCTAAAGTCTAGCGGCTAGGGTCGGGCTATCGCTCATACGCCTTCGGTCATTGCCGCTCCGCTTCGCTCCGCGGCTTCTTCCCTTCGGGGTATCCACTCTATCCCTAACGCGGTAGCTGCCAAAACAAAAAATAGAGAAAAGTAAGAATTAAATTATGAAAATAATAGACGCCTATATCATCAAGAAATTTTTAGGGACATTAGTTTTTATGCTAGTGTTGTTATCTATTATTGTGATAGTGGTGGACATACAGGCGAAAGCTCCCAACATAGAGAAAAGTGGTTACACGGTGGGGTACTTTTTATTACACTTCTATCCGTTTTGGATGATATATCTTATCCTTACCTTTATGTCTATTTTGGTGTTTATTTCCGTCATTTACTTTTCATCTCGTATGGCGGATAATACCGAAATTGTAGCCATTGTAAGTAGCGGAGCTAGTTTTCATAGATTTGCAAGACCATACTTTATGGTAGCAGTTGGGATAGCCTTGTTTATGTTGATGCTTAATCATTTTGCCTTGCCTTGGGCTAATGTTAAAAAGAACGAACTGATGGTTTTTACCGAAAGCCAAGTAAGGCAAGATGAGAAGAACAGAAGTGTTCCCATTTCAGCTCAGATGTCGCCAACAGAATATGTATTTATAGGCTCTTATCACAGGAAGGAAGCAAGAGGCTCGGATTACCTTTACCAAAAATTTGATAAAAACAACAAACTTATACATCAAATTAGAGGAGATTATGTCTCTTGGGACGAAAAAAAACAAGCCTTTTCCATCACCTCTTTTTATGAAAAAAAGGCAGGTAAAAACGAAACGGAAAAGCTAAGTAATGGTACGCAGACCTATCAGAGTTTTGGTTATCCACCAGAAGAGCTTTTTCCAGACGAGCTTTTAGGTGAGAACAAAACAACACCAGAGCTAGTGAAATTCATCAATAGAGAGAAAATAAAAGGCAACGGTAACATCAATGCTTATCTCAATGAGCTTCACGCACGCACCTCAATGCCTGTTTCTATTATAATTTTAACTATTTTAGGCTTGGCTCTAGCGTCCGAAAAAAAGAGAGGAGGGATAGGAGTCAACCTTGCTGTGGGGATAGCTTTGGCATTTGTGTTTATTTTCTCATTTGAGGCACTTAAAGTGGTTTCATCTAGTAAAATACTCACACCTTTCGTAGCGATGTGGATGCCTAATTTTGTATTTGCTCCGCTTGCCTTATTGCTGTATTTCAGAAGGGCTCGTCAGTAGAGCATTTGGATTTCCTTATGGTAAAACTTATGCAGTTGCTCGTCTTCTAGTTCTATCCAAAGATATCCTTCGGCATCTGCTTTTCGGATAATGCCATTTTGTCTTACGCCTTTAATGTCAAACACGCAGACCTCGTCTTTTTTGAAAAGAGTATTATTAAGTATTTCTAGAATTTGGGCTTCTGTTTTTGGTTGTGCTATTTCGTTAGCAAAAAATTCAAAGAACTCTTTAGCAAGTAGATGAGGTTCAAAAGAGCGATGAGTTTGCGTATAGATAGATCCTGCTTTCGGGAAATGCTCAAAGTTTTGTTGCAATACATTGATGCCGATGCCAATGACTAAACAGTTATTTTTCTTTTCAAGAAGGATACCTGATACTTTCTTTTGGTTAAGTATAATGTCGTTTGGCCACTTGATTTTTGGATGAATTTGGGTCAAATTGGCAATAAAATCTCTCACGATAATGGCGGTATAATAATTGATGATAGAAACCGCAAACGGAAATCTATCCAGAGAAACTGCTAGGCTGATGGCGATGTTTTCGTTAGGATTTATTTCCCAAGAATTGCCGTATTGTCCCTTTCCTTGAGTTTGGTTAAGTGTATAGACACCTACTAAATCTTCTTTTTGGAGAATAGAGGGAACAAAGTTGATAATCTCGTCATTGGTAGAATTACATTCGGTAAGATGATGTAAGATTTTCATAATGGGCAAAATTACGGTGTTAAAGTAGATAAAATAAATAAAAAACAATTAAATTTGCAGATAATACATTTTTGAATGAGTAATACAAACGATAAACAAGAGTTGATAGACACTATCATTAGAGCAATACAAGATACTAAGGGAGAAGATATCCAAGTTCTTAATTTAACTAAAATAGAAAATGCCGTAGCAGATTATTTTATTATCTGTAGTGGTAACTCTAATACTCAGGTATCAGCTATTGCAGGGAATATAGAGAAAACAGTGCGTAACGAGCTTAAAGAACGCCCTTGGCATACCGAAGGTGCAGAAAATGCATTGTGGGTACTGGTAGATTATGTATCTGTAGTGGTGCATGTTTTCCAAAAACACATTAGAGAATATTACGAAATAGAGGAGCTTTGGGGAGATGCAGAAGTAACCAAAATAGAAGATTTAAATTAAATTTAAGAAAAAAGTATGGATAAAAATAAAGGGTTTAACTGGTTCTACTTACTTATTTTTGGTGCTTTGGCAGTTTTATTTTTGCCAAAGTTGTTTTCTTCATCTAATACGAAAACCATCAATGAAGATGAGTTTTTTAATATGATGAGAGGAGGCAAAGTAGAGAACCTTGTCTTAATGAGAGACTCTAAAGAAGGCTTAGTTTTTCTAAACAAAACTGCGAAAACAGCCTCAAAAGGTACTTCACAAGCGGATAATCCACTTATGGCATTGCAGCCATCGCCAGATTTTAAATTTGCTTTTGGAGATTTACAATATTTTCAGCAGAGATATGATGCTATAAAGAAAGAAAACCCTCAGGTAAAAACTTCTATGGACTTTGATGATTCTGAATCGCCAATGCAGAGCTTATTATTCCAAGCGTTGTTTTGGATAGGGATTATGTTTTTGTTCTATTTTGTTATCTTCAGAAAAATGCCTGGAGGCAGTGGTGCCGGTGGTCAGATTTTCAACATAGGAAAATCGAGAGCTAAGCTTTTTGATGAAAAAGATAAAGTGCAGGTAACATTTAAAGACGTTGCAGGATTAGAAGGAGCTAAAGAGGAAGTACAAGAAGTAGTGGATTTCCTTAAAAACGCAGAGAAATATACTAAACTGGGCGGAAAGATACCTAAAGGAGTTCTTCTTGTAGGACCTCCAGGTACAGGTAAAACTTTATTGGCTAAAGCAGTTGCTGGTGAAGCTAAAGTACCTTTCTTTTCGTTGTCTGGTTCAGACTTTGTAGAGATGTTTGTGGGAGTTGGGGCTTCTAGAGTGAGAGATTTGTTTGCTCAAGCTAAAGCAAAATCACCAGCCATCATATTTATAGACGAGATAGATGCTATTGGTAGAGCTAGAGGTAGAGGTGCTTTTACGGGAGGAAATGATGAAAGAGAAAATACGCTAAACCAACTTTTAACAGAAATGGACGGTTTCGGTACAGACACTAATGTGATAGTGATGGCGGCAACTAACCGTGCAGATATTTTGGATAAAGCCTTGATGCGTGCAGGAAGGTTTGACCGCTCTATCTATGTGGATTTACCTGAATTACACGAGAGAAAACAGATATTTAATGTTCATTTAGCTAAAATAAAACTAGACAATACCGTAGAGGTAGAGTTTTTGGCAAAACAAACACCTGGTTTTAGTGGTGCAGATATTGCGAATGTGTGTAATGAGGCGGCATTAGTAGCGGCAAGAAAAGGTCATGAAGCGGTAGGAAAGCAAGATTTCTTAGATGCGGTGGATAGAATTATAGGAGGACTAGAGAAGAAAAATAAAGCCATTAAACCTTCCGAGAAGAGAAGGGTAGCATTCCACGAAGCTGGGCATGCGAGTATTAGTTGGTTAGTAGAACACGCTGCACCGTTGCTTAAGGTAACTATTGTTCCTAGAGGGCGTTCTTTGGGTGCAGCTTGGTATCTTCCAGAGGAAAGGCAGCTTACTACTACAGAGCAGATGTTAGATGAAATGTGTGCAACTCTAGGTGGTAGAGCAGCAGAGCAAGTAGTATTTGGAACCATCTCTACGGGAGCATTGTCTGATTTGGAAAGAGTTACAAAGCAGGCTCAAGCGATGGTTACCATTTATGGATTAAATGATAAGGTAGGGAATATTTCTTATTACGATAGTTCAGGACAGCAAGAATATAGTTTTAGCAAGCCATATTCTGAGCAAACGGCTAAAATGATAGACGAAGAAATTTCTAAAATTATTGAAGGTCAGTACCAAAGAGCTATCAATATTTTGAACGAAAATAGAGATAAACTAGATGCATTAGCGGAAAAACTCCTTGAGAAAGAAGTTATCTTCCGTGAAGATTTAGAAGCGATATTTGGTAAAAGAGCATGGGACCCAGAACTTACTGAAACTCCCGTTTCATCTACAGAAGATATTAAGAAAGATGATAAGCCAGTGGTGATTGATAATGATGAAGAAAGACAAGGGCTAAATCAATAATAATAGAAAACTAAAAACAAAAACAGACTGCTTTTTGATAAGGCAGTCTGTTTTTGTTTTTTTATGTTTGTGTCTTCTTCGCTTCTTTAGAGAAAAAAATCCAAAGGAGTACACATAAAAGCAATAGAATAGGATAAAAAGTATAGCTTACTAAGTTAAAATAATCAATACGGTTATTGCTTAGTCCAATGATAATAAGTATCTGAGCTCCATAAGGGAGAAGACCTTGTATAACACAAGAGAAAATATCTAGTACAGAAGCCATAAATCTAGGAGCTATTTTATAGTGTGTACTTATATTTTTAGCAATTTTACCTGATATAATAATAGCTATCGTGTTATTAGCAGTTGCCATATCTACAAGGCTTACAAGCGTACCTACACCTAGTAAAGCAGACTTTCTTCCTGAAATAATTTTTTTTATTCTGTTAAGAAGAAAATCCATTCCTCCAGCTTTTTCAACTAAGGCAGCTAAGCCTCCTGTGAAAAAGGAAAGTATAAAAATCTCTTGCATACTGGTGAAACCTTCATATATTTTTTTACTAATTTCTAGTATCCCAAAATCCAAAATAAAAAAACCTAAAAAACTACTAAATAAAACACCTAGTAGAAGCACTAAAAAAACATTAATGCCCATAAGCGAAAGGAGTATTACTAATAGATATGGTAGTATTAAAAATAGCTGATAGGTATTAGTTGGAGAGGTGCTAGATGTGATGTTGCTGGCAGGAGTATTTGTATTTGCTAATACAATATACAGTACACAGGTAACGATAGCAGCAGGAATAGCTATTTTAAGATTGGTCCTTAGCTTGTCCTTCATTTCACATCCAAGTGTTTGGGTAGCGGCTATGGTAGTATCCGAAATTACGGATAGGTTATCTCCTAGCATAGCTCCACCTAATAGTGCCGCTCCTAATAGGTTAATATCTATACCTTTGTCAGCGAATCCAACTACCACAGAGCCTAAAGCTACAATAGTTCCTACAGAAGTTCCTGATGATATCGAAATAAAAGATGCAATTATAAAAACGCCGACAGGTATATATGAAAAAGGGATAATATTAACTCCTAAATTTACAATGATATCTACACTTCCTATAGATTTTGATACTACAGCAAAAGCTCCAGCAAGAAGATAAATAATACACATATTGAGTATCTTGTGATCGCCACAACCATTTAGAAAGGTGTCTATTTTTTCGCTAAGTTTTCCTTTAAATAGAAGGAAAGCAGATATAATCCCTACCATTACAGCGATAGGAGATGGAAGAGCATAAAAATCATTAAAATAAATACCACTACCAATAAAGATGGATACAAACACCAGTAGAGGAATAACTGAGATAATAGATGCGTTTTTCATTTTTCAATACAGTTTTTCTAATCTGCATTTACCAATGAACCTCGTTGTAACTCAAGAAATAATGTGGGAGGATAAAACAACATTTTTTCCTTTATTTAAGGCTTATCATTTTCAGCACCTTGCTTGTTGTTGCAGGTTGCTACCTTTCTTATAGAAGGTTCTTGATAAATACAATGCGACAAATATAGAAAATTTAATTTTTATTAACAAAAGTTAAATTTTGGCATAATATTTACATTATCATCCCTCAATATATATTGTGATATATTAAATAATACTTATGTTTGCACAAAAATTACGCACACTATGATAAAAAAACTACTAAGTTTGACTTTGGTCATACTCCCTTTGCTTTTTTAGCACAATTACAGAGTTTTACAATTAGTCTCACAGGAACTCCAGAGATTTGTACTAACAACGGTACGCTTTCTTGGACGACTAGTGGAACCACCGCTAACTCTAGTATAGTTTATAGTATTTATAAAACTTCCGATTTAAGTAAGGCTATTGAAACGACAAGTTTGTTAACTTTTACTGGGCTTCCTGCAGGTACTTATAGAGTAGTAGCCACACAAACTCTAAGTGGTACTACACAAAGCAACCAAGCTACAAGTAACGATTTTACTATTGCCGACCAAAAAACACCAATTACCAATGTAAGTTCTCAAGTAGTAAGTAACGAAACTTGTGGTAATGATGGCTCTTTTCGGGTTACTGTTACAGGAGGAAGATCACCTTACCGTTATCAGATTTTAGATGATAGTAATGTGGTGGTTTCAGAATTTCAAGATGACGCAAACACCTATACTTTTACAGGACTTAAAGCGGGTAACCACAGATATAGAGTAATAGATGATTGTGGAACAGGTTTCGTAAGAGGGAGAGAAATTCAAAATCAAGTAAGTAATTTTACAGAAATAGTGTTTAAAGGTACACCTACTCAAGATTGTGAAGGTGTGCAACTAACTTACGAAGGTACAAGATATTATTATGCACGTCACATAAAGCTACCTTTATCTATTAAAATGGAATATACCAACCCTAATACAGGAGCAATAGAAACTGTTTCAGGTACTGATACTAATATGCCTATAATACCATATTTTAAAGGAGTGAGTCAGCTACAATTGAAAACAACTACAACAGATGCTTGTGGTAGAAAGGTAACTCAATATAATGATTTTAAATATAGTGCTTCTTATAATGCCTTTATAGGAAATACATCAGGAGTTTGCCCTGGACAATACTTCAGTACTTATGCTGTAGATACTTGGCAGGCTAATTATACTCTTGTTTCAAAATATCGTGTGAACTTTATTTCTGCACCTCAGGGTTTTGACCCTTTGGTTTACAATAGTAATCATGGGCAATTGCGTACAGTTCATCGTTATGGAAGTTACTCACAAGCATTACCTGAGGGTACTTATAAATATCAAATTATAGATGAATGTGGTAATATACAACAAGAGAATACACTTGTTATTACTCAACCATTATTTCAATTACAGGTAGGTCAAGTAGGAAGTTGTAGCTCATCAGCAGTAACACTTTCAGGATATGCAAAAAAATCAAGTTCTCTTGAGACATTTCCTTTGATTAATACTCGTATTACTTCTGCTCCTCAAGCATTTATAGATCAATATGAACCTTTGCCATACATCATTCCTGATGATGCTTTTGTAACACAAGATGGTCATAAAGATGCGTTTTTATTGATTGATATTCCTCCAGGTGCTTATACCTTTAGTTCTGAAACAACTTGTAATAGTTCTGTATCAACTTTTGATATCAATGCTAGTGTAAATCAGCAAGTTGATCCAACTACAAGAATAGAGTTTAACTGTGCTGGACAATTTAAGTTTATAAGAGATTCTGGTAGTGGTTCGATAGTAGATTATCAAAAATTTTTTCCAGAAAAAAATGCTTGGGGGACGAGTCCAATGGATGCTGTACCATCATATGTTGGTACGTTTAGATCTCATCCAAATGAATGGAATACTCAGTCAGCTGGGAAGTATAGGATTATTTCAACTCCAAGATTTTATAGAGAAATAGTTGACAATAAAATTGTAGCTAGGGTTTGTGACCCTATAGTTCTTAAAGAATTTGAGATAGGAGCTACACTTACTTTTTCTAATGCTTATGCATTTGCTTGTGCAAATGGGACTTATGATGTTGCTTTATCTGCAAGTGGTGGTACAGCTCCTTTAACTTACGCTATAGTATCCTCGGAAGCTAATGATGCTACAACAATTAAAGATAACGGAACCAACCCTATATTTGAAGGGCTTGCAGGAGGTACTTATTTCTTCCGTGTGTATGACCAGTGTGGTAACTTCCAAACAAGAAAATTGGATATAGCTAAGCTTGGTCGTCCAGGTATTCGTATGGTTCCTGTGTGTGCATCTAATGAGCTAAGTCTCGTGGTAGATGGGCTAGATTATCTAAACTACGAGTGGACAAAAGAAGGAGAACCTAATAATATCTTATCTACTACCAATGTACTAAATCTAGGAACATATACAGCCGATAAAGCTGGTATTTATCATATACGTCTTAGTACTAACTCGGCTACAAGCTGTATCAATACAACTTTAGACCTAAAACTTACAGAAGATGCACTCACTGCAGCTAAAGCAGGAACTGGTCAAACCGTTAACCTTACTTATGATGAAAATATGGGTACCAATCTTAACCTTTTTGATTATCTTCAAGGAAACTATGACGGTTTTGGAACATGGACAGAAACTACCACACCATCAAGTAGTCTTTTGATAGGTAACCAGTGGAGAGTTAGTTCAGCACAATCAGGTACTTATAGTTTTAAGTATACAGTTACAGGAGCTTGTGGAGGAGTAACAGATACCGCAACAGTGATTATTAACTTGGCTAAAGTTTGTTACAAAAAGCCAGTTATAAGTGCGGCAGGAGATGCACTCCCTACTAAGGTGGGAATTACGTCTCTCTCTAGAGCAGGAGCAGATGCACAAGGAGAGAATTGGCCAATGGTAAGAGAGGGTGGTTGGATCGCTTTAGAGTCAAATACTAAAGGATTTGTAGTAAACAGAGTTCCTTTTGATACTAACGGTCTTCCTGTTGGGATTCCAGTAGCTAACTTTGTAGCAGGTATGATGGTTTATGATACCACAAATAACTGTCTAAAGATTTATAACGGTAGTATTTGGAGTTGTTTTTCAACACAAACTTGCCCAGAGTAATTTTATAATATACAAATAGAAAAACAAATGAAAATTAAATTATCAATATTTTTTATAGGCTTGTCCATGTTTGCATTTGGTCAGGTAGCCTTGGGTAAGAGTGAAGTTTCTAACCCATCAGTATCCCTAGAATTTGGGACGCAATATAGAGGTCTTATTTTACCTTATGTAACTTCATTGTCGTCCGTGTCTGATGTAGTTCCAGGAACAATTGTGATGGATGGTTCTGATAGGGTAGTGAAGTATGCACGGCCTAATGGAGATTGGCGAGCATTAACATTTAATACCCAACATACTTTTGGTGGTGTTACATTAGATACTACAGGTAAAGTAGATAGGAGTCTTCAGTCATCAAAGACGGATAAAACAGATGCCTCTGTAATTATAGGAGCTAATACTAGTGGTCAACCTTCGGGAATACTGGTGTTGTCAGATAATAATAAGGCGATGATTTTACCTAAGATGGATTCTCCACATTTGAAAATTATCAACCCTGCTCCAGGAATGATGGCATACGACACAAAGATGAACCAGTTGGCGGTATTCAACGGTACTGTATGGACTTTTTGGAAAGATTAGATAAGGTAAAAAGTAAAAAAATAATAAAGGAGTTTACTATAAAATGGGTAAGCTCCTTTATTGTTTTTTAAGCTAAAAAAATCTAATAGTTAAAGGATATCTTACAGTTTGGTTATCTTTAGATTTAATAGCTTGTATAATAGGTACTATAATCATAAGAAGTACTATAATAGATATGAATAAAAAACCTATCAGGATAAAGCATAAAGGTATAGATACCAAAATGCCTAGAAACATAGTGATTTGAAAGTTGATAACCTCTTTTCCTTGCTCATTTACTCCCTGTATTTCATCTTTTTTGAAAGCCCAAATTAAGATAGGAGCTATAAGAGCCCACCGAATCCTGTAATAAGATTAAATAATTGAGATAAGTGTAGTAGGAACAATATATCTTTGTCTTCTTTCATTTGAGAAAAATTAAGGTTTTCCATTTTTATAAAGTTTTTTACGAAAATAACTAATTTATTTGATTCTTGAACAATCTTATAAAAACTATTTAATAACTGAAAATGATGCAAGAAGCTGTTAATTGTATTTTGGAAGGATAAATCCGTTGCTGAATTTTAAGTTTGTTTCTGGGAAGTCTAGCTCTGTTAGTTCTTTTATTTTATGAAATGCTCTTTGTTCGTTATCTAATATAGGACCACCTTTCCCTGTCTGAATTCCACTTATTACTTTCACTTTTACCAATTCTCCATTGGGTGCAAGCTGAATTCTGAGCATAGGAGCTAGAGCATTATCTCCTTTGAGGTTAAATTGCCCGTAAGTGCAAAAGTTTCCCAAACTATAAGCTATAAATTTATTTTTATACATTTCTACAGCTCTTATCACATGAGGACCGTGTCCTAATACCACATCTGCTCCTGCGTCTATCATTTGGTGAGCAAATTCGTAGACATTACCTCTATTTTGTTGATAAAAGATTTCTCTTTTTCTGGTGACCCTTTGGTGTTTAGCACCTTCTGCTCCTCCATGGAAACTTACAATAACAAAGTCATTATTTTTTCTAAGCTCCTTAACTATAGATATAGCGGTTTCTAGGTCATTCATATCTTGAGAGCCCGTATGAGGAGCAAATGCAGCAAATCCAACCTTTTTATTATTAGCTATTAGCTGAGTGTGGGGTTGAGCTTTAGACCCTGCAAAAGCTATTTCTAGCTGACGCAATGTGTTTTGAGACGACTCTATCCCTACTTGACCAAAATCTGCCATGTGATTGTTAGCTAGACTCAAAAGATTAAATCCGTAATCCTTGTAAATTTTTGCCATTTCGGTGGGCTGGCGAAAACAGAAAATATTATTCCCTTTTCCTTTAGGTGTGCCTCCTGAATCTAGAAATACGCCTTCTACATTGGCAAATGCAACATCTGTATCCTTTATAAAAGGTTTAAATTCAGCCATTAGTTCTTTACCACCATCAGGAGGAAGAAAAGAAGGGTCAGGGAAATTAGAACCAAACATGACATCTCCTACCGCAATAATACTCAAACTATCTTGATTTTGAATGGTTGCAGAGGGCGATATATTTGGCTCTATGTTATTATTTACTTGTGTAGTATTTGTTTTAGTTGAAAGATCTACTTTATTATGCTTTGAACTCGCTAAAATGTAATATATAGAAAAACCTAATAGTACTAATCCTATAGTGCCCCATAGGCTTTGCTTCCAAATTTTCATAGATTTATATTCAATAATGTTCATGGGGTAAATATAATAGATTTTTAAAAGATAGATAACCCGTTGTGCATTATGAAATGAAAAAAACAAGAGTTGTTTATTAGACTGAAAATCAGTATATTGTTTTTGCTATAAAACGATATAAATGAACAACTTAGAGCAAATATATGAAAGAATTTTGGAAGTTTTAGGACTTTTTTCAGAAAATCAACTGATTAGTTATCAGAGAAGAACACCTAAAATGAGCGATTTAGAAGTCATAAGTCTTAATATTACTGCTGAATACTTGAGTATTGATAGCGAATTACAGTTATTTAGAAAATTGCCAAACTCTCTGATAAACAAAATTGAAAGAAGTGTTTACAATAAGCGAAAACGAAGACTATCCCTACAAACAGAGCAAATTAGACAGCGTATTTCGATGGAGTTCAATGAGTTTGAAGATATTTTTATCGTTGATAGCATGCCAATGAAAGTTTGTGAAAACGCTCGTTCTACTCGTTCAAAAATTTGTAAAGAGCAATCCTATTCTTCACCAACATATGGTTATTGTGCTTCACAGAAATTATATTTCTATGGCTATAAACTACACGCAGTATGTTCTTTAAATGGTGTTGATTAAGAATTTTGATATAAGCCCTGCATCCGTTCACGACATCCACTATTTAAAAGATATTGGTGAGCAAATGCGAAACTGTACTTTAATTGGAGATAGAGGCTATTTATCAGCAAAAGTTCAAATAGATTTATTTAACTATGCTAATATTAAATTAGATACACCAATGAGAAGTAATCAGAAAGATTATATTCCTCAATTTTCATTGTACAAGAAAAAGCGAAAACGAATTGAGACATTTTTCTCTCAACTTTGCGACCAATTTATGATTAAAAGAAACAATGCTAAAACTTTTGAAGGCTTTAAAACAAGGATAATCAGTAAAATAACCGCCGCAACGGTTATTCAATATATCAATAAATTTATCTTCCAAAGAAAATTAAATCATCTAAAAATCAGTATTATTTAAAATGCACAACGAGTAAGATAGATACTATTTTATTAGCATAAAAAATCCGATATAACTATATCGGATTTTTATTATTTATATCAAATAAGTATTTAGTTCTTATAAAGAAGCAGCTTGTATATCTTGCTTTTTTTGTTGAGCTATTACCATTTCAGGTGTTAATATTCTTTTAGCAAATCTAAATCTAGCTTTCCAGTAATTGCTGTTTAATGAAGAGAAGCTCACTCCCTGAGAGGTAGAAGCGTGTATAAACTTCACATCACCTTCTGCGGTTACTTCATGAACAATTGCAACATGAGAAATTCTTCCTCTTCCTTGTGAGAAAAATAATAAATCTCCTTTTTGTAATTCTTCTTTTGATACCACTTCGCCCTCTTGTGCCTGTGCAGCAGCTACTCTAGGAAGGCTTATGCCAGTAACTTCGTTAAACACAGATAATACAAATGCAGAACAATCTATACCACTTCTAGTAGTGCCTCCGTAACGGTAAGGAGTTCCCAGGTAAGTATTCGCTTGATTAAGAATTTCGTCTATTGTTTGTGAGTGCTTAATAGCTTTCTCTATCTCGGCTTTAGTTTCTAAATTATTTACTCTTGCTAAAGTTGTTTTTGCTGCAACATAGTTAGCTTCAGCTTCATCTTGGTAAAGAGATTTTTTTGCTGAAGTTAAACTTGCTTTGCTTATTTTAGGTACTTTGGTATTAGATTTGTATTCAGTGTTAGCATTAGAAGGAGTAGCTGTAACTACATAGTTACTTACACATGACTGTAAAGAAAAAGCGACTAAAGCTAATAAAACGTATACTAAATTTTTGTTTTTCATTTCTGACTATTTTAGTAGTGTCCCTATTAAATAAAGAATTCTTTTTCTTTAAAAAGACCTTACAAAGGTAAGTAATCTATGGGAGCCTTTTTTTAGAGTGTTACAAGATTTAACAGTTTTTAACATTATTGTAAGGTTTGTTAAAATAAAAAACCACAGAAATTCCCTGTTTTAGGTTTTCTGTGGCGTTGATTTATTAAGATTTTTTAACACCTCTATCTAGTGAAAAGGAGTTCTCTATATTTTGTCATTGGCCAAAGCTCATCATCTACCATCATTTCTAACTCATCTGATGCTTCACGAATGCCGTCAAACAAAGGTTTTACTTTTGAACAATAAGCTTCCGCTTGTTTCATGCCGTGCAACTCTTTAGCTTTAGCTTTTTCTGAAAGAAGCTCATCTACGCCTAGTTTTATTTTGGATACATTTTTAGAAATTTCGGAAATAAGATTTAGTTGCTCTTTTGCGAGAATCTTATACTCTTTTTCAGGGAAGATTTCTTTTAATCCTTTAACATTTTCTATCAGTCTGTTCTGATAGTTAAGAGCGGCAGGAATAATGTGGTTTCGTGCAATGTCTCCTAGTACTCTAGCCTCAATGTCTATTACGGTAGAATATTTTTCTATCTTGATTTCGTTTCTCGCTTGGAATTCTCTTTTTGAATAAATTCCAAGTTCTTCATAAAGTTGTACAAACTTATCGTTTAATTCATTTTTAAGAGCTTCAGGTGTAGTTTTTAAATTGTTAAGACCTCTTTTTTTTGCCTCCTTTTCCCATTCTTCAGAATAGCCATCGCCTTCAAAAATGATATTTTTAGACTGCTTTACATACTCTCTCAATACATTAAATATAGCTTCATCTTTTTTAAGACCTTTTTCAATAAGTGCATCTACTTCTTTTTTGAAAACGCCTAACTGCTTAGCCATAATTACATTCATTACGGTCATTGGTTCGGCACAGTTTGCAGAAGAACCTACGGCACGAAGTTCAAATTTATTTCCTGTAAAAGCGAATGGAGAGGTTCTGTTTCTATCGGTATTGTCCAGTAAAATCATTGGGATTTTCCCTACAACATTTAGTTTTAAGTCTGTCTTTTCTTCTGGAGATAATTTTCCGAAAGTTACTTTTTCAAGTTCGTTGAGAACGCCTGAAAGCTGACTTCCTATGAAAGCGGAAATAATGGCAGGTGGTGCTTCGTTTGCTCCTAAACGGTGGTCGTTACTTGCAGAAGCGATACTTGCTCTAAGTAAATCTGCATAGTCATGAACGGCTTTTAAGGTATTTACAAAGAATGTTAAAAATTGTAGATTCTTTTTAGGGTTTTTGCCTGGGCTTAAAAGGTTTTCTCCAGTATCTGTGCTTAGAGACCAGTTGTTGTGTTTTCCGCTACCATTAACTCCAGCGAAAGGCTTTTCGTGGAATAAAATATGGAAGTGATGTTTGTGTGCTACTCTAGCCATAACATCCATTAAAAGTGAGTTGTGGTCTACAGCGACATTGGCTTCTTCAAACATCGGAGCGAGTTCAAATTGGTTAGGAGCCACCTCGTTGTGTCTTGTGGTAACAGGTATTCCTAGCTTCATGCATTCTATTTCTAGCTCCTTCATAAAGTTCATTACTCTAGTAGGAATGGAACCAAAATAATGGTCGTCTAACTGCTGACCTTTAGCAGGAGAGTGTCCTAAAAGGGTTTTTCCTGTAATTACAAGGTCTGGTCTAGATTGGTAAAGAGCGGTATCTACTAAGAAATATTCTTGTTCCCAGCCAAGAGTGGCGGTAACTTTATTTACATTTTTATCAAAATAAGCTTTACATACCTCAGTCGCTGCCATATCTATAGCGTGTAGAGCTTTTAGAAGAGGTGTTTTGTAGTCAAGAGTTTCTCCTGTATAAGAAATGAAAATAGAAGGAATACATAAGGTGGTTCCCATAATAAAGGCAGGAGAAGTTGGGTCCCAAGCGGTATAACCTCTAGCTTCAAAAGTATTTCTTATTCCTCCGTTAGGAAAAGAAGAGGCGTCTGGCTCTTGCTGGATAAGCATACTTCCGTTAAATCTCTCAATAGCTCTACCGTCGCCTATAGGAGTGAAAAAACTATCATGCTTTTCTGCTGTAGCACCTGTAAGTGGCTGAAACCAGTGAGTGTAATGTGTAACACCTTTGCTCATAGCCCAATCTTTCATAGCTACTGCAACTTGGTCTGCAATGTGGTGTTCTATCTTAGAACCTATTTTCATTGCATCTAAAATAGAATTGAAGGCCTCTTTGGTTAAGTATTTTCTCATAGTTTCTACGGAAAATACATTTTGGCAAAATAAATCTGATAATTTAGTAGGTACATCTATAGAGTTAGATCTTCTATAGTCCCTAAACGGAAGCTCTGATAAAGCTTTAAATCTTAAAGTTGACATATTTTGTAATTTTAGATGGGGCTAAATTACAAAAAAATCAATTATAAAGTTAGTGTACCCTATAAAATTTAGGGGTGTTTGTTTTAAAATAGTATTTTTATCTAAATTCGTAGGGCTTTAAGATCTTTTTTTGAGGTATTTTACCTTTTTCATCTGCTCCAAAATTATAGGTAAGACCTATACCTAAAGTTTGTTTCATTTGTAGTTTTTGTACCTGATCATGGTCATAAAGTAGATTTACCATTACCATAGTTGTAATAAATTTACTGAACTTAAGGTTAAGAGTCCCTGTGTAGTTGATATCTACTCTTTCTGGGTGATAGAGGTAGTTGGTAAAAAAGCCTATTTGGTTAACTAGGTTAATGTCTTTATAAATTTTAAGTCTATACAAAGCGGTAAGCATGGCACCGAGCTCTACTCTTACTGATTGCCCATCTCTTTCTAAACCATATCTGCCTGCACGTTGTAACTCTTTGTCTAAAACAAAAGTAAGTTTTGTGTTTGCAGGGCGGAAGATTACTTGAAAATTTTCGTTTGGGTTGTAAGAAATACCCATACCCGCATTGATATACCCTGGAGCCATGAATTTTGAAATCCTATTCTCGTAGGAAGGTTTAGGTGTAATTGCGTAATTATAACCTGGCATAAATTGAGTTAAAAACTGAGCACCTATAGATAAGTAATAGTTTCCTCCTATTTCGTAGCCATAGTTGCTCATAATATTAAGGTAGTCGTCGGTTTTTCTTGCTGCTTGGTTTTGAGTTGAAACCATACCGTATCCCATTCTTACAATGTTTTCCCAGTAATGATTTCTATTTTTATAGCTTAAGTTATAGTCTATATTTCCTATGACTCCAACACTATTATTTCCCCCAGAGTTCCAATTAGAAAAGCTCGATTGGTTAAAAACCAAAGTGTTCTGTCCCCAAAAATACCATTTCTGAGGAGTGTCCATTTTTAGAAATTTATAGGGAGTTACAGGGATATCTTCCTTAATGCTCTTGGGTGGAGATGAGGGAATTAAGGTGTCTATTTTATAGGATTTAAGGGCAACTAAATGCTCTTTACTAAAACTATCTATGTCTATGATATTGGATTCCCAATGCTTGTTGCTTATAGAATCTATTAGCTTTTTATTATGCTGTATTTGTCCTAGTACAAAAGTATGACAAATTGATAAAATAAAAAGGGCTAAATGTTTTAGCATTAGTAATTTATTTATAATTTTAGTACAAAAATAGGACAGTTTTTCTATTTATGAAAAATAAAGTCTCTTTTTTTGGTTTGGCAAAACATTTGTGAGGAAAACCGATATGTTTAAAAATGAATCTTTTCGCTCTATAAAAGTACCAATTGTAGTATTATCAGCTATATGGATTGGGTTTTTATTACAATCCGTGGGCTTAGTGGAGCATTGTCAGGGAGCACTAATTCCGTTAGCTCCAGAAGGGCTAAAGGGTGTTTTGTTTTCTCCTTTTTTACATTCTGGCTTAGATCATATATGGAGTAACTCTGTTCCTCTAGGTGTTTTACTTTTTTTATTGTACGAGTTTTACCCTAAAATAGCAAATGTTATTTTCTTATTGGGTTGGTTGTCTACTGGGTTTTTAGTTTGGCTTACACCTCAGGTAGACTTATTTACAGGAGAAATGCATTATACCTGTATTATAGGTGCTAGTGGTATAGTCTATATGTTGGCTTTCTTCTTATTCTTTAGTGGAATTTTTAGATGGAATATGAAATTACTCACCATCTCTCTCCTTGTAGCTTTGTATTATGGAAGTTTAATTTGGGGAATTTTTCCTGAAGAATTCTTTTCTCAATTAGACCAACCCAGCCAAATCTCATGGCAGTCTCATTTAGTAGGAGCGGTAGTGGGCGTTGTTCTAGCTTTTATGTATAGAAAACAAGGCGAAAAGAAACACCGATTTATATGGCAGTACCCTAATTATTACAGTGAAAAAGACGATAAACTTTGGCAAGCCTACAAAGCAGAAC
Organism: Riemerella anatipestifer; assembly: GCF_035666175.1. NCBI lineage: Bacteria > Pseudomonadati > Bacteroidota > Flavobacteriia > Flavobacteriales > Weeksellaceae > Riemerella > Riemerella anatipestifer. The sequence continues at coordinate 1,711,864 of NZ_CP142016.1, forward strand.
ACCCCGAAGATTTTGAGGAGCTCCCAAAGCTGAATGAACCCGATATATGGGAAGAACTTAATAGATTGCGTAGGCAGTAATAACTATTTATTTTTGGTTTCCTCTAAAATAATGGAAGGTAGTTGTTGCTTTCTTCTTTCTCTAGTTTCTTCTTTTTTGGCAGAGGTAATCCATAGCATTAGCTCTTTTTTTCGGGTGTACGATAGCTTGTTATAAGCTAACCCTACTTCAGGATAAGCATTAAATATAGTTAATACTTCCTCAGGTATAATAACCACTCGTTCCTCTAAATCTTGCTGAAGGCTTACCTCTACAGTGTCTCCAAAGGTTTTATTTAATGATGTTCTAATTTCTTTAGTTAAAATTAAAAAATGATAGGATTTGCCCATTTTAGCAAGACTTCCTCGGTATGGTACTTTATTGTCAAATAGCACTTTTACCTTTACTTGCCCTTTCTTTCCAAAAAGCTCTTCGGTGGAAAAAGGGAAGACAACATAGCCAGCATTGTCCGTTCCGTGTTGGATAATTTCTGCAGTGAAGTTAATAGTTTTCATATTAAATTTTTCCATTTAGAAAATCTTGTCTTAGAGGTTCATCTAGTTTTTCTATGGCGTATCTTAGAGTGGTTCTAGGCATAGCAGTATAGTGCTGTTTGAGAAACTCTAATAATACTTCTTCGTTTCTTTTGCCTAGTTCTCTCAACATCCAGCCATTAGCTTTATGCATTAAGTCGTGAGGGTGGTTAAGGTGTTTCAAGATGAGTTTTTGAGGAAGTGTATATTGTTTTTTCCGTATGTAGTAAAGCATTGATACTACTGCAATTCTATTATGCCATAGATTTTTAGAATTGGCTAGACTATCCAAAAGATATTCAGCATCGTTATCAAAACAATATCTACCCAAAAGTTTATACGCAGAAGTATCTACCAAATCCCAATTATTAACACCTTCAAGATTTGATAAATAAAAATCTACTAACTCTTTTCGTTTTGGAGGTGTTTTTTCAAATTTCAGGACGAGCATAAGCAGTGCTGTTAGCCTGTGTTCGTGTATTTCTGACTGTAGGAGTTGCTTAATTTCTTCTAAAGAAACTGTTTGCCAAAACGCTTTTGCAACTTGTCTTTGGTCTGGTACGGTAACCCCAATAAATTGGTCTCCTTCGGCGTATTCTCCTTTATTCGCTTTAAAATATTTAAGACTAAATGTAGCCCTTTGCTCATCGGATAAATCTTTGAGAGCTTGTTTAATTTCTTGTAAAATCATTTTGCAAATGTAGTAGATTATAGGATACATTCATTTAAAAAAAATAATGACTATATTTGTTCTGTCAATGAGTAAAAAAATCCACATATTGTTTTTATTGTTGTGTTTAGGTATTTTTATTTTTCCTAAGCAGAACGGTTATGCAAGTATGACGAAAGTGGTGCAAGTAGAGTCTTCTAACTGTTGTGGAGAGGAGCATTCTAAGGAGTGTTGTTCTACTCATTCTAAAGGAGAAAATCAGCATCAAAATCCTTGTGGAACAGATTGTAATAAATGCCCTAATGTTTATTCATTTAATCAATTAGTCTATTCCTTGGATACCACTCAATGGGTGGCTTTATGTCATTTAAAATTTCATAAAAAACCAAATACTCATTATTTCAGATTTATTCCTACTAAGCCTTTAGTAGAGATTTGGCAACCACCCAAAATAGGTTAATTTATAGGTGTTTTTTAGGTAAGATAATCCTAAAAATAGCAGTTAAAATATCGTTTTGTTAAATAATGAAATGATAATGTTTCGTATAAATTAAACCTAAAATCAATGAAAAATAGATTAAAAGGAGCAATGCTAATTGTTCTAATATTGGTGTTTGCAAATCATATAAAAGCACAAATTCAAAACCCAAAGACAGAAACTGCCATAGTATTAGGTAACTGTGGTATGTGTAAGGCAACCATAGAAAAAGCAGCTAATGAGGAAAATGTAGTGGAAGCCGTTTGGGATAAAGAAAAGAAAATCCTTACTTATACTTATGATTCTAAAAAGACTTCAAAAGAAAAAATTCTCAAAAAAATAGCAGAAGTAGGATATGATAATGAGTTGTATAGAGCAGATGAGGATACTTATAAGAAACTCCCTCAATGCTGTTTATACACTAGACGACTTTCTGATACTACACCAAAATCTGAGGAAGATTCTATTCAAAAAGAAGACCACCACCACGACCATCATCAAAAAGCGAAGCAAATAGATGAGGTGGTGGTTACCAAAGTAGGAGAGGCTACATCACTAAATAAAAAAGAGGTGGGTTTAACGTTTAATATTTCTTCTAAAGAGCTTCTAAAAGCCGCTTGTTGTAATCTCTCCGAAAGTTTTGAAACTAATGCAACGGTAGATGTGGCTTTTACCAACGCTGTAACAGGGACAAAACAACTTAGAATGTTAGGTTTGGAGCAAAAATATACCAGCCTTACCAAGGAACTTTTGCTCGAAATAAGAGGGCTAGCGACTGCTTATGGGCTTAATTTTATTCCAGGTAGATGGATTGGTGGCATACAGCTTACCAAAGGTGGGAGTACAGTGGTTAGTGGCTACGAGGGCATTACGGGGCAAATTAACACAGAGCTAGTTAAGTTTAACCAAAAACCAAAAACAGAGCTTAATTTTTTTGCTGATGAAAATGGGCGTACAGAGTTTAACCTCGTTAATACTTCGTTGCTTTCTGAACAATGGAATCAGTCTATTTTAGTTCATGCTAATGGAACTTTCCCAGAAATGGACAGAAATAAAGATGGATTTTTAGACCAACCTAAAGGTCATCAACTTAATGTAACTTATCTATTGAATTATAATGATTTAGACCATACAGGCTGGGGGAATCATTTAGGAATGAATCTAGTTAAAGATGAAAGAAAGGCTGGACAGGTTGGTTATGATTGGACAAAAACTCAAGACCAACAAAATCTTTACGGTGTAGGTGTTGATATTTCTAGGTTCCAAATTTGGAATAAAACAGGTTATGTTTTTAAAGGAAAGCCTTATCAAAGCTTAGGATTTATCAATCAGTTTACCTATCATCAACAGGATAGCTTTTTCGGAAAGAGAACTTATTTTGGAAAACAGCAATCTTTCTATTCCAATTTAATTTTTGAAAGTATTATTGGAAATACCAATCATAAATATAAAGTGGGAGGGAGCTTTTTGTATGATGCTTATGATGAAGATTATTTAGCTCAAAATTTTATGAGAACGGAGCGAGTGGCAGGGGCATTTGCAGAATATACACTCACGGGAGCAGCTTATACTTTGGTGGCAGGATTGAGGTCTGATTTCCATAATTTGGCAGGGACACAACTTTCTCCTAGATTGAATTTTAAGTATGATATTAACGATAAAACCATTGTAAGGCTAAGTGTAGGGAGAGGATTTAGAACGGCTAATATCTTTGCAGAAAATCAAAACTTTTTTGCCTCTAATAGGGCAATAGAGGTGCTGAATCCTAACGGAAAAGTTTACGGACTTTCTCCAGAAATAGCGTGGAATTATGGACTAAGTTTGCAGAAAGAGTTTAAACTTTTTAAGAGAAAGGCTTCATGGGTAACAGATGTTTTTCGCACCGATTTTCAAAATCAAGTAATAGTAGATTTAGACCATTCTCCTCAAAAGATGCTTTTTTATAATTTAGAAGGCAAGTCTAGGGCATTGGCTTTCCAAACGCAGTTGGATTTTAGCCCAGTGAACAGATTAGATTTTAGGCTAGCTTATAAGTATTATGATGTATGGGCGGATTACCTAGGGGGAAGAAGAGATGTGCCATTTACCGCAAAACACAGAGGTTTTGTCAATATGGCGTATTCTACTACAAAAAATAGCAAACAGACTTACTGGAATTTAGATGCAACTTTGCAGTGGATAGGCGCTCAAAGATTGCCTAATACTTACCAAAATATAGAAGAATATCAAACGAAAGTGTTTACAAAGCCTTATGTTCTACTTAATGCTCAAATATCAAGATTTTTTAATCGTAATATTAGATTGTATTTAGGAGCAGAAAATTTGACTTCTTACACACAAGAACGCCCAGTCATAGATGCTAAAAATCCTTTTAGTAATTATTTTGATGGTGGAATGATTTATGCGCCAATTATGCCTGTCAACTTTTATACAGGTATAGATGTGAGTTTTTAATTTAATATGCTTAGCATAATAAAATCATCTTTTTTTTTTTTGCAAAGAATTAAAATGAAGAATATTTTCGTATTGTAACAAAAATAAATTATTATGAGAAAATTTAATTTAATGGCAGCAATTGCATTACTAGGCAGTCTTTATTCTTGTGATAGAGATGCAACAGGTAATTTAACTTCTAACGAAACTGAAGTAATCAATTATGAATTTAGTTTAAAAGATAAAATTAACATTGAAAAAGCCTCTTTACAAAGAAAGATTCTATATAAAAGATATTTCTTAAAAGAAGCTACAAAAAAAATGTTTTTGTCAAATATTTCAAACGAAGATATATTTGATCAAGTTAATTTTGGTAAAATTCAAAAGAATACTTTTAAAGTTCAAGATTTATCATCAAATTTTGGTAATGACATAGCTGATTTTAATAAAGCTTTTAAAAATTTGGAAGGGAGAAGCTATTCTATCAGCTTGTATATTCCATTTGCAGAAGAATTAAAAACTAAAAAGACTAATGTTAAAAATAATATATACATATTTGAAGAAGTAGATGACTCTGATAGGTTAGAATACGATGGGTATACGCTAAATGAAAACGGCGATTTTGTTAAATGTGATTTTCCTATAACTGAAAATCTAGCAGAAAATTTAGCTAAAAAAGGAATTTCTGTGATTGTAGTTGGGCTACAAGATGATTCATTGAAACCTATCAATGAAAGGGGAGATTTAAGTATTTCTGAATCATTGTCTTCTTCCTCCAATAAAAACTGGTATATTGATAATATGACTGTTAAGGCACATAAGGAATCTTGGGTAGCTGGTGCTTCAGAAATAGCAGTTCAAGCATATTCTTACAACCACTTAAATAACCAACTGAAAAAAATAAATTATACCCGTTGTGCATTATGAAATGAAAAAAACAAGAGTTGTTTATTAGACTGAAAATCAGTATATTGTTTTTGCTATAAAACGATATAAATGAACAACATAGAGCAAATATATGAAAGAATTTTGGAAGTTTTAGGACTTTTTTCAGAAAATCAACTGATTAGTTATCAGAGAAGAACACCTAAAATGAGCGATTTAGAAGTCATAAGTCTTAATATTACTGCTGAATACTTGAGTATTGATAGCGAATTACAGTTATTTAGAAAATTGCCAAACTCTCTGATAAACAAAATTGAAAGAAGTGTTTACAATAAGCGAAAACGAAGACTATCCCTACAAACAGAGCAAATTAGACAACGTATTTCGATGGAGTTCAATGAGTTTGAAGATATTTTTATCGTTGATAGCATGCCAATGAAAGTTTGTGAAAACGCTCGTTCTACTCGTTCAAAAATTTGTAAAGAGCAATCCTATTCTTCACCAACATATGGTTATTGTGCTTCACAGAAATTATATTTCTATGGCTATAAACTACACGCAGTATGTTCTTTAAATGGTGTGATTAAGAATTTTGATATAAGCCCTGCATCCGTTCACGACATCCACTATTTAAAAGATATTGGTGAGCAAATGCGAAACTGTACTTTAATTGGAGATAGAGGCTATTTATCAGCAAAAGTTCAAATAGATTTATTTAACTATGCTAATATTAAATTAGATACACCAATGAGAAGTAATCAGAAAGATTATATTCCTCAATTTTCATTGTACAAGAAAAAGCGAAAACGAATTGAGACATTTTTCTCTCAACTTTGCGACCAATTTATGATTAAAAGAAACTATGCTAAAACTTTTGAAGGCTTTAAAACAAGGATAATCAGTAAAATAACCGCCGCAACGGTTATTCAATATATCAATAAATTTATCTTCCAAAGAAAATTAAATCATCTAAAAATCAGTATTATTTAAAATGCACAACGAGTTAAATTATATAAATAGCTCTACCGCTGGTTCAAATTCAGAATATATTTTTGCAAAATTTACAAGAAAGGATGTTCGTAGAAAGCATAATAGGAATTTAAATGCTATTATTGCTGGAGGAATAGATGCCTCCCATAATATGTATCAGAACACTAATTTTCTATGTGATTTATGAAGCTGATAATTGGCCTGTAGAAACTCGTACGGTTAATTTTTCAAATATTGGAGGAGTTCCGTCTAATATAAGTATACGTTTTGGCTCTTCTGATCCTGAATATTATAACAGCAATGTTGATGGAAATAAAATCAGCGGTACTGTTAATAATGGTGAAATATATTTTAAAAACTCAATTAGATAAGTTTAATGCTATGAAAAAGATTCTTATACTCTCAACAAGTTTAATGATGACTTCTATAATATATTCTCAGAAGTTTTCTGCTAGTGTAGATTTCGGAATGCCAACTGGAAAAATAGCTAAGCACACCTCGTCTAATATAGGCTTGGGGTTAGCCTATACCAAAAGTATATCTGATAAATTTTCTTTAGGTTTAACAACAGGATATTCACATTATTTTGTAAAGTCTAGTGGCAAAGATATTGGAACCGTTCCTTTAGCGCTTAAAGTGCAAAGTTTTTTTAGTGGTAATAAAGTTTACGCAGATTTAGATTTAGGTTATTCATTCTCAATTAACAATTCATTTGAGGGAGGATTGTACACCTATCCTAAGGTAGGTTACATACTAAATAAAAATGGTAAGCTTTATGTGGGTTATAAAAACACAATGAGCTCTTATAAGCATAATATTATAGGTAATTCCGCCATTAAGTCAGGTGCTATTGGATTAGGTTCAATCAATTTTGGGATAGACTGGAGTTTTTAGGTATAATAAATATAACTCTCTTAAAAACAAAAAAGCCGATACATTCGTGTATCGGCTTTTTTGTTTTGAAATTGGAACTTTTATTAGAAAGTACTCGTTGTGCATTTTAAATAATACTGATTTTTAGATGATTTAATTTTCTTTGGAAGATAAATTTATTGATATATTGAATAACCGTTGCGGCGGTTATTTTACTGATTATCCTTGTTTTAAAGCCTTCAAAAGTTTTAGCATAGTTTCTTTTAATCATAAATTGGTCGCAAAGTTGAGAGAAAAATGTCTCAATTCGTTTTCGCTTTTTCTTGTACAATGAAAATTGAGGAATATAATCTTTCTGATTACTTCTCATTGGTGTATCTAATTTAATATTAGCATAGTTAAATAAATCTATTTGAACTTTTGCTGATAAATAGCCTCTATCTCCAATTAAAGTACAGTTTCGCATTTGCTCACCACTATCTTTTAAATAGTGGATGTCGTGAACGGATGCAGGGCTTATATCAAAATTCTTAATCACACCATTTAAAGAACATACTGCGTGTAGTTTATAGCCATAGAAATATAATTTCTGTGAAGCACAATAACCATATGTTGGTGAAGAATAGGATTGCTCTTTACAAATTTTTGAACGAGTAGAACGAGCGTTTTCACAAACTTTCATTGGCATGCTATCAACGATAAAAATATCTTCAAACTCATTGAACTCCATCGAAATACGCTGTCTAATTTGCTCTGTTTGTAGGGATAGTCTTCGTTTTCGCTTATTGTAAACACTTCTTTCAATTTTGTTTATCAGAGAGTTTGGCAATTTTCTAAATAACTGTAATTCGCTATCAATACTCAAGTATTCAGCAGTAATATTAAGACTTATGACTTCTAAATCGCTCATTTTAGGTGTTCTTCTCTGATAACTAATCAGTTGATTTTCTGAAAAAAGTCCTAAAACTTCCAAAATTCTTTCATATATTTGCTCTATGTTGTTCATTTATATCGTTTTATAGCAAAAACAATATACTGATTTTCAGTCTAATAAACAACTCTTGTTTTTTTCATTTCATAATGCACAACGGGTTAGAAAGTATATTTAAATCCTAATACAGCACTCCATGTAGTAAATCTGCTACTCATTGGTCTGTATGGAGAAGAAACCAATTCGCTACCCTCTCTTTCCATTTGGAAGTTAGGATTAGGCGTTAGAGTTCTATCGGCAACTCTTAAAATAGCAGCACCATAAGAACTTATGTTATAATCTTGAATCCCCCAATTAGAGTTAAGCATATTTCCAAAGTTGATTATATCACAAGTAATTTGAATTTTATCTCCTCTTCTTACCATATTTGTAAATAAGTTTTGAGTAAGTCTTATATCAAAACGATTTAACCAAGGTAAAAGGAATTCGTTACGAGGTAATATTTGACCTCTGTATTTTTCAAGACCATTATTTGCTATAAATTTATCAAATGCTTCTCTTTGCTGATCCGCAGTAAATACAACAGAACCACCTCTAGTAATATCAGTAAATTTTAAATCTGCAGTATTCTTTGGGATATAGAGTAAATCATTAGACATACCATCTCCATTCACATCATTAGCGTAGTAGTAAGAGAATCTACCTTGATGACCACCTGTATAATAAACACCTAAAGTAGTTCCTTTTATAGTATAGCTAAGATTCGCAACCACTCTATGAGGAATAGCAAATGCAGATGTGCTTAAGAATTGCTGGTTAGGTGTATCTACCACGGGAGAGCCTCCCCAAGCGGAAGATGCACTAGAGCCTGAGTTAGAAGATACTTCTTTAGCATCTGAATAAGTATAGAATACGGAACCGGATAGCCCGTTCCAAGGTCTTAAAGTAGCACCAATAGTAGCTGAGAGTGCGTAACCTTTAGTTCTTGTATTTGTTAATACCGTAGCATCATTCCCTCCAATGGCACTATTGTATTGGTAAGATGCTTTGTTAGGATAAAACACTCTGTCTACTCCAGCGTAGGTCATTTTAACATCAGATTCTTTTCTATTAGCTCCAAACTGGAATACCGCATTTACGTCTCTAGTGTAAAGGATATCAGAAGATAGTGTTAAGTAAGTATTAGGAATTTTATAGTCTACTCCTAAACTAGATCTCCATACAGATGGCATCTTGAAGTTCTCATCAACTAGAGAGAATGTATTTGGTACACCATCTTTTGGAGTTTGAATAAATACATTTTCAGCACCTCTAGGTACATTTTTTAGGTGATAGTAAATATCTCCAGGCTGGAATCTTACATTCCCTATCCAGTTTGCAACATCTGCGTAAGAACCTGGTTCCACTGTATTTTGGAGAACACCAGCATTGGTTGGCATATTGGTAAACCAAACGAAAGGAACTCGTCCTGTAAAGATACCTGTACCACCTCGGATAACCAAAGAACGGTCTCCGTTAACATCATAATTAAATCCAAAACGAGGAGAAAGCATCACTCTTGATTTTGGCCATCTACCAGAATTATAAGTTCTCTCATTTCCATTAACATCTAAAAGAGCGAGGCTGTTAATAGCTTCATTTGGTGTTAACTTATTAAGGTAAAGAGGGAGCTCTGCTCTTAAGCCTACAGTGAAGTTGAATCTGTCGTTAAGTGTTATTTTATCTTGAATGTAAGCTGAAGCAAGTCCAAAATTAATTCTAGAATAGGTGTCTTGCCCTTGATAAGGATAAGTGAGCCCGAACATAATAGGAGCTACTTCCGCTGAAGTTCCTGTTTTTAAGAAATCTTCTACAGAAGCATATCTATAATACCCTGTACCCATTCTGGTATATGAGTTTCCGAATTTTTGAAGTTCAAAAGCAACCCCTCCTGTAACAGAGTGCTTTCCTGATGTATAAGTAAGGTTGTTTATGAATGAATAGTTGTTATTTACAACATCGTTTAAGTATGAGAACAGCTCAGTTCCAAAGCTGATGTAGTTACCTCCAGTAGGTGAGCCATCCCAAATATCCACGAATGGGAACAAAGATTTAGAAGGTGTTGTTCTTTTATCTTGAATATTAGAGTAAGTGAACAAAAATTTGTTTGATAATTTAGAGCTAAATGTAGAGTTAAGTTCTGCAGTTAAAGACTGAACTTTATTGTTGAATCCATAATTACCATTTTCAAAAGTCATTGCTCTATCGCTTACACGCCCCCAAGCCGATCTAGGTCTAGGTCCTGATGTAGCATTAGCTATCTGCATAGAGTTCCCATCTAAAATATTATATCTAATGGCAAATTTATGCTTATCACTAATGTTCCAGTCTAATCTAATCAAAAGCTTGTCTCCAGTTTGCATAGCTTCATTCGCGTAGCCTTGGTACCTGCCTGGGTCGTATCCCCATCTGTTAATTAAGTGATTTCTAACGGCAATAAGATCACTCTCTTTAACTCTAGAAATGTTGGAAACTGCGTCTGCTATACCATCTTGAGATGCTTTCCATAAATTTGCTCCCGATGCATTTGCTCCTGTAGAAACTTCCCTTTCCGCACTAACGAAGAAGAATAACTTGTTCTTTACTATAGGACCTCCTATGGTAAGACCATTTGTCATTTTAGCGCCAGATAATCTATCTATATTTTCTCCATTTATTCTCCATCCGTTAAGCTCTTTTGCGTTATAATATCCGTATAAAGACCCTTGGAATTTGTTTGTCCCTGATTTTGTAACAGCGTTTATACCTGCCCCAGTAAATCCTGACTGTGTAACATCAAAAGGAGCAATGTTAACCGTAATTTCTTGAATAGCATCTAGTGAAATAGGTTGTGCATTGCCACCAGGTAAAGGGTTGCCACTAAGACCAAAACCATTATTAAAGTTAGCACCATCTATTTGTAGATTGTTATATCTAGAGTCTCTACCAGCAAAAGAAGTTCCATTAGATTGTGGAGTTAATCTAGTAAATTCTGTGATACTACGAGAAGATTGCGGTAATTCTTGGATTTGCTTTAACCCTACATTAACACCCGCACCGGCTTTATTACCACTTCTTCCCTTGCCACCAGAAAGAACCACTTCTTGGATAGTTTTAGTTTTTTCCCCTAAAGTAGCATTTAAAACATAAGGTCTGTCAAGTTCAATGTAAACATCCTCGTAAACCATTGGCGTTTGTCCAGAATATTGTATTTCAACCTTGTAAGGTCCTCCCACTCGCATGTTAGGAAGGTTGAAACTTCCTGAGTTGCTTGATTTAGCAGAATAGACGGTTCCCGAAGGGAGGTGTGTAGCTTTAATGCTAGCACTGGTAGATTTTTGCCCTGAAACAGTAGTTACAACTCCAGTCATACTTCCTGTAGTTACCTGAGCTTGCATCGTTCCATAACCACAAAATGCTATAGCAGCGATTAAAACGGTCTTTTTCATTGACCCTATGTTTTTTACCATGACGAAATGTATTTTAAAGTAAGTTTTTCGGTGGCAAATATCGTTAATTATACTTTAACTAATTTTAACTTTATGTTAATTTTTAGTTTAAGTTGATTAAAAATGATTGTTGATTTTTGTGTGGCTTATGAAGCTATTGAGTTGTTAAATAATGGTGTGTGTTAATCTACTAAAGATAATGTTTATTATATTCATTTTGTAGTAAATTAAAAAAGCCAATACAATTATGTATCGGCTTTTTAAAATTTTAAATGATTACTTTCTTAGAATGTGAAGCTCACAGAAGCAGACCATGTTCTTCCGAAACCAAAGAAGACCTGGTTAGAAGTGTCTAAACCTTTGTAAGTGTTGTTCTTCAAATAAGCATCATACTGCTGTTGGGCTGTAGCGCCAGTAGCAGTATTATCATTGAAATCAGCTAGAGTTTTGGTATGGTTGTTAGTTCTAGCTTCAGCAATGTAAGTGGTGTCAAGTACATTGTAAATATTTCCTGTAAAAGTAAAAGCATTTCTATTATTCAGCTTTAATTTATAGGAAAGCCCTAAATCCATCAAGTTGTAGCTTGGTAATTTAAGAGACCCCTTGTGATTTGCAGAGGTAAAGCTACTGGGATTGATATCAGCATATAAATTATCTATATATCTCCAGTCTGCGTTGAATGATAATCCATCTACAGGTCTAATAGCTAGTCCTAAATTTGATGTTATCTGAGCTGAGTTACCTACTTTTACACCATCTAGATAAAGTGTAATTTGGTCTACAGCCTTGTTGTTAGCACCTAAAATAGGAGCATTGCTGTCATCAAAATAGCTTGCAGAAACATTTCCTTTATATTGCCAGTTTCCTGCAGAGAACATACCTGTTAATGATAATAATTTAGAAAGTTTATACTCCATATCTACCTCTATACCATGGTGAACTTGAGTTACCCCAAAGATATTGGCGATCCCTAATATGGTTTGAGCCTTACCATTAGCATCTTTTAATATAGGGTAGTTTCCTTGAGCATCTGGCGTTGCACTATAATCATACAAACTAAACTCATTTCTATTAGAGATTACTCTATCTCCCCAATGTGTTCTGTAAAGGTTTAAGTTAGCATTAAAATTACTAGATCTAAAACTATATCCTATCTCTGTTCCGAAGATTTTTTCATTCGTAAGGTTAGGGTTTAGGTAGTTTCTGTTGTTAGGATATACTGCATCAAAAAATGGCTGACGCTCATAGTATCCAACATTAGCAAACACATTATGATTTTCGTTGATGTTATAGTTAGCACCTGTCTTTATATTAAATCCGATAAGATTGTTAAATCCTGTTTTGGTTTTCATTGCGGATTTAGGATTTGTAGCTACGGCCAATGTACCTGGTAGTAAAAAAAGGTCTATTCTTTGGAATGATTGGTTAGATACAGACCCTTGGAAGAATGCTGATAGCTTGTCGTTAGTATATTCTACTTGACCAAACACTCCTCCCCAAAGAACTTCACCATCATTGTTATAAGAAATAGCCTCATGGTTTATTTTGGCAAAAGGATTCCAAGGTGCTCTATCTGTATAGGTTGTTGTAAGTCGTCTAGTAGAGTTAGCTAGGCTTTTGTTGGCTGTGTCTGTATAAGAAGTAGCACCTAGCAAATCGTTCAATACTTGATAGTGCATTCCCTTATAATATCTACCATCTAAACCAACACTCATTTTTAAATTAGAATTAAATTTATGAGTGAAATTAGTTAAGAATCCATACCAGTCGTGTTGATTGATACCAGATCTTCTAAGAATTTTAGGAGCGTTAGGGTTGGCAGAGTTATCTGCTACCATTTGGTCTATATTTAATTGACCGTTAGTCATTCTATATCCCTCCAAATTTCTTGCAATAAGAGGGCTAGTTCCACCACCGCCTCTTCCCCAAGAGCCGTAGATTACGGTTGCTAGATCATTGTTAGAATTAATCTTCCAATTCCAGTTAAACATGGCTACCGGCTTGTGGTAGTAGTTTACCCACCAAGCATATTTTTCTCCATTAAGATAACCCCAATCTGCGTTGTAGCGTCTGTTAGGTTTTCCATCTGTACTATACTTTATGTAGTCAGCTATGGTAACTTGGTTTCTTCTTTGTTCGTGCCATTGTGGAGCACCCGTGATTGTAAACTGGAAATCGTGGGTCTTATTAGGTTGGAATCCTAATGCAAAGTAATAGTTATATCCTTCAAAATCTGTCCCGTCAGCGTACATAGCTCCCGCTGTTCTACTCATTAAGAATGAAGAAGACCAACCTTTTTCATTTTTACCTGTATTGTATGAGAATAATGATTTGTGATATCCGTTATTACCTACACCTACAGTTACTATCCCTTGTTGTTTTTTATCTGCAGATCTTGAAACAATGTTAATGGTTCCTCCCACAGAAGCAATAGCTAATTTGGAAGCACCAAGACCTCTCTGAACTTGCATTGCAGATGTAACATCAGAAAGCCCAGCCCAGTTAGACCAGTATACTTTGCCGTTTTCCATATCGTTAACAGGCATACCGTTAATCATTACAGCAATGTTTTCTTGTGCAAAACCTCTAATGTTTATTCTAGAGTCTCCAAAACCGCCACCACTCTTTGTTGCATAAACAGATGGTGTGGAGTTAAGAATTTCAGGGAACTCTTGGTTACCCATTTTTTCTACGATTTTAGACTCTTTAATAGTGGAAACAGCTACAGGTGTTTTTCTGTCTTTGGCGATATCTGCTACCCCTGTAAGAACTACGGTCTCAATATCTTTAGACCTTGCTGAATCTTTTACCGACTGTGCGAAATAAACGCTTGCAGTAGAGAGTGTTACTACGGCTGTAAACGCCGTCTTTCTTAAAGCATTAATTTTCATAAGATTTATTATATCTAAAAATAAGTTTTTCGGCGGCAAATATCGTTAATTATTTTTTAACTAATTTTAACTTTGTGTTGTTTTTTTTAATTTAATTGAATAAGAGAGTTTTTATTGTATTTAACTATCTGTTTTTTAATTTTTTATACTGAATGTTCTTTGTGTTTAATATTGTGTGTAGGATAATTTTAATGCCACTTTTTTGCTAAATAGTTAACGGACAAAAGAATGTTTCTGTTCTGAGAATTATAATGAAAGCAAAAATACCGATACATATTAGTACCGGTATTAAATGATTTTATTTTTTAGATATACAAAACTTACGAGAGCTATTCTGAAGGAATAATAGAATGTTATTTAATGAATTGAAACAAATCATCAGAAGGTTTTCTTACTTTTTTACCATGTTGAAATAAATCATCGTGAGCTCTATAACCTAATGCTAAACATACCGTAGGGATTTCCTTAGAAGAATCTATGTCTAAAATTTCTGCTACTTTATGGGCGTCGAATCCCTCCATAGGGCAAGTATCTACTCCTTCTAAAGCGGCAGAAAATATAAAGTTGCTTAGTAATATATAAGCTTGTTTTTCATTCCAATAAGGTAGAGTTTCGCTGTTGTGCCTATTGATGTAGCCTTCTACACTATTTCTGAAAGGCTGTAATGCTTCTAATGGGGCTTGACGCTCTTTGGAAATTAGGTTAAAGTAACTATCTACATAATTTTTCTCTAACTCCTTTTTAGAAATAATGACTAATAAATGCGAACAAGTAGAAGTCTGTGAAGGGTTATAAAAAGCTGAAGCTAAATCTTCCTTTTTTGAAGGGGAAGAAATAACTAAAACTCTATAAGGTTGCAGCCCTAGAGAACTTGCAGATAATCTACCTGCTTCTAATATACGACTTAGGGTATCCTCTGTAACTTTTTTTTCAGTATCAAATTTTTTTACAGAGTAGCGTTTGTTTAGTGCGTCTATATAATTCATTTAGCAAATATATAAACATTTCTGTAAAAGCATGGTTATTTGTATTTCTCATTTACACCTATATTTGCAGATATAAAATACAAAAATGCAGAGTCTAAAAACTTTTTTTTATTTCCTATGCCTACTGTGGTATACCATAGGCCTTGCGCAAGATAAAAAATATTTTTTACACGATACTGCCACTAAGAAAACAGTTATAAAAAAAGATTCACTTTCTGCAGTTAAGTTTTTAGATTCATTGGTAGAAAATAAGTATTACTTCACAAAGCTACTTAAAGCAGAAAAAACTGGTGATAGAGTTGATATTTATTTTGATAAAGGTCAAAATTATCAGCAAGTTTTAGTAAAATTATCAGATTCCATAGCGAGTGAATTGGGCTTGAAAGGTACATTTGTTACCACGAATCTAGATTCTCTAAAAAATACTATCAATAAAGCATATTTAGAGAAAGGTTTTGCATTTAATCGGGTTAAATCTACCTTTTTAGGGTTAGATGCTACGGGTAAACCAATAGCTAGTATTTCTATAATTAAAGATAAAAAAAGAGTAATAGATGCTTTCAAAATAAAAGGCTACGATAAAGTGCCAAAACGATTTATCTATGATTTAGAGAAGGAGTTTAAAGAAAAACTGCACCACTCTACCCAACTGATGGCTATACATAAACGTCTGCAAAATCATAGTTTTGTTTTGTTAGAAAGACCACCTCAGACACTATTTACGCCAGATTCCACCCAAGTGTTTTTATTTTTACAAAAAAAGAAAAACAATAGTTTTGATGGTGTTTTAGGATTTGGTAACAATCAGTCCGAAAAACTAACATTTAATGGGACACTTAACTTTAACCTAAAAAACATATTTAATAGCTTTGAAACCCTAAATCTTTTTTGGCAAAGGACGCCTAATAGTGGGCAAACCTTTGATGTAGGTGTAGAGATACCTTATTTGTTTAATTCCGATATAGGTACTCAGTTTAAGATGTCTGTTTTTAGGCAAGATTCTACTTTTGCTCATGTTAAAATTCAGCCGAGTTTGTATTACCAGTGGAGATTTAGACATAAAATTGGTGTTAGAGGGAGTTTTGAATTGTCTTCGGTACTTTCCGAAACTTATAGCTTAGCAAGAGAGTTTAGCCGAAAAGGTGTGGGGCTTTGGTATGACTACACTGAAAATAGCGACAATGAACTAATGCCATACCTTATGAAAATAAATGCTGAAGCGGATATACTGAATACTCAATATACAGATAGTAAGGCTTCGCAGTGGCGCTATAGGATTTTTGCGGAACGAAACATTAACCTCAAGGGGAAACATTACCTCAATTTGCATCTCAATTCTGCTCGATTGCAAACTAGAGAAGTATTGTCTATAAATGAATTGTATAGGATAGGTGGTTGGAACTCGTTAAGAGGTTTCAACGAAGAAAGTTTGCTTACAAATGCCTATTTATATGGCGGTGCAGAGTATCGTTATTTGGTAGGGCAGCAAGCTTTTTTTGATGTTTTCGGACAACTGGCTCAAGTAAGGGCTTCTAGCAGTAGTATTTATAACTATTTTTATAGCGTAGGTACAGGGTTTAATTTTAGATTGCCTCTCGGTATTATGAGTTTCCAAATCTCTAATGGTACGGCTTTTGGTAGTCCTTTTAGGTTTAAAGATGTTAAAATACATTGGGGATTAGTAACTAGATTTTAAACAAGTGATTAAATAAAGGACTGGGTGAGAATTAAAATTTGTAACTTTGTAGCCCTTTTTTTAATTCTAGAAGATATTTACGGTACACTATTCATAAGGAGTTTTCCGTTATACAGATAGTTGAAAAATATGAACAATAACGAGTTTGGTAAAGAAGTTTGGAAGCCTATTAAGTTTGATTTTGAATTTACTAACGATTATAGATTTGAAGTTTCTAACTTAGGGCGAGTGAGAAGCTTTAATAAAGTTTCGCAAGGTAGAATTTTAAATGGTTCTACCACTGGAGGATACAAAATAATTAGGCTTAAATTATATAGACCAAGAACAGAAAAAGAGCAGCAAAAGTTTGATGAACTTAAAGCCGAAATTTCCAATTTGTACAAGAAAAGAAGGGAGTATATAAAGAAATATAATGATATAGCAAGTTTTGAAGCTGCAACGCTATTGTTAGAAAAAAAGAAAAAACAGCTAAGCCAAAAGCTAGCAAGAAATCTAAAGAAACGAACCATTAACCATCATTTTTTAATACATCGCTTAGTAGCGACCTATTTTCTGCCGAAGCCAAAATCAGAGGAAACAGTTGTAGGGCATTTAGATTTTGATAAAACTAACAATACGGTAGGCAATCTTAAATGGATGACAGCTGAAGAAAATCAAGCTCATCAAAATAATAGTCCTAAAGTAATAGCAGAAAGAAAGTGGCGAAAATATAGAGGAAGCAATCGTACAAAGGGAATGAAGCTGACTTCTACTCAAGTTATACATATCAAAACTCAACTGAAAAGAAATCGTCCAGTTAAGCAAATTGCAAAGCAGTTTGATATTTCAACTATGCAAGTTTGGCGGATTAGAAGTGGAGAAAATTGGGCTCATATCAAAATTCCAGAATCACATAGTTAAAACATACTTTTAATAAAAAAACTCGTTTTGAAAATCATCAAAACGAGTTTTTTAGTTTATTCTTCTATTTCTGCATCATTATCGTAGTACTGAAAAAGGAAATCATTATAAGGGAACCTAGAAATATGTATACGATGAACTTCGTCATAGATAAGTTTTTTCATCTCTGGGAAGTTTTCCTTCGTTAATGCCGAAATAAAAACAGTCGGGAATTTAGATTTAGCCATCCAAGTTTTTTTCCATTCGTCTAGCGATATGTTTTTCTTGGTAGAAGGTGTTAAATCATCTTCGTCCTTTTTCTCATAGGAGAAGTCATCTATTTTATTAAAAATCATAATAGCAGGTTTCCTATGAGTATCTATCTCCTGTAAAATCTGATTTACAGAGTCTATATGGTCTTCAAAACTCTCGTGCGAAATATCCACAACATGAACTAACAGGTCAGCTTCTCTCACTTCATCAAGTGTGGATTTGAAACTTTCTACCAATTGAGTAGGAAGTTTTCGGATAAAACCAACGGTATCTGTCAAAAGGAAAGGTAAGTTGCCAATCACCACTTTTCTTACTGTGGTGTCTAGTGTTGCAAAGAGTTTGTTTTCTGCAAATACTTCCGATTTGGATATGGCATTCATTAGAGTAGATTTGCCCACATTGGTATAGCCTACTAAAGCCACGCGCACCATTTTCCCTCGGTTATTTCTTTGGGTTGCCATTTGTTTATCAATGGTCTTTAGTTTTTCTTTTAGTAAAGAAATTCTATCTCTAATGATTCTTCGGTCGGTTTCAATTTCGGTTTCCCCAGGTCCACGCATTCCGATACCACCTCGCTGACGCTCTAAGTGTGTCCACATACGAGTAAGTCTAGGGAGTAGATATTCGTATTGTGCAAGTTCTACCTGTGTTCTAGCATAAGAGGTTTGAGCTCTTTGTGCGAAGATATCCAAAATCAAATTCGTACGGTCTAGGATTTTTACTTCCATTTCCCTTTCGAGGTTTTTGAGCTGTGAAGGGGAAAGTTCATCATCAAAAATAACTGTTCCTACTTCGTTTTCCTTTACAAAATCTCTTATTTCCTCCATCTTTCCTTTGCCTACAAAGGTTCTAGAATCTGGTTGAGAGAGTTTTTGGGTGAAGCGTTTTTCTACCGTAGCTCCTGCGGTATAGGCTAAAAATTCTAGTTCATCTAGATATTCGGTAAGTTTATCTTCGTCTTGGTCTTTGGTAATTAAGCCTACTAAAACGGCTTTTTCATATAAATGTTCCTTTTTTTCTAACATAAATCTAATTCTTTGATTAAGAAATCACGCCGCTCCCCACTAATTCATCTTCTAAATACCATGCGGCAAATTGCCCTTCTGCTACGGCAGATTGAGGGTTTTCAAATTCTATGTATAGCCCGTCTTCGTATTTGTGTAAGGTGGCTTTTTCCAATGGTTGGCGATAGCGTATCCTTGCCGTCACTTCCATAGTTTCGTTGTTTTTCAGTTCTAAATCTTCTCTTACCCAATGAATATCGTTAGGCTCTATCTTGATTACCTTTTGGAATAAACCTGGAAAATTTTTGCCTTCTCCTACAAAGATGAGGTTTTCTTTAACATCTCTAGAAATAATAAAACAACTCTCCTTATGTCCACCAATGCCTAGACCTTTACTTTGCCCAATGGTGAAAAATTGAGCTCCTTGGTGTTTACCAATACTCTTACCATCGGATTTTTGGTAAGTGATTTTTTTGGAAAGATGCTTTAGCTCTTCGTACTTATCGTTAAAGTGAGGAAGAGGTTGATGATAGGTTTCAAAATCTTTAAAAATTTCTATTATTTCGCCTTCCTTAGGTTTTAGCTGTTGTTGTAAAAATTGAGGTAGGCTTACCTTTCCTATAAAGCATAACCCTTGGGAGTCTTTTTTGTTGGCAGTTACCAGCCCTATTTCTTTAGCTATTTCTCTTACTTCAGGCTTAGTAAGTTCTCCAATGGGGAATAGTGCTTTAGAAAGTTGCTCCTGATTGAGCTGGCACAGGAAATAGCTTTGGTCTTTGTTATGGTCTTTCCCTGCTAAAAGATGGTAGGTGGTAGCTCCATTCTCATCTTCCGTAGTGCCTAATCTTGCGTAATGCCCAGTAGCTACCTTGTCTGCTCCTAAAGAAAGAGCGGTTTTCATAAATACATCAAATTTAACTTCTCTGTTGCATAAAACATCAGGGTTAGGAGTTCTTCCTTTCTCGTATTCTTCAAACATATAATCTACAATACGCTCTTTGTAGAGTTCACTCATATCTATTACTTGAAAAGAAATGCCTAGTTTTTGGGCAACCAATAGAGCGTCATTACTATCTTCAACCCAAGGGCATTCATCTTCTAGCGTTACCGAAGCATCGTTCCAATTTCTCATAAATAAGCCGATGACTTCGTGCCCTTGTTGCTGCAAAAGGTATGCTGCTACACTGCTATCTACACCGCCTGATAAACCTACAACTACTTTCATTTTAGTGATTTAAAAATTATAATTATTTCTCATATAAATCCGAAATAATGCCGCAAAGTTACAATTTTTAACCTTGTTTTTAGTAAAACGAAAATGCCAGCACGAAATTTGTAATGTTGAGATACAAATTAAATTTCTTAAACTCGTTGTGCATTTTAAATAATACTGATTTTTAGATGATTTAATTTTCTTTGGAAGATAAATTTATTGATATATTGAATAACCGTTGCGGCGGTTATTTTACTGATTATCCTTGTTTTAAAGCCTTCAAAAGTTTTAGCATAGTTTCTTTTAATCATAAATTGGTCGCAAAGTTGAGAGAAAAATGTCTCAATTCGTTTTCGCTTTTTCTTGTACAATGAAAATTGAGGAATATAATCTTTCTGATTACTTCTCATTGGTGTATCTAATTTAATATTAGCATAGTTAAATAAATCTATTTGAACTTTTGCTGATAAATAGCCTCTATCTCCAATTAAAGTACAGTTTCGCATTTGCTCACCAATATCTTTTAAATAGTGGATGTCGTGAACGGATGCAGGGCTTATATCAAAATTCTTAATCACACCATTTAAAGAACATACTGCGTGTAGTTTATAGCCATAGAAATATAATTTCTGTGAAGCACAATAACCATATGTTGGTAAAGAATAGGATTGCTCTTTACAAATTTTTGAACGAGTAGAACGAGCATTTTCACAAACTTTCATTGGCATGCTATCAACGATAAAAATATCTTCAAACTCATTGAACTCCATCGAAATACGCTGTCTAATTTGCTCTGTTTGTAGGGATAGTCTTCGTTTTCGCTTATTGTAAACACTTCTTTCAATTTTGTTTATCAGAGAGTTTGGCAATTTTCTAAATAACTGTAATTCGCTATCAATACTCAAGTATTCAGCAGTAATATTAAGACTTATGACTTCTAAATCGCTCATTTTAGGTGTTCTTCTCTGATAACTAATCAGTTGATTTTCTGAAAAAAGTCCTAAAACTTCCAAAATTCTTTCATATATTTGCTCTAAGTTGTTCATTTATATCGTTTTATAGCAAAAACAATATACTGATTTTCAGTCTAATAAACAACTCTTGTTTTTTTCATTTCATAATGCACAACGGGTTTTCTTAAATATTATGAAGTATTTATTAGCTCTAGGGTTAGGTGTAGTTTCAGTATTTGGTTTTTCTCAAATTCAGACTGCTAAAAGAATAGATTTGGGTAACAAATGGACTTTTGGCGGATATGCTGGGCTTGGTGGTGCTTTGAGTGGTGGAGGTAGAGCTACCTCATTATTTGTTTCTCCTAGAGTGGGGTATATGGTGTCTCCTAATTTTGAAGTAGGTATGGCGAGTAATCTTACATGGACTAATGCTTCTAGTTTTTCTAATACCATGATTGGTGTAGGTCCTTTTGCTAATTATTATTTTGATAGGAAATTTTTTGTGCAAGGTCTATATCAGCATCACTTCATCAATCTTAAAAATAAGATAAGCAACGAAAAATATTCAACAAACGAACCTGCTTTGTATCTAGGAGGAGGTTATATGCAACGCTTGGGGAGTAATGCTTATATGCAAATAGGAGGTATGTATAATGTGCTTTATAACAAAGATAAAAGCTACTTTAGTAATGCTTTTGTGCCTAATGTTGGGATAGTGTTTGGGCTGTAAATTGCTTTACTGATGATTATCATTTTGGTTTTAGTACAAATTATTGTTTAGATTTGGTTTAAATAACTATATTTGCAGTCTAAAACTGAAATCTATTGAAATCCACAGCAGAAGATAAATTAAATATCTTTCCCAAGCATACTTATGGTAGGGTTTTGGGCTATGATGATAGCCAATTAGAAATGCCTACAAAAATTATGGAAATGGGCTTGCTACCCGATACTGTATTTAAAGTGCTTTATCAAGCTCCTTTTAATGGGCCTTTATACATTGAATTTGGAGAGGAAAAAAATCGTATCGCTCTTAGAGAAGAAGAAGCGGCTTATATTCTAGTGGAACCAATGTAAAGTTTTAGGGCTTGTCAAAACTAAAATACCCAATGATGAAGGAAGATAAGACCACCAAAAAAGTACTTTTAGTAGGAAATCCTAATGTAGGGAAGTCCACTATATTTAATAAACTTTGTAATCTTCAGCAAAAAACAGGTAATTATGCTGGGGTTACGGTGTCTAGCCATTCGGGAACTTATATTTTTAATAATGAAACAGTACAGGTTACAGACTTGCCTGGGGCTTACAGTATTTATCCTTCATCAGAAGACGAAGCGGTTTTTAGTCAGTTTCTCCTTAGTAATAGAGAAGATTACTCTGGGATTATTTATATTTTAGAGGCAATTAGTATTAAAAGAGGATTGCTATTATTTCAGCAGATACAAGATTTGGGTATTCCTGTTGTATTGGTGGTTAATCAGATAGATCAAGCAGAGAAAAGAGGTGTTAAAATAAACATCAATTTGCTTGAAGAAAAATTAGGAGTTAAAGTTTTAGCTACTAACGCTAAAGAAAATGAAGGTATAGATAATATTAAAGAAGCTGTTTATCAAAATTTATTTAGTGTTTTAAAAGAAAATGCGTTTAAAATTCCTAGTGAGCAGTCAGGTTTAATACATAAACTATCACTTCAAATTCAAGAAAATAATTATTACAAAGTATGGACTTTGCTAGCGTCTGAGGAATATCTTGGAGAAGTTAAAAGTATTAAACAAAAGCTTGATAGCAAAGATACTAAATGTGTTATTCCTAAAAGATTACAGGTTAAAGAGACTATAAGGAGATATCAAACAATAGAGCCTATTGTAGCTGAGGTGATATCTAGAACTCCTCAAACAACAGAGAGTTTTACCGAAAAGCTAGATAAATTGCTCGTGCATAAGGTTTTCGGGTATCTTATTTTTGGGGTTTTATTGATGATTATCTTCCAAAGTGTATTTTTTCTTGCGGATTATCCAATGACGTGGATAGATGAAGCTTTTGCATGGTTGGCAGAAAAATCGGCGGAGGTGTTACCCGAAGGACCAATCAATAGTTTAGTATCTAGTGGTATAATACCAGGGCTTGGTGGCATTATTATTTTTGCACCACAGATAGGTATTCTTCTCTATTTTCTCTATTTATTGGAAGATTCTGGCTATATGGCAAGAGTGGTTTTTCTTATGGATAGGCTATTGAGACCTTTTGGGCTGAACGGTAAAAGTATTGTGCCTTTAGTGTCTGGGACGGCCTGTGCGATACCCGCAATTATGTCCACCAGAAATATTGAAAATATTAAGGAACGCCTCATTACTATTTTAGTAACACCGTTTATGACTTGTGCTGCAAGGCTGCCAGTGTATAGCATTATTATTACCTTAGTTATTCCAGATAAATATTTTCTAGGTGTGAGTTATAGAGCGATGGTTCTGATGGGTATGTATCTTTTAGGCTTTGTTACGGCTCTTTTGGCATCTTTAGTATTGAAAAAAATTATTAAGACAAAAGAAAAGTCTTTCCTTGTTATGGATTTGCCTACTTATAAAGTGCCTCTTTTTGGGTATGATTTAAAGTTGGTTTTAGGGAAAGTTTGGGATTTTATTACAGGAGCAGGTAAGGTTATCTTTTCGGTGAGTATCATATTGTGGGTTTTAAGTTACTTTGGACCGAAGCAATCGGCAGATGAATGGATAAGTACCGATGTAGCTTTAGAGAACTCTTATCTTTCTAAAATGGGCAAAACCATAGAACCCGCAATTAGTCCACTAGGATATGATTGGAAGATGGGAGTAGGAATTATCACTAGTTTTGCAGCAAGAGAAGTATTTGTGGGTACAATGTCCACTCTGTATAGTTTAGATGAAGATGTGGAAGAAGGTACTATCGTCCAGAAAATGCAACAAGACACAAAAGCTAATGGGGAGAAAGTATTTAGCTTTGCTACAGGGCTTTCCATATTATTATTCTACGCTTTTGCGATGCAGTGCATCTCTACTATAGCAGTGGTTTATAGAGAAACTAAAAGCTGGAAATGGACTTTGATTCAAATCGTAGGAATGTCAGGATTGGCATATGTAGCATCTTTAATAGTGTATCAAATATTCAAGTAAACTAAACTATGAATGCACTTTGGTTACAATATATTATTATTTTACTTGTTTTTTTAATGGCGAGTTATTCTCTTTTTAAAGTGGTAAAAAAAAGTGTTTCTCCTACCAAATTCAAAAGCAAACGAACCCATTGCGACAAAGATTGTGGCTGTTCTTGAGTTATTTAAGTGTTAAATAAAATTTATTTTCAAAAAATAGTAAAACTATTGTTTTGTATTATTTAAAATAGTAAATTTGCAGTCTTTCATTTTTACTTTTTATTAGATTTATTAGGATTGCTGTGTGTAACTATTTAGTTCACACAGCTTTTTGTTTTTTATTTGAGGGTCTAAAATATCAAGGAAAATTTCCTTTCTTATAAGTGTTGCTCCAAGGCTTTCTAAATGTTGGGAATAAACCTGACAGTCTATCAATCTTATTTGGTTGCAATATTTCTCAGCAAAATAGATAAGCCCGGCTTTAGAGGCGTTGCTTGCCTTGCTGAACATACTTTCTCCACAGAATATATTATGAGTCATGATACCATAAAATCCACCGACGAGAATGTTATTCTGATAAACTTCTATACTTTTTGCAATGCCTAGTTGGTGTAATCTAAGATAGGTTTCTATCATTTGCTCAGTAATCCAAGTCCCATCTTGTTCGGAGCGTTTTATGTGAGCACAATTTTTAATAACGGCTTCAAAGTTGTGATTTTCTTTAAACTCAAAACAATTACTTTTCATAATTTTCCTCATAGATTTAGATATTTTTATCTGTCTAGGAAATAATACAAACCTTTCTAGCGGAGACCACCAAAGGATTTCTTCTCCTTCATTAAACCATGGGAAAATGCCATTTTGATAAGCTAATAGTACTCTTTTAGGAGAAAGGTCACCACCAATAGCTACAATGTCTTCTTTTTGATAATAGGGATTAGGAAAAACGATAGTTTCTTTAGGTAAAAGAATCATAAGGAGTAAGGGTTTAAATAATAATCCCACCTATTTAAAATGGTGGGATTGTATTAGATAGTATTATTTTAATTAAAATGGTAAATCGTCATCTTCGTCCTCAAAAGGATTTTCGTTAGATGATGAGGTTGTTTGTGAAGCGTTCATAGCTTGTGTGGGTTCGTTTTGGTAGCCAGAACCTTCGGTTTTTTCTATTCTCCAGCCAACGATAGAGTTAAAGTACTTTACTTCACCTTGAGGGCTTGTCCACTCTCTACCTCTAATGTTGATGCCTATTTTCACAGCATCACCTTCGGAAAAAGGTTCTAAAGCATGAACTTTTTCTTGTAAAAATTCTATATTGATAGGTTGTGGGTATTGTTCTTGGGTTAGTAAAACTAATTCTCTTTTCTGAAACCCACTTGGAAATGTTTGTATTTCTCCTATTTTTTTAATTGTACCTTGTAACTCCATTGTCTTAAAATGTATTTTTAATAGACCGTAAAGATAAGAATAAAAAATAAATATTTTATAAAATTTGGGTTTTGGGTTTTCTTTTTATTGCTTATTTGTGTTGATTATCAAATCGGTAAAAATAATGTTGTAAAAATTAACAAAAAAACTTGGATAGAATTGAAAAAAGTTTCTATATTTGCAACCACAAAAGAGGAGTTATCTCTTCTTGAGTAGAGTAAAAGTTTTTACATAGTTTTTTAAACATCTGCGGATGTGGTGTAATTGGTAGCCACGCTAGACTTAGGATCTAGTGCCGAGAGGCGTGGGGGTTCGAGTCCCTTCATCCGCACTGTTTGCGAAAATAGCTCAGCTGGTAGAGCGCAACCTTGCCAAGGTTGAGGTCGCGGGTTCGAACCCCGTTTTTCGCTCTGTCTATATGCCCTGGTGGTGGAACTGGTAGACACGCAGGACTTAAAATCCTGTGCCTCTTTTGGCGTGCGGGTTCAAGTCCCGCCTGGGGTACGAAAAGACTGATTATCATATTGATTTTCAGTCTTTTTTGTTTTTGTGGGTGACTAAAAGGGTGGCTATACTCTTTTTAAACATATATCAAGTATATAAGTCAGCCATATTCATTTTAAGTTAAAAAAAACAGTATTTCTAACTTAATCCCTATCAATTTTCTACATTATTTAGTATTTTAGCACCATAAAATACAAGATTATCCTGCTTTGCTAAAATCAATATTTTCACTATATAGATTGGCACTGCATTAAGTCTTTTATCATCTTAAATAATAAAACTACCCGTTGTGCATTATGAAATGAAAAAAACAAGAGTTGTTTATTAGACTGAAAATAAGTATATTGTTTTTGCTATAAAACGATATAAATGAACAACATAGAGCAAATATATGAAAGAATTTTGGAAGTTTTAGGACTTTTTTCAGAAAATCAACTGATTAGTTATCAGAGAAGAACACCTAAAATGAGCGATTTAGAAGTCATAAGTCTTAATATTACTGCTGAATACTTGAGTATTGATAGCGAATTACAGTTATTTAGAAAATTGCCAAACTCTCTGATAAACAAAATTGAAAGAAGTGTTTACAATAAGCGAAAACGAAGACTATCCCTACAAACAGAGCAAATTAGACAGCGTATTTCGATGGAGTTCAATGAGTTTGAAGATATTTTTATCGTTGATAGCATGCCAATGAAAGTTTGTGAAAACGCTCGTTCTACTCGTTCAAAAATTTGTAAAGAGCAATCCTATTCTTCACCAACATATGGTTATTGTGCTTCACAGAAATTATATTTCTATGGCTATAAACTACACGCAGTATGTTCTTTAAATGGTGTGATTAAGAATTTTGATATAAGCCCTGCATCCGTTCACGACATCCACTATTTAAAAGATAGTGGTGAGCAAATGCGAAACTGTACTTTAATTGGAGATAGAGGCTATTTATCAGCAAAAGTTCAAATAGATTTATTTAACTATGCTAATATTAAATTAGATACACCAATGAGAAGTAATGAGAAAGATTATATTCCTCAATTTTCATTGTACAAGAAAAAGCGAAAACGAATTGAGACATTTTTCTCTCAACTTTGCGACCAATTTATGATTAAAAGAAACTATGCTAAAACTTTTGAAGGCTTTAAAACAAGGATAATCAGTAAAATAACCGCCGCAACGGTTATTCAATATATCAATAAATTTATCTTCCAAAGAAAATTAAATCATCTAAAAATCAGTATTATTTAAAATGCACAACGAGTTTATAGAGTTAATTGCTAATGCTGATGGCGAATACGAAGATGCCGAAAAAAGAAAATTGAATGAAATTAATGAAGCAATCGAAAAAGGTCATTTAGTAAAACCAACTAAAACTTCTAATTTCTTAAAAACATGGCAAGTAAGTTACCCTCTAATAATACTAATGGTGGTTCTTATTTATTTACTTATCAATAGTCTTATTAAATAATTTACCATTCATAATTTTTATCAAAATAATGGGAAATAATAGCATATCAATAAAACCAATTGCTGATTTATTAAAGTTCAATTTTTATATTCCGTCATATCAAAGAGGCTATCGCTGGACAGAACAACAAGTAACAGATCTACTAAATGACATTAATGAATTTACGCCAAAAGAAATTAAAAATTCTGATGAAAAAACTTGGTATTGCTTACAGCCTATTGTAGTAAAGCAAAAAGAAGCAAATGAATGGGATGTCATTGATGGTCAGCAACGACTTACAACAGTATTATTAGTTTTACACTATTTAAATCAAGGTTATGTTGAAACTAGACAAAAAAAAACTATTTAATCTAATATATGAAACAAGAGAAAACTCATCAGAATTTTTGAAAAAAGAATTGGATGGACAAACAATAGATGAAACTAACATCGATTACTATTTTATCTTTTCTGCATATAAAACAATATGTGATTGGTTTAAAGACCAAGGAGAGCAATTTGATATAAATACATTTGAATCAAAATTTAATTTTCATACGAAAGTTATTTGGTATGAAACCTCTAAAGCTGAAGATTCAATTGATATTTTCACTAGAATAAATAGTGGTAAAATTCCTTTAACAAATGCTGAATTAATAAAAGCACTATTCTTAAATAGTTCTAATTTCACAAATACAGATACAGAAAAACTTCGTTTGAAACAATTAGAAATCGCATCAGAATGGGATAGAATTGAGTACGCTTTACAAGATGATTCTTTTTGGTATTTCATAAACAAAAGTGAAAATAATGTTGCAACGAGAATTGAGTATATTTTCAATTTAATGTCTGACAATTTTGGTGATGACAAATATTCAACTTTCTATTTTTTTAGTGAAAAATTTAAAAACAAGACAGAAAATGAGATAAATGTTAATTGGCAAGAAATAAAAAAATATTTTCAAACTCTTGAAGAGTGGTACTATAATAGAGAATTATATCACAAAATTGGATATTTAATTTCAATAGGCACAAATATCAGAAGTATTCTTAAAGAAAAAAGAGAAAAAACTAAAACAGAATTTGCAAATTGGATAAAACAAGAGATAGAAGCAAATTTTAAACTTGTAAATCTGGAAGAATTAGAATACAATGGAAAATATGTAAGGGAGATTTTATTACTTCATAACATTCAAACAATGCTCAATAATGAAGAAGAGACCACTCGCTTCCCTTTTGAAAGATATAAAAAAGAATTATGGAATGTTGAACACATTCACGCGATTGCCACAGAAGTTAAAGTAAAAAAAGAAAGCCAAGTTGATTGGTTAAAAAACAATTTTATTAAAACAAATAATCACAAAGATGAAAAAATAAATAATCAGATAAAACAAATTATTGAGAATAATGACCCCATAAATGAAGAAGATTTTAGTG
Source organism: Riemerella anatipestifer (assembly GCF_035666175.1). Lineage (NCBI taxonomy): Bacteria > Pseudomonadati > Bacteroidota > Flavobacteriia > Flavobacteriales > Weeksellaceae > Riemerella > Riemerella anatipestifer. The sequence continues at coordinate 1,741,001 of NZ_CP142016.1, forward strand.
ATATTGTTGATTACGTTTTAGGGGAAGAAGATAACAGTATAAAAAACCTTTGTTTATTAGATCGGGGAACAAATCGCTCTTACAAAAATGATTCTTTCAAAAAAAAAGAAAAAAAATAATTGAAAGAGAAATTGAAGGGACTTTTATTCCAATCTGCACCAAGAATATCTTTATGAAATATTATTCTGAAAATGTTAAAGATATAGAAATATGGAATGAAAGTGATAGAATATCTTATATCAATGAGATACAAAAAGTAATTGATCAGTATTTGCCTAAAACAGAATTTGAAGAACATGAATAACATTCAAACATCAGAAAAACTAACCTTTCATGAGTTGATCAGTAAACATTATATAGAAAATCCAATAATTCAACGAGATTATGCTCAAGGTAGAGAAGGAAAAGAAGAGATACGGACTAACTTTTTGAAAGCACTATTAGAAATTGTAAACGAAAAAAAATAGAATTAGATTTTGTTTATGGTAGTGTAAAAAATAATATTTTACAACCTCTTGATGGTCAACAGCGATTAACAACCCTATTCCTTTTATATTGGTTTATTGCAATCAAAGAAAATAAATTATCAGCAGAGTTAAAAAAACTTTTAACAAAATTCAATTATGAAACACGAACGAGTTCAAAAGAATTTTGCAATGATTTAATTGATAAAGGTATTGTTTATAATAAGGAACAAAAAATATCTGACCTTATAATAGATAGCCCTTGGTTCTTTCTCTCATGGAAAAGAGATCCAACCATAAAATCAATGTTAACTATGTTAGATGCAATTCAAGAAGTTTTTAAAGAAAAAACAAATGTTTGGGAAAAATTAAATAACATCAGCTTTCATTATATTGAAATGCAAAATTTCGGACTTTCCGATGATTTATATATTAAAATGAATGCGAGAGGTAAACCCCTGACAGATTTTGAAAATTTCAAGGCAAAATTCGAGCAATATATAAAACAAAATAATTGGGAAAACAATGAAAACCCAATGGAAACATTCTCTCACAAGGTTGATTCTCATTGGATAGATTTATTTTGGAATTACCGCAATGATGAAAATGTTTTTGATGAACAACTTTTAAATTTTTTCAGAACACTTGCCGTAATAAATTACACAATTAAAGCAAATAGTAAAGAAGAAAAGTTTAGAAAAAATCTTGATTTATTGAGAGGGAATCAAAAAGTTTCATTTAATAAATATTTGGAGTTAGATTGTTTTGACACTGAATATTTTAAAATGCTGAAATCTGTATTAAATAAAATATCTGACAAAAAAGGACTAAAAACATTTTTAACAGACGCAACTTATATAAACGAAAATGAAATTTTTAATGGTGCTATTAAAAATAATTTAGGATACGCTGAACTATTAAAATTATTTAGTTTCTATCAATATTTAACTAGTGATAGTGAAATAGACATAGCAAATCTACAAAATTGGTTGAGAATTGTTCGAAATCTTGTTGAAGCACACAGATTATATTATGATAATGCAAATACATTTGCAGACTCATTAGTATTCTTTTCAAAATTAATACTACATAAAAACAATATTATAGAATATTTTAGAGATTATGTAAATCCAGAAGAAAAAGGATTCCCAAAATTTATAATTGAAGAAGAAAAAACAAAAGCAAGATTAATTTCAGAAAATAATGATTGGAAAAATGCAATTATTAATATTGAAAACCACTCCTATTTTAATGGACAAATTGGATTTTTATTAGATTGGTGTAAAGATGAGAATAATCAATATTCCTTAGAAAACTTTACCAAATATTCAGAAAAAGCAAAAGCAATATTTAATAATGATGGATTAAAACATTTTGACAAATTTCTTTTTGAGAGAGCGTTATTAGCTACGGGTGATTATTTACTTAGTAAAGGGAGAAATCGTAGTTTTTTAATCAGTAAAGGACGTGATTTGCGTGACATTAGTTGGAAAAGACTTTTGCGTGACGATAGCGAACAGCGTAAGATTTTAAAAGTACTTTTCGATAAAATTAATCCTTCAACTTTAAATGAAGATTTAGAGAAAATTATAATAGACTTTTCTGACAAAAATGATTGGAGATATTATTTTATTAAACAGTATGAAATGATTGAAACTTGTGGAGAACAAAAACTTATAAGAAAGGATAGTAGCGGATTTGACATTCTTTTATTAGGTTCTTCGATGACGAGTGGATTTCATAAAGAATATTATTCTTAACCCGTTGTGCATTATGAAATGAAAAAAACAAGAGTTGTTTATTAGACTGAAAATCAGTATATTGTTTTTGCTATAAAACGATATAAATGAACAACATAGAGCAAATATATGAAAGAATTTTGGAAGTTTTAGGACTTTTTTCAGAAAATCAACTGATTAGTTATCAGAGAAGAACACCTAAAATGAGCGATTTAGAAGTCATAAGTCTTAATATTACTGCTGAATACTTGAGTATTGATAGCGAATTACAGTTATTTAGAAAATTGCCAAACTCTCTGATAAACAAAATTGAAAGAAGTGTTTACAATAAGCGAAAACGAAGACTATCCCTACAAACAGAGCAAATTAGACAACGTATTTCGATGGAGTTCAATGAGTTTGAAGATATTTTTATCGTTGATAGCATGCCAATGAAAGTTTGTGAAAACGCTCGTTCTACTCGTTCAAAAATTTGTAAAGAGCAATCCTATTCTTCACCAACATATGGTTATTGTGCTTCACAGAAATTATATTTCTATGGCTATAAACTACACGCAGTATGTTCTTTAAATGGTGTGATTAAGAATTTTGATATAAGCCCTGCATCCGTTCACGACATCCACTATTTAAAAGATATTGGTGAGCAAATGCGAAACTGTACTTTAATTGGAGATAGAGGCTATTTATCAGCAAAAGTTCAAATAGATTTATTTAACTATGCTAATATTAAATTAGATACACCAATGAGAAGTAATCAGAAAGATTATATTCCTCAATTTTCATTGTACAAGAAAAAGCGAAAACGAATTGAGACATTTTTCTCTCAACTTTGCGACCAATTTATGATTAAAAGAAACAATGCTAAAACTTTTGAAGGCTTTAAAACAAGGATAATCAGTAAAATAACCGCCGCAACGGTTATTCAATATATCAATAAATTTATCTTCCAAAGAAAATTAAATCATCTAAAAATCAGTATTATTTAAAATGCACAACGAGTTTGTTTTAAATAAACAAATATCCCATTACCTAAAGTAATTGTATGATCATTTATAACACTTCTATCTTCATAAAAGAAACCAGGTTCATCTATTCCACGGGCGCTTTCAGATATTTGTATCCATACCGATGCAGCACCATTATCTGCATTTCCTCCATTATTCGGATTAGGATTCTGCGTATAAAACCATCTGGAAACTAAAGTGTACCAGCCTGTTTTAGGAACAGTATAGGGACCGTAAACTACCACACCTTGCGAGTCTATTTCGTTTGGTTTTCCATTAGCATTCCACCAAGCATCAGGAGCAGCATAGTTAGGGGCTTTTAGAGCGGTACTTGTCCAAGTAGCCTTACCTTCAGCATCACTTGTTAAAACTTTTCCTGCGCCTTGGGTACCGTCTGCTATTCTTAACCCTCCAGCCACATCTAGCTTAGTAGTTGGGGCATCAGTACCAATCCCTATATTCCCTGCTCCCTTAAATACTAGGTTATTAGCTCCTAGAGTTACTGTTCTGTTACCTGCTAGAGTGCCATCTGCGGTGTAGAGGTTAGTAGATACCCCTCCGTCACTACTCAATCTTACCCATTCCCCATTAGCAACACTGCCTGTAGGAAAAGTTTGGTTAGGGTTTTTAAAATAGTAGAACCCTGGGCTTACACTCACTTGTTTTCCTCCCTTACTAGTATCGGATACCGTAAGACCTGTTCCCGAGTTATACACCACCATACCATCAAAGTAATTAGAAAACTTACCTGGATCAATTGAGGAGAGTTTAAACTCCCAAGTAGTTAAATTAGTAGTAGGAAAATACAACCCCTTTCCTAGAGTATTAGAAAACTGATTATAGTAAGAAGCGTCCATAAAAGGGTTTTCTCCTCCTATAGTATTAGTAGATTGATTTTGAACTTGAATTTGGGCATTAGCTGTAAAAAAAGCCAATAACCCTAATAAGATGATTTTTTTCATAACGATATAATTTAAGATAATACCTAGGCTAATAGCTACCGCCGATAAGGTACCAAATAGCACTATTTTCATCTTTTGGATCTTGTAATCCTGCCATGAGGATATGGGCTTTGCCAGAAGCCAAAGTGCTAACATTCTTAGGCTGATTGGTTCCAGAGTAAGCTAGTGCAGTATTGTGCTGATTGTTTACAGAAATTATTTTACCTAACTCGTTGTGCATTTTAAATAATACTGATTTTTAGATGATTTAATTTTCTTTGGAAGATAAATTTATTGATATATTGAATAACCGTTGCGGCGGTTATTTTACTGATTATCCTTGTTTTAAAGCCTTCAAAAGTTTTAGCATTGTTTCTTTTAATCATAAATTGGTCGCAAAGTTGAGAGAAAAATGTCTCAATTCGTTTTCGCTTTTTCTTGTACAATGAAAATTGAGGAATATAATCTTTCTGATTACTTCTCATTGGTGTATCTAATTTAATATTAGCATAGTTAAATAAATCTATTTGAACTTTTGCTGATAAATAGCCTCTATCTCCAATTAAAGTACAGTTTCGCATTTGCTCACCAATATCTTTTAAATAGTGGATGTCGTGAACGGATGCAGGGCTTATATCAAAATTCTTAATCACACCATTTAAAGAACATACTGCGTGTAGTTTATAGCCATAGAAATATAATTTCTGTGAAGCACAATAACCATATGTTGGTGAAGAATAGGATTGCTCTTTACAAATTTTTGAACGAGTAGAACGAGCGTTTTCACAAACTTTCATTGGCATGCTATCAACGATAAAAATATCTTCAAACTCATTGAACTCCATCGAAATACGCTGTCTAATTTGCTCTGTTTGTAGGGATAGTCTTCGTTTTCGCTTATTGTAAACACTTCTTTCAATTTTGTTTATCAGAGAGTTTGGCAATTTTCTAAATAACTGTAATTCGCTATCAATACTCAAGTATTCAGCAGTAATATTAAGACTTATGACTTCTAAATCGCTCATTTTAGGTGTTCTTCTCTGATAACTAATCAGTTGATTTTCTGAAAAAAGTCCTAAAACTTCCAAAATTCTTTCATATATTTGCTCTATGTTGTTCATTTATATCGTTTTATAGCAAAAACAATATACTGATTTTCAGTCTAATAAACAACTCTTGTTTTTTTCATTTCATAATGCACAACGGGTTTACCTATATATTTTTTAGGGTCTGGAAGGGCTATTTGCTGGTCTCCAGTTTGTGCTAAAGCAAAAGTATTAGGCACGCTCCATTCTGCAATATTGGCATGTGCTACTTCTCTAATATTACCAGTAATAGATTGCAGTGTCGCTCCTCCTGTGGTACTACTAGCTCCTGCTCCCAACTTTACCCAAACCCCTCCTTTAAAGAAGTAAAAGCCCGTAGCATCTACATTAACCGTGGTTCCTGAAGCAGCACCATCTGCCACAGAGCTAATGTAAAGCAAAGTAGATTCTGCTACACCCGACCCCATGTTGGCAGCTCTCAAACGGCTCACCCTAGGAATTAGCACTCCTTCTATAGTAGAAGCCGTGCTTAGACTGTTAGCAGTATTTGGTTTTATTTCTAAAGTAGCTTGAGGCTGAGATTCATTGATGCCTACTTTACCATCATACTGCCCATAAGCCATTAAACCTAAACCTAAAAAGGCACATACACTTAGTTTGGTTGTTTTTGTTTTCATAACATTTAATTTTAGAATTGTTGATATTTAATTGTTTAAGATTATAGAGGTTAGATATTGGATTTTAGAGGTTGGGAGGTTCGGTTTAAGGGTTGATGAGGCTGTACTAAGTTCTAACCTCTGAAATCTCACCTCTACCCTAAAAAAACGCCTCCCCCCTCTAAACACACACAAAATGAGGAGGAAGGCTAAAACAGAAAGAGCATTACGCTCCCTCTGAATACTAAAAGCACCCAACAAGAACGACCATGTTATGAGACAAAACAATGGTGCTTTTAGTAAGTAAGTATGAAAGCTAAATTTAGAATGGTATAAACACCAAAAGCTCCCAACGAAAGTTGGGGGAACGATATTTTGGCTTAACGATAAAAGTCTAAAGAATTTGCTAAATAGTCGGACGCATACCCACGAAACTACCTGTGTGTGTTTGCACAATTATCTGAAACTACCAAATAATTGGGGTGCTTTTTTACACTTGTTTGTATGTTACTGATATTGCGTGTCATAAAACTAAGGCAAACTTATCATCTTTTGCGGAAGTATGCAAATTTTTAATGTGTTTTTCATTGATTAATACTAAAAATATCTTAAATAGGAAGTGATATTAAATTTTTATTAAGAATAAGATTAATAATATTTATTGTAAATTTGCCCCTTCTTTAAAAATAAAATTATGAAAAAACATGTATATTCTTTATTTTTAGCCGTTGTGTCTGTGTCTGCATTTTCTCAGGTAGGAATCAATGAATCAGATCCAAAAGCTATTCTAGATATTAAAGTTAAAGACCCCGATAATCCAGACTCTTCCGCTGGTATCCTAATCCCCAGAGTGTCCCAAAATCCGGCAAAAGGCAACGAAAAAGGGCAGCTTATTTTTAATACCACCGAAAACCGCTTTCTCTTTTGGGACGGTGCGTCGTCTTGGGTCCCGATAAGCCAAGGAGGCCCATCATCCAGTCCTGCGGCCCAAAACTACGCTTATTTTACAGATACCCGAAGTGCCAGTCCAATTTCGGTAAACCAAAACTCCAGCGAGAGCCTTATTCCCAACACCGCCGTTGAGTTCACCCTGAACGCCCAAACAAATGTTCAGTTTAACGCTACTGTAAACTTCAAAGGAAGAAGCTCCGCTTTTGCCCCATTATTTAAACTGAAACTTACCAATACTGCGGACAGCACTTCGGAAATTATTGACAAAGCCTCCAATACCTTCTTATCCGACGGTATTACAGACTACTACGGCAATATGCAGTTATTAGCCATAAAACAACTCCCTGCCGGAAGTTATAAAGCCGAGATTATAGCCACCTATAATACTTGTTGCAATTTCAATTTTACTTATGAAGTGGGTGGTAGCGATACGCCCGTAAGCCTATTAGTTCAGTACAAATAAAAGATATAAACAATGTTAAGATACTTATTTGCCCTTTTTCTGCTTTTGGTAGGTACACTAAAAGCACAGACAGATGAGGTACCCACTTTCTACAAAGAAATGCAGAAGCACAGACCTAATGTGTTCGTTGTAGATTCCCTATACGATATTTACAGAGCAAATACCTCTTTAGACTTTGATGCCGAAACCTTGGAAGAAATCAAAAGGATGAAGGCGTCTAACCCGAATAAAGTAGAAAAGTCCCCTTGGCTGTCCAATGCAAGGCAAGAAAACAGCCCCATCAAAAAAGAGTTCCGCAGCGAATACGAAAAAAAATACCTCGAATGGCGAAGAGAAATCCAGCCCTACATCAACGAAGAGGGCTATATCGACTACCCCTCCGCCCAAGAGCGTAACCAAACTTTTTCCCAAAGACCCAAAACCCCTTTTCTAAAAAAGGTTTTAAGGAGTTTAGGCCTTGCCTCAAGCGGGACTTCGTCCAATATCTATGACAGTTCCGAAACGCCCTATCACGCCACTTTTTCGGGGTGGCACTACTATGGTCCCGTTCAGTTGCTTTCCAATACGGGGCAAAACAATGTGGTGAGCCAAGCCAATGTAAGAGCCTTTGCCCAGTCGCCCACCAATCCCAACCATACCGTGTGTGCGGTGGAAAGCGGCACGGTCTATATCTCTCACGACAAAGGCAAAATGTGGCACTTAGCCACTAAAGGCTACGATATTAGGGAGGTTACCGCCCTAAGTTTTTCGGCTTCGGACGAGAAGGTCATTTTTGTAGGAGGGGCTCACGGGCTCTATATCTCACGGGACGGCGGCGTTACTTGGACGATTCTTACCAACTTTAATAATCTAACCCGATATGCAGGCATAGGGAATAATGTGTCTAAAATCATTAGTGTTGCTACCGATGGTAACGCCGTAAACGACAATGTCCTAATGGCAACCAACCGAGGGATTGTAAAACTAAAACAAACGGGAAGCGGCTCGTCGGTAAGCTACCAGTACGAAGTAAAACTTCCGCTTTGTGTTACGGATATTGTTAAGCGCCCTAACTCCGATAATGAGTTTTATGCCGTAGCCTATGATGCTGCCACCAATTTTATGTATTTCTACAAGTCCACCGACGGCGGAGAAACTTGGGTGAAAAAAGGCACCGAAGGAAAAGGCTGGTACGAACCTGCTAAAAAAATGGCTAATGTTTGGGGGGCAAGACTTGCCATAACCCCCGCTGATGACCAAGTGGTGTATGCGTACATTATTGCCAACCAAACCTCAAGAGATAATGGGCATTGGGGCGTGTACCGAAGCAATGATGCAGGGGAAAATTGGACGCTCCCTAACCCTAACGGTCCCGGAGCAGGAACAAGAGGCTACAACAACTCCAACAATATCAACTTAGCCACTTTCCCTTTCCAGCCTACGGGAAGCTACACGCAAGGGTTTTACAACTGTGCCATCATTGCCTCACCGACTAATGCCAATACCATTATCGTGGGAGGGCTTAATGCCTACATTTCGAGAGATGGTGGGCAAACGTTTAAATATTTCGGAGGCTATTGGGGACCCAAGTCGTTGCACGCCGATATGCAGACCTTTTATCAGCAGACCAACGCCGATGGTAGCACAGATACTTGGCTCACTACCGATGGAGGTATCAACTACTCCACCGACTTTTTTGAAGCGATGGACGAAGTGAGAACTTTCGGACTGGGCGGCGACTATTGGGGCTTTGACCTTGGAGAGTATAATACCAATATGGGAGGCGGTATGTACCACAACGGCGACAGCTATCATGTGTCTACCTACGGCAAAGGCGTATTCAAGCACTTAGGCGGTGGCGAAAGTTCTACGGGGTATGTTCTTCCGGGTAATGACGAAAGGCATTTCTTCTTTTCGGATTTCTCGGGCATCATTGCTTCGCCCGAAGTTAATACCTCTTACTCTCCAGCGTATAAGTTAGACCCAATCCCTTCGGAACCCTATGCGGGAAGAGGGCTCCCTTACTATACCCAAAGAGATCACAACGGGAATATGTATTATTTTACGCAGACCAAAGAAGAAAAGGTTTTGGGTAAATTCAAATTACAAGTTTACAATTATAAGGATAATAAAGTGTATCTGTTAAAGGAAATGACTACCTCGAAAGACACTGCCCCACAGCAGTATATGGTGTCTTTCTCTAATCCTTTGTATCAGTATTTAATCGTGAATAACAAGTTGTATGCTTCTACCGACGGAGGGAAAAATTGGGAAGAAAAAACAACGCCTTTTGCCAATAATATGAGTTTGGCGATTGTGGATAACGACCCCAAAACCATTTATGTGTTGAGAACCTACACTACAGGAAACAATGTTTTAAAAGTGAGTAATGATGGCGGAAGCACCTTTCAAAATATTGATAACCCCAATACTAACCGTAATTACAAGCATATCCTAAATGTAAGAGGAACCGATGTGATTTTTCTTTTCGGAAATAACCAGTCCAAAGTGCATTATTATATTGATGGTACTTGGAAAGAATACAGTGAGGATTTGCCTTTTAACCTCAACATCTTGGAACCCAAAATCCAATACCGTACGGGCGAGTTTTTTATGGCGACCAGCGGAAGCGGGATTTGGACCAGAAAACTCCCTGATGATGTTTTAGCTAAAATGAACGTGGTTAAAATCAACATCGAATCGCCGAAGAAAACCACCGTGGTTAAAGATTTTACTTTTGAGGTGAGTAATATTTCCCTCTATTATGGTAAAACCATCGTGAGCCGCCAGTGGGAATTCCCCGGAGCAGCACAAGTAAACAATGCCGAAACCGATAAGCCTTCCGTGGTCTATAATAAATACGGAAAGTTTGGCGTAAAACTAACTTTAACCGATAGCGAAGGGCAAAACTATACCCAGACCTTCCCCGATTTTTTCACGGTGTACCCTTACTGTGCTTGTGATGCTCCAAATGTTATGAAGGAGCTTATTGGCAATATATCCGTATGGGTAGATGCCGATAGAACCAATATGCAAAACCAAACCGTAACCGACCGGATAACGGGCGAAGTGTATAGCCTCGTTAATACCGCTGGAATGAGTTTGGAAAAAACACCCGACCTCCACAACGGAAAGCCGGTACTAAGTTTTAAAGCCAATAACAGCTATATTGATTTAGGGAAAACCTATGAGGGCAAAACCTTTTTTGTGGTTTCCAAGCTCAACCCGAATGCCAATAATGCTTTCAACTTCCTATTAGGGGATAATGGAAGCGCCGATTTTCATAGCAATGGACGATTGGGCAGCATCTTTAGTTCAGCCTATATGTCCGACAGACAGCGGTTCAATTCTGCTAATAACGGAAGAACCCAAATCAACGGGATTAACCGAAATTTTTTCAACACCAATTTTTATACGGATAAGCTCTCCGTGTACGCTATGCGTGTGGCCGATGGCAAAACCGGAGCAAGGGTAAGATACATTTCCAAAGACCGAAACTTTTCCGACCGTACTTGGAGAGGCGAAGTCGCCGAGGTGATTGTTTTCGACAAGTCCCTTACCGATGAGGAAATGACCCAAGTGAACGAGTATCTTATGACCAAGTATGCCTTGAAGACCGAGGTCCAAGACCTTCCGTCCTCCATACCGGGGCTCATTGCCCGCATAAATGCCGACGGAGCAGACCTTAACAATAAAGTCGTATTGGACTACGTTGCAAAATCGGCTTATGATATGCTCAATCCCGTTGCTTTTGAAATCAAAACTTCGGGGAAGAATAACCAAAAGGTGATTAACATAAAACCGGATTACAGCAACGCACATCTCCAACTTAACACCACCTACGAAGGCAAAACCTTTTTTGTGGTTTCCAAGCTCCATGCGGATACCAAAAGCAACTTTAGTTTTCTTTTGGGAAGCGATGCCACCGATTTTCATAGTGGCGGAAGATTGGGTCCCATATTATCTTCGTCTGCTATGCGCGATAGTGAACTGTTTTTTCCGCTTGATGATGGACTTACCATGATTAACAACCGACCAGTCAGCTACTTCTCCACCAATTTCAATACCTCCCAACTCACCCTTTACACCCTAAGGGTGGCCAATGGAAAACCCGCTGCCAAAGTGAGTAAAGTCTCCAAAGACCGCAACGACATCAGGCGGGTTTGGCAAGGTGAAATCGGGGAAGTGCTCATCTACGACCGACAGCTAAGCGATGAGGAAGTTCAGCAAATCAATGCTTATCTTATGCAGAAATTTGGTTTGTAAAAACAGAATATATCATTAAAAAATCCCTACTTTTGTGATGATGAAATCAATAATTATCTCATTAGTAGGGATTTTTTCTTTACTACAATGTTTACCCAAAAACTCTAATATGGAAAAGCCTCAATCTATCAAAAAGAATCCTTACTATTCTCGTACAGACTCTACTCCAGTAAAGTTGTCCAATGAAGAATGGCATAAGGTACTTTCGCCAGAGCTTTATTCTATTGCTAGAGAAGCTGCAACGGAAAGACCTTTCACAGGCATATATAACGATTTTGATAAAAAGGGAAATTACTATTGTGCCGCTTGTGGTAACCATTTGTTTAAGTCAGACTATAAGTTTGCGTCTTCCTGCGGTTGGCCAAGTTTTTTTGAAGTGAATAAAGAAGGTGTTATCTATAAGAGAGATTCTTCTCACGGTATGGAACGTACCGAAGTTTTATGCAAAAGATGCGAAGCTCATTTAGGGCATGTGTTTAATGATGGACCTCCACCCACGGGCATACGCTATTGTATGAACTCTATAAGTTTAGATTTTGTTCCTGAAGGAGAATAAGTTATAATTTTTACCTCTTAGATTTAAAAAACTCTTTTACTAGATTACGGCAATCGTCTTCCATAATTCCAATGGAAATTTGGGTTTTGGGGTGAAGGTTAATGTTTTGGTTTAAAAAGCCTCTATGCTCGTCTCTAGCACCTATAACCACTCTAGAAATTTGAGACCAAAATAAAGCTCCAGCACACATAGTACAAGGTTCTAATGTAACATACATAGTACAGTCTTTAAGGTATTTGCCTCCTAGAGCGTTAGCCGCAGAAGTTATGGACTGCATCTCTGCATGAGCAGTAACATCATTAAGAGTTTCTGTAAGATTATATCCTCTAGCAATTACTCTCTCATTGTGTACAATTACACAGCCCACAGGTACCTCATCTTTTTCAAACGCATTTAAAGCCTCCTGAAGGGCCATTCGCATAAAGTATTCGTCTGTAAACATATCTGTTATAAACAAAAGGCGAAGCAACCCTTGTCATCACTTCGCCTAAAAATATTGTATTCTAATTATTCCTTTATCTCTACACAGCCCACTCTTCCACCTGCATTACCTGTGGGTTGAGTACGATAATCATCTTCTCCAGCGTGGATGATAATAGATTTATTGTAAAGGTTTTTAGTTTCGTCTTTACAGCCCAAACACCATTTATCTGTACTAAATGTAAGCGTTGCATGTCCGTTTTTATCGGCATTGAGGTTTCCTATATCTCCCATGTGGAAATGTTCAGTATCCCACTTTCCGTGGTGATGTCCTGTAGGGTTCCAGTGTCCACCAGCAGAAGAACCGTCTTTAGCTGAGCAATCTCCAAACTCGTGAATATGAATGGCATGTTTACCAGGCGTTAGGTTGTAAACATCTATATTCAAAATAACCGTTTTAGCTTTTTGGGTAAAAGTAGCAGTACCCTTTGTATCGGTATTACTTTTAGACTGTATAGTGTAAGTTTTGCTTGTAACACAAGAGGTTAAAACTAAAACACTTCCTAATAACAAACTTAGTTTTTTCATTTGATTAAAATTTTTGATAAAGTTAAAAAAAATATTATAAATATAATATTTACACGGCACTACATTCTTCCTTACCTCAAAAATACCTTACCTTTGCATAAAGTTTTTTAAGATTTTCTATGAAACAATATACCTCTAAACGTAGCATACAAATTTTAGCACATTTGCTATCTCAATATGGCATTAGTAACATTGTAATTTCTCCTGGTTCTAGAAATGCCCCTATGGCGATACATTTTACAGAATTTGAAGAGTTTAATGTTTATAGCATAGTGGACGAAAGAAGTGCTGGGTTTGTAGCATTGGGCATGGCAAAGAGTCAGAAGAAGCCTGTGGCTTTGTCTTGTACCAGTGGTTCTGCGGTGGCTAATTATTACCCTGCGGTGGTAGAAGCTTTTTATCAAAATGTTCCTTTGTTGTTACTAACCGCCGATAGACCTTCTGATTATACTGATATTTTTGATGGACAAACCATTAGACAAAATCAGATTTTTCAACAGCATTCTTATGGTGATTTTCAACTTTTGGAGGATAGCCACGAAGAAGCCGATGAGCATAATTTTAAAACCATTAAAACAGCCATAGGACTTTGTTTAGAGAAGCAAGGTCCTGTGCATATCAATATTCCTTTAGAGGAGCCTTTATACAATTTGGTATCCGAAATTCCCGTAATGCCTACCATAGAAAAAGAGAGCAAAAATAATGGTTTTGAGTTAGATAGTACTTTAGTAGCAGAATGGAATACTTCCAAAAAGATAATGATTCTTACGGGAACTTTGGATAAAAATCCAGAGTTGGAAGCCTATCTTTCTCAGTTAGTTAAAAATCATACAGCGGTGGTTTTAACGGAGGTTAACTCTAACCTTCACAACGAGAAGTTTTTTGGGCATATAGACCGTTATATTTTCAATTTAGAGGAGAAAGATTTTCCAAACTATGCTCCAGATTTACTTATTACTATTGGGCAAAATGTAGTTTCTAAAAAGATAAAACATTTTCTACGAAAATCTCAAATCAAAAATCATTGGCATATAGATGAGCATTGGCACCCAGATACCTACTTTGTGTTTAATAGAAAAATTAAAACCAAAGCTGAAGAGTTCTTTAAAAAACTTATACAGGGTATCAATCTAGAGCCAAGAACCTATTTTAATCTTTGGGAGGGTCTTAAGAATAAACTAGATGCTAAGCATGAGGAATATGTTTCTTTAGCACCGTTTTCCGATTTTAAATGCTTTGAAATTATCACCCAAAATACACCAAAAGAATACAATATCCACATTTCTAATAGTTCAGCTATAAGGTATGCGCAGTTATTTGATTTTCAGTATCAAAATACAATCTACTGTAACAGAGGAACTAGCGGTATAGATGGTTGTACCTCTACGGCTATGGGTTTTGCTATTGCTAACGAAAAACCTACGCTTCTCATCACGGGAGATATTAGCTTTTTCTATGACATCAATGGACTTTGGAACCCTTATATTCCGCCTTATACTAGGATTATTATACTCAATAATGGAGAGGGTAATATTTTCCGTATCATACCAGGACCTGATACTACTAATGCAATGGACGAGTTTATCGCTACTAAACACTCTAAGAATACCGAAACTATTGCCAAACATTTTGGGTTTTCGTATTTCAGAGCGGAAGATTTGGTAACCGTAGAACGGAGTTTACCTCATTTCTTCTCCCCTGATGCTAAGCCTAAAATATTGGAAATTTATACCAAAAATGCTTCTTCGGAAGAGGTGCTTAAAGCATATTTTAAAAGTTTAAAACTAGATTGATGAGTGTATTTCCTCAATTTGTTGTTTTATTTTGAAATGCTTAATTTTAGCCCATCGAACTTTTTAAATATTTAAAATTATAAATCGAACATGAAAAGATTGTTTCTTGGACTCACATTTTTGTTGAGTTTCCTACAAGCGAAAGCAGATGAAGGTATGTGGCTTCTGATGCTAGTTAAAAGATTAAATGGTGTGGATATGCAGAAGCAAGGGCTTCATCTAACACCTGAAGAAATTTACTCTGTTAATAACTCCAGCCTTAAAGATGCTATTGTAAGTTTTGGTGGTTTCTGTACAGGTGAAATTGTATCTCCAGAAGGTATGATTTTTACCAATCACCACTGTGGGTATGGTGCTATAGCAGCACTTTCTACACCTAAAAAAGACCACTTGACTAATGGTTTTTGGGCAATGAAAAAATCTGAAGAACTTAATGCTAAAGGGCTTTATGTAAGATTTTTGGAAAGAATGGGAGATGCTACAGAACGCATCAACTCTAAACTTAATAATAATATGACTGCTTCTGAAAGAGAAGCTATTATAAAAGCTGAATACGAGGCTATCAAAAAAGAAAATTCCGAAAATGGTAAATATACCGTTGTTATTAAGGATTTCTTTAATGGTAACGAGTTCTATTACTTCGTGTACAGAGATTATACCGATGTTCGTTTGGTAGGTACACCTCCTGCATCTTTGGGTAAATACGGTGGAGATACAGATAACTGGGAGTGGCCTAGACATACAGCGGATTTTAGTATCTTCCGTGTGTATGCAGACAAAAACGGAAATCCGTCTGAATATAATGTGAATAATGTTCCTCTTAAGCCAAAACATTTCCTTCCTATCTCTTTAAAAGGAGTAAAGCCAGGAGATTTTGCAATGATAATGGGCTACCCAGGGAGAACTAATAGATATTTAACTTCTTATGGTATTTCTCAACTTGTTAATAAAGATTATCCAGCATGGGTAGAGGCTTCTAAAACAGCTATGGATGTGATGAAGAAGTATATGGATAAAGATGATGCTACAAGATTAGGTTATGCTTCACAATATGCTTCTGTGGCTAACTATTGGAAAAATAGAGCAGGTACTATAGAGGCAGTTAATAAAAATGGTACTATTGGAGAAAAGCAAGATTTGGAAAATAGATACTTGCAGTGGGCTGTTCAGCCAGCTAATGATGCTACTTATGGTAATGTACTTAATGAAATAAAAGCTTACTATAACCAAGTATCTGATAGAAATGTAGAAAAAAACTATAGCCTTATCTTACAAAGAAATGCTAAGTACATAGGTGTAGCTTACCGTTTAGGAAGCTTATTTAAAACTTATGCAGACCAGGATAAAGCTGGGCAAGATAAAATGAAGCCAGAGCTTGAAAAAGCAATAAATGACTACTATGAACACTTTGATGTTCAACTAGAAGGAGAAATGTTAAGTAAATTAGTAAGTCTGTACCAAGTAAGAGTAAAAAAAGAAGCTCAATCTAAAACACTAGCTAGTTCTAACGCATCAGAGCTTGCTAATTTAGCTTATGCTTCTATATTTGCTAATAAGCAGTCTGCAACTCAATTCCTTAATAATCCTGATAGGCTTAAAATTGATGGGGATAAACTTTATCAATGGGCTAACGCTTACATTACAGACCAAAGACTTCAAATGGAAACTTATGTAAAAGTAGAAGAAGCTTTTGATAAGAACACTAGATTATTCTTAGACGGTCTTAGAAAAGCGGTTCCTGAGAAGAAATATTATCCAGATGCTAACTCTACAATGCGTTTAACTTACGGTAAAGTAGATACACTTCCATTCCGTTCAGATAGACTTTATCATGGTGTTACTAATAATTACTACACTAATATGGAAGGTCTTATCGCTAAGTACAAAAAAGGAGATGAGGAGTTTGATTTACCACAAAGAGTATTAAAACTATACAAAAATAAAGACTATGGTATCTATGCAGATAAGGCAGGATATATGCCTGTAAACTTCTTATCTGATAATGATATTACAGGAGGGAATTCAGGTTCTCCAGTGATAGATGCTAATGGACATTTAATAGGTATTGCCTTTGATGGAAATAGTGAAGCTCTAAGTGGAGATATCGTATTCGAGCCTAAATTACAGAAAACTATAAATGTAGATGTAAGATTTGTACTTTGGGTAACAGACAAATATGCAGGTGCTAAAAACCTAATACAAGAAATGAAATTAGTAAAATAAGTTATTTACTAAAGTCGGATAAATTTAATAAAAGCAGTACAAATATGAAAATTTGTACTGCTTTTTGTGCTAAATATCCCATTGCAAGGCTATTTCTTTAAAGTCTTGTATGGTGTCTTCTATACTTTTATGATATCTTCCTCCCGCAGCATTTATGTGTCCACCTCCGTTAAAATATTGTCTAGCAAACTGGTTAACATCAGCAGTATCTTTACTTCTAAATGAAATTTTTATAAAATCCTCATAAAGGTCTTCCATAAAGAAAGCGGAAACTTTTACACCAAGTAAACTAAGTCCATAGTTTACAAAACCTTCAGTGTCTCCCTTTTGGAAACCATACGTTTGTAGTTCAGAGCGTTTGAGCCAAAGAATGGCGATTTCTCCGTTTTTTATCAATTCTATTCTTCCTAATATCAAAGATAATAGATTGAGTCTTGAAATAGTATTGGTATCCCAAGTGTTTGAAGTAATATTAGCAGGGTCTGCACCGTGTTCAATCAGTTGAGCGATAATCCTATGAGTTGTGGCACTGGTAGATCTAAACCTAAATCCACCTGTGTCAGTCATAATTCCTGTGTAGAGGCATTCTGCAATGGATTGGTTGAGTTTTTGAGTGCCTTCTAAAGCCTCTATAAAATGAAATACCATTTGAGAAGTTGCGGGGATACTCGTGTCGGAGTAGACGAAGTCAAAAGCGTCTGGCTGTTGATGATGGTCTATTAAAATTTTAGTAGCAGGAGATTTACTTACCCATTCTCCCACAATACCAATACGAGAAAGAGTGTTGAAATCTAGACAAAAAATAACATCAGCATCTTTTATCAGTTCAAAAGCTTTTTTCTTTTTATACTCTGCAATGGTAATTTTTTTAGCTTCGGGCATCCATTTAAGAAATTTTGGAAAGTCATTAGGGACAATAACTTCCGCTTCCACATTTAGAGTTGCTAAAAAATGTTTTAGTCCCAAACTAGAGCCTATAGCATCTCCGTCTGGGTTATAATGGGTGATGATAACAATTTTATTATCAGGTGTTATCAGGTTTTGTATATCTTTAATTTCTTGTGAACTAAACATTTTTTTGTTCTTTTTTGATGAGACTGCAAAGATAGATAAGCCAAATTAAAATGAGATGTAAATACAGAATAAAAAAATATTTTTGTGTTGAGGTTTGTATATTTTAAAAAAATATTTATCTTTGCAGTCTCAAAAAAGAAAGAATATTACTGACCTATAATAAAGACTGTAATGAAAAGAACATTTCAACCATCAGAAAGAAAAAAGAGAAATAAGCACGGATTCCGTGAGAGAATGTCAACGCCTAACGGAAGACGTGTATTAGCTGCTAGAAGAGCTAAAGGCAGAAAAAGATTAACAGTGAGTGTATCTCGTGCTAAAAGATAGTATGTAAATATTGTCTGTATTGTACAGGCATTATGCTATTTTACTTTACTGTATAAAATCGTGCTTGAAAGATAATTTTTTTTCAAGCATTTTTTGTTGTTAAAATTTCCTAAAATTGATTTGAACCTCAAAAGTTTTATTTATTTTTGAAGTTCATATTAAAAATATCCAAAATGCCACATAGAAACGAAGAAGGAAGTAGTATCATAAGCCTTAAAAATGCTAAAATAGTTCAGAAAAACTTTACGGTTTTAGATGGTGTTGACCTTGAAATTAAAAAGGGTGGTTTTTGCTATCTTATTGGTAAAACAGGTTCAGGTAAGAGTTCCTTGCTTAAGGTTCTTTATGGGCATTTGCCTTTAAAAGAGGGGAAAGGTACGGTAGCGGGGTTTGATTTAGCAAGTCTTAAAACTTCGGATATTCCTAATCTTAGAAGAAAATTAGGAATTGTATTTCAGGATTTTCAGCTTCTTACAGATAGAAGTGTGGAAAAAAATCTTCGTTTTGTACTTCAGGCAACGGGTTGGAGCGATAAAGCAAAAATGGACGCTAGAATAGATGAGGTGTTGGCAAGTGTTGGTATGAAAACCAAGAAGCATAAAATGCCACACGAATTATCTGGAGGAGAACAGCAGAGGGTGGCCATAGCAAGAGCATTGCTTAATCATCCGCAACTTATTTTGGCTGATGAACCAACGGGGAATTTAGACCCAGAAACTTCTAATGATATTATGACTTTGCTAAAGAGAGTGGCCCAGGAGAACGAAGCGGCTGTACTCATGGCAACGCATGATTATCATATGATACAAAACTTTCCTGGAGAGGCTATTAAGTGTAATGCAGGCAAGGTTTCAGTAATGGCTACAGAGGAGTTGTTTGAGTAATATATCCTATCCTTAAGAATTGAAAATGTGAAAGTCCTTTGTGGCTTCTAAATATTGGTCCGAGTATTGTCTCGGACTTTTTTCTATAATAAAATCCTCATCTTTTGTTTCATTTTTAGAGAAAGAAAACTCTAATATAACTCGTTTTTTAGGATTGTGTTCGATTCCTTTTATGTTAATTCTTCTTTGTAGGAAAAGCGAATGTGTTTTACAAGTTTCAATAAAAAGGCTCTCATATTCGCTAGGAATAATGACCGCGAAAAGCCCATCTTTTGACAGAAATTGAGAGCTTTTTCTAATTAAATCTTCAAAATCTAAGGTGAGCCTTTGTCTTGCTATTTTGTCTTTATCAGAAGTGTTAGTTTCAAAATATGGAGGATTAGAAAAGATAAGCTCAAACTTTTGGTTGGGTTGATACTCCTTAAAATTAATATTGATGGATTTAAGTCGTTCTTGATAAACCGAGTTATCAAAGTTTTCTTGCGCTAGATTAGAGGCGTTTTCGTCAATATCAATGGCGATGATGGAGCAGTTAGGATTTCGTTGGGCTATCATTAGGCTGATAATACCTGTGCCGCAGCCTACTTCAAGTGCGGTTTTAATGTTGTCTACTGTTGCTAATGCTCCCAATAGAACGGCGTCCGTACCAACTCTAAAAACGCTAGAGTTTTGTTTTATAGAGAAATTTTTGAAACGAAAAGGTTTTAAATCTTTTGGCATCAGACTAAATGTTTTTAGGAATGGTAATGGTAAATTTAGTCCCTTTATCTAGCGTAGACTCTACCTTAATATTTCCTTTGTACTCTTCAATCATTTTTTTTACCATGGTAAGTCCCAGCCCCATTCCGCTAGATTTAGAGGTGAAATTTGGTTCAAAAATTTTTCCCATTTTTTCCTCGCTCATTCCCTCCCCATTGTCTTCTACAGTGAATTTTATGTAATTATATCGCTCCTCTAAATCTATATTGATGATTAGCTTTCTTTTCTCGGATTCCGCTTGTATGGCGTTGGTAATAAGGTTATTTAATATTCTAGTAAAATAGCTCTTGTCTAAAGGAAAAATAATATTAGGTCTATTAGAATGGAAGAAAATGTTCTTGCTATCAAAGATGGTGATAATATTTTTGATTTCTTCGTTTAAATTAAGAGGTTGGTCTTCTTTTTCAGGTAGTTTGGCAAACTCAGAGAAAGCTGTAGCTACTTTGGAAATAATATCTATTTGAGTAATCATAGAGTCGCTGAGTTCTTTTACCTTTTGCTCTATGTCGGGAGCGTTGGCATCAAATCTTCTTTCAAAACTTTGCATAAGTAGTTTCATAGGAGTTAGTGGGTTTTTAACCTCATGGGCAACTTGTTTTGCCATTTCTCTCCATGCACTTTCTTTTTCGATATGTGTAAGGCGTTCTTTTTGAGCATCTATCTGGAAAATCATACTGTTGTAGGATTTTACTAAGATGCTTAACTCATCATTTCTATTGTATCTTATGGGTTTTAGTTCTTTATTAAATAGATTGATTTTAGATAGAAATTCAGAGATTTTAGTAAGACTTCTAGTAACTCTTCTAGAGATAAACCAGCTAAGAATAATACTGGTTAGAACTAGTAATATATTGATGATAAATATATTATATATGTATTTGTCTATTAAATCATAGTAAGAAATATTACTGTGATAGGAAGGATAGTAGACAATTCCGATAGGTTCAAAAATATTATTCTTTAAGACCAAATAAGATGAAGTTACTTGATTATTGAGAGTGTTATCGTAGGTTTGTATATCTATTCTTGCATCAGAAGAAATAATTTTTTTTAGGAGTTCGTTTGGTATTCTTTTATCCTTTACTAGGGAACTATTTTTATTTGACAAAAGAAAATTGCCTTCTAAATCATAAATAATAATATCGTGTTTATTGATGTCGGCAATCTCTTTGATTTTGTTGTCTAGAACTTTTTTAATGTTTTGTGGAGTTACGGTTTCTCTACTCACAGCATAATCTAAAGAGGCGGTAAGTACTTCTGCTGTTTGCTGTATTTCTATTTTGTTTTGAGTTAGAGCACTTTGTCTCAGTATCATATAAGATATAAAGGTAGAGCCTACTATACTTAAAATACATATAAGTAGAAAGCCGAAGAAAATTCTATTTCTTATACTGAAACCGCGATAATTTTTTTGTGGCATTTATTTTATAGTCATTAGTTTAGCAACATACTTCCCGATAATATCAAATTCAAGATTAACGAGGTCACCCGTTTTAATATGTTTTAGGTTGGTGTGTTCCCAAGTGTAAGGAATAATAGCTACAGAGAATTTTTTATCCATACTTTTAGCAACTGTTAGGCTAATGCCGTTAATGGTAATAGAACCTTGTGGAACAGTTACAAAATCAGAAATATAAGATATTGTAATGATGTGGCTTCCGTTAGTTTCTTCTATGGACTCTATGGCTCCTACTCCATCTACATGTCCTTGCACAATATGTCCGTCTAGCCTTCCGTTCATTATAGTGCATCGTTCTAGATTGATTATGCTACCTTCTTGCCACTGGGAAAGATTGGTTTTTTCTAAAGTTTCATTGATGGCTGTTACGGTATAGAGGTTTTCATTGATGTCCACCACAGTTAGGCAGCAACCATTATGAGCAAGGCTTTGGTCTATTTTAAGTTCTTGCGTAAAGGGACAAGATAGAGTAAAGTGTATATTATTACCTTCTTTCCTTATTTTTTTAACAATTCCCGTAGCCTCTATAATTCCTGTGAACATATTAAATAATTTATTAAATTTGTAACTTTAGAAAACAAAGATAAGTAAAATGAGTGTAAAACATCACAAACCTAGAGTAGGGATTTCCATAGGAGATTTTAACGGTATAGGTCCTGAAATTATTCTAAAAACATTAAAGGATAAATCTATTACCGATTTTTTTACTCCTGTGATATTTGGTTCAGGGAAACTTTTTTCTTATCAAAAAAATATATTTAAAATTCAGACTAACTTTAATTATATCAATAAAGCCACAGAAGCGTCTGCTGGTAAAATTAATATTGTTAATCTTTGGAAAGATAATGTTAATGTAAATTTAGGAGAACCTACGGAGGAATCCACAAGAATGGCGATAGATTCTTTGGAAGCAGCTACAGAGGCTTTGAGGCAAGGAGAGATAGATGTTTTAGTAACAGCACCTATTAATAAAGACGAAATGCTAAAACATGGATTCAAGCATGCAGGGCATACAGGTTTTCTAGAAGAGAAATTTGGGAAGAAAGGATTGATGTTTTTAGTAACCGAAGATTTAAAAGTAGCCGTGGTAACGCATCATATCCCAATTTCGGAAGTGGCTCAAAACATTAGCAAAGAAAAGATAAAAAATCATCTAAATATATTAAATGCCACGTTGGTGGAAGATTTTTGTATTGCTAAACCAAAAATAGCAGTTTTAGGGCTTAATCCACATGCTGGAGACGGTGGAGCGATAGGCAAAGAGGAGCAAGAAATTATCATTCCAGCAATAAAAGAGGCTTTTGATAATGGTGTTTTGGCGTTCGGACCTTATCCTGCAGATAGTTTCTTCCAGCCACAGAAATATAAAGCTTTTGATGCTGTTTTAGCAATGTATCATGACCAAGGTTTGGCACCATTTAAAACTTTGGCGTATGAGGAGGGAGTAAATTATACAGCGGGTTTACCTTTTATAAGAACTTCTCCAGACCATGGAACAGCTTATGATATAGCAGGAAAAAATATGGCTGATCATAGCTCTTTTGAGGAAGCGGTATTTACAGGGATAAAAATTTTCCAAAATAGGAGCGAATATCAATCTCTTATGGAGAATAGGCTGAAAGTTAAAAGAAGTGGGAATAATGGCGTAGACGAAGATTTGCCAGATGAAGATGTTTAAAAAATAGAGGAAAAGACATCGGTTCTGTTTAATTTGTAATGTAGATTTTGTTATATAAAAAAAAACACTTATTTTTGCAGACCATTTTTATGGATAAATTTAGAAAATATGATATTGTTTTCTCAGGCTTAAAAAATGGTAAACACCAGTTTGAGTTTGAGATAGATAAAGAGTTCTTTAGTTTATTTAATGCAGATGTAGATTTTAGTGAACCTAAGATTTTGGTAGATGTTTTGTTGGAAAAGCATACCACTTTCTTAGAGTTTTGGGTGAAAGTATCAGGAGAAGTAACTTTGATTTGCGATATAAGTGGGAACGATTTTCCTTATGAAATAGAACATGAGCTCAAAGTTTTAGTGAAGTTTGGAGAAGAGTATGATGATAGTAACGAGGAAGTTATTACAATTCCTTCAAGTGATTATCATTTTAATGTGGCTCAATTAGTTTACGAGGCGGTGATTTTATCTATTCCAATGAAGAAAGTTTCGCCGGAGGTAGAGGGGAATGAAGAGTATGAGGCTTTGTTAGAAAAGTATAGTCCTAAAGCCTTAGGTGAATTAGAGGAAGAAAAATCCAATGAAGATATAGACCCTAGATGGCAGGCATTGAGCAAGTTAAAAAATAAATAGAGAAGAGAGTATTAACATAATATAGAAAAATAAAAAACAGTAATAATGGCACATCCTAAGAGAAGACAGTCGTCAACCAGAAGAGATAAAAGAAGAACTCACTACAAAGCAGTAGTTCCTCAGTTAGCTAAAGATGCTACTACAGGAGAGTTACATCTTTATCATAGAGCTCACTGGCACGAAGGAAAACTTTACTACAGAGGAAAGGTAGTAATGGAGAAAAATGTAGAAACTACAGAAGAAAACTAAGCTACTGTAGTAGAAATTATTTTATGTATAAAACCGCTCTTTTTTTTGGATTGAGTGGTTTTTGTTATTATATTTGGGTGTTAAAAATTATCTTATGGATTTAAAAGATTTACAAAACCTCATTAAGTTTGTTTCTAAGTCGGAAGTGGCTGAGGTTAAATACAAAACAAAGGATTACGAAATAAATATTAAAAATCCTGGCTCTAATGAGAATATAACTTATGTTCAGCAATCTTTACCACAATCTCCTGCAGTTTCGCCTGTGGCATCGCCAGTAGCTCCTGCGGCAGTATCTTCGTCATCTGCTCCTGTAGCTCAGGAGGGTAAAGCAGATGATGATAGTAAATATATCGCTATTAAATCACCAATGATAGGTACATTCTATAGAAAGCCATCGCCAGATAAAGATGTTTTTGTAAATGTAGGAGATTCTGTATCTGAAGGGAAGGTAGTTTGCGTTATAGAAGCTATGAAACTATTTAACCAAATAGAGAGTGAGGTAAGTGGTAAGATAGTTAAAATATTGGTAGATGATGCAACTCCTGTGGAGTATGATCAGCCATTATTCCTTGTTGATCCGTCTTAAGTAGAGAAATTTTAAGTCAAAAAAGTGTTACAGTTTGCTCTGTTGATATGGGGTAATTTATTTTTAATTTAAAGTTTCTTATAAAATGTTTAAAAAAATATTAATAGCCAATCGTGGAGAGATTGCAATGAGGATTCTCCGTACTTGTAGGGAGATGGGGATAAAAACTGTTGCAGTTTATTCTACAGCGGATAAAGATAGTCTGCATGTAAGATTTGCAGACGAAGCGGTTTGTATAGGACCTCCAACGAGTAAAGACTCTTATTTGAGTATACCTAATATACTTGCTGCAGCCGAGATTACCAATGCTGATGCTATCCACCCAGGATATGGGTTTTTGTCGGAAAACGCTAATTTTTCTAGAATTTGTCAGAAAAATAATATCAAGTTCATAGGAGCTAGCCCAGAACAAATAGAAAAAATGGGGGACAAGGCTACTGCTAAAGCAACTATGAAGGCTGCGGGGATACCTTGTGTGCCAGGTTCTGATGGTTTGATAGGTTCTTATGAAGAGGCTGCAAAAATTGCAGAAAAAATTGGTTATCCAGTGATGATAAAAGCAACTGCAGGAGGTGGAGGAAAGGGTATGCGTGCTGTTTGGAAAGCGGAGGATCTTAGAGATCACTGGGATTCCGCGGTGCAAGAGGCTGTTGCTGCTTTCGGTAATGGAGGTATGTATATGGAAAAACTCATAGAAGAGCCTAGACATATTGAAATACAGATAGCTGGCGACCAATATGGTAAGGCTTGCCATCTTTCTGAAAGGGATTGTTCTATACAAAGGAGAAATCAAAAGTTAACAGAGGAAACTCCTTCTCCTTTTATGACTGAAGAACTTCGTGAAAAAATGGGAGAGGCCGCGGTAAAGGCTGCAGAATATATTGGTTATGAAGGAGTAGGTACGATAGAGTTCTTAGTAGATAAGCACAGGAATTTCTACTTTATGGAAATGAACACTCGTATCCAAGTAGAGCATCCTATTACAGAGCAGGTTATAGATTATGACCTTATTAGAGAACAAATTCTTCTAGCGGCAGGAACGCCTATATCTGGTGTAAATCATTATCCTAAACTACACTCAATAGAATGTAGGATTAATGCGGAAGATCCTTATCAAGATTTTAGACCATCTCCGGGAAAAATTACTAGTCTTAATATTCCGGGAGGACACGGGATAAGAGTAGATACTCATGTTTACTCTGGTTATACCATACCATCTAATTATGATTCTATGATAGCTAAACTCATTACTACGGCTCAAACTAGAGAAGAAGCTATTGCTAAAATGAAGAGGGCTTTAGAAGAGTTTTATATAGAGGGAGTTAAAACTACGGTAGCCTTCCATAGGCAGTTGATGGATGATCCAGACTTTGTAGCAGGTAATTATACTACCAAGTTTATGGAAACCTTTAAAATGAATAAAGATTACGAAAATATGTAATGTGCTTAGCCCCTAGAAATAATTTTTTAGGGGTTTTTCATAAAGAGTGGCAAAAGGGTGGTTTAAATAAAAAATCATTAAATTTGCCGATATACTTGTATTTATTTAAAAATAGTAATATGTCAAATAACAAAAATTTGAAAACAGCTCAGTATTTTATAGATTTGGAGGATCGTCATGGTGCCCATAACTATCATCCACTACCAGTAGTTTTAGACAGAGGAGAAGGTGTTTTGGTATGGGATGTAGAAGGAAAACAATATTATGATTTCCTTTCTGCTTATTCGGCAGTTAATCAAGGGCATTCTCATCCTAAAATTGTAAATGCTTTGGTGGAACAGGCTAAGGTATTATCATTAACTTCTCGTGCGTTCTATAATTCTAAACTAGGGATTTATGAAGAGAAGATAACTAAACTTTTAGGTTTTGATAAAGTATTGCCTATGAACTCTGGTGCAGAAGCCGTAGAAACAGCTATAAAACTTGCGAGAAAATGGGCCTATGAAGTAAAAGGCGTTCAAGGTAATAATGCTAAAATTATTGTTTGTGAGAATAATTTCCACGGAAGAACGACAACGATAGTTTCTTTTTCTAACGACCCTGATGCTCACAGTAATTATGGTCCATTTACGCCAGGGTTTATAAGAATACCTTATGATGATTTAGATGCTTTACAAAAGGTGTTAGAAGAAGAAGCTGAAAATGTAGCTGGATTTTTGGTAGAGCCTATACAGGGTGAAGCTGGAGTATATGTACCTACAGAAGGTTTCTTGAAGAAAGCACAAGAACTTTGTAAAAAGCATAATGTTTTGTTTATTGCAGATGAAGTACAGACAGGTATTGCTAGAACGGGTAAGCTAATAGCGTGTCATCACGAAGAGGTGCAACCAGATATTTTAATTTTGGGTAAGGCGTTGTCTGGAGGAATGTATCCAGTATCTGCTGTTTTAGCGAATGATAGTATTATGAAGGTAATACACCCAGGGCAACATGGTTCTACCTTCGGAGGTAACCCTTTGGCGTGTGCTGTGGCAATAGCAGCTTTGGATGTAGTTCAGGAGGAGAAATTATCTGAAAGAGCAGAAAGATTGGGTAAAATATTCCGTGCGGAGATAGAAAAGATTATAGCAAAAACAGATTTAATCTATAAGGTAAGAGGAAAAGGATTATTAAATGCTATTCTTATCAATGATAGCCAAGACAGTCCAACAGCATGGAATCTTTGTTTAGATTTAGCTAAAAATGGTCTTCTAGCGAAGCCTACACACGGTAATATTATCCGTTTAGCTCCACCTTTGGTAATTACAGAGGAGCAGCTAATGGAGTGTGTTGCTATTATAGAAAAAACGGTTTTGGAGTTTAAGAAAGCTTAAATGGTAACCATTATCATACCTATCTATAAAGAGAAACCTACAGCACTTGAAGTGGTTTCTATTGAGCAAACCTTTAAGGTTTTAGATGGGTATGATATTGCTTTTGTCTGCCCCAAAACACTTGATATTTCTTACTATAGGAAACATTATCCAAAAGCACGATTTAAGTGTTTTGCAAAATGTTATTTTGATGGTATTTATGGGTACAATCAGTTGATGTTGAGTGAGGATTTTTATCAATCTTTTAAAACGAAATATATTCTTATTTGTCAGCCCGATGCTTTTTTGTTTAAAAATGATTTGGAAAGCTGGTTATTGGAGGACTATGATTATGTTGGAGCTCCATGGTTAAGGAGTTCAGACCATATACCTATTCCCCAAAAAATGTGGGATTTTGGATTGTCATTTCTAAAACAAATTATCAATTATAAAGGAAATGGTAAATGGCAAAAGAATAAATCGTTGTTGTACAATCAAGTAGGTAATGGAGGTCTTTCATTAAGGAAAAGAGAAAAGTGTATTGAGGTGCTTAAGCAGCTTTCGGAGGTTGTCTCTATTTATCTTAAACCGAGCAATCAATCTTCTTTTTATGCTGAAGATGTTTTTTTTAGCATTGAACCTCAACGAAATGGACTTTCGTTCCGTAAGCCAGACTATAAAAAAGCGTGTGAGTTTGCAATTGAAAATAAGCAAGAAAAAGCCTTTGTTTTGAATGGAGGAATGTTGCCTTTTGGATGCCATTGTTGGGATAAGGAACTAGACTTTTGGAAGGAGCATATAGAGCAGCAAGGGTATAAATTAGAACAATATGAGTAGGGATTTTAAAGGGAAAAGCATTATTTTGGGAATTCCTAATCATTTTGGTTTGCCAGAATGTTTTAGAAAAAACTTAGAATACTTAGGTTTTAAAGTCTATTTGTTGCCTTATGATATGAATGCAAAATCTCAACTTATATGGCAGGACTACCTTATACACGGAGCTAAGAAAATTTTTCTTAACAACCGAGTCTATAAAGCAGAAAAACTTGCAGAAATTCAGGAAGCTAATCAATTGAAATTTATTGAAAAACTAGGCAGTGTTGATTATGCATTGGTTGTTCGTCCTGATTTATTTTCTAGGAAGGTATTACAAAGTGTAAAAGAGAAATCAGATTTTTCCGTTGGTTATCAGTGGGATGGTATGAGTAGATTTCCTTTGGCAAGTACTAGAATTTCTCACTTTGATAAATTTTATGTATTTGATAAGGAAGATACAAAGCGCTTTCCCAATACCTATCATACCACTAATTTTTATTTTGATTATATATCTCAACGAGTTGATATAAAGCAAGATGTGTTTTTTGTGGGAACTTTTATGAAAGATAGAATGGAGATGTTAGTTAGTCTATCGGAGTTGTTGAAGTCGTTCGGATTGTCTTTGAATATGACTGTAGTATATGGAAATGAAAGTAAAATAAAACCATACAAAAATACACCTATTCAGTTTCGAAAAACGGGAAATTCGTTTGAAACTTCTATGTTGGAGAGTATGGCCTCCAATATTCTAATTGATGTTGAAAACACAATACATAAAGGCCTATCATTTCGTTGTTTTGAGGCGGTAGGGTTTTCGAAAAAGCTAATTACTAACAATAGATTAGTTAAAAATTATGATTTTTATGATGAAAATAATATTTTTGTTGTGGAATCGGATTGTAGTCAAGTGGATTTTGAGCGATTTATTAATAAATCGTATAAATCTCAACATGATATTGCCTCTAAGTATAGTTTTTCGTATTGGTTTTCTAAGTTGTTTTGTTAAAAGATGAAGAAAATTCTTTTTATCGCTCCAGATTATTATGGATTTAATGAAGTGGTGTATGATGGGCTGAAGAAATATAGTAATGCCGAGGTTACTCATGTTGTGAGTGCTTATACACAACGATATAAGTATAAGCACATTGGTGAGCGTATTCAAAATCTATTTATGAAAACATTTTTAGGAAGAAATCTTAAAGATGAAAGGCAATATGGAGAATTAAAAGAAGTAGCTCATAATTCAGATTTTTTTGATCAAATAATCATAAATCGTCCAGATGTTTTGTCTCCAGATGATTTAATTCGGCTAAAATCTAAAACGAATATGTTGAAGGCTTTCTTTTGGGATAGTATAGAGAAAATTCCTAGTCAAAGAGATAGTATTGCTTATTTCGATAAATGTTTTAGTTTTGATTCTTTGGATTGCGAAAAGTATGGTTTTGAGAAGAATACTAATTTTTTCTTTGCTCCTACAATGCCTAATCAAGATATTATTTATGATGTGTTATTTTTAGGAACACAAGATGGTAGGATTGATAAGCTTGTGAAAATTTTGGAACATTTAAATCGTATAGGATACCATTCAAGGGCTCTTTTGTACAATCATTATTCCAGCGAAGAATCAGAATATTCCAAGAGTCCTTTTATTACAATCACTAATAAATTAATTCCCTTTTCTCAATCTTATAAAATTAGTAGTCAATCTCGTATTTTGCTGGATTTGGCACAGGATAACCAGGCGGGATTGTCTTTCAGGCCTTTTGAGGCTTTGGGGCTCCAGAAAAAAATGATTACAGATAATCCCAATATTTTAAATTATGATTTTTATTCTCCAGAGAATATTTGTTTGATTGATCCTGAAAATATTAAAATTTCGGAAGCCTTTTTTAGCAAACCTTATAATCCGTTAGATACGGCTATTTTGGGTAAATATTCATTGGAGCATTGGATTCATAACATAATTAAGTAATAATGAGGAAAATCTATTTTTTTTGTCCGTCAAATACAAATCCAACAGGAGGAGTGAAGCAGATTTACCGTCAGGTGGATAATTTAAATCGTTTAGGCTATTTGGCTGTATTATTATTAAAGAAGCGTAGTTCAAATAAAAATAAATGGTATTCTACTGAAAAAATAGCATATAACTACGATATTTTTTGTAAAGTATTAAGTAAACTCGGAAATAAAAAGAAGACACTTTTTGATAGTCTGAAACGAAAAATAAGAAGAATAAAAGATACGGTTGTAGAAAAAGATGGCATAATTGTTATGCCTGAAATTTATGGAAGCCAAATACATAAGTCGTTGGAGGGAAGGAAGTATGTTATTTTTAATCAAAATTGTTATTATACATTTCAGCATTATAATTTTAGGTATAGTGTAGATAATCCTTATCTTAGCAAAGATTGTTTGGGGGTAATTGTAGCCTCAGATGATGCTTATAAATACTTGAGGTATGTTTTCCCTAGTATAAATATTCAGAAGATTACATTGGGAATAGATAAAACAAATTTTTATTATTCAGAAAATAAGGCAAAAAAAATTTGCTATATGCCACGTAAATTGAAAGAAGATTCAGAGCAAGTGATTTTAATCTTAAAAGCTAAGTCTTTGATAGAAGGGTGGGAACTGTGTGCTTTAGATAATATGAGTGAAGAAGAAGTCGCAAGAAATTTGAGAGAAGCGGTATTGTTTTTATCATTTAATCATAGAGAAGGTTTTGGTCTTCCACCCGTAGAAGCAATGGCGTGTGGATGTTATGTGATAGGTTACAAAGGGCAGGCAGGAAGAGAATATTTTAATACTGAATTTTCTGAGCCAGTAGCAGATGGTGATATTATTCAATTTGTACAGTCTATTGAAAGGGCTATTCAAGATTATGACAGGTGCCCGTCAGAGATTTTAAACAAAGGAAAGAGGGCTTCGGAGTATGTTTTGGAAAAATATAGTATGGAAAATGAGTTTGAAACCACTAAAAAAGCGTGGGAAAACTTATTAGTTCCTTGACTAATAGTTATGTGTGTATTCAAAATATTTTTTTAGTACCCATAGGCTACATAAGTCTTCTATGTCTGGATTCCAAAATTGCTGACAATGTTGATGGGCATTGTGGAGGATTTCCAAGCAAATCTCAGTATTTTCACTATAAAAATTTAGTTGTTCTTCCAAATCCGAATAGTCGGGTTTTATTTCAATGTAATGTTTCCCACCAACTAGAGTTCCTTCCATAAACCAAGATTCTATAGTAGGTTTAGGCATTACAGCGATAGAATTGGAAGACATAATCCATTTAAGATTGGTAGCTACATCATTGCCTTGTAAACTCAAAATGAATTTGTATTTTAAATGTTCTTTTAGGGTGATTTTGGGTTTTATCCATTCAGGATTTCCACCCTGTTGGTTGGTTTGTCCCAAATTACATAACGGATGTTTAAAATATTTTCGGTAAAAATCTATCCGATGGTTTTGCACCACCGCACCTCTTCCTATTAGGAGTGTCTTCTTTTCCGAAAATGGAATATCTTTTTTTACCCAGACAAAATGACGTACCTTATCCAAATTGAGCAAAATACTATTTTGGTTATTTGGATTTATAGGTCTACTTTTTACAATACTAGGTGTATCGGGAATATGTATTACATCACCAAAAATACAATCAAAGAAAGAGTGGTGGTCAAAAAATCTAGCATACTCATAAGTATCAAAATAATAAACCTTTGGAGTTTTGGGGTGTTTTAAATCTTTGATTTGTAGTTGCTTGGTTATTTCTTTTGGTTGGTTCAGTTGATTATAGTAATCTACACGCTGCCGAATTTTTTCTAATGTTGTGTCAGAGAGCGATGTAACTAACTGTGTAATTTTGTCATCAAAATCAAGTGACGGGCGTAGAAATCGGGCGTAGCTCTCAAGGTAGTAAAGAAGTTTATTTTTTTTGATTATTTTCATGAAAACTTCGGGCTATTCTCTTGCGTAGTCATCCTGTAATCTTACAATGTCGTCTTCGCCAAAGTAAGTTCCTGTTTGCACTTCTATGAAAATTAAGATATCATCGCCGATATTTTCAATACGATGTTTTGAGCCAAGGGGTATGAGTACAGTTTCGCCATATTTATAGATGGTTTCTACATCATCCAAAGTTACCTTAGCGGTACCTTGTATAATGGTCCAAGCTTCTTGTCTTTTATTATGGTATTGGTAAGAGAGGCGTTGTTTAGAGAATACTTCTACACGCTTTAGTTTATAGTTGGTTTCGTCTGCTAATACAAAATACTTTCCCCAAGGTCTTTCTCCTATTTCCATACAGTTCTCTTTAAGATTAAGGACACAAAAGTAAATAAATTTGTTTATTTCCTAAAGTTTTGGGAGAAAAATAAAAGAAAATAATGTTTTATATTATTCTAAAAATGTGTATTTTCGCAAATTGATTTTAAAAACTAAATATTAGAAATGGCAGTTTTAGGAGAAATTAGAAAAAGACCTTGGATATTGATAGGTTTTATTGCTATTGCACTACTAGCATTTTTGGTAAATCCAGATAGTTTAGATAAGGTTTTTGGTAAAGATCCTAACATTCTTGGTAAAGTAAATGGTGAGGAAATTACTAGGGACGAGTATAATGAGCAACTTATGCTGATGCGTAATCAAGCGGAAAGCCAAGGTCAACCTTTGGTAGGATTGGAAGAGCAGGCTTGGCAAACTTTGGTACAGTCTAAACTTATCAAGCAACAGTTTGAGAAAATGGGATTAGAACTTACTGAAGATTTCTTTTGGAATCAGTTGCAGTACGACCCAATGTTTTCACAAAACCCTCAAAATTTTGATGCTAAAGGAAACTTTAAGCTAACCGAAATTAAAAAGGAAATAGAAGGGCTTAGAGAAAGTGGTAGAGTACAGGAGTATAATCAGTGGCTTAATATCAGAAAAACAATAGAGTACAGAATGATGGCTCGTCAGCTTTTTGCTAACGTAACTAATGGTATTACGGTAGGCAAAAAAGAAGCTGAGCTTATCATGAAAAATAGAGATCAGGTGGCGGATATAGATTTTGTGAAAATAGATTACAATACATTTGCACAAAAGAATCCTGTTAAAGTAACCTCTGAAGATTTAGCTAATTTTATCAAGAAGCACCCTGTTGCATTTAAGGCAGAAGCAAGCAGAAATTTAGGAGTAGTTTTGTTTCCTGCCAAACCTAGTGCGATGGATGATAGCTTGACACTAAAAGAGTTAAGAAAACTTTATAACGGCGAGGGGGAAAACTTCTTAAACTCTCCTAGTGATTCTATGTTTGTAGAGATAAATTCAGAGGCTCCCGTTAAATATGGTTTTGTGTCAGAGCAAGAAGTTCCACAAGAAGCGCAGGCTTTTGTGAAGACAGCTACTGTAGGTCAAGCTTACGGTCCATATAAATCAGGAGGGAAATACTATGTGACTAAATTAGTAGGTAAAAGTGAGGCAACTTTACCTAAGCATATTCTGATTGCTTTTGCAGGTACAGATGTAGCTAAGCAAGATCCTTCGATAAAAAGAACTAAAGAGGAAGCTAAAAAGTTAGCGGATAGCATCGCTGCTCAAGTAAAGGCTGATCCTGCTAAATTTGCTCAGTTTGTGTCATTGTCAGCTGATAAAGGGTCTGCACAACAAGGGGGAATGTTACAATGGGTTCTTCCTGGTAAGAGTGGTTTTGTAAAGCCTTTTGCAGATTGGGTAGAGTCTAATCCTAAAGGTGCAGTAGGTGTTGTAGAGACTCAATTTGGATACCATGTTATGGTAAATGAAAATAAGATGCCTGTTTATAAAATTGCTAACTTAGCTAAAGATATAAGAGCTTCTAAAGAAACACAGAATAAAGTTTACGCACAAGCAAATACTTTTATACAGCAGATTCAGGGTAAATCGTTTAATGAGTTTGCTAATTTAGCTAAGAAGAGCAACTATCAGTTTGCTAATCCTAAAATGGTAGGTCGTTTTCAGGGGCAAATACAAGGTTTAGGAACAGATAAAGACGAAGAAGTTTTAGCTTGGGCATTCAATAAAGATACGGGTAAGGGAGATACAAACATATTTACTACAAGTAATGGAGATTATGTTGTGGCTTATCTTAATGGAAAACAAGAGGCAGGGTTAGCCGATCCAGAGTCTGTAAGAGAGCAGATAGAGCTAATAGTAAGAAATCAGTTATTGGCTAAGAAAATCGTTGAAAAATTAAATGCTTCTAAGTCTTCGTCATTAGATCAAGTAGCTAAACAGTTTGGAGCAGTTAAAGAGAGTGGACAGATAAATATGCTAACTCCTAGCTTAGGTATGGCAATAGAACCTAAGGTAGCGGGTGCGGCTTTTGGTGTAGCTCCTAATAAAGTTTCTAAACCAATAGAAGGTAATACTGGTGTTTATGTTGTGGTTAAGAAAAAGGTAGCAGAGAACAAGCAGCCAGGAGATGCTAAGCAGTTTGTGCAAATGTTAGAGCAACAGAATGCTCAAATGTTTACACAGAGCTTACTGAAGAGCCTTCAGGATAATGCAGATATAAAAGATTATAGAATTGAA
Organism: Riemerella anatipestifer; assembly: GCF_035666175.1. Lineage (NCBI taxonomy): Bacteria > Pseudomonadati > Bacteroidota > Flavobacteriia > Flavobacteriales > Weeksellaceae > Riemerella > Riemerella anatipestifer. Next base: position 1,775,893 of record NZ_CP142016.1, read on the forward strand.
GTTTATAATAAAACTCAAGAGCAATAATTTAGATTTAATATAAATATGATTAAAAAGCGACTTTATAGTCGCTTTTTTGATGTTAAAAATTAAAAATCTTATCTTTGCTTAGTTGAACCTAATGTAATAAAATGAAGTTTTCTAAAGAATTAAAAGCGGGGCTTATTGCAATATTGGCTATTGTAGGGTTTGTACTTCTTTATCAATTTATGAAAGGGAGAAATATATTCTCTATGGACAATGTCTATTATGTAAAGTATGATAATGTGCAAGGGCTTTCGGCGTCTAATGCAGTTTCTATAAACGGGCTAAAAGTAGGTCAAGTGGAGGAAATTAAGCCAGTAAAAGCAGCCAATGGTCATATTTATTTTGTAGTTAAGATTACTGTAGATAATAAGTTTGGATTTGCTAAAAAATCTACGGTTGAGATATTTGAACCAGGGTTGATGTCTGGTAAAGAAGTTAAAATTAATCTTATTTATGATGGCGAGCAAGCCAAAAATGGAGATACTTTAATGGGTACACTCCAGCAATCAGTGTTTAATAGTCTTTCTTCTGAGGTTAAGCCTGTTAAAGATCAGTTGTCTCATGTTTTAACAAACTTAGACTCTACTCTTGCGAGTACCAATAAAATAATGGACGAGCAAAACCGAAGAGAAATCAAGCAACTTTTACAAAGTCTTAATCATACGGTAGAGTCATTCAGACAGACTTCTCTTCAGACTAACCAAATGCTTTCTAACACAGACCCTAAAATACAAAAGATGCTAGATAATGCTAACTTGGCAACCGTGAGTGCAAAGGCAACATTAGACAAGTATGGTAATGTGGTAGAGAATCTAGACATCAATAAACTAAATGATGCTGTTGCTAAACTAAGTTTGACGTCTGATAAATTAAATACACTAATTTCTGGAATTCAAAACGGAGAGGGTTCTTTAGGAAAGATAGCTAAAGACGAACAGCTTTACAATAATCTTAATCAGACCTCAAAAAATCTTAATGGGTTAATAGAGGATATTAAAAATAATCCTAAACGCTACATTAACATCTCTGTGTTTGGGAAGTAGAATATAAAAACAGTTACAATGCAGTACATAGATAACATATTGTTCCTTATTTGTTTGGTGGTAGGCTTTGGTCTATTTATTAAGAGTTTAAAAGAGATTTATCGCAATATCAAACTCGGTAAGGCTATTGATAGAACTGATAATAAGCCTGAAAGATGGCGTACTATGGCGAATGTAGCCTTAGGACAAAGTAAGATGGGAGCAAGACCAGTGGCTAGTTTCTTACATATTTTGGTATATGTTGGCTTTTTAGTCATCAATATGGAAATGTTAGAAATTATAGTTGATGGACTTTTCGGTACACACAGGTTTCTAGCTAGTGTGATGGGAGAAACGCTATATGCTCTGTTTACTGGTACTTTAGAAATTATGGCTTTGCTGGTTCTCATTGCAGTGGTTATATTTTTTATAAGAAGGAATGTGCTGTCTGTAAAGCGTTTCAATATGAAAGAAATGTTTGGGTGGCCTAAGAATGATGCTAACTGGATTTTGGTAATTGAGTTTGTACTTATGATGACATTTCTTAAAATGAATGCTGCAGACTCTATTTTACAGACTCGAGGTGTAGAGGGTTATCATCATTTAGGAGCGTTCCCTGTGAGCGGAACATTTTTAGTGCCTATTATGGAGGTGTTTCGTTTTGATAGTTCTTTTCTTATTTTCGTTGAAAGAAGTGCTTGGTGGGTACATATACTAGGGATTTTATTCTTTATGAATTACCTTTACTATTCCAAGCATTTGCATATCATTTTTGCATTTCCTAATACTTGGTTTGCCAATCTTAAACCTAAGGGTGCATTTAATAATTTGGATTCTGTTACGAAGGAAATTAAGCTAATGATGGATCCTAATGCAGACCCTTATGCAGCTTCGCCAGATGGAGCTGAACCGCCAGCTAAGTTTGGGGCAGAAGATATTTTTGATTTAAATCAAGTACAGTTGCTAAATGCTTATACTTGCACCGAGTGTGGAAGGTGTACTGCGGTTTGTCCAGCTAATTTAACAGGAAAAAAATTATCTCCTAGAAAAATAATGATGTCCACAAGAGATCGTTTGGAAGAAGTAGGACAAAACATCAACAAGAATGGCAAATTTGTAGATGATGGTAAAAAGCTACTAGATGACTACATTACTCGTGAAGAACTTTGGGCGTGTACCTCTTGCAATGCTTGTGTAGAGGCTTGTCCTGTACTTATAGACCCATTATCTATTATTTTTGAGATGAGAAGATTTTTGGTAATGGAGCAGTCAGCGGCACCACAAGAGCTTAACTTAATGATGACAAATGTAGAGAACAATGCTGCGCCTTGGCAGTACAATCAGGCAGATAGACTGAATTGGGCTAATGAGGATTAAAAGAATGGAAGGTTGGAGAAATTTATTTGAAGCTCGTTGTTTTGAAATAAACAAAAAAGGTTGACTTATTCTTTGGAGTCAACCTTTTTTTGATTTTTAACTAATCAACCTTCAGTTCAATAGGGTTGTTTTTCTTTTTGGCTCTATCTTGAGCTTTTTTTATAGCATCTGCTCCAATAAAAATACCAGAGTTTCTAAGTTCTTCTCCTAAATTATCAATATAGTTCTTTTTGGCGTTCAGGTATTCTTTTTTTGTTATCTTTTTTCCGTTAATATGGTTGTTTTCCATGTCTATAGTTTTTTATAACTACTCAAGTCTTTAATACTGATGAGCTCAAATTTATAATATCCTTTTGTGTCTTCTATTTTAATTATGAGTCCAGGAAGTCCGTTAAACTTGTAAGGACCTTCTGGTAGGAGAATGTTTGTGGCATACCAAGCTTTATACACTCTTCCTGCATAATTTGTATATGCTATGTTACAATCTATATTTGCTATTTTATCTGTTTCATCAGAAATTTTCCATATTAAGTTAGGTTGTTCGGTATAATAAACAGAAAGTTTTGCTGAAATATCATCATAAAATAAGATGTTGTTATTAACATAATCTTTGACAATTTTGTAGGGAAACGCTGTTTTAGGAAAATTTGTTAAATCCAGCATTTTAATACTACTTTGTTTAATATATGAGTTTTTTATAGAATCTCTTTTGTATTTATTGGTGCTTAAAAAAAGAGATTTGTTTTTCCCTATAAACAATAAAAAATTTTCGTTGTCTTTGCTATGTATATCGGTAGAGTCAGTTTGATAGTGCAATGAGTATTCACACTGAATTTTTAAGCTATCAATAGCTGTTTGTTGTGCTTTAAAACAATTCAAACTTACAAATATTAAGCTTAGAAAAATATATTTCATTATACTTTGTTTTTAAAAACAAATACTTTTCTTGAAAAAAGGTATTTGTAAGGTTGTTGATTATTTGCCGCAAATATCATCATCTGCTTTTAAGATTAATCCTATAAGCTCAATGGTAGAATCTCCGCACGCTGTGCCTGGTATTCCACAAGATAAGGTAAAAGAGAAACAGCCTGATTGTTGTTTTGCTGGTGGCAGTGTTTCTGTTTTTACTGATTTTTTTTCATTGATTTTTTAATCAACTTTACCTTCTTTTGCGGTAATTAGTCCTGTTGTAAACAAGGCTACAATAAAAATAATTTTTTTCATAATATTAGATTTAAAAGTTTACTTATTCCATAAATCTAATAAAAAATTTTGGTATTACAAATAATGAGCTAAAATATTAATCTGAGGTAAAAAAGTTTTATATATTTGTACTTGAAAATAGCATAATTATGAAAATAAAAACAATGGCGGAATACGCTGCCGAAGGTAAAGCTCCCGAGGTTTTGTTTTGGGTAGGTTGTGCAGGAAGTTTTGATGATAGAGCTAAAAAAATCACCAAAGCCTTTTGTAAAATCCTCCACAAAATAGGGGTAGAGTTTGCGGTTCTAGGACAAGAGGAAAGCTGTACGGGAGATCCAGCTAAGAGAGCAGGGAACGAGTTTGTTTTCCAAATGATGGCACTCACCAATATAGAAATCCTTAATGCTTATGAAGTCAAGAAAATAGTAACGGCTTGTCCGCATTGTTTTAATACACTAAAGAATGAGTACCCTAGCCTTGGTGGGAGCTATCAAGTGCTACATCACACACAGTTTTTAAAGCAACTTATGGAGGAGGGAAGATTGAAGATAGAAGGCGGTAGGTTTGAAGGTAAAAAAATCACTTTCCACGACCCTTGTTACCTTGGTAGAGCCAATAACGAGTATGAAGCACCTAGAGAACTCCTTAAAAAATTAGATGCAGAGTTGGTTGAAATGAAGCGTTGCAAACAAAACGGATTGTGCTGTGGAGCAGGAGGTGCACAGATGTTTAAAGAGCCAGAAAAAGGAAATAAAGACATAAACATAGAAAGAACAGAAGAGGCTTTAGCGAAAACACCTGATGTTATTGCGACGGGTTGTCCTTTCTGTAATACGATGATGACGGACGGTGTGAAGCATTTTAATAAAAACACAGAAGTAGAAGTTAAAGATATTGTGGAACTTTTAGCAGAAGCAGAGGATTTATAGTTGAGTTATCTTATAAACTTGTTATATGAAAATAGAAGAATCTAATATAGTAGAAACCAACGATTATAGAGTGCTTATTTATCCAGCCTCTAGACCTTTTTTACCTAAAGAAAGTAAGGAAATTACAGAAAAACTTTTTGACTTTCTTTCCGTTTGGGCTGCACACGGCAAACCATTGTCATCGTCTTTTAAGATTGAAAAAAATCAATTTATCGTCATTAGTATAGATGAGGAACAAGAGGTGGCTTCAGGGTGTTCTATAGATGCCCTTAATGGTGTGATGAGAGAGATAGATACTACTTATCAGCTAGGATTATTTGACCGAATGAAGGCTTGTTTCGTAGAAAATGGCGAAGTGAAAACCATGAAACTACAAGAGTTTCGCTCGGCATTAAAAGAGGGCAAACTATCTCAAGAGATAGAAGTATTTGATTTTTCTAAATCAACTTATGTGGCTTTTTTGTCAGATTTTCTTCTGCCGCTTAAGAGAAGTTGGGCAGGTATTTATGTAGAGTCTTAGTGAATTGGGAAAAGCTACTCCACTGTGATTTTGAAATAAAGAGCAGCCCTAAAACCCATATTTCCACAAAAAGCGTATCGCTGAAAAAGTACAAAAATAAATGAAGTCCTACGATGGCCCAACCTAAAAAGGCATCGTATTTTTTTGTGAAAAATCCAATAAAATAAAGACCCTCAAACAAGAATACAAGTTTATCCCCAATGTTGAGAATCCAAGGGTGTTCAATACAAAAAAGGTAAAATTTACTTAAAATACTATCAGGATTGGTAAATATATACCAGGAGAAGTTGTCTTTAAAAGACATTTCTCCGAATCTAGGCATAAACATAGCTCTATGTATAAACTTCCATAGGAAGGCGGAAAAGTAAATCCAACAAGCATAATACCTTAATCCTTCCCACATAAGATTAAAATTGATGGGAGAAATAACAAAAAATATAAAGCCTATAATGATAAAGCCTTTAAGGTAGCTAGAGAGAAACCCCATATTTGAATTAAACCCAATGGCATAAATCAAGAAAAAGATATAGAATAAAATAGGGATAGCTTTTTTATTTGGGGATACGAAACTTAGTATCCAAAATATAAATAGTAGAACAGTAAATACAATGCTATAAATAGGGTGCTCAAAAACAAAATAATTGATGCCGAAATAATTATATAAACTCGTTAAAAAATCACCTCCTGAAATTTGGAACGAAGGGTTTTCCATCTGAAAATTCAATGTAGAAGAGTAACTTCTGAATAAGAACGACAAACCAAAGCATAAAAGTACACTTCTTTTAATTAAAGCCTGATAATTGGCTAAATCTCTAATGGAACTATTGCCCTTGCGTAAATATTTTTTCAACATTTTTTACGGAGTATTTATTATGTTTGTCGTAGTTTACAGTTACTTTGTATAAAGTGATGTGGTCTAACTTCTTACCTTCCACTTGTTGTATGTATCTAAAGAGCCATTTGGGATAATGTGTATTTAAGTAGTTTTTGTCCGCGGAAGGATAGACTTTTTTATGGAATACGGTTTTTGGGCTGTCTTGACCTAAAAGTTGCTCCCAAGTTCTTGACGAATAGTAAAACACGATTCGCTTATGATGATTCCACAATTCAGGATGATTGAAAATTTTGCCGTCGCTTTTCTTTATCACAAAAAACGAAAAGTCATTCTGTATGGGGACGGGAGAGGAGTACATTGCGTAAATGAAAAAAGGAATGCTACTCGTCCTAAAGACATGGCTTATCAAAGTTAGCACGATAAATCCTACAAAGAAATAATACATCTTTTTTGATTTTTGGTAAGCTATATTTAGGAAAGTCATCTGTAAGTTATTATTTTTACCGAAACAAAATTACAGCTATTTTGTCAGTATTAAAAATCTTAAAATCAAACATACTTTTTCTAAAATCTTTTTTCAAAAACGATGGTTTTTGGACGGCTTCGGCGATGCTAGTTTCTAAATTAGTATTGCTTATCGTTAATATTTATGTGGCTAGAGTATTACTGAAAGAAGATTTAGGTATGGTGTTTAAGGTTCAAAACTTTATTTCTTTTTTTATTCCTTTTGTGGGGTTGGGGACTTATCAAGGGTTATTAAAATTCGGCAGTCAATTAGATCACTCAACCGATTTTAAAAACCTAGAGGCTTATTCATTATACTACGGCTTGTTGGGGCAGTTGGTTATAAATGCGTTGGTCTTCATACTTGCATTGGTAATGTTTGGGCAACAATTAGAAGTCTTTTTTTTGGTGTTATGGTTCTTGGTAAGGCTTGTGGGATTATTCTTTTTGGAAGTGTATAAAGCCTCTTGTAGAGCCTCTTTCCGTAATAGGAAATTTGCTTTTTGGGAGATTGTCAATAGTATTGCCTTGCTAGGTTTGGCATTAGGGCTTACGCCGTTGTTAGGGCTTAGGGGTTATGTCTTAGCCTTGTGTTTGTCGCCTTACTTTATATTCTTTTTGGGGTTTAGGAAGTTCAGAAAAGTAGAACTGAAACCACTCTCGGTAAAATCACTTTGGCGATTTAACCTTTCTACCGCCGCTGCGAGCCTTATGCAAGAGTTGTTCTTGCTTACGGATATATTTATGATTGGGGTGTTGTTTAGTGAGGGGGTCTTGGCGGAATACAAAACGGCTTCTCTCATACCATTAAATTTAATTTTCCTATCACGAGTGTTCATTCATAATGATTACCCTAAACTGTGCAAACACCATCAAGATAAAGCATTTATCAAAAGGTACATTACTCAATATTTAGTCTTATTCTCGGCGCTATCAGTATTGATTTTGGGCTTGGGAACAGCTTATGCCAATGAGATTATGAGTCTTTTTGGAACTCAATATTTAGGGCAAACTCACTTATTTAATATTTTCTTAGGAGCAGCGGTGATAGGTATGATGCTTAGGACGCCGTTTAGCAATTTGGTCTTTGCGATTGAAAAGACGAGGTTGCATCTTATTATTTCCACACTGTCGGTAGTATTGCTCGTCCTTCTCATCTTTGCCTTACAACCCTATTTTGGGATTTTAGGGGTAGGGTACGCCCACCTATTAGCCGTCTTTTTTTCAGGAGTTCTTTATAGTGGAGTGGTTGTAAAATATCTAATAAAACGCTAAAAAGTCTTAGTTTTTGTTCAATTTATCGCTTTTTTTTATCGTTTAGTTTAATGTCTAAGCGGTTTGGAGTGCTTAATGTTAAAAAAAATACGGCGAGGTATTGCGTATATAAATGCAAGTATGTAAATTTGGTTCACACTCAACGATAGAAATGCAATGATTTTGACTTATTGTTGTTTTTATATTTGAGTTGGCAGAAATTTTATAAAAAACGTGTTGAATATCACTTCTACAACTTTGATTGATAGGATTGAAAACAGAAAACGCGGTCTTAACTTTTAAGAATTATAAATTTATGTCATTTTAAACAGTTATTTTTTAATTAATTTTTAAATTAAACACAATGAAAAAGTTCATTTTACTTGCGTCATTATTTTTGACATCAGCACTAACTTATGCAAATTCAACTGACTTGTCTTCTCAAAGCAAATTGGAAAAAGAAAACGGACAAAGTTCCTTAGTATTAACTAGATATCTTGTTACTTTGAGAACAGTTTGTGGAACACTACATCAAACAATTTATGATGATCAATTTGATAGTCCAGAATGTTTATACAATGAATGGGAAATGATGAATAAAGAAGATTGTGGAAGCACAAGCTATGAAAATCCTATGGTTTAATAACTTTTGAGGGCTGTTTCACTAACAGCCCTTTTAAAAAATTTAATTATGAGAACACTATTTAGTTTATACTTTTTCATATCTTTTTGTATTGCAGCAAAATCTCAATCAAAAATCGATAGTTCTGATATAGAAATAAAATATAAATTTAGCTACCTTGTTGATACATTGGATAAAAAAAGTATTATAACTGAACCAATGATATTAATCGCTAATCAACATAAATCAGTATACTATAGTGAATATTATAAAGCAAATATTGATGCCGTTAAGAAACAGTTGCAAGGTATTGGAAATGGAAATGTAACAATTGATCTGAGTGAAATTCCAAGAGCAAAGGTAAGACATTCAGTATATAGAGATGGCAACGAAATTTATATATCAAATTATCTGGGAAGAAATCTATTTACTTTCGAAACTAATGATAAAATTAATTGGATTATTGATAAAAACGAAACAAAAACAATTTTAAACTATAAATGTAAAAAAGCTTATGCTAAAATTGGTGACAAAAACTATGTTGCGTGGTACACAAGTGACATACCTTTAAATGACGGACCGTATAAATTTAAGGGTTTACCAGGGTTAATTTTAATGTTGCATGATGAAAATAATTATTTCATTTTTGAAATCATAGAATTAATAAGAAAAAAGGAGCTGATAAAATTTAATCAGGGAATATTAATCTCAAAAGAACAATACTTGACTAAACGTAGAGAATATATGAATGACCCTTCGCAAGGAAAAATTAATACGCCTGAATATAGAAAAACAGTAGAGGAAAATAAGAAAAAATATAACAACTCTTTAGAATAAAAAACTTCTGCCAACAAGGTATTGCCAAAAGCGGGGCTGAAGTTCTTCGATTGGACATTTGTGCAAGGTTCAACAGTAGTAATTCTATTGAACTTTAGTACTAAAAATCCCCGCCTTCTGCAATACCTAGGACGAAATAGTGTAATTCGTATATTTTTAACACCAAAAAAACAGAAGAAATGGCAATTGACAATTTAATTTCAGTAGAATTTTCGGCACAAGAACTCAAAACGATAGATGATGCCATCGGAGCGATACTCGGCGTTATCCAATCCAAGGCAGTCAATCTCACTCCAGAAGAAAGAAGGCAATACGGGCGTATAGCAGACAAAAACAAGGTGCTGGTAGACAAATGCAAACTCTATATGGAGCAAGACCCTAGCACAGTGCCGCCTACCATAGACAAGGCAGAATTTGATAAAGACTATCTCGCAAGAACCCAGCTAGAAGCCCCTCTGAAGAAACTAGACCGAGTGATAGAAATGATGACAGACACCAAAACACTTTTGGATTACGACAACTACACCGCTGCAGTATCTTACTACCGTTATGTAAAATTCTTAGCCACCCAAAACCAAGCAGGGACTACCAGTATTTACAAAGATCTTAGCACCCATTATCAGACCAGAGCAGCCGCCACTAGCGGTACTACCAATACCAAAGACGAAGAAAATAAAGCCTAGATAACAGTATAATGAAGGCTAAAGGGGCAAACGAAGACCTTACAAGGCTAAAAATAGAGTTGGGAGGCTTTAACTTAGACCTTACCACCACTAGATTTACCTCTGTAAGGTCTTAACTGAACCCCGTAGGCTCTATTTTAGACCCTGTAACCTCTAAAACGGACCCTCTAGGGTGTAAATTAGACCCTAAAAGGTGTAAAATAAAACCAGTACCCTCTATCCGAAGAGCCTATGCTAGAAAGGGAAAGCTGAAAACCTAAAAATAGATTAAGTGAGATAGGATATTTTAGCTTATCGTGGTATTATATTTAACTCGTTGTGCATTTTAAATAATACTGATTTTTAGATGATTTAATTTTCTTTGGAAGATAAATTTATTGATATATTGAATAACCGTTGCGGCGGTTATTTTACTGATTATCCTTGTTTTAAAGCCTTCAAAAGTTTTAGCATAGTTTCTTTTAATCATAAATTGGTCGCAAAGTTGAGAGAAAAATGTCTCAATTCGTTTTCGCTTTTTCTTGTACAATGAAAATTGAGGAATATAATCTTTCTGATTACTTCTCATTGGTGTATCTAATTTAATATTAGCATAGTTAAATAAATCTATTTGAACTTTTGCTGATAAATAGCCTCTATCTCCAATTAAAGTACAGTTTCGCATTTGCTCACCACTATCTTTTAAATAGTGGATGTCGTGAACGGATGCAGGGCTTATATCAAAATTCTTAATCACACCATTTAAAGAACATACTGCGTGTAGTTTATAGCCATAGAAATATAATTTCTGTGAAGCACAATAACCATATGTTGGTGAAGAATAGGATTGCTCTTTACAAATTTTTGAACGAGTAGAACGAGCGTTTTCACAAACTTTCATTGGCATGCTATCAACGATAAAAATATCTTCAAACTCATTGAACTCCATCGAAATACGCTGTCTAATTTGCTCTGTTTGTAGGGATAGTCTTCGTTTTCGCTTATTGTAAACACTTCTTTCAATTTTGTTTATCAGAGAGTTTGGCAATTTTCTAAATAACTGTAATTCGCTATCAATACTCAAGTATTCAGCAGTAATATTAAGACTTATGACTTCTAAATCGCTCATTTTAGGTGTTCTTCTCTGATAACTAATCAGTTGATTTTCTGAAAAAAGTCCTAAAACTTCCAAAATTCTTTCATATATTTGCTCTAAGTTGTTCATTTATATCGTTTTATAGCAAAAACAATATACTTATTTTCAGTCTAATAAACAACTCTTGTTTTTTTCATTTCATAATGCACAACGGGTTATATTTAGTATTTTTTTCAAAAATTTAATTTACAATTAATAGCTTAATCAAGACTGCTCTTTGTTTTAGTACTAAGTACTATTTTGTTTATCCCTTTTGTTAATTTTCTCGTAATTATAAGTTAAAAATAAGTTTAAAGACTTTCGCTATCTTTGCTAAAAATGGTAAAAAATGAAAGAAAACGTATTTAAAATTTACAAAAAAGAATTTAGTGAAATTAGGACAGGAATATTAACGGGTGCCGAAAGGAAAATTATCTCTGGTGGAAAGGAGTTGGTGGAAGAATTGCCTCCTTGGGAAGTTATTTATAATGTTAGTGAGTATGTTGATATTGATTTATACTATATAAAAAAACTCGTTGTGCATTTTAAATAATACTGATTTTTAGATGATTTAATTTTCTTTGGAAGATAAATTTATTGATATATTGAATAACCGTTGCGGCGGTTATTTTACTGATTATCCTTGTTTTAAAGCCTTCAAAAGTTTTAGCATAGTTTCTTTTAATCATAAATTGGTCGCAAAGTTGAGAGAAAAATGTCTCAATTCGTTTTCGCTTTTTCTTGTACAATGAAAATTGAGGAATATAATCTTTCTGATTACTTCTCATTGGTGTATCTAATTTAATATTAGCATAGTTAAATAAATCTATTTGAACTTTTGCTGATAAATAGCCTCTATCTCCAATTAAAGTACAGTTTCGCATTTGCTCACCAATATCTTTTAAATAGTGGATGTCGTGAACGGATGCAGGGCTTATATCAAAATTCTTAATCACACCATTTAAAGAACATACTGCGTGTAGTTTATAGCCATAGAAATATAATTTCTGTGAAGCACAATAACCATATGTTGGTGAAGAATAGGATTGCTCTTTACAAATTTTTGAACGAGTAGAACGAGCGTTTTCACAAACTTTCATTGGCATGCTATCAACGATAAAAATATCTTCAAACTCATTGAACTCCATCGAAATACGCTGTCTAATTTGCTCTGTTTGTAGGGATAGTCTTCGTTTTCGCTTATTGTAAACACTTCTTTCAATTTTGTTTATCAGAGAGTTTGGCAATTTTCTAAATAACTGTAATTCGCTATCAATACTCAAGTATTCAGCAGTAATATTAAGACTTATGACTTCTAAATCGCTCATTTTAGGTGTTCTTCTCTGATAACTAATCAGTTGATTTTCTGAAAAAAGTCCTAAAACTTCCAAAATTCTTTCATATATTTGCTCTATGTTGTTCATTTATATCGTTTTATAGCAAAAACAATATACTGATTTTCAGTCTAATAAACAACTCTTGTTTTTTTCATTTCATAATGCACAACGGGTTATATAAAAAAATCAAATTCTTTGTCAAAATCATATAATTTTAGTGGTGAAATTATAGGTGCTAGTGAAGATCTTTATATAAATAATTCTGTTAAAATTGCGACAGGTGTTATTTTTGATACTAGTGAAGGTCCTATTTTTATAGATAAAAATGTTAAAATTTCCCCTTTTTCTTATTTAAAAGGACCGCTTTTTGTCGGAGAAAATACTTCAATAAAAGATGCAAGAATATATGGGGGAGTAATAATTGGGAAAAATTGTAAAATAGCAGGTGAATTAGAAAATGTAATTATTGGAGATTTTACAAATAAAAGTCATGAATCAGCTTTGATACATTCATATGTTGGAGATTGGTGTAATATTGCAGGGTATACTAAAACAGCAGATTTAAATGTAGATTATTCAACTATAAAAGTAAAATTATTTGATAATATAATTATTGATACAAAGAAACAAAAATTCGGAGCAATAATAAATGATTTTGTAAGAATAGGTGGAGGTGTGCTTATTTACCCAGGTACATTTATTGATTTTGGGAGTACAGTTATAGAGTTACCAAAGTTAAGTGGTTATTATAATCCTTTTACAAGATTTGAAAGAGGGAAATTTTATGAAATTGATGTTTTTTTTAATGAGGTTGAAATATTTATGAAAAGAAGAGAGGTATTTCCAAGTTCAAACTTTAGAAGTCGTTGTGTTGATATTTTTAATGAGTTTAGTTTAAAATCGGTTTGATGTGAAAGTTTATATATTTGACTTAGATGATACTCTTTTTGCTGTAAATAGTATTAGTGGTGATATTGGGATTCCTATATTTAATTCTTTAGCACAAATCAATAAAACATCTAAACTTTTTTCAGAATCTGATATTGAAAATATTTATAAGGATTGTTGGAAACTTCCTTTAGATATGGTAATCTCTAAATATGGGTTAAATAATGAGTATAAAAATATTCTCATTACTACGTATGAAGATTTGGAAGTAAATCATCCTTTAAATTTATTTGAAGGATATTATCAAATTTCTTCAATGGAAGCGGATAAGTTTCTTGTTACAACAGGATATGAAAAACTACAAAAAAGTAAAATTGAAAATTTAGGAATAAAGGATGATTTTATAGAAATTTTCATAGATGTTCCTCACATAAATCCAAGGAAGGATAAAGAATATTATTTTAAGGAGATAATGAAAAAATATTCTATTAGTTCTAAAAATTTTATAGTAGTAGGAGACAACTTATTGTCTGAGATAATTGTGGCAAAAAAGTTAGGAATGACCTCTGTTTTATTTGATTCAAAACAACAGTTTAATAACCATGAAATTAGACCAGATTATGTAGTAAATAGTTTAGAAAAAATACCAAAAATTTAAATTCAAACTCGTTGTGCATTTTAAATAATACTGATTTTTAGATGATTTAATTTTCTTTGGAAGATAAATTTATTGATATATTGAATAACCGTTGCGGCGGTTATTTTACTGATTATCCTTGTTTTAAAGCCTTCAAAAGTTTTAGCATAGTTTCTTTTAATCATAAATTGGTCGCAAAGTTGAGAGAAAAATGTCTCAATTCGTTTTCGCTTTTTCTTGTACAATGAAAATTGAGGAATATAATCTTTCTGATTACTTCTCATTGGTGTATCTAATTTAATATTAGCATAGTTAAATAAATCTATTTGAACTTTTGCTGATAAATAGCCTCTATCTCCAATTAAAGTACAGTTTCGCATTTGCTCACCACTATCTTTTAAATAGTGGATGTCGTGAACGGATGCAGGGCTTATATCAAAATTCTTAATCACACCATTTAAAGAACATACTGCGTGTAGTTTATAGCCATAGAAATATAATTTCTGTGAAGCACAATAACCATATGTTGGTGAAGAATAGGATTGCTCTTTACAAATTTTTGAACGAGTAGAACGAGCGTTTTCACAAACTTTCATTGGCATGCTATCAACGATAAAAATATCTTCAAACTCATTGAACTCCATCGAAATACGCTGTCTAATTTGCTCTGTTTGTAGGGATAGTCTTCGTTTTCGCTTATTGTAAACACTTCTTTCAATTTTGTTTATCAGAGAGTTTGGCAATTTTCTAAATAACTGTAATTCGCTATCAATACTCAAGTATTCAGCAGTAATATTAAGACTTATGACTTCTAAATCGCTCATTTTAGGTGTTCTTCTCTGATAACTAATCAGTTGATTTTCTGAAAAAAGTCCTAAAACTTCCAAAATTCTTTCATATATTTGCTCTAAGTTGTTCATTTATATCGTTTTATAGCAAAAACAATATACTGATTTTCAGTCTAATAAACAACTCTTGTTTTTTTCATTTCATAATGCACAACGGGTTAATATAAACTAATAAGCATATCTAAAAAGCTTGAAATTTTTTCAAAAAGAATATAATTTGATATGAAATTTCATATATTTGCACCGAACAATAATTTTAAAACTTAATATTATGTCAGACATTGCATCAAGAGTAAAAGCGATTATCGCAGATAAGTTAGATGTGGAGGAAACAGAAGTAACTCCAGAAGCTAGTTTTACTAACGATTTAGGAGCAGATTCGCTAGATACTGTGGAGCTTATTATGGAATTTGAAAAAGAATTCAACATCCAAATCCCTGATGATCAAGCGGAGAAAATTACTACAGTAGGGCACGCTATTGCTTATGTAGAAGAAGTGGTAAATAAATAATTAGTATTTTTATCAAAGATTAAATTTATGGAATTGAAAAGAGTAGTTGTTACCGGGTTTGGTGCTATTACGCCTATTGGAAATAATGCTAAAGAATATTGGGAAAGCCTTGTGAAAGGTGAGAGCGGTGCTGCTCCAATTACTCTTTTTGATGCCACTAATTTCAAAACTAAATTTGCTTGCGAGGTTAAAAACTTCAATCCATTAGATTTTTTTGACAGAAAAGAGTCAAAGAAAATGGATAGAAATACTCAGTTGGGAATTGTAGCCGCTAGAGAAGCTATAGAACATTCTGGTATAACTAGTATAGAGGTTGATAAAAACAGAGTAGGTGTTGTATGGGGGTCAGGTATTGGTGGACTAGAAACTTTTGAAAAAGAAGTTTTAGACTGGGCTAAATCTGATATTCCTAGATTTAATCCGTTTTTCATTCCTAAAATGATTGCGGATATTACACCAGGGCATATTTCTATTGAATATGGTTTCCACGGACCTAACTATACTACGGTATCGGCTTGTGCGTCTTCGGCAAATGCAATCATAGACTCTAAAATGTTAATCCAACTTGGAAAGGCAGATGTTATTGTTTGTGGAGGTTCCGAAGCTGCAGTAACGGCAAGTGGCGTGGGTGGATTTAGCGCTATGATGGCACTTTCTACAAGAAATGATGACCCTAAAACAGCCTCTAGACCTTTTGATAAAGATAGAGATGGTTTCGTTCTAGGAGAAGGAGCGGGGTGCATTATTTTGGAGGAGTATGAGCACGCAAAGAGAAGAGGAGCAACTATTTATGCAGAGCTTAAAGGTGGAGGTATGAGTGCAGATGCACATCATATGACGGCACCACACCCAGAAGGTTTGGGAGCTTATTTGGTAATGAAGAACTGTTTAGAAGATGCAGGAATTACTGCTGATGAGGTAGATCACATCAATATGCATGGGACATCTACGCCATTAGGAGATATTGCAGAATCTAACGCAATTTCTAGATTACTTGGTGACCGCGCCTTTGATATACAAATCAATTCTACAAAGTCTATGACAGGACATTTGCTGGGAGCGGCAGGTGTTGTAGAGGCTATTGCTGCCATAGGAACTATTATTCATGATGTTGTTCCACCTACAATTAACCATTTTACAGACGATGAAAAAATAGATAGTCGTCTTGACTTTACTTTCAATAAAGCGGTAGAAAAAAAGGTTAATGTTGCAATGAGCAATACTTTTGGCTTCGGTGGACACAATGCGTGTGTGCTATTCAAGAAAGTCTAAAGAATGAAAATCGGACGCTATTTCAATAGAATTTTATCTAGACGAAAGAAGCCAAGATATACACAGAGAGAGGCTTTTATAGTAAAAGGATTAGAAAAAATATTGGGTATACAGCCTAAAGAAGTCTCTTGGTATCAGGAGGCTTTTTCTCTCAAAAGTACTTCCAGTCAACTCAATTATGATAGGCTAGAGTTCTTAGGAGATGCCGTTCTAGGGAGTATAGTTTCCTATTATCTTTACAGGCAGTATCCACAGGAGAGTGAAGGGTTTTTAACCCAAATGAAATCTAAAATTGTTAATAGAAAGAACCTTAATCAAATAGGGGAAAAACTAAATCTGACTTCTCTAGTTTTGAAAAATGGTTCTAAGTTTGGAGCGGACTTGTCAGGTAACCTATTAGAAGCTCTTATTGGTGCTATTTATATGGATTTTGGCTATGATAAATGTCAGAAAGTAGTACTGTCTAAGATTCTTACCCACTCAGAAATGCTAAAACTCGAAAACAAAATTATAAGTTATAAGAGTCTGTTGTTAGAGTGGAGTCAAAAGAATAAAATTAAAATAGACTACAAAACCGAAGAGGAGCTTTTACCGAGTAAAGCAAAGATGTTTAAAACCTACATTTTCGTAGGTGGTGATAAAGTGGCTAGTGCTACGGAAACTTCTAAGAAAAAATCGGAAGAAAAAGCTGCACAAAGAGCATTTTATACATTAAACAAAAAAGAAAAAATAATTGAAAGACAATAAAATATTTCTTGATATAGAAGAAGAGGAAATCTCGATAGGATTATTAAGACTTTCTCGGAAAATACAAGATTGTGAGTTGTTTTTCAATATCAACCTCCTGAATAGCTTTAAATTTAGCAGAGAAAAAGATTTTATTTTAAAAAAAGGAGGACGCTTGTATCTGTTTGTACAGTATCAAACTTATGATGAAATTACTAAATGCACATACAGTTTTATAGCGAATAAATTTTATGATACCAAATTAGAGGACGGAACTCATTATGATTTGTTTTCAAATCTAGTGGAAGAGACTTATTTGTTGCCAGAATATAGAGATGTAGATTATATTCTGTTAACAAAGGACTTTTTATCCGATTTTTCTGTAATTTTGTTGCCTGATAACTTGGTGTTTCCTATACAGGAAATGTTATTAAGTCCAGAGCAAGAACTCTATCAAACCATTCAGTACTATGAATAAGAAATTAAAGAAAACAAAAATAATAGCAACATTAGGACCTGCATCATCTTCTAAAGAAACGATGTTAGAGCTAGTTAAGGCAGGTGTAGATGTTTTTAGAATAAATTTTTCTCACGCAGATTATGATTTGGTGAGGAGAAATGTGGAACTGATAAGAGAGATTAATCAAGAATATGGTTATTCAGTTTCGATATTAGGAGATTTACAAGGTCCAAAACTAAGAGTAGGGGTTGTAAAAGAAGGCTCTTATCTTAATCCTGGGGATATTCTTACTTTTACTAACGAAAATGTAGAAGGAGATTCAACTAGGGTATATATGACTTACCAACAGTTTCCACAAGATGTAAAAGTAGGGGAAAGAATCTTAATAGATGATGGTAAACTGGTGTTAGAGGTTATCGAGACCAACTTAAAAGACACCGTTCGTGCTAAAACGATTCAAGGAGGACCATTAAGTTCTAAAAAAGGAGTTAACCTTCCTAATACCGATGTATCGCTTCCAGCCCTTACAGAGAAGGATATTAAAGATGCTAATTTTATTTTAGACTTAGAACTAGACTGGATTGCATTGTCATTTGTTCGTCATGCTCAGGATATAAAAGATTTAAAGGAGCTTATTAAGAATCACCCAACAAATAACTTTAAGACACCTATTATCGCCAAAATAGAGAAGCCTGAAGGGGTGAAAAATATAGATGAAATTCTCATGGAGTGTGATGGGATTATGGTAGCTCGTGGAGATTTAGGTGTAGAGGTACCTATGGAAGAAGTTCCTGTAATTCAAAAGACTCTAGTTAAAAAAGCAAGAGCCTATGCTAAGCCTGTAATTATTGCTACTCAAATGATGGAGACTATGATTACGAGTCTTACACCTACTAGAGCGGAGGTAAATGATGTTGCAAACTCGGTGTTAGACGGTGCCGATGCGGTGATGCTGTCTGGAGAAACTTCCGTAGGGCGTTATCCTGTAGATGTGGTGAAGAATATGTCTAAAATAGTGAAGAGTATAGAAACGACTAACTACTACTACGACAGAAATAGTATTTTAGATAATCAGATAAGCTGTTTAGATGAAAGATTTATCACTGATAAAATTTGTTTATCAGCAGTTAATATAGCTAAGAGTTCAGGGGCGGAGGCTATTATTACGCTTACCCACTCTGGCTATACAGCTTTCCAAATTTCTGCACATAGACCAAACTCGCACATTATTGTTTATAGTGCTAATAGAAGGGTGCTTACGATGCTTAACCTACTTTGGGGTGTTAGAGCATTTTACTATGATATGGAGAAAACTACAGACGAAACCGTGATACAAGTTAATATGCTTACTTGCAATTATGGTTTCGTAGAAAAAGGAGATTTTGTAGTTAATCTTAATGCAATGCCTGTACACAACGGTGGAAAAACCAATACACTAAGGCTTTCTACAATATAGAGAGTAATGCTATAAGGATAAAAAAGAAACCATCAGATTTTATGTCTGATGGTTTTTTTATTTAGATGATGAAATTTGATTTTAATTTCCTACGATGGTTTTAGGATAAGTAAACTCTTTAAGGGCTAGGGCAGATAATTCTGTTCCGTAGCCTGATTTTTTAGCTCCACCAAACGGAAGTCTTGGGTCGGATTTGGTCATAGAATTGATAGCCACAGTGCCAGAATTTAGTTTTAGAGCAAAATCAAGGGCTTTGTTTTGGTTTTTAGTCCAGACGGAGTTTCCTAATCCAAACGGAATGTCATTGGCTAAGTCTAGGGCTTCATCATCGGTTTGAGCTATCATTACCATACCGAGAGGTCCAAATAATTCTTCGGCTAAAATAGGATTTCCTTTTTTTACTAAGATAAGCCCTGGTTTAAATTCTTTATCAGACAATCGTTCTAAGGGAATGATGATTTCTGCTCCGTTAGTAATTGCTTTTTGATATTGTTGTTCTAGTTCATCAGCGAGGTCTTTTCTTGCCATACCCGACAATATGGTGTTGGGATTTAGAGGGTCTGATGGTTGATACTTTTGATAGGCTTTAGTAAACAACTCCAAGAAAGCATTGGCTATATTATGGTGAATGATAAATCTTTTGGCAGCAACACAAGTTTGTCCACAGTTTTGTAATCTTGCTAAAGCACCTACTTCTGCCGCTTGTTCTAAATCAGCATCTTCTAGAACAATAAACGCATCGCTGCCTCCAAGTTCTAAAACTGATTTTTTGATTTCTCTTCCAGCTATGGAAGCCACACTACTTCCAGCCAAATCACTTCCTGTAAGGCTTACACCTTGTACAGCAGGGTGTTTTAGTATGGTTTCGATGTCTTGATGTCCTACTTTTAAATGCTGGAATACGCCTTCAGGAAACCCAGCTTTTAGAAAAGTCTCTTCTATGGCATCTCCACTTTGGGTACAAATGGAAGCGTGTTTTACGATAACGGTATTTCCTGCTAAAATAGTAGGCACTGCAAAACGAAGTACCTGCCAAAAAGGGAAATTCCAAGGCATTACACCTAAAATTACCCCTAGAGGCGTATGGTGAACTTGGCTAATATTAAAGTCTGTTTGGATATGTTCTGGAGCTAATACATTAGCGTCTATATTGGTGTAAAAGCGAGTCATCATTGCTGATTTTTCTACCTCCGACAAGGCTTGAGAAATGGGTTTATTCATTTCTGTGGTAATGATATTAGCATAAGTGTTTTTTTGCTCGTCTAATATATCTGCTAAGTTTTTGAATAATAGTTGTATCTCTTGAAAAGAGCGGTTTTTCCATTGGTTAAATTCGGTATTAGCAAGGTTAATTTTATCAATCATTCTTGTTTATTTTTTTAGTTGAAGCCTCCCTATTTAAGGGGAGAAAGCTACAAATTTAAGTATAAAATGTTGGATTTTGTTAAGTTTATACTCTTAATATTGATGGGTTTTGTCATTTTGGCAGTCTTTTTTTACAGGGTATCGCTTCGGGGTAGGTTCGAGAGGCGCTCGAGAGAACTTCGACTAAACCTCAAAATCTGACTTTGCTTTTTGGAGCAGGTTTTTATAGAACACTACTTTTACTCCTATTCATAAGATTTAGTCGCAAATTTAATCATTATTTCCCAGCCTTAAGCCCTAAAAAAATACAAAGTATTTTATAAACAATTATCTCCACATTTTGTGGGGATTTGTAATTATTTTAAATATTTATCAGGATCGTTTATGCACTCTTCTAAATCAGGATATTTTCCCGACTTATACCTTCTTAAAGTCTCATTAAACAATGAATCAGAATATTTCTTTAAATCTTCGCTATTATAAAAATCAAACATTTTCATTAAACTTAAGGTAGGTTTATGATTATAGTTTTCAAAATGATAGTTCTCAAGATAATTCTTTTTCTTCCATTTTTCTACTATAAAATTTCCTAAAACATCTTTGTATTCAAAGTCGTCTCTGCTTTCTCTTAGGGAAATTAATATACACTTATCATAAACCAATTTGGATTGTGAAATATCCAACAATTCCTTTTGGTTTTTTAATCCATATCTTTCCCTCATTTTTTTTTGATCATCTTCATAAATAATAATCGCCAAATCTTCTTTTCTATAATTCACTAATTCCCTAATTGTATTTTCAACATTTCCGTGTGAGGCAACTCTTGAAGATGTCTCACTTTTATTAGCATTGCAACTAAAAAGAAAAGTTAAAATTAGTAGATTGAAATATTTCATGATATACTATTTTATGGGAAGCCAATTTACTGTTTTCCAATTCTGATAATGATTAGTTCCAAGATTACCTTTATAGGCAACATCTACATGTAGGACAGAATTTGCACTTCTATATTGTGCTATAATACCTGTGACCGCAACATCTGACTGTTTATAGGGTTTGCCATATGTGTACTGTCCTCCAAAACTATTTAGATAATTATTAGTCATTCTTGTTGCAGACGTATAATATCTTAAGCCTCCCGCCTCCTATCCAATCTCCATTTACTGAAAATCCTGCTTTGTTCATAGCATAACTCAATCTTAAAGCACAAGTGTTACCTTGTAACTCATTATAAAGATTGGTTCGCTTATTATATTCCTTCTCTAGGGGACCTCCGATTTTTTTTACCAATTCATCAACCGAAACATCGCCTGGTTTCAAGTAGTTATCATAAATACTCTTTATTTGTTCTTCTGTGAAACCCTTTCTCTGCAATTCTGCTATACGAGATGCTTTGTTATTCATCGAGTGCATTGAGTGGCTTAACCCAGCGACAATACCACCTGTTACAGCCCCTTGCCAGAAATTTCCTCCAGTTAGTTCTGCGCCTATCCCACCAGATAATGCCCCAAAGAAAATTTGCCCACCTGCTTTACCTGCCCAATCACCTGCTATAGCGCCAAATCCACTGGCACCTAAACTTCCTGCAAATCCACTAACTGCAGAACTTAAAAAGTCTTGCCCTTGCATTAAACCTAATACTCCTTGGGAGATAGCGTGTGTACCTGCTTGTACTATAGCTAAACCTACTCCTCCAATAGATTCTTTTAAATTGCCTAAAAATGTGGTGAGTTTACAGTTGTAATTAATGAGAAAACACCCTTTCTGCTTTAATATTAGTTTTTATTACCCACTTATTATTTTCATAATAAAACTCGTTGTGCATTTTAAATAATACTGATTTTTAGATGATTTAATTTTCTTTGGAAGATAAATTTATTGATATATTGAATAACCGTTGCGGCGGTTATTTTACTGATTATCCTTGTTTTAAAGCCTTCAAAAGTTTTAGCATAGTTTCTTTTAATCATAAATTGGTCGCAAAGTTGAGAGAAAAATGTCTCAATTCGTTTTCGCTTTTTCTTGTACAATGAAAATTGAGGAATATAATCTTTCTGATTACTTCTCATTGGTGTATCTAATTTAATATTAGCATAGTTAAATAAATCTATTTGAACTTTTGCTGATAAATAGCCTCTATCTCCAATTAAAGTACAGTTTCGCATTTGCTCACCACTATCTTTTAAATAGTGGATGTCGTGAACGGATGCAGGGCTTATATCAAAATTCTTAATCACACCATTTAAAGAACATACTGCGTGTAGTTTATAGCCATAGAAATATAATTTCTGTGAAGCACAATAACCATATGTTGGTGAAGAATAGGATTGCTCTTTACAAATTTTTGAACGAGTAGAACGAGCGTTTTCACAAACTTTCATTGGCATGCTATCAACGATAAAAATATCTTCAAACTCATTGAACTCCATCGAAATACGCTGTCTAATTTGCTCTGTTTGTAGGGATAGTCTTCGTTTTCGCTTATTGTAAACACTTCTTTCAATTTTGTTTATCAGAGAGTTTGGCAATTTTCTAAATAACTGTAATTCGCTATCAATACTCAAGTATTCAGCAGTAATATTAAGACTTATGACTTCTAAATCGCTCATTTTAGGTGTTCTTCTCTGATAACTAATCAGTTGATTTTCTGAAAAAAGTCCTAAAACTTCCAAAATTCTTTCATATATTTGCTCTAAGTTGTTCATTTATATCGTTTTATAGCAAAAACAATATACTGATTTTCAGTCTAATAAACAACTCTTGTTTTTTTCATTTCATAATGCACAACGGGTTAATAAAGTAAATAAATAACAAGAATTTCTGATCTTATACATTTTTTATCTACAGCAATAAGAATTCTTTCACTATTAATAGCTCGTAAGGGTTTAGAGATCTTTGTTATACAATGAGATTCTAAATTACTTACTTTATTAGTAATTAATGCAGTATCTATTTTATATTTTTTTTCATTTTGTATTTTGAATCCCACTTCTTCAAATACACTTTCCTTAAAGTATTCTAAAGAATTTTTAAAATAATAAGGCTCGGTAGATAAATTCTCCAATCGTATATGTTTTTCTTTCAAAAAATGGTTGATTATGTCATATTCATTATGAGTAGAAGAGCAAGAGATTAAAGACAATAAACTAATTACGATTAATATTACTTTCATTTTATCTAAAATTTATATTGATTTTAAAAGCTGTATTGCTTAATAATTTCCAAATCTTTTGATTGGCCATCTGATAATTTACAGAATTAAATACACTAGAAGGAATAGAAGATCTTATCCCACTCCAGCCATTTATTTCTAGAAATTTTGTTCCATATTCTTGTATATGATAATGTCCAATGTTATCAAGCAATTCAGAGTATTTCTGAGCAGCGGGGCTTTTTAACTGAATTTCTCGACTTGCAATGTCACTTAGACCAGCATTAAAAATTCTTACATGATTAAGTTCATGTTGCATAACATATGCTAACTGCTCACGACTTGAAAAAGCATTATGAGATAAATACATTTCATGTACAGTTTGCTTCCCTCTCCAAAAACCATGATCTACAATATCTGATCTAGTGACCCCTAAAGCACTTTTTCCATCACTAGTCAATATATTTCCATCAGCTTGTATTCTTCCTCCAGGTGGTGCTCTATTATATATATTATTTTTATCAAGACCATCTTGTAATCCAAACTGTTTTTCATATAAATCTCTAGCGTAGTCTCGACTTCCTACGGGGGTATTTTCATCAATTCTATTCTCCGGGAATATCCTCTATATAAGAAGTTTTGCTAACTGTTTTTGTGGTATAATATTTTATGGTATAACTAACTGCTCCAACAGCACCTCCAATTATAGCACCTTTTACCATCCCTTCAAAAAAGTTTTGTCCAGAAATAATTGCGTTGACACCACCACTTCCTGCACCTGCTAAGGCTCCATTTCCTACGGTTGCCCAAAAGCTGCTCGTGCTAAAAACTTGTCCTAGTGCACCAGAAATAGCTCCCGTTAAAGCTCCTCCAAAAAATGCCTTTGCAAAACCTCCCCAAGAGAAATTTCCTGTTATTGCGGCTTGGCCTAAATATAAGCCTCTACCAATCCGCTTTATAAGCCTTCCAATCTTCGGGAACTTTTTCGGATTTTTGGTAAACTGTACATATAAATTCTGAATTCAAAAAAGCATTTTTATTTTCTAATAAACCCGTTGTGCATTATGAAATGAAAAAAACAAGAGTTGTTTATTAGACTGAAAATCAGTATATTGTTTTTGCTATAAAACGGTATAAATGAACAACTTAGAGCAAATATATGAAAGAATTTTGGAAGTTTTAGGACTTTTTTCAGAAAATCAACTGATTAGTTATCAGAGAAGAACACCTAAAATGAGCGATTTAGAAGTCATAAGTCTTAATATTACTGCTGAATACTTGAGTATTGATAGCGAATTACAGTTATTTAGAAAATTGCCAAACTCTCTGATAAACAAAATTGAAAGAAGTGTTTACAATAAGCGAAAACGAAGACTATCCCTACAAACAGAGCAAATTAGACAGCGTATTTCGATGGAGTTCAATGAGTTTGAAGATATTTTTATCGTTGATAGCATGCCAATGAAAGTTTGTGAAAACGCTCGTTCTACTCGTTCAAAAATTTGTAAAGAGCAATCCTATTCTTCACCAACATATGGTTATTGTGCTTCACAGAAATTATATTTCTATGGCTATAAACTACACGCAGTATGTTCTTTAAATGGTGTGATTAAGAATTTTGATATAAGCCCTGCATCCGTTCACGACATCCACTATTTAAAAGATATTGGTGAGCAAATGCGAAACTGTACTTTAATTGGAGATAGAGGCTATTTATCAGCAAAAGTTCAAATAGATTTATTTAACTATGCTAATATTAAATTAGATACACCAATGAGAAGTAATCAGAAAGATTATATTCCTCAATTTTCATTGTACAAGAAAAAGCGAAAACGAATTGAGACATTTTTCTCTCAACTTTGCGACCAATTTATGATTAAAAGAAACTATGCTAAAACTTTTGAAGGCTTTAAAACAAGGATAATCAGTAAAATAACCGCCGCAACGGTTATTCAATATATCAATAAATTTATCTTCCAAAGAAAATTAAATCATCTAAAAATCAGTATTATTTAAAATGCACAACGAGTTATTGGAAGTTTTTTTACCATGACGTAAATTGATTTCTTGTTCTATATTGGAAGTATGGATTGATAGCATTTGATAATACCCTAAAACCTGGCTGTAGGGAAAGAAATGTATGTGCAAGTCTATTTTGTATTGCGTGTCTAACATGTCTATCAGAATCAATACCTATTCTATAATTACCCCACCCCACATAAGCTGCACCTAATCTGTATTGTTTCCCATTTTCTTGTGCTAAACCATATTTTGACATAGCACCATAGCCAACATCATATTTCCCCAACTTCAAAATTCGTCTAATACTAGCGTCCGCCATTGTCATTAAATCAGCTCCTCTTTTTTCCTCATAACTGCTACTCAGTCGCTCTCCTGTAAACAGATTAAAACCTGCTTGAAAAGAACCAATACCAATAGTCATAGCAGCGGTTCGAAATCTGTCATGATTATCTCCAAGAATTTTCTCAGGAATTCCCTTAGCAAACGGGCTTCCATCATTTTCATAAGTCATTCTAAAATCTCCGTGCCTAAATCCTATGATTCCCGTCTGCTGTTCATGTAATCTACTCCATAGATTAGTTCCAAGATTTATTCCAAATTTGCCATCGTTATATGATCCTAAAAGTAACACTATATATTTTTATTACAAAGATCATTACTTTTGAATTTTTGGTAATTGTTTTCGCTTCTCGAAAACAGTAATCAATGGTTCATAGAATACAATCTTATCTCCTTCTAATCTACCTTTTTTAATATACTTATGATGCCAGTCTCCCGCATCCGGAGAACTTACAAAACGCTCTATTTCTATATTATTACCTATAATTCTATACCTTCCATAATGAAGCGTATTTCTATTTGCAATTTCATCAAATTTACCAAAATATAAAAGAGATTGACTTCTTACAAACCCATCATTATGAAAAATTAATATCAATGGATTTCTTTTTTCATCTTCATTGTAATATCTCCCCTCAAAAATTTGTACATAAAAGGCTGTGGTATCGATTTTTTTCAGACCCTCTATAGTTGGTATTTCTGTAAAGGTGTATCTTGTCTTATCATTTAATATATACTGTCCATATTCGTCTCTGTTTAATTTATATATTTTTTGCCCACAAGCAAAAAAAGAAAATAGATAAGAAAACAATACTATTTTTTTAATTACCATGATGTGAATTTATTTTTTGTTTGATAAAGTAAGTATGGATTTATGGCATTAGAAAGTACTTCAAATGCTCTTTGTCTGGCAAAACTACTATTGTGTATGAGCAGCCCTTGTATTGGGTATATAACATGTCTATCAGAATTTATTCCAATATTATAGTTTTTATAACTTATACTCGTTGTGCATTTTAAATAATACTGATTTTTAGATGATTTAATTTTCTTTGGAAGATAAATTTATTGATATATTGAATAACCGTTGCGGCGGTTATTTTACTGATTATCCTTGTTTTAAAGCCTTCAAAAGTTTTAGCATAGTTTCTTTTAATCATAAATTGGTCGCAAAGTTGAGAGAAAAATGTCTCAATTCGTTTTCGCTTTTTCTTGTACAATGAAAATTGAGGAATATAATCTTTCTGATTACTTCTCATTGGTGTATCTAATTTAATATTAGCATAGTTAGATAAATCTATTTGAACTTTTGCTGATAAATAGCCTCTATCTCCAATTAAAGTACAGTTTCGCATTTGCTCACCAATATCTTTTAAATAGTGGATGTCGTGAACGGATGCAGGGCTTATATCAAAATTCTTAATCACACCATTTAAAGAACATACTGCGTGTAGTTTATAGCCATAGAAATATAATTTCTGTGAAGCACAATAACCATATGTTGGTGAAGAATAGGATTGCTCTTTACAAATTTTTGAACGAGTAGAGCGAGCATTTTCACAAACTTTCATTGGCATGCTATCAACGATAAAAATATCTTCAAACTCATTGAACTCCATCGAAATACGCTGTCTAATTTGCTCTGTTTGTAGGGATAGTCTTCGTTTTCGCTTATTGTAAACACTTCTTTCAATTTTGTTTATCAGAGAGTTTGGCAATTTTCTAAATAACTGTAATTCGCTATCAATACTCAAGTATTCAGCAGTAATATTAAGACTTATGACTTCTAAATCGCTCATTTTAGGTGTTCTTCTCTGATAACTAATCAGTTGATTTTCTGAAAAAAGTCCTAAAACTTCCAAAATTCTTTCATATATTTGCTCTATGTTGTTCATTTATATCGTTTTATAGCAAAAACTCGTTGTGCATTTTAAATAATACTGATTTTCAGTCTAATAAACAACTCTTGTTTTTTTCATTTCATAATGCACAACGGGTAACTTATATATAATGCTCCTAACCTATATTTATTTCCTTGTTCCATCACAATTCCATTAGGGTAGTGTACTCTATTTTTAGTAGTTGCTGGTCCAACTTTATTCGCGATTCCATCCCAACTTCCCGTTTTTTCTTCAGCATAAAAACTCTTGGAATCCCTTAAACCTGTAAATAGTTTAACTCCTGCAGAAAAACCCGCATATCCAACTAAAGCTCTCGCAGTTCTATAGCTATCACCACCATCACCAAAATTGAAAAATCCATTTACATCTTTTTGGAAAGGTGTTCCGTCATTTTCATAACTCATTGCAAATTTCTCCCACCTCATGTTGACGAACCCCGTCTGCTGTCCTTTCCCATCAGTTATACCTCCGTTCCAATTATTTAAACCGAGCCCCAAACCAAAATTTCCATCATCATAATTTAGCATCGCTGATTTTCTAAATTCTATACCAGAGTTTCCACTTCCTTCGTGTGCACCGTAATTCATTATTCCAATACCTGCAGATATAGCAAAGTCTCCAGAGCGGAAAGTAGCACTAATATTAGCTCCAAACCCCCAGCCTTTGCCTATAGCTATGCTTGGAGAGAAGTTAAAGTCAAAGTTTCCGATGCTAATATTCCAAGAAGGTAAAATACTTGAAATAGCCTGTCCCCCCATTCTGTATAGTGTTCCAGCAGCGGAGCTAAATATTCCAGGGTTCATTCCTCCCGATATAGCTCCCGATATAGCTCCCGATATAGCTCCCATCAAAATAGATTTAGCAAAACTTCCCCAATTCCAGTTGCTGCTTATTACTGCACTTAATACGTAAGATGTAGCACCTACAATAGCTCCTGCAATTGCCCCCGCAACTACTCCAGCTAAAACTTCTCCTAAAATAGGAGTTAGGATAGCAAAAAAGAAAATTTCTCCACTTGGGTCATTGTACATCAGTGGGTTGTTTAGTACATACCCGTACTTGTTGTAGTTTTGGGTGTTAAAGGCGTCTTGTATGTTTTCATCTGCATTTAAGAATCTTCTTAGCAATGGGTCGTACAGCCTTCCGTTCATGTGTATTAAGCCCACCTCTGCTAGATGTTCGTGGCTGGTATAGCCTCTATCTGTTATTAAATTGCCACTGGCTAAATAATCTTTAATTTGGTTTTTATCTGTTATGGTGGTTTGTTCCCCAATCTTAAGATGGGTTAGGTTGCCCCAAGCGTCGTAGTGGCGTTGTTCTAGCTTGTTACCAGCTTCATCGCTTATGGCTAAAATACTGCCTAAATAGTCTTTGTGCAAAAACTTATAACTTGCTTGGCTTTCGGTATAGTTTTTAAGGTAAATAATATCACTCTCGTAAGGGGAGCCGCCTATATAGAGGGTGTGTTTTTCTCTGCCTGTGGCGTGGTCTAGTGTTACTTCGTAGCTACCGTCTTCGGAGTAGTAGCGGGTAAGTTTACCGTGTGAGCCGTTTGCTATTTTACCACCAAAAGTCATTACCTGCCTCATAGAAGATAGCCCATACTCAAAACGCAAGTCGCCCTTTACGCCTTGTATCAACAGAGGGTCGTTGTTCTCGTTATAGGAAATCTGCTGTACTAGGTCGTTTTTGAGGTTTTGCTCTCCTGTGGCATTTAGTGTAATAGCGGTAGGCTGATAGATTTTTTGGCTGTTGCCAAAGGAGATTTTGCCTAGCTGGTCGTTTTCTATAATCCTGCCTTGTGCATCATAGATGTTATGGTGCATTTGCCCTGTTACGGGGTTCGTCCAGTTGGTTAGGCGGTTGTTTTCGTCATAGGTGAAACTTTCTAGAATATTGAAGTCTCCTCCCGTGGTTCTAGAATTAAGTTCGTTTTTGATGGCATCAAACCTATAGCTTATCTGTAAAATACTAGGCTTTCTTGCGGAAGAGTGGTTGATATTGGTTAAGAAGCCGTTGGTATCATAGGTGTTTTCAATTGTGCTAGCGCCTAGTTTAGCCTGTGTTACTTGCCCTTTGGCGTTATGCTGTTGGAGCTGCCAAAGTACTTTTCCAGAGGTCTTGTCCTTAAGCTGGTACAGAGCGCCAGACCAAGGGTCGTAGATGTTCTCTATAAGGGCTTTAGTATAAGTTCCACCAGAGTAGAGGCTTTTTTCGTAAGAGATAACTCGGTTTTTGTCGTCGTAAACAATATCCTTCTGCATAAAGTACCTGCCATTGTTTTCTTCTGAAGAAGAAAGCACTCTACCAAAGCCATCATATACCAAAGATGAGGTATAGGTTTTGCCCTTGGATACTCCCGCTTTTTTAACCACCAAGCCTTTGGCATTATAAGTATAGCTAATGCTTTTATCGGTAGCATTGGTATTATCGGTAGAGAGTTCTCTTTGTGAAACGAGTTGCCCTTTGGTATTATAGGTATAGGTTTTGGTACCTTTAGGGCTTATGGTTTTGGTGTTTTGCCCAAAGCCGTTGTATTCGTATCTATAAATGCCGTTAGAAGGGTCGTTAAACTCTATTTTTCTGCCCCAAGCATCATACTTTGTGGTTACCGTATTGGTGCTGTATTTTGCTTCTATCTGCTCTCCTGCGGCATTGTATTTAAAGGCAATAGTACCGCCTTTATCTGCCGAGGAGCTAATATTCCCTAGTGCATCAAAAGTTTGCTTTTTAAAGCGGTTATTGGCGTTGGTCTCGGTAGTAGTTACGGTATTTTGGGTATATTGGGTGGTAACTATTTTGCCTGTGAATGCCGTTGCCTTTATTGGGCGAGAATATTCGTCGTATTCTATGGTATTCCACTGGGTAGGGCTTTGGTGGTCAAAATAAGGTTCGGACTCGTTTGTCTTTCGACCTAAACCATCAAAAATAACCGACTTAGACACCCATTGGTTTCCAAAGGCTTTTGAGGTAGATTTGTAAGTTTGCCCAATTTTATTGGTAAACGAAATACTAACACTTCCGTCTGGGCTGTATTCTGTAGTCTTGGTATCTCCATTGCCTAGTTTTTCGTAGGTATAGGTACTTACACCTCCCAAATTGGTCTTAGCGGTTAGTAGTTTCCCCCAAGCATCATAAGTATTTGTAAGCTGGTTGCCCAATGGGTCTGTTTGGGTAAGTACTTGCCCCCAGTCGTTATAAGTAATGTGGGTAACTAGCCCTAAGTTATCTGTTTTTTTGACTACAAAACGACCTTTGGATTCGTATTCTGTTTTTGAGTTTTGGGTGTGGCTATCTACACTATTAGTAATGGTCTTTTGTATAATGTTCCCAAAGCCGTCGTAATCATAAGTTTCTTGTAACCATCCTGAGTTATCTCTATTCCAAGTTTTAAGAGTTTTAAGGAGGTTATTCTCGTAGGTATATTCTTCCTTGGCTCCTTTGGAGTCGCCATAGGCTTGCATTAGTTCTGTCTTAGAGCGAGGTCTTCCTACATGGTAGTCTTTACCTGTAGCTGAGAGGTTGGGTGGAAGATACTCTAAATTAGTGGTAGATGTGGCAAAAACTGAACTTCCACTGAGGGTTTGGGTAATGGTACGAGTAGGGAGATAAAAATTATCATAGGTAATGGTGCTTTTTGTGGTAACATCTTTAATAAAGTCTTTAGAAGTGTTACGAACGGGTACCAAAGTCTTTACAATTCGGTTTCTATTAGTATCGGTTATAGCATCTACTTTCGCTCCATCTACAAGGAGATCGGTTCTGTATTCCGTAGTTTTTAAGGCTAGCAATTTACTGTTGCTAAAGGATAAATCAGACGGGAATATCTCGGCCTCGTTGGTGGTTTTGATACTCCATTCTTTAATAGGTACGCCCTCTTGATGTGGATCTATTTCTGCTCCGCTCCATACGATGGTGTTTCTAAATTCATCGGTGTACCAAGAGGAACGAGCGGTTTGGCGGAAACCAATCATTCCCCTACCTTGAAGGTGCGAAAGCAACCCTCGGTAACGGAAGTCTTGTTTTCTCCCTTCCTGATAAAGATTACTTACTACATAACTTTGATTAACTTTGTTTAGCGATATATAAGGGTAGCTTATAGCCCCCATAGGTTGATATATTGTTCTAGGTAATAACTCTTCATAAGTGATATTGGTTCTTAAATTACCTTGTTCAATAGAGGCCATTCTTGTTTTAGTGGGTAGGTTCTCATAATCAAGATAAATGGCATTAATTCTATCACAACCGTTCGTAGGACAGTCATCTGGTCTTCCTACCAAGATAATCTGTTGATTGGTTTTATTGATAAATAAGGGTTGGAAATAGATTACTTTCCCACCAAAATAATAAGAAGAAGATTTTGTGAGATTATATCTTAAAGGGAGATTTGTAGATGTTCCAAATGAGGTAGTTCTATAAGGACCCTTAGGTTTACTTACGGAGTATACATCAAGTGTAACGCTTGTGTTTTCTCTATCATTGTGGGCATTCCAATCATGATTTCTAATTACAACTTTAGATACAGTAATCTCTGACTTACCGTCATTATCCAAGTCCGTAGCACTATACTGGTAATAGGTTATAGTTCTACCAACACATCCAGATTCCAAAAAAGTGTTATGTCTATCTTCGTTTGTTATTTCTTGCTGTGAGGAAAAGTAAATGAATCCATTGTAATAATACTCTTTAAAACCACTACCTGTAGCAAAATAAAATTTCCAATGATACGATTTTTGAGCTTGAGGAACTGCCAAATCAATTTTTCCATCACCATTAAAATCACCCTTTATAGCATGTTGTACTAACCCACTTAGAGGTTGATTACTCATGATGGGAGTAAAAGAATACTGTCCAGAAGGAGATTTTTTGATATTGGATATATCACGGAGTAAATTATCATTTTCAATAATGTAAAGTTCATCAATACCATCACCATTAAAATCTGCTATTTCAAAAGGTTTTCTATAAATATAAGAATCCGAATATTTGTGATTGAATTTATAAAAGCTTTGTTCATAAGGAGTGTCTTGTTTTAAATCCAAAAACAAAGTGAACTGCTGGTGTTCTGATATTGGTTGAAATTTTTCGGGAGGTCTGATGTAGTTATAGGTTACCCTTTTTTCATTTTCGTTATCTTGTGTTATATAATATTCTGTATTATCTGATAAAAGTGTATTATGTATCTGTTCTTTAGATATATCTTTTGTTTCATTGAGTATGTTAAGAGAATCTTTATTCTTCTGATCAAAAGGTGTCGGTAGGAACGGATCTGTACTAAAAAAGCATTCTCTTGAATAGCTAAACTCAGCTAGAATTTCAGAAATACCATCCCCATCATAATCATAGGCTAGTAAAGAAGATAATGTTGTAGGAGAAGTATGGCACCCTAAATTATCTTCTGTATTTTCTGAGGGTTCAGAATTAGTTTTAAAATCTTCATATTTTAATGTTTTCGAATACTGGAAATCTAGAGTTTTGTTTTGTAGATTTACGGAATAAATTCTGAATTCGTAATCATAAACACTCATAGAGTTCTCCTTATATTTTTTTACAGGAATGACGATTCCAGCCGATGTCCCTACAATATTGTTATTTTTGTAAGTTACAATAGCTGCATCTCTAAAATTGTTGACAGAGAATTCTCCTCTGTTATAGGTAATGATAATAGGAGAAGAGTCATCTTTATATACCGAGTTTTTATAATATAAAGCTCCATTATATTCCATTTCTAAGAAATCAGTAACCCCATCAAAGTCAAAATCTCCATATTTTTTTGTATGAGTATTTTTTACTCCTTGTTCTGTTGTGTTTTTTCCAGCAAAAGTAGCAGGTTCTTGATATGAGAAAACAATAGGATTAGCAGCTTGACTTTCTGAGTTATATTCTGTAATTTGTTCTACTCTAGGATAGCCATCAATTGACTTATGCTGAAATACATACTTTTTGAATAGATTACCGTTGGTGATTACTTGAACGGTTTTTAGAAGATACTCTTGTATATGCTCTAAGCTATACGTATAAGAAATTTCTTTTATTTCTCTGTTGATATAAGCAAATTCTATTTTATTAAAATGGGGTTTATTTAAAGCTTCGTTACCTCCCCATTCAATACTAGATATGGCAGCAACATTATTAGACTGAGTATAATTATAGGTAATATAATTACCTTGGGCATCTTTCCACTTTACAATGTTGTATTCAATAGGAGTTCTTGCCGAGCTGGTTGTACCGTACCATGCTTGTGAACCATCCTCAAAAGTAACTTCCCAATATTCAGGTCCTTGGAAATAACCGTTGATACTCCCTAAGGATTTAATTTTAACATTGGAATATTTTTCGGTAATATATTCCGCTCCATTTTTGCCATATTCTCCTGATTTTAGGATTAATCTTTGACCATTAAAGCTGTAATAATCGTCATAATTAAGTTTAATCCCCTCTACTTTTCCATCTTTCTCTATCGTTTTCCCCATTCGGCTAATCGCTGTGATACCAGATAGATTCCAGCCATATCCCGCAATACCATTGCCACTACCACTGGTATAGACCAGATTGATTTGAGGGGCAACGCTCTTAACTCCAGGGGGTAATGCTATGGGTAGTGTATATTGTAGCTGACCGGAGGCTGTTACCTCTATATTTCCTTGTGTATCATGGAAATTACTAGTTCCTATAGTTCCGTTAGGGTTAGAAATTCCTGCATTGGAGTCTGACGGACTTGGGGAAGATTGTACATTTTCTCCAATCCTAGCAACAAAGACATTGTTTCCTTTTGCGTGAAATCCATTGGTTAAAATAATGGTATTAGGATCCTCTACTGTTCTAGATGAATTTTCTGGTTGATTGAGGATAGTTTGCCCAAATCCTAGGCTACAAATAAGGGTAAGTAAAGAGTAAAGTTTTTTCATAGGGAAAAAATGTTAGGAAGGTTCTTTATTCTTTTATGATATTTTTGGATATGGTCTTTCCATTTTTCAGCTGAAAACTCAAAATATAAACTCCTGTACGATTAGGTGTTAAGTCTATTTTAATTTCTCTATTAAGATGAGATATATTTTTCTGAGTGAACAAATTTGTTAAAAGATTATGTTCATATAAAGAAACATGGTCTATTAAGTCATCTACTTCGGAACTCCATCTTATGGTTAAAATGTCTTTTACAGGAATAGGATAAAGTTCTATATTAGTTAGAAATATATCCTCTTCTTTGGTGTTTTGGTGTTCAATGATTACCAATTTTTCCTTTTCGGTATTGGTTTTTGATAAGGATTGTATATTGTTATCAGGTCCTCTGTAAATCTGATTACCAGCTTCGTCGTACTGTATGACTATTTTTGTTTGTGCTAGACTAGTAGAAAAAAATAATATAACCCGTTGTGCATTATGAAATGAAAAAAACAAGAGTTGTTTATTAGACTGAAAATCAGTATATTGTTTTTGCTATAAAACGATATAAATGAACAACATAGAGCAAATATATGAAAGAATTTTGGAAGTTTTAGGACTTTTTTCAGAAAATCAACTGATTAGTTATCAGAGAAGAACACCTAAAATGAGCGATTTAGAAGTCATAAGTCTTAATATTACTGCTGAATACTTGAGTATTGATAGCGAATTACAGTTATTTAGAAAATTGCCAAACTCTCTGATAAACAAAATTGAAAGAAGTGTTTACAATAAGCGAAAACGAAGACTATCCCTACAAACAGAGCAAATTAGACAGCGTATTTCGATGGAGTTCAATGAGTTTGAAGATATTTTTATCGTTGATAGCATGCCAATGAAAGTTTGTGAAAACGCTCGTTCTACTCGTTCAAAAATTTGTAAAGAGCAATCCTATTCTTCACCAACATATGGTTATTGTGCTTCACAGAAATTATATTTCTATGGCTATAAACTACACGCAGTATGTTCTTTAAATGGTGTGATTAAGAATTTTGATATAAGCCCTGCATCCGTTCACGACATCCACTATTTAAAAGATATTGGTGAGCAAATGCGAAACTGTACTTTAATTGGAGATAGAGGCTATTTATCAGCAAAAGTTCAAATAGATTTATTTAACTATGCTAATATTAAATTAGATACACCAATGAGAAGTAATCAGAAAGATTATATTCCTCAATTTTCATTGTACAAGAAAAAGCGAAAACGAATTGAGATATTTTTCTCTCAACTTTGCGACCAATTTATGATTAAAAGAAACTATGCTAAAACTTTTGAAGGCTTTAAAACAAGGATAATCAGTAAAATAACCGCCGCAACGGTTATTCAATATATCAATAAATTTATCTTCCAAAGAAAATTAAATCATCTAAAAATCAGTATTATTTAAAATGCACAACGAGTTAATATAGGTAGAATAGAAACAATAGCCTTCATGATTATTTTTGTTTTTGAGTTTTTCTATGCGTTTTTTGAGTTCTTTATTTTGTTTATTTAGCTCAATGGTATAGAGTGTAAGTTCTTCTATTTTTTGAAGAAGTTTTATTTGAAACTCACCAATATTTACGCCTTCTTTCTCCATTTGAGTAGCGGAAGCTATTTCTGGCAGATGCTTTTTATCCCTGA
Source organism: Riemerella anatipestifer (assembly GCF_035666175.1). Taxonomy (NCBI): domain Bacteria; kingdom Pseudomonadati; phylum Bacteroidota; class Flavobacteriia; order Flavobacteriales; family Weeksellaceae; genus Riemerella; species Riemerella anatipestifer. The sequence continues at coordinate 1,812,304 of NZ_CP142016.1, forward strand.
TGTGTTTTTCAATTTCTTCTAATTTTGGTAGCCGATAATCTTCTGCAAAAACAAAATCGGCTGTAGGTGTTGTGGTTACTTTGACTTCTTTTGCTTCAAACTTTCCTGTAGGTAAAGACATATTTCCATTATCGGAAATTATAAGCCGAGCTGTTCTCATAGAGTGATCGGATGAATAATTCCAAAATTGAAGGGAATTACCATACTTTCCAGTCATATTATACAAAACCCAACGATAAGCATGGTTGGTATTGCCATGTTTTCTAGGGTTGTGAAGTGTAAGAGAGCCTCCCTCATCTGAGTCTATAGAAGAGGATAGAGAACCATTTATATTAAAATTAGAGTTATATATTTCAGAATAATTATTTTTATATGGTAAGGTAAGTCGCTTATCTCCATACAAAGGTTCATCTACTATAGACCAATTTTTATAGTATTCAGGATTTTCACTTCCAGAAGCCCTTACTGAAAATCTCACAAAATATATTTTATCCTCCATAAAAATAACTACTTTGCCATCTTCATTTGCTAGTGTAATTTTAGGAGAGAAAGAACCATAGGACGAAATTTGTGAAGTAGGGGCATGGAATTCGCCTTGATAGATATAATAGTTTATGATAATACCAATACTTTTTCTTGCACCATAAGCATAGCCTTCCAATATTATACTAGGCATCTGAAAAGTAGAGAACGGTAAATTTGTTTTAATTTTCAACCCGTTTATAGGGGTGCTTCTAGTTGAGTAATTAGCAACATCGTGATATTGAGATTTACAAAAGATAAATAAAATAAAAGCAAATAAAAAAGATAGTTTTCTCATAATCTAAGTGTTATATTATTTGTTTTCAAAGTTAAAAAAATTAACATAACAAGCAAATTTTAACTTAAAATTAACACTATGGAATATAAAATTTTGTTTTACAATACTTTATATCGTGGTTGTTTTAAGTCATAGGAGTGCTTTTAGCATTATTAGTTACCAAAATAGTGTTGTAATTTTAGTAGCTTAATTCTTCATTGATAATTTCCGCACAATTTTTAGGGAGTTCCCAATGTCCGTTGTGTCCACAATCTAGGAGGTAGTGCTTTATAGACGCTCTTTGTGGCAAAAGATTAAGCAATGCTTCGTGGTTTACAGCAGCATCGTGTCGCCCTGCCAATACCAGTACTTTGGTTTCTATCTGTTCAAGTAGATTTCGTTTATCTGTTCGTTCAATCATACCTTTTACGGCGGCTAGAGCCCCCTGTGTAGGCGTACTTAGTGCGATTTTCTTGGCTTGTTCTATTTTAGAATCTAGCTGTTCTCTCTCGTTTGGATTGAACAAAAGCGGAACGCCAGCTCTTACATAAGTAGAAAAACTTTCTTGTATAATTCTAAAACTTTTTCTTCTCAGTTCCTTTTTAGCGTCGTCATCAGCTTGGAAGGTAGAGAAAAAAAGCGTGAGACTTTTAAGTTGTGTATGCCATTTTTCTGCAAAAGCAAGACTTACATAACCGCCCATAGAATGCCCCAAAATATGAAACCTAGACAGACTGAGGTGGTCTGTTACCTTTTTCACTTCTTCTGCCATAAGTTCCATTGTATGGACATCGCCCATCACCTCCGATTGTCCGTGTCCTGGTAAATCTATTTTGATTAGGCTAAAATGCTCGGATAAATACGGCTCCAAATCGTTCCAAATACTATTGTTTTCCAAAAAACCGTGCAACAAGACCAAAGGCTCTTGTCCCTCACCAGAAATCTCGTAATTAAGCATATTCAGCAGAAAGTTATTTTTTTATAATACTAAGATAAGGGCGTATCCCTTTGCCTAGGCTATTCCCACAGCTAGGATCGGGCTATGGCTTCTACTCCTCGGTCATTGCCGCTCCGCTTCGCTCCGCGGCTTCTTCCCTGTGGGGTATCCGCTCTATCCCTTACGCAGTAAGCGTTTATACAAACAAAATCCCTCCACTAGACTTTAAGGAAGGGATTTTGTATTTTTAAATTACTTTTTATTTTTTTTGAACCAATTTACACCACATTCTAAGAATTGTTTAAACTCTTCTTTTGGCATATATCCAGAGACAGGTTTATTGATGACTTTTCCGTCAGGTGTTACCAAAACATAATGGGGTTGAGAATTATTATTAAAATTCACTTGTTGGAAAAGGCTCCAGCGGTCTCCTATTGTTTTCACTTTTTTCTTCTGACCGCCACCCATATCTATTTTTATTTGTTCGTTTTCAGGAAGTTCTTCTTTATCATCTACATATAAGGACGCTAGAACAACTTCATTTTGTAAGATAGGCAAGATGTCAGGTTCAGACCATACGAACTCTTCCATTTTTCTACAGTTTTCACAACCATAGCCTGTAAAATCTATCAGTATAGGTTTGTTTACCTTTTTAGCTTGTTCCAGAGCTACGAAAAAGTCGTGTTCTGGGTGCATACCTAAGATGCCTTCTTGCTCGTTGTGTAAGTAGCTTACGTTGATAGGAGGTAAAATGCCACTTAGTAGTTGTAATTTGGGCCTGTCCGAAGGAACTAGCCCTTGAATTAGATAAATAACAAACCCAATCCCAAGTACTCCGAAAACCTTACGAGTGGTGGATGTTTTGGCGTTTTTATCATCGTGCGGAAATCTTATTTTTCCAAATAGATATAATACAAGTCCTATGGTGATGATAATCCACAATACAATGAAAAGCTCTCGTTTTAATAAAAAAGTTTTAGATACAAGGTCGGCTTTAGAAAGGAATTTAAGAGCCAAAGCTAACTCTATAAAACCGAGTATTACTTTTACGGTATTCATCCAGCCACCAGACTTTGGTAAAGATTGTAATGCTTGAGGGAACAATGCCAACGCCCCGAATACAATAGCCCAAGATAGCCCAAACCCAGCTAAGGCAAAGGTGAGGAGCATTGGTACATCACTAGAGCCAGTAACGGCACTACCGAGTAAGCTACCAAGTATAGGACCCGTACAAGAGAATGATACAATTACTAAAGTAAGAGCCATAAAGAAAATACCAATCAATCCACCTGCTTCTTCTGCTTTAGACGATTTGTTGGCAATCCAGCCTGGGAGTGTAATATCGTAATATCCAAAGAAGCTCAATGCAAAGAATAAGAATATCCCAAAGAAGAACAAATTAAGCCAAACATTGGTAGAAATATTATTAAAGATATTTCCAGAAATTCCATCTATAATATGGAAAGGGATACTCAATAAAATAAAAATTACCAAGATAAATATTCCGTAAATAATAGCATCTCGTTTACCTTTAGCCTTATTGGCAGCCCCTTTGGTAAAGAATGAAACCGTAAGCGGAATCATAGGGAAAACACAAGGTGTTAATAATGCAATAAGCCCTCCAATAAAGCCTAAAATAAGAATCCACCAGTTGCTAGAACTTTCCTCTTCTGTTGCCACGCCGCAGTCTGTAAGTGGTGTTTTAGGATTTAAAGATTCTACCTTTAGAGAATTTTCTCCTTGTAGCACTTGTGCGGACGGTGTTGTATTTTCTGCTGAGGTTAGATTTGTATTTTGGTTTACTGTATCTTTAATAGTCTCTTGTAATGGTGTTTGTTCGCTTTCTTTAGAGTTGGTCTCTGTGAGATTGACTTTAATTTTTTCCTTAAATTCTAAAGTGTTAGGAGCCAAACACACACGGTCGTTACAAGTTTGATAAGTAATTTCTACATTTACATCTGCAGGTTTGGAAGCGTCTTTTAGCTTAAATTTCTGTTTGAATGTGGCAGTATTAGAGAAGTAAACAATCCTAGCACCAAAGGCTTCTGAAAATTCATCGTGTTTTTTACCAATTTCTACAATTTTACCCACAGGAATTATATTCGCTCCTGAAACTTTCATTTCAGTAGGAATACCACTGTCTTCGGGTAAATCTTTGGAGTAGATATGCCAACCATTTTCTAAGGTAGCAGTAAGGACTGCCTCATACTCTTGGTTACTAAGTTCATTAACTTTTAGTTTAAATTTTACGGGGTCTTTTATCTGAGCCGAGAAGTTTACGGCTAGCATAGTCCACCATAAAAGTAATAAGTGTCTCAGTTTCATAACTTTTTATTATAAAATAATTTTGATGTTTTTTTCTGTTTTGTCATTAGAGGCAAATCTGCCGTCTTGTCTCAAAGGTACAATGCCTAAAACACGATTTTCGTTATCGCAAAGCAACCAAATTTTTGATTTTGCTAAAATAGACAATTTTTCGTCTTTAAAAAACTTAGAAACCTTTTTTCTCCCCATCATTCCTTTTGGATAAAAGAAGTCGCCAGCCTCTTTATGCCTCAATTTTAGAGGTAAAGAAATTTGTTCTGCATCAAAGTTCCATTCTAAAATCTCTTTTTTTTCGTAGGTTATCCATTGGTCTAGTTTTATTTCCTTTTCGCTGGGAAGTGTGATATCTTCATCATTATTTGAAATAGGTTCTTTCTTACTAATAATGAATTGCTCTCTGTTGATAAGGCATTGGTATCCGTTGGAATAAAACGATTTCCCAGTTTCTGCTGTAAACATCTTACTAATTTCCGCTTTATTGCTAAATCCAAATCTATTGAGTATTTCAAATTGAATAAAGCTAGATTCTTTTTCTAAAGCGTGTCGGTCTATAATAGTTTCACATTCAGTGCTTATTGAAAATTCTTTTATTTTGTATTCAATTTGTTGATTTATAAAGTGTTTGGCTTCAGATAAAAAATCAATACTCTTTCTAAAATTATCCAAAAAATCAGGATTGATTTCTTCTAGATTTGGAACAACAGAATGTCTTATCTTGTTTCTAAGATAATCTTGTTTTTGGTTAGATTTATCTTCTCTAAACGCTACGGAATGTGCTTCTGCAAAATGATAAATTTCCTCTTTGCTAAAATCTAGTAGAGGGCGTAAAATTTCGTTTTCGTTATTAGGAATACCAGCTAATCCTTTAATACCACTACCTCTAGAAAGATTGATGATAAAGGTTTCTAGCTGGTCGTTTAAGTGGTGAGCAGTTACGAGGTGGCTTAGACTCCGATTTTTCATAATGTCTCTAAAGAACTGATATCTAAGCTCTCTTGCCCATAGCTGGATAGACCCCGAAGGTTTTTCATCTTTTTCCGAAACGGTATAACAATGAAACGGAATATGGTGCTTTTCGCAGAATTCTTGTACTAATGCAGCGTCTTTATCCGAATCTTCGCCTCGTAATTTATAGTTGATGTGAACAATTTCTATTTTAGCATTTATTTGTGTCATCAGATGAGCCAATACCATAGAATCTGCTCCGCCACTTACCGCTAATAGAAATTGATGTTTGCTGTAGTTAGGTAGTAGCTCCTTTAGTTTAGTTTTAAATAAATCCACGGAAATCATTGTCCAAAGATACAAGAAAATTAGGTAGTGAAGAAGCCAGTATAAATCCGCTAAAACTTAGTATATTTGTGATAATGAAAAGATACACAGTTTTTATAATTTTACTGTTGGTATTTTCTTGTAGGAAGGAAGATGCTGAGGTACAGTATATAGACCAAACGATAGATATTTTTCTAAAAGATACTTCGGGTAGAGATTTGCTTAATACCAATACTTCTCAAAATAGAGCTAGTTTCACTTTGAGTGATTTGGGAGGAGCGTATAGCTCGGTTAATCTATCTTCGGGGTTTTCTAGGAGGATGGGCGTAGACTCCATCTATTATATCCAATATATTTCTGGTGCAACTAGAAATTTAAAGGATTCGGTGTCTCCTAGTTTAAAATACTATCAATCGGATATTGCATTTAATTGGAAGAAAAAACTAACGGATTCTACCTCCGTCACAGAAATAGATACAATGAGAGTTATTTACTCTTGGCAGCCAAGTCTTTTTCAAGTCAAAGAAATTTTTTGGAATAATAATCAAATTTTTTCTAAGCAAAGTCAGGCGAGTAATGTTATTACAATCGTAAAATAATGCTTACTTTTGTGGAATATATAAACTCCTTATTTTAAATAAATATCAATGTTACAAGTTCAATTTTTAAGAGAGCAAAAAAGCCGTGTTTTAGAAGGGCTTAAAAAGAGAAATTTTAAGGAGCTAAACCTTGTAGATGAGGCAATAGCGACTGATGACGAAAGAAAGAAAATACAGTATGAGTTAGATGAAAATTTAGCTCAAATGAATAAAATTTCCAAAAAGATAGGGCTTCTAATGAAGGAAGGGAAGAAGCAAGAAGCAGAGGAGGCTAAAACTAAAACAGGAGAGTTTAAGCAGAAATCGCAGGATTTACAACAATTATTGAAAGAAAAAGAGGAGTCTCTACTGAATATTCTTTATCAAATCCCAAACATACCATCAGATATTGTAAAAGCAGGTAGTTCGGCAGATGATAACGAGGTGGTGTATCAGTCTTGTGATACTTTTGAAATGGGAACAGAGGCTTTGCCACACTGGGAACTCGCTAAAAAACACAATCTAATTGATTTTGAGCTGGGGGTGAAAATAGCGGGAGCAGGTTTTCCTGTTTATTTAGGGAAAGGAGCTAGGTTACAAAGGGCTTTAGTACAGTTTTTTCTTGATAAAAATACTGACGCAGGTTACCTAGAGGTAAATCCACCACATGTAGTAAATGAAGCCTCTGGTTATGGTACTGGGCAACTTCCTGATAAAGAGGGGCAAATGTATTTTGTAAATGAGGATAATTTATACCTTATTCCTACAGCAGAAGTGCCTGTAACCAATATTTATAGAGATGTAATCTTGGAGGAGAAAAAACTTCCTGTAAAGAATACGGCTTTTTCTCAATGTTACAGAAGAGAAGCGGGAAGCTACGGTGCTGATGTGAGAGGACTTAACCGTCTTCATCAATTTGAAAAAGTAGAGATTGTAAGACTAGAAAAACCTGAAAACTCTTACGCTGCACTAGATGAGATGGTGGCTCATGTAAAGTCTATTTTAGAAGATTTGGGATTGCCATTTAGAATTTTGCGTTTATGTGGTGGTGATATGGGCTTTACTTCTGCACTTACTTACGATTTTGAGGTGTGGAGTGCGGCTCAACAGAGATGGTTGGAGGTATCTTCAGTGTCTAACTTTGAAAGCTTTCAAGCTAATAGATTGAAGTGTAGATATAAATCAGGAGATGATAAACCTCAGTTAGTACATACATTAAATGGTTCTGCGATGGCTTTACCTAGAGTAATGGCAGCTCTTTTAGAGAACAACCAAACGAAAGAAGGTATTAAAATTCCAGAAAAGCTAAGAGCGTATACAAGATTTGAGAGTATATAAAAGAACTCATTTTAAATATAAAGAATAAATAGGCTATCTCATTAAAGAAATAGCCTATTATTTTATCACATCATTATATTGAAATGAAAAAAAAGACACTCTAAATTTAGAGTGTCTTAGTTTGTTGTATATCGCTTAAAGACTACTTAGTAGCTTCTTTTACTTTGTCAGCAGCGTTGTCAACAGCACCTTTAGCAGCGTCAGCAGCAGCATCAGCAGCAGCACCAACACCTTCAGCAGCTACAGTAGAAGCAGAGTCTACAACAGTAGCAGCAGAATCAACAACAGTAGCAGCAGAATCAACAGCCTCAACAGCAGTAGAATCTACAGCAGCAGTTTCAACGTTTTCAGTTTTTTTACAAGCTACAACAGCTAAAGCAGCAACAGCCGCTACAAATAATGACTTTTTCATAATTTTAAATAATTTTTTAAATTTGTTTCTTTTTGTTATGTTACTCTGTTCATTCATTTGAACAAGGCAAAGATATGGTGGGAAATAAATTTGTGCTAGAAAAATTATTGTAATATCTTTGTAAAATAGTTTTGCAAATAAATATTTTTGTAAATCAGTGGTTTAAGTTAAATTTTTGAAATTTGTCAGATTTAGATTTACTGCACTTTGAACAGCTTAAAGCGGAAGTTCAAGAGGTTTTTTTAGAGTCTCATACACCTTCGGAGGAAGATATATCCTTATGGAAGGGAATTGATATTGTTTATTTTCAAGAAGATTTAAGAAAGAAGGTAAAAGGAAATATTAGTGAACGCTCTTTTTATACTTATTTTAAGAGTTCTCCTACACAGAAATTACCAAGAATAGATATGCTTAATCTTCTTTCTAGCTATGCGGGTTATGCTAATTGGTATGATTTTAAGAAAAATCATTTATTTGCTAATGAAATTCTTAGTGAGATAGATGAAAGTAATGAGGAAGTATTCCAAAATGGTATTGATGAGTCAGTTTTAGATAATCAACAGGAACAAGAAAAATCAATAAATTCTAATGAAATTATTGATGGTGTTGATGAAGGTAAAAATAGTATTTTGCAAAAAAGTAATTCTGATTTAGAGGTAGTTGTTGAAAATGATGAGGTGTTGAAAAATAATAGTAGAGCTTTAAAATTTACTAAATCTTCTTATGTTTGGATTTCGGCAACACTTATACTTTTATTAGTTCTTGTGGGAATTATTTTTTCAGACTTAATCTTGACCAAAAAGTATTCGTTTAAGTTTATTGATGCGGATAGAAATACAAGTATTAACGACTATCTTGATGTTAAAATCATAAAAGAAGGTGAGTCTCCTATTTTGCATAAGGTAAAGCCGAATGATATTTTAACATATACTACAAAATCAAAATCTCTCATGATGATAATATCTTCTCCTTATTATAAGACAGATACTATTGTGAGAAACTTGGAGAATGCTCTTACTTATCCGGAATATGAAACTATAGAGTTAAAGCCTGATGACTATGCTATTATGCTAAACTATTACTCCAAAAAGGCAGATGAAGATGTTAATAAGAAGAGGGAAAGATTAAGTAGACTTATTAGTAATGGTGCTTTAATTTATCAAGTATTTGATAATGAAACTTATGGTGTGGAAATTTTAGAGAAAGATAGATATATTACTTTAATGACAACGCCAACAACTTCTCTTAAAAATTTAGAAATTATAGGGACTCAAATGAAGAATGGTAAAATAGTGATGATAAAATTTAGAATTACAAACGACGAAAAGTAAACACTTATGAAAATATTTAAAAACTTATTATTCATTCTAATAGCATTGATGATTTTATCCTGTGAAAAGAAGGAGGAAATCAGTGATTTAGATAAAGTGAGAAATACAACTAATGCTACTTCTTATCCTGTTGCTAAGATGGATAGTGCGCAAGCTATAAATGCTATTACTAAGCAAAAAGTTCAGGAGGTTATGGATTTGTCTATTCTCTATTTGTCTGGTAATAGAAATACGGATATAGACTCTACAATCCATACGCAGCTACTTAAATATTTTGCAACTCCTGACACTCTTAAGCTAAAACCTCTGTTTAAAGAATTAGAAAGTCTAAGAGTTAAGACAGTTAAGGTACAAAATTTAGAAATTAAGAAAAGAAATAGTGAAAAAGATACGCTGAATCAGGCAGTGGTTAAGGTAGAATATTTTGATAATAAAAAATCCTCAATAGGGATTTATGAAAGAAATGTGCAATATATTCTAAAGCCTTTCCCTGAGAAGTTTAAGAAAGAGTTTAAGTTTTATTTTCTCAATTTTTACACTCCTCAGAAAGATAGTATCTCCGAAGGTGTAATAAGGTAATCTAACGAAATATCTTCGTTTCTTAAATCGTCTATATTTTCTAAAGGTGAAAAAAAGTTTACTCCTATTTTTTTTGTAGTGGAAGGCATAGTCCTGAAAAGTTCGTCATAGAAGCCTTTTCCATAGCCTACTCGGTTGCCTTTATCATCACAATAGAGTAGAGGTGTGACGATGTAATCAAAGTGAGTTATATTAGCTGGTGTGTTTTCAGAAGGTTCTAATATCCCCCATTTGTTTTCAGATAGCTGAGTGTTTTCTTTCAGTTCAATAGCTATCATTTCAGTATCTATAATTTTTGGAACAAATACATTTATTTTTTTTGAAAAACAAGACTCTATAAGAGGTAAAGTATTAACTTCCTTAAATTTTTTTATAGGAATAAAACAGTGAATGTTTTGGTTTTCAGTAGGGTTGAATTGTAAAAAGAATAAATGAGCTATTTTTTTTGATAGCTCATTTATAGTATTTTCAGGAAGTTGTTTTCTTTTTTCTAGATAAACTTTTCTAAGTTCCGCTTTGGTCATAAGTTAGATTTCTTTTACAGAAATTATTTTTACAGGACACGCCTTAGCTGCCTTATCGCAAGGTTCAAAAGCTTCTGGTAGAGGCACTTTTATTGTGTGAAATCCTTTTTTATCGGTAGATTTTAACAGAACAGACTTACCATCTTTCTTTGACATTCTAAAGTATTCTGGAGCAAACTCCGCACAGTAGTTGCACCCGATACATTTATCTCGTTGTAGTGTAACAATAACCATTAGGCAACCACTTTATTATTAGGCTTTAACAATTTTATATAGCTTGTCACTAGGTCTTACACGGAAGTCAGTTTTGAATGTGATGACCTCACTTTTAGTAGCTTTTTCGCTAATGCCTTTTCCGTCCACCATCATTTCGGTGATTTCTAATTCTTGAGAACCTGTGGTAGGTCCTTGGATTAAAACTTTATCGCCCACATTCAAATCGTATGCTTCTATTAAAAACTCAGCAATGTTAGACTTTGGATAATAATGTCTGCCTTTACCTATGTAAAGTTTCTTTTGTGTGGCATTAGAACCTGGATTTGGAGACCATTCTCCTAGCTCTTGTCCTAAATAGTAACCACTCCAAAAGCCTCTATTATAAACGGTTTCTAGCTGTCTCATCCATTCTGCTACTTTCTCTTGAGAAAAAGAGCCGTCTTCTATACTGTCTATGGCTTCTCTATAGCACTTGGTTACGGTGGCTACATATTCGGGAGCACGCCCTCTGCCCTCTATTTTTAGAACTTTAACTCCTGCATCTACAATTTGGTCTAAGAAATTGATGGTGCATAAGTCTTTAGGAGACATCATATACTCGTTGTCAAGCTCTATTTCAAAACCGCTTTCTTGGTCTATTACAGTATATTTTTTTCGGCAATTTTGTTTACAAGCCCCACGGTTAGCAGAAGAATTATGTGAATGTAGGCTTAGATAACACTTCCCAGAAACTGCCATACATAAAGCTCCGTGTCCAAATATTTCTATTTCTACTAAATTTCCAGAAGGACCTTTAATTTGCTCTTTTTCTATTTGAGTACAAATCTTTTTTACTTGGCTGATGCTAAGCTCTCTACTCATTACCATAGTGTCTGCAAACATTGCATAGAATTTTACAGTTTCTATATTGGTAATGTTAATTTGAGTAGAAATATGCACCTCCATACCAATTTGTCTTGCGTAAGCTATCACTGCCTGATCCATAGCAATAACAGCGGTAAGGTTGGCTTCTTTTGCCTTGTCTAAAAGGGTTTTTATGATTGATAAATCATGATCATAAATAATAGTGTTGAGGGTGAGGTATGTTCTTACACCTTTCTCTTGGCATCTTCTGCTAATTTCAGGTAAGTCGTCTATGGTAAAATTCATAGAAGCTCTAGCTCTCATATTAAGCTGTTCTACACCGAAATAGATAGAATCTGCACCATTATCTAAAGCTGCCTGAAGAGAAGTGAAATCTCCTGCAGGACACATTAGTTCTATTTTTCCGCTTTTAGTCATTGAATCAAAAAAATTTTTGCAAAGATAGAAATTTTTATAATAGGCTATTAAGTTCTATCGTTGTGGTATAAATATTAAAAATCCCTCCTTTCTATTAGGAAAAGAGGGAGAATAAGGATTAGTTAAATGGTTTTTCTATCTAAGGCATATTAAATCCTCTACTAGTTAAACGTCCATAAACATCTAAATATTTTATAGAGACAATACCCTTGTAGTTTTCTAAAATATTTTCTATATCTTTTTGAGAATTAACAGGTTTTCCATTAACCTCTGTAATGATATAGTTGTTATCAATACCTGTTTTGCTAGCAAGAAGACTGTTTTCGTCTACATCTGTAACTACTACACCGCTTCTAAGACCGTAATAGACTTTGTTTTCATCACTTAAAGGTTGGAATTTAGCTCCTAGCTTTTCAACGACAGTAAGGTCGGCTTTAGTTCTAGTTTTTGTATTTCCACTTTGGTCTTTTAATGTGGCTCTTACAGTTTTAGTTCTTCCGTCTCTTAGGTAAGTTACAATTACGGTATCTCCAGGTCTCTTACTACCAATCGCTAGAGAAAGGTCTGCAAAATCAGTAATTTTACTATCGTCTATTTGAATGATTATGTCTCCTTTTTTGAGACCAGCGTCCTCCGCTCCACTATTATTGGAGATTTCTGTAACGTAGATTCCGTTTCCTGATTTTAAGTTGCTTTTAGTCTGTTGGTTGTACATTTTTACTTGTGTCTCGTCAGATAAATCTAATGAACCAATTCCTAGGAAACCTCTTTGTACTATTCCGAACTTCTTAATGTCTTCTACAACTTTTCTTGCTAAGTTAGACGGAACAGCGAAACCATATCCTTCATAATATCCAGATGATGAGGAAATAGCAGAATTAATACCCACTAAGTCTCCGCTAAGATTTACTAAAGCTCCACCGCTATTACCTCTGTTGATTACAGCATCTGTTTGTATGAAACTTTCAATTGGGGTTTTGGACTGTTGTCTTAGAAGGTCAATGCTTCTTCCCTTTGCAGAAACGATACCAGCAGTTACGGTAGAATTAAGTCCTAGAGGATTTCCTACGGCTACCACCCATTGTCCTACTTCTAACAAATCTGAGTTGGCGAAGTTAAGATAAGGTAGTCCGCTATCTTCTATTTTTAATAGTGCAATGTCGGTAGAAGGGTCACTTCCTATAAGTTTAGCCACATAAGTTTTTTTGTTGCTTAGGGTTACTTCTAGTTTACTAGCTCCCGCTACCACGTGATTGTTAGAAATGATGTATCCGTCGGGAGAGATAATCACCCCAGAACCTAGACCAGTAGGCATATCTTGTGGTGCTTGCTGTTGTTGTCTTTGTCTTTGGTTTTGACTTCTGTTGAATGGGTCGCCAAAGAAAAAGTCAAGTAGGTCTTGCTCAGAGCTTCTAGAAGTTCTGGTATTGTTTTGATAATTTTTTATGGTTACCACGGCAGGTACTGTAGTTTTGGCTGCTTTTACGAAATCATCTCCTAAAGCGGCAGCATTAAGTCCTGCAAACTGACTGTCATTTTTAGCAGTATGGAAATACGAAGAGTCAGCAATGTTATCATTTTTAAAATATTCAATAGTTCCAAAAGTAGTTGCTGCAGAAACTACACCTACGGCAGCTAGAGGTATGAGTTTTTTTAGATTATTTTTCATTTTATTTATTTTTATAAATTTAAAGTGTACTAAACAAATACTATGCAAAAATACTCTAAACCGTTCTTAATTTGTAATCTTTTCGCCTGTATTTAACTAATTTTTAACTATAATTATGTGTTTTTAATGAAAATAACGGAATTATATTTTTTATAATGTTAAATTTTTATGACAAAATTTCCGTTTTGATTGTTTTAGTTAAATCATTTAGAGTATTTTAAAAAGCCATTAAAAGCCCAATGTGCCGTATAGTAGAGTGATTTTAAAGTAGAAAAATTCATAAAGTCTTTATAAACTAGATATTGGTCTTTGATAATATTGCTCTTTTTCCTAGAAACACTGTTGCTATGCATACGATATTTTGCCATTGTTTTAGGGAGTGGCTTTCCTTGCGGAATTTTCTTTAACAGGTTAAGCCACATAACATGGTCTTCTCTTTTAGAGCCTTCGGGGAAGAATTCTTTGCCCACTCTTTGGCTATCGTACATAGAGGATAGTAGAGAAAGTCTGCAGGTTTTTAGTAGGTTATTGAATGTTACTATTTTGTCAGCCTTAAAGTCTTCTATGGTGGGCGTCATATTTTCATCACATCTAGCATAGTTAGAGTAAGCAAGTTCTGCATTTTCTCTTTTCATAAAGGATACCATTTCTTCAAGAAAATTAGTTTCCCATAAATCGTCAGCATCTAGGAAGGTAATATATCTGCCTGTTGCTAGTTCTAGTGCTAGGTTTCTAGCCTTTCCTGCTCCACCGTTTTGTTTAGATTCTATCAGTTTTATTCTTGGGTCGTTAATCTGTTTTATAATCTCTACTGAATTATCCTTGGAGTTATCGTCAGAAATAATCCACTCCCAATTTGTAAAGGTTTGATTGAGCACAGAGTTTATAGTTTCTTTTAAAAACTTAGAAGCATTGTAACAAGGCGTTATAATAGAGACTTCGGGCATAACCTACTTTTTAATTTTTGCAAAGATAAGTAAAGATAAGGGAGTTTTAAATTGCCTTTTTTGGAGTAAATTCAAATTATTTGTTAATGATACAATTAAAAATATTAATTGAAAAATCGTTATTTCTATTTCAAACTATTAAATTTGTGGTTTGTTTAACTAATTTGTAACCTTTAATTCTTCTAGAAGAATGTTTTATAATCATCAAGAAATAGAAAAGAAATGGCAAAAATATTGGGAAGATAACCAAGTTTTTAAAAGCCAAGAGCCGAAGTCAGGTGTTGAAAAAAATAAGCCGAAATTTTATGTGCTAGATATGTTCCCTTATCCTTCTGGGGCGGGTCTTCACGTGGGGCATCCACTGGGGTATATAGCATCGGATATTTATGCAAGATATAAGAGGCATCAGGGTTATAATGTACTTCATCCCATAGGTTATGACTCTTTTGGACTTCCAGCGGAACAATACGCTATACAGACAGGGCAGCACCCTGCGGTAACTACGGAAAATAATATCACTAGGTATGAAGAGCAATTGAGAAAAATTGGGTTTTCATTTGATTGGAGTAGAGAGTTGAGAACATCAGACACTTCTTATTATAAATGGACTCAATGGATTTTCATTCAGTTGTTTCATTCGTGGTATAATAAAGATAGGGATAGAGCAGAGTCTATTGATACTCTTATAGCTCAATTTGAAACTAAGGGTACCGAAGGGCTTAATGCGGTGCAAACCGATGAATTATCATTTACATCAGAAGAGTGGAATTCAGCATCGGAGCAAGATAAACAAGATATACTTTTAAATTATAGATTAGCCTACCGTGCAGAAACTACGGTTAATTGGTGTCCTGCATTGGGAACGGTTTTAGCTAATGATGAAGTAAAAGACGGTAAATCCGAAAGAGGGGGGTATCCTGTCTTTCAGAAAAAAATGATGCAGTGGAGTATGAGGATTACGGCATACTCTGAAAGATTATTACAAGGATTGAATACCTTAGATTGGCCACAGCCTCTTAAAGATTCTCAAGAGTATTGGATTGGGAAATCTCAAGGGGCATTAGTTCAGTTTTCTATAGATGGTTTAGAAGGAGAGAGTGTAGAAGTCTTTACTACTCGTCCAGATACTATTTTTGGAGTGAGCTTTATGGTGTTAGCGCCAGAACATCATTTGGTGGAAAAGCTAACAACAGAAGAACAAAAAAATGCTATAAATCAGTATATAGAAGAAACCTCTAAAAAGACGGAAAGAGATAGGATGGCAGATGTAAAGTCTGTATCTGGAGCTTTTACGGGGGGCTATGTAATTCATCCGTTTACCAAAGAACTTATACCTATATATATATCAGACTATGTGCTTATGGGTTACGGTACGGGTGCGGTAATGGCAGTGCCTGCACACGATGATAGAGACCACAGGTTTGCAAAGCATTTTGGTTTACCAATTAAGAAAGTTGTAGCCACAGATGTAGATGTTCAAGAAGAGTCTTTTGATTCTAAAGAAAGCACTTGTGTTAATTCTGAGTTTTTAGATGGATTAAATTACAAAGATGCAAAACAAAAAATTATACAAGAAATAGAAAAGCTAGGCATAGGTAAAGGTACTACAAATTATAGACAGAGAGATGCTATCTTCTCTAGACAAAGATATTGGGGAGAGCCAGTGCCTATCTATTATAAAGAGGATATGCCATATACTTTACCGTTGTCTGCTTTACCACTTGAGTTGCCAGAGGTAGAGAAATATTTACCTACCGAAGATGGAGACCCACCGTTAGGAAATGCAAAAACTTTCGCTTGGGACGAGGTTAATCAGAAAGTAACCTCTGTAGATTTAATTGATAATAAAACGGTATTTCCAATGGAGCTATCTACGATGCCGGGTTGGGCAGGTAGCTCGTGGTATTTCTTAAGATATATGGATTCTACTAATGATGAAGTTTTTTGTGTTAAAGAAAAATCGGACTATTGGGGGCAGGTAGATTTATATATAGGTGGAAGCGAACATGCTACAGGGCATTTATTATATGCACGTTTTTGGAATATGTTCTTAAAAGATAGAGGTTTTATCAGTCACGAAGAACCATTCCAAAAGCTAATCAACCAAGGAATGATTTTGGGAATGAGTGCCTTTGTCTTTCGAGTAGATGGGACGAATCAATTTGTTTCTAAAAACTTGGCGAAAGATTATCAAACCCCAAAAATTCATGTAGATGTTTCTTTATTAAAAGGAACTAGCGATGAATTAGATACTGAAGCCTTCAAACAATGGCGACCAGAATTCAAAGACGCAGAGTTTATCTTGGAAGAGGGTAAATACATCACAGAGCGAGAGGTAGAAAAAATGTCCAAGTCTAAATATAATGTAGTAAATCCAGACGACATCTGCGAAGAATACGGTGCAGATTGCTTAAGACTTTACGAAATGTTCCTTGGTCCTTTAGAACAAAGTAAACCTTGGAATACACAAGGGCTTTCAGGAGTTTATGGCTTTCTAAAGAAGTTTTACAATCTTTACTTTGATGGCGATGAGGTCAATATATCAGACGAAGAACCAACTAAAGAGGAGTACAAAGTGCTACATACTTTAATAAAGAAAGTAAAATTTGATATAGATAACTTCTCATTTAATACTTCTGTGTCTTCGTTTATGATAGCAGTCAACGAATTGCAAAAGTTGAAAACTAATAAAAGACAGATTTTGGAGCCACTGGCAGTGATTGTATCTCCTTATGCTCCTCATATTTGTGAAGAGTTGTGGCAATTATTAGGATATAATGAATCTATTGAGTTTGTAGAGTTTCCTGCTCTTAATGAAGAGTATCTAAAAGAAGACGAAATAGAGTATCCAGTGAGCTTTAATGGTAAAATGAGATTTAAATTACCTCTTTCTGCAGATTTATCTAAGGAGGAAATTGAGAAAATAGCAATAGAAAATGATAAAGTATTACAGTATTTAGACGGTAATAGTATCAAAAAAATCATTGTAGTACCTAAAAAAATCATCAATATTGTATTCTAAATAGAGTAAAAATAAGTTTTTTAATAAAAATTTAACACTTGCTAAATCGAAAAAAATAAGGTCTGTTTTTTCTTATGAGTTAATCAAAAGTGGGTGTATAAATGAAATAATGATAAAAATCAGGAAAAAAAGTAAATCTAATTTAAGAAAGCAGAAGGTCTAGAATGTCAAAAAAACACCATGTTTAAAGATAATATTTGGATTTTTCAATATTTTAACTTTACTTTACAGCCTGAAAAAAATAACAATTATAATTTTAGTTTAATATGGAAATGAATGTTTCAAACACAGAGGAGCAAGTAATTGCTAGACAGAAGAGTGGGCTTAACCCAGCTGTAGTACTACCTATTTTGTATGTAATTGCGTTAAGTATTTACATCTTTATATTAGGTAACCCAGGTAACTTTAAAGAAGATGCAAGGATTGCAGGACAAGCGTCTGTAGCTTTTGCAGATATACCATCTAAGGAGTTGCATCCAGAGTCTTTCATGGGGATTATCTACATGGGAGGTCCAGTGGTACATATCCTAATTTTATTTATGATTACAGTAATCGTTTTCTCTTTTGAGCGTTTCTTCGTTATTAAAAAGGCTCAAGGAAAAGGAAATCTTGACAAATTTGTACTTGAAATAAGAGGTCTTCTTAATCAGAATAAAATTGATGAAGCTATTGAGAAGTGTGATGCTCAACAAGGTTCTGTAGGTAATGTAGTGAAAGAAGGACTAGTTACATATAAGGCATTGGCTAACGATAGCTCTATGGATAAAGAGAAGAAAATGGTTGCATTAACTAAAGCTTTAGAAGAAGCTACAACATTAGAGATGCCTATGTTAGAGAAAAATATGATGATTCTTTCTACATTAGGTACAGTAGCAACATTAGTAGCACTTTTAGGTACGGTAATAGGTATGATTAAGGCGTTCTTCGCTTTAGGTTCTGGTGGTGGTACTCCAGATGCTGCGGCTTTATCTATTGGTATCTCAGAAGCCTTGATTAACACGGCTTTAGGTATCGGTACATCAGCTATTGCAATTATCCTTTACAACTTCTTTACATCTAAGATAGACGGATTAACTTATAAGATAGACGAGATTGGTATGTCTATTCAGCAGTCTTTTGCTGAGTTCAACTAATAAGTTAGATTCTGAAAAAAGAAATTTAGAGCTTCTGCTAAACAATAATTTTAGCGAAGCTCTAATAAAAAAGAAGTTTAATAAATAAAAAAGAGTTAATAATATGGCGAGAGTCAAACCAAAAAGACATGGTGTAGTAACGGATATGACAGCGATGTGTGATGTTGCGTTCCTACTACTTACCTTCTTTATCTTGACTACACAGTTTAAAAAGCCTGATGTAGAGCAGATAAAACCGCCATCTTCTATATCTGAAAAGTTGTTACCAGATGCCAGTCTAATGACGGTAAATGTAACACCAGATGGAAAATTTTACTTCCAACCTGTGGAAAACGGAACTGAAAGAATTCAGCTTCTAGACAACATGGGGCAGAAGTACGGACTTTCTTTTACCGATAAGGAAAAAGTAGCGTTCACAAAAGTGCAAGCAATAGGTGTGCCTATGACACAGTTGAAAAGTTACTTAAACTTATCAGAAGATGAGCAGAAAGCGTTTAAGAGTCCTACGGGAATACCTATGGACAGTACAAATAAACAAGTTATTGATTGGGTAGAGCAGAGTTTAAAAATAAACCCTGACTATAAGTTAGCCATCAAAGGAGATGGTAATACAAACTATCCAAAAGTAAAAGATTTATTTGAAGGACTGAGAGATATTGAGTTTTACAAGTTTTGGTTAATCACTACCCAAGAGGGAGGTAAATAGAATAGAAATGGCAGAAGTACAAGTACAGGATAAGGGCGAAAAGGGCGGCAAAGTCCGTTCCAAGAAGCAGTCCACTAGAGTGGATATGACTCCGATGGTAGACTTAGGTTTTCTACTCATTACATTCTTTATGTTTACCACTACTTTTAGTAAACCAAATGTGATGGATTTAGGTCTTCCTGCGAAACCTAAGAAAGATGCTCCTAAACCACCTCCTACGGAGATTGATTTGAGCAACTCTATGTCTTTGATTATAGGTAAGGATAATAAGATTTTTTATCATCAAACGGATAAAGATGGTCTTAATGAAGGTACACTTCAGGAGACAACCTATGATAAAGATGGGATTACAAAAGTAATAGAAGATGCTAAGAAGAGGGCTAAAGATGTAACTAAATTTACAGTTATTATCAAGCCAACGGATGATGCAGTGTACAAGAATTTTGTAGATGTTCTTGACGAAATGGCTGTCACCAAAAGTGAGCAATATGGGGTAACCGATATTAAAGACTGGGAAAAAGCTGTTTATGAGAAGAAAGTAGGAACTGCAAAATAATATTAACCCTTAAAATTCATATTTTATATGTCAAATGAAAATTTAGGGTACAATCCAAGTTTGGATGAGATTGTATTTGAAAACAGAAATAAGGCCTATGGTGCTTATGATTTAAGACAGAGCTATAAGAGTATTCTTACAAGGTCTATGATTATAGGTACTACTTTGTTCTGTTTAGCTGCGGCTACTCCGTTTATTGTTATGAAAATTAAACAGTTAACGGCTCCGCCTAAACAAGAAGTAGAGGCTAATCTTATAGAAATTCTTCCAGAAGAAGAACAGATTATAGAACAACCTAAAGAGGAGGAACCACCTCCACCACCTCCACCGAAGGTAGAAGAGGAAAAGGTTGAAATTATTCAGAATGTGGTTCCTGAGCCGGTAAAAGCTCCTAAAGTGGAAACTCCACCGCCACCAATATCTAAACAGTTAGAAACTACTACAGGTTTAGTAAATCAAGAGGGTGTTAAAAAACCGTCTTATTCACCACCACCGCCACCACCTTCTACAGGAAAAGGAACAACGGTAGAGGTAAAGCCTCAAGTGAGTACTACTGAAGTATATACAACGGTAGACCAAGAAGCGGAGTTCTCAGGCGGAGGTCTTAACGGATTTAGAAGTGCTTTCCAAGAATCTTTTGATACTTCGGTAATGGAAGGTGATGAAGGTACTTTAAAAGCTGAGGTTACTTTCGTGGTAGAGAGAGATGGTTCGCTTTCTCAGGTAAAAGTTACAGGTTCTAATTCTACATTTAACAGAGAGGCAGAAAGAGCTGTAAAATCTATTAGAAAGAAATGGACCCCTGGTAAAGTAAATGGGGAGCCAGTTCGTTCAAGATTTAGAATGCCAGTGGCAATGAATTTTGAGTATTAAAATTCTGTTAAAATTATTATAAGAGAAGCTTTAAGGCTTCTCTTTTTTGTTATATTTGTTGCTATGTTTAATTATTTATCTATTTTGGCAGGTGTTATGTACCTTACTTTAGGTGTTGTGGTACTAGTGTATAAATTTTTTGTAATTCAGTTAGATGATTATGTTGCCTATCCGTTAGGTATTTTGATGATAATTTATGGTGTCTTTAGAGTCATTAGAGCAATCCATAACATAAAAGAAAGTAAAAAAGATGTATAAAAAGAGAGTAGTTTACTTCTTATTTCTTCTTATTTCTTTATTCTCTTGTAAGAAGGGTAAAGAGGCAGAAAACCCTCAAAAAGGAGAAATTCAGGTGGTGGCAGACCCTTCGTTTAAAAATGTAACGGAGGCTTTGGCAGAAAGATATATGGCGTTCTATCCAGAGGCTAAGCTAGATGTTGTTTATAAAAAAGAAGATTCGGCTTTTATAGACTTGCTGGACGGTAATGCTAGAGTGATAGTGATGTCTAGAGAGCTTACAAAAAAAGAAAAAGAAGTTTATAAAGAAAAGGTGGATTTGGAATATAATCCAGCTAAATTTGCGGGAGATGCGGTAGTATTTGTTGTTCCTAAAAATTCAAGTAGAGAGCATATCAAAGTTTCTGAAATTAAAGAAATGCTTAACTCTGATGATAAGAACCTCATATTTGATGGAGCTAATGCAAGTAATCTTAATTTTATAGCACAGAAATTTCAGGTTAAACCTTCGGCTTTAAAGTATTCTATTATTAAAGGGAATGAAAATATTGTAAACAGTATAGATAAATTTAATAATAAAATAGGGGTTATAAGTCTTAATACGATAAGCAGAGAGTTTTCTCCAGAAGCTATAGCGTTAAGAGAGAAAGTGAAAGTACTACCAGTAATGGATGATAAAGGTAAAATATATAAGCCTGAACTTTCAAATATAAGGAATATGGAGTATCCGTTCTCAAGGATTCTTTACTTCTTGACAAATGAAGGTTTTTTTGGAGTGGGAAACGGATTTATAAGATTTTCTTGTACTCAAATAGGTCAAATAGTGGTTTCTAAGCAGGGGTTACAGCCTTACAATATCTATAAAAGAGAAGTTCAAATGAGATAAAATTCTTATATTAGCAACTCTTTACTTTAAAAATGGCTTGATAGTTGTTTATAATAAAGTAAGCCAAATTATAAATAACCTTAAAAATGAAAAATATAAAAATGACAAAGAAAATGGTATTAGGTGCTGCAGCCGCTTTTATGTTCGGTTTTGCAGGTGCACAAACAGTAGAAGAAGGTCTCCAGAATATGGATGCTCATAAATATGCAAAAGCTAAAGAGGTGTTCAATCAGTTACTTCAGAAATCTCCTTCTGCGGAAAATTATTTTTATTTAGGAAACATTTACTTAACTCAATACGAACCTAATTTTGATAAAGCTAAAGAATACTTTGATAAAGGTTTGGCTTTAGATAAAAAAGCATATTTAGATAGAATAGGCTTGGCTTCTATTAAGTTAGGAAAGGGAAATAAATCTGCAATTAACGAAATACAGGAAATTGTAAATGATTCTAAAGGAAAAGATCCTGAGGTATTATTTAGAGCAGGTGAGGCTCTTACAATGTTTGAGAATAATAATGCTCCAGATTTAGCTGTAGAATTTATTAGCCAGGCTATAGAAAAAGCAGAAAAGAAAGGTAATGTGCCTGCTAATTATTATTATTCTTTAGGCGATGCTTATCGTCTTAAAAAAGATGCTGGTAAAGCGATGTCTGCTTATGATAAAGCAGCGGTAGTAGCTAGAAATAAAGCATCTGTATTTACTAGAATGGCGACTTTGTGGATGGCTGCTAATCAGTGGCAATTAGCAACGGATAACCTTAACAAAGCTATAGCGGTAGACCCTACCTATGCTCCAGCATATAAGGCTCTTGCTAATTATAACATCAGATATCAAAAGCATGATGCGGCGGCAAGTAATTTGTTGAATTATCTTAAATATGCTGATGAAGACCCTGTAACGATGTTAGAGGTATCCAAGCTTTATTTTGCAAATGGAAACTATACAGAATCTAGAGAAGTTTTAGATAAGGTTTTTAATAAAGTTGAAGATGTTATTAAGTACAAGCTCAATGCTTATCTTTTATATGGAGAGCAAAAGTATGATGAGGCTAAACAAAATCTAGATACATTTATTTCTAAGGCAGATGTGTCTAGAGTACTGCCTGCAGACCAAGGTTTATTAGGGTTAATCTACGCAGGGCAATCCCAAAAAGCACAGGATGAGTCAACAAAGGCTAATCTTATGAAAATGTCTAGCGAAAAAATAGCAATCGCGAAGGCAGCAAAAGATGAAACTATGCAATGGGATGCAGAGTTGGCTAAAATTATGGCAGGAGGAGTTGATCTTAAAAAAGCAGCAGAAGCAGGTCCTACTAATCCAGAAATAGAAGCATTGAAGAAAACCGTTGCTGCAGACCCTAAAAATACAGACAATATTTATAAGTTAGCGATGGCTTATCAAGAGGCTAAAAACTGGAATGGGGCAGCTTATACTTGGCAGAACATGATAGATTTAATTCCTGACTGGGCTCCAGCTTATTATAGCCAAGGGTATGCGTATCAACAAGCGGGTAATAATGAGTTAGCTAAAGTTTCTTATCAGACTTATATAGATAATATGAATAAGAAACCTGCAGAGGAACAAATGCAAGGTAAAGAAACCCTTTCTTATGCTTATTTCGCAGTAGCTTATTTAGAAAAAGATAAAAATAAAGAGAAGGCTAAAGAATACGCATTGAAATCTGTTCAGCTAAATCCTGAGTATAAAGATGCTCAAAATTTATTGAAATTACTTAGCCAATAATTAGTGTTTTTTAATATTTAATTGATTATAAATAAGAGTTTCTTAATTTATTAAGAAGCTCTTATTTTTTTAGAATAAAAAACCTTATATTTGTAATATGAAAGTAGATATTTTAGCCATTGGAGCACATCCTGATGATGTTGAGCTAGGGTGCGGTGGAACTTTAGCCAAGTTTATTTCTCAAGGTAAAAAAGTAGCGATAGTAGATTTAACAGAAGGAGAATTAGGTACGAGAGGGACAAATGAAACTAGAGCAAAAGAAGCTAAAAGAGCGTCAAATATTTTAGGAGTTGTGGCACGAGAAAATTTGGGTATGAAAGATGGTTTTCTTAGTAATACAGAGGAGTATCAAATGCGTATTGTAAAGATGGTGAGGAAATATCAGCCTGAAATTATTTTTGCAAATGCAATAGATGACCGTCATCCAGATCATGCAAAAGCGGCTAAATTGGTTTCAGATGCTTGTTTTTTATCAGGTCTTATTAAAATTGAAACGGTGGATGCTGGTGAAACTCAGCCAGTGTGGAGACCTAAGCATATCTTTAACTATATACAATGGAAGTCTATAAAGCCTGATTTTGTGGTAGATATATCTGATTTTATGGATAAAAAGATTGAGGCTTGTTTAGCATACGAAACGCAATTTTATAATCCTAATTCGGAAGAACCAATGACTCCAATCTCTACTAAAGATTTTCTAGAAAGTCTTACTTATAGAGCTCAGGATTTAGGGAGGTTGTCTGGAGTGTCTTACGCGGAAGGATTTACTTCTGAAAAACTGATAGCTTTTAAAAATTTTGATTCAATAATTTTGTAAATAGATAAAATATTTCTATATTTGCACCCACAAAATGGTGATTGTAGCTCAGTTGGTTAGAGCGTCAGATTGTGGTCCTGAAGGTCGCCGGTTCGATCCCGGTCAGTCACCCTAACAAAAAACATCTACATAAGTAGATGTTTTTTTGTTTTTATGAAGTTTATATTTTTAAATCTCTTCGTGGTTGTCTAAGGTGTAATTTCTTCCTTTGAAATCTTTATCGTGTTTTTCAGAGATTACATCCTCTCCTTTTTCACTAATAATAAACTCTGACGCTTCATCAAACATTTCAGAAAAGTTTTTGAAATCCTCTTTATAAAGGTAAATCTTATGCTTTTCGAATGTGGCCTCGCCTCCGTCTTGGAAGTGTTTCTTACTTTCGGTAATGGTAAGATAATAGTCTCCTGCTTTCGTCTCACGAACATCAAAGAAATAGGTTCTTCTTCCTGCTTTTAACACTCTAGTGAAAATTTCATTTTCATTTCGTTTTTCCTTGTAATCACTCATTTCATCTATTTTTTAGAAATCTTAGGTAACAAATATAAAATAAATCTGCTAATCATCAAAGGATTATTTAAAAACTTTAATTTTATGTTTTACTTTTTGTTAATCAGTATTTTATGTGTTTTTGTATCTACTTTTATAAAGTTTTTTCTCTTTTTTGAGAGTGTCAAAAAGTAACATAAGATATTGAAAATTAGTTGCTCGGGGAAAGATGTAATGTGTGATGTGCATTTTTAGCACTAGATGTACGATGGGTGATAATGATTCTGGTACACTCCGTTTCTAGGTTTTCTAGATTTTTTAGAATGTTTTCTTCAGTTTCTGTGTCTAGTGCAGAAAGGCTATCATCAAATATAAGTATGGTAGGCTTCTTTATAAGGGCTCTAGCGATGCAAATTCTTTGTTTTTGCCCTCCAGATAGCATTACACCTCTTTCTCCTACCATAGTTTGATATTGGTCTTTAAATTCAATGATATTTTTATGAATATCGGCTTTTTTAGCGTATTCTTCAACGGTTTCTATGCTGGGATTGTCTATGGCAAAGCCTATATTATTCTCGATGGTGTCAGAAAACAAGTAACTTTCTTGTGGAATGTAGCCTAAAGCATTTCTGTAAACCTCTAGATTGTGTTCTTTTAAATTGATACCATCTATGAAAATATCTCCTTCGTCTGGGTCTATCAATCGGCAAAGAAGAAGAGCTATGGTGGATTTTCCTGTGCCTGTTTTCCCCATAATGGCAAGAGATTCTCCTGCTTTTATTTTAAAGCTAATATTATTTAGTGCTTTAATACCCGTATTAGGGTATGTGTAACTCACATTACGAAATTCTATATCTCCTTTTATACTATAATGATTTTTATTTTTATTAGTAATCTCAGATTTTTTGTCAAGGAACTCATTAAGTCTTTGCATAGAGGCGGCAGCTCTTTGGTTTACTGAGGTTACCCAGCCTACTAGAGAAAAAGGCCATATAAGGATATTGATATACATAAAGAAATCTGCAATGGCACCTATGCTCATTTCTCCTTTTATGTATTTTTGTCCTCCAATGTATAGTATAATAATATTGAGTAAACCAATGACTAGTAATATTATCGTGAAAAAATAGGCTTCTGTTTTGGCAAGATCTAGAGCTTTTTCTTGATAATGTTTTACCTTAGTATTGTGATTCTGTTGAATGTACTTTTCCTTATTGAAAAACTTTATGACTCTAATA
The DNA here is from genome assembly GCF_035666175.1 of Riemerella anatipestifer. Taxonomy (NCBI): domain Bacteria; kingdom Pseudomonadati; phylum Bacteroidota; class Flavobacteriia; order Flavobacteriales; family Weeksellaceae; genus Riemerella; species Riemerella anatipestifer. The sequence continues at coordinate 1,838,211 of NZ_CP142016.1, forward strand.
CCAGAAAAGCTGTCCTGTACAAATGTAGAAATAGCAGATTGGCTTTTCTGCATGATTTTAGACTTTTTATTGATAATAGAACTTACTTTATAAATAGTGAATGAAAGTATAGGTAAGGGAAGAAGAGTCCAAAGAGTCATTTGTAGATTAGTTTGGAACATATATACACTTGTGATAATGAGTAGTATCACCAAGTTGATGACATACATAATCCCAGGACCTAGATACATTCTTACTGCAACGACATCTTCACTTAGTCGATTAAGCAAATCTCCTATAGTGGTAGATTTGTATTGAGTTAAAGATAATTTTTCATACTGTTGGTAGATATTATTTTTTAGCTCATATTCTATTTTTCTAGACGCCACAATAATGGTTTGTCTCATCATAAATCTAAATATGCCAGACAGTACAGAGGCTCCTATGATGATATTTCCGTTAATTAAAAGTGTGCGAAAAAGAACCTCTTGGGTAGTGTCTTTTTGAGATATGACCTCTTGAATAATATCCACAGTTTTGCCTATAAACTGAATTTGGTAGATGGCAAAAAAGTTACTTGCTATAATGAAAAAAATCCCCCAAGAAAGAAGTTTCTTGTGTTTCCAAAAATAAGGGTTAAGTGTTTTTAGTGAGCTCATTTATGTAGCAAAAATAGAGAAAAATGATGATAAATATTTTGTGTGAAACTTATTTTTAAAGATAAAATATGACATTAATTAGATAGTATGTTCAGAATAACTCGTTGTGCATTTTAAATAATACTGATTTTTAGATGATTTAATTTTCTTTGGAAGATAAATTTATTGATATATTGAATAACCGTTGCGGCGGTTATTTTACTGATTATCCTTGTTTTAAAGCCTTCAAAAGTTTTAGCATAGTTTCTTTAATCATAAATTGGTCGCAAAGTTGAGAGAAAAATGTCTCAATTCGTTTTCGCTTTTTCTTGTACAATGAAAATTGAGGAATATAATCTTTCTGATTACTTCTCATTGGTGTATCTAATTTAATATTAGCATAGTTAAATAAATCTATTTGAACTTTTGCTGATAAATAGCCTCTATCTCCAATTAAAGTACAGTTTCGCATTTGCTCACCACTATCTTTTAAATAGTGGATGTCGTGAACGGATGCAGGGCTTATATCAAAATTCTTAATCACACCATTTAAAGAACATACTGCGTGTAGTTTATAGCCATAGAAATATAATTTCTGTGAAGCACAATAACCATATGTTGGTGAAGAATAGGATTGCTCTTTACAAATTTTTGAACGAGTAGAACGAGCGTTTTCACAAACTTTCATTGGCATGCTATCAACGATAAAAATATCTTCAAACTCATTGAACTCCATCGAAATACGCTGTCTAATTTGCTCTGTTTGTAGGGATAGTCTTCGTTTTCGCTTATTGTAAACACTTCTTTCAATTTTGTTTATCAGAGAGTTTGGCAATTTTCTAAATAACTGTAATTCGCTATCAATACTCAAGTATTCAGCAGTAATATTAAGACTTATGACTTCTAAATCGCTCATTTTAGGTGTTCTTCTCTGATAACTAATCAGTTGATTTTCTGAAAAAAGTCCTAAAACTTCCAAAATTCTTTCATATATTTGCTCTAAGTTGTTCATTTATATCGTTTTATAGCAAAAACAATATACTTATTTTCAGTCTAATAAACAACTCTTGTTTTTTTCATTTCATAATGCACAACGGGTTCAGAATAGTATTTTAGTATAAACATTTTTCTAAATTTATTAAGAAATAAGATGTAAAATCATGTTAAGTAAAAAAAAGGAGCCCTAATATTAGGGCTCCCTTTTTGTGGATTGTATTAAGTTTTATTTTGACTTAAAATTTAGTTTTTAAAATCTGAGGATTTACATTTAAACTCACCCAGAACCAATCTTGATAAGGATTAGCTGTGCTTTTATTTTTAAGATATCTCAATGATTCTGTGTTTAGGAAGAAAGAATAACCACCTACAATACTTACATTAGGCATCACATTATATCCAAAAGTGAAATCCCATTCATTACCAAGGTAAGAGGATAGCTTTTTATCATTATTGTAAATGTTAGCGCCAGAATAGAATAAATGGGTATTTAATCCTAGATTTAGTGACGGGCTAACCTTTGCAGATAGCTTAACATGGGTGTCTAACAATCCTACATTTTTATGAGCGTTCCCTACATAAAAATAATCCATGAAACCATAGAATTTATGGTGAGTCCCGTAAAGTGGGTCGAATGAGTTAGAAATGTTATCGGTTTTGTTGGTATCATCGCCAGAGAGATAATCTGCTCCAATGCTGATGTTGAGAGGTTTTGCAACTTGATAACCTAATGAACCAGAAAGTAAATAGGCAGATTTTTTAGTACCCTGAGCGTTTTTTCCCATTTGATAATAAGATGAGAAATGTCCGTTCCAAGCGTTTTTCTTACCAAAATAATTCATACCCAAAGTTTGTAAGTTATGTGTTTTGGCATCAGGTAATAAATCGTTTCGGTAGCCTAGGTTATTTAACAATATTGAAAAATAAGAAGTTTTAGATAGTTGATGTTTAAAATGAATCAACTGAAGGTGCTGGTATGGCTGCGCATCTGTAGGGGTGAAAAATTGACCTATTGGATTATTTACATTAAGATTGTTGTTTTTATAATTCTGGTTAAAAGCGGCATAAGTAATAACGCTGGTATTGTTTTTATTCCATTCTACGGCTAAAGCGTCGTGGCTTCTTCCTGCAGGGTGCCAGTCGAGGCTTCCGAAAATTCTATCATCATCTAGAGCTATCATTTGGCGTCCTACTCTAGTTCTTAGATTTTCAGATAACTTTAAGTCTGCATATGCTTCGTAGATAGACATTCCTCCGGTAGGATCAACGGTCTGTACTTGGTTAGCTTGCCCCCAAATATTGATGTTTTGTACTGAGAATTTTACCTTTAATAAGTCTTTGTTAGAGTAATTCATGCTCAGTCTTGTTCTGTTGTGTGTGAGAAAAGCATTCTGCTCGCCTTGGTTTAATGGAGTGTAGGCTCCGTTTCTGTACTCGGTTCTTGGACGAATTTGCAAGGACATGTCGAAAGTATTGTCTTTGTTTGAAGAATCCTGAGCTAATATTTGAGAATGAGATAATAGAAAAATACTCAATAAAGGTAAATAATAAGTTTTCATAATATTTATTATTAAGTTAATAATTCAAATGCTAGACAAAATTAGTATCAAATCAGTTTCTAATAAGTGTATTTTGTTGTGATATTTGTCATAATGATATTTATCAGTTAATATTTATCATTTAATCAAGGTTAATTTTTAAAAATATGATAATTATTAGGTGGTTTTATTAGGAAGAAATATTTAATACTATTTACCTTTGTCTAGTAATTTAAAAATAGATCCCTATGATGAAGAGAGAAAACTATGAAGGTAAGTCTAAAACAAATAGACGGAAGGAAAGATGGTTATTTCCTGTACTGTTAGGAGTAGCACTTGGGTTATTTATGTATGTGTTTTACATTTCTAAAGCGTACTCTTACCTTTCAGATGATCCTAAAGCCTGTGTAAACTGCCATATTATGGCTCCGGAGTACTCTACATGGTTTCACTCTTCTCATGGTAGGGTAACTAATTGTAATGATTGTCATGTGCCTCACGACAATGTTTTCAGAAAGTACTATTTTAAAGCAATGGATGGTATGAGACATGCCAGTATGTATTCTCTAAGAATGGAGCCTCAGGTGATTAAAATCAGAAAACCAGGGGAAACAGTAGTTCAGGAGAATTGTATCCGTTGTCATAATGATTTGAATAGTGTGGTGGGTACAGCCTCTGTAACAGCAAGTATGGCTCATAAGGACGAAGGTAAACTATGTTGGGAGTGCCATAGAGATGTGCCACATGGTAATGTAAGAGGGCTTAATTCTGCACCTCATGCTAGAGTGCCTTTGGCGGAAACTCCAGTGCCTGAGTGGCTTAATAAAATGACAAAAGAAAAAGCAAACAAGTAGAAAAATAATAATACATAAAGTTATGAAACGCAAGAGTTGGTTAATTGTAGGAATTTTAGGAGTGGTTATTTTTGGTTTGGGGATGCTTGCTAATTCTATTATGCAGAGAAAGGCAGAGTCTATGCATCTTTCTAAAGCTAATAATAATATTAAAGATTTTGAATCTAGAAATGAAATTTGGGGAGATTCTTATCCTCGTGAGTATGAATCTTGGGCAAAAACGGCAGACACTACTTTTAGATCTAAACATATGAGTAGTAATGCTGATGACTTGCTAGAAGAAAGACCAGAAATGGTAATCCTTTGGGCGGGATATGCTTTTGCAAAAGATTATAAAGCACCTAGAGGGCATTTCTATTCAGTGAAAGATGTAGTGGGTACTCTAAGAACAGGTGCTCCTGATGCCAATCATCCAGATGTGCAACCAGGTACTTGTTGGACTTGTAAAAGCCCTGATGTGCCAAGAATGATGAACCAAATGGGAGTAGAAAACTTCTATAAAGCCAAGTGGTCTCAACTTGGAAGCGATGTGGTAAACCCTATCGGTTGTGCAGACTGTCACGACCCTAAGACTATGAATTTAACCATTACTCGCCCTGCATTGGTAGAGGCTTATCAAAGAATGGGTAAAGATATTAAGAAGGCAACACACCAAGAGATGCGTTCTTTAGTCTGTGCACAGTGCCATGTGGAGTATTACTTTAAAGGAGATAATAAATATCTTACTTTCCCTTGGGATAAAGGTATGTCTCTAGAAAATATGGAGGAATATTATGATAATGCAAAACATGTGGACTTTGTACATAAGTTGAGTAAAGCTCCTATTTTAAAAGCTCAGCACCCAGATTTTGAAGTTTATAATTTAGGTATCCATGCCCAGAGAGGAGTATCTTGTGCGGACTGCCATATGCCATATAAGTCAGAAGGAGGGGTTAAATATACAGACCACCATATTTCTAGTCCATTAGCTAATATCAATAATACTTGTCAGGTTTGTCATAGAGAGTCAGAAACTACTCTTGCTCAGAATGTGTATGAAAGACAAGATATGGTATACCAACTTAGAAATAGATTAGAAAAGCAGTTAGCAAAAGTTCACTTAATGGCTAAGTTCCTTTGGGATAATAATGCTACAGAACAAGAGATGAAACCAGTTTTAGACCTTATTAGAAAGTCACAATGGAGATGGGACTTCATCACTGCATCACACGGAGCGGCGTTCCACGCTCCACTAGAATCTCAGCGTATTTTGGGTGATGGTCTTTATCTAGCGGTACAAGCTGAAGCGAAGATGAATGATATTTCTAACAAGAAAAATATTAGTGGTAAGTTTGTAATGCCAGATGTAAGTACTAAAGCTAAAGCACAAAAATTCATTGGTTTAGATATACCTAAAGAATCAGCTGCTAAAGCACAGTTTATGAAAACCGTAGTTCCAGAATGGTTGAAGAAAGCAAAAGCTAAGGGAGTTCTGGTAAAAGATAAATAAGACTAATAATATTAAGCTCCCACATTTCTAGTTGAAGTTGTGGGAGTTTTTATGTTTGTTAAATAGATAGAATTGATATGAAATTTGAAAATACATTAACTAGTAGAACTCAGTTTAGAGATGCCTTAATTATCAATTTAGGGTTGTTAGCGTTGGGAGTTCTTCTTCAGTATTTTTTAGGAAATATTCCTAAACAGTATGTTTCGTTTCCATATAATATAGGAGCTGGTGTAGGCTTTGTATTGGTATGGACGCTTATTTTTTATTTTTTCAAGCAGAAGAAAATTATTAGTTTATTAGATAGCTCACCATTTGCTATTGTAACTACTATTGTTTTAGGCTTTTTGAGTATAGGTTTGGGCGTATTTAATGTAGCTCCAGAATCTACTTATTATAATACACTTAACAAGCTAGGGGTTAACCAGATTACGACTACATGGTATTTTGCCCTAATTTTCTTTATTCTATTGGTCAATTTGTGGTTGAGTATTCTCAAGAGGGCTTTGGTTTTTCAAGCCAAAAACATCACTTTTTTACTCAATCATTTTGGGTTATGGTTAGCTTTATTTGCTGGAGTTTTAGGTCAAGGCGACCTTACGAAACTTAAAATGACTTTGCAAGATGGTCGTCCCGAGTGGAGAGCGGTAGATGAGAATGGGCATGTGGTAGAGTTGCCGCTAGCACTTGAGCTCAAGAAGTTTGAAATGGAGATTTATCCTAACAAGCTATTTCTCATAGATGAAAAAGGTGAAACCCTACCAAAGTCTAAACCAGACGGTTTTGTGTTAGAAAAAGTAGGGGCAAAACATACTTTTGAAGATTGGGAAGTGAAACTGGTAGAATATGTACAGAATGCAGTTATTGTTAGAGAGAATACTTACGCTAAAAATCCAATGTGGGGAGCAACTAATGCGGCTAAGGTTATTGTAAAAAATAAAAAAACACAAGAGCAAAAAGAAGAGTGGATTTCTTGCGGAAACTTTATGTTTCCACCTAAAGCTATCAAGCTAAGTGAAAATAGAACCTTGGTAATGTCGCCACCAGAGGCTAAAAAATACCAGTCCGATGTTTTAATTTACCAAAAAGAAAGTTCAAAAGTAGAGGAAGGCAAAATATTGGTTAATCAGTCGCTGGAAGTTAATGGTTGGAAAATCTATCAAGTGAGCTATAACGAAAACTTAGGGCGATGGTCAGATATTAGTGTGTTAGAATTGGTGCTAGACCCATGGTTACCGTTGGTGTATATAGGTATTTTTATACTTATGTTGGGTACTATTAGTTTTTTATTTCAAAATCGTAAGTAGTTATGTGGAGTGTATTTAGTTATATTGTATTTTCTTTATTGATATTGTGGGTAACCTTAGGGGTTTTGTTATTATTCAAAAAGAAACCTTTGGTTAATTTAGCATTAGGACTTCACTTGGTGGGGATTATTGTTTTAGGATATTTTATCTCCAATTTATGGATAACCCTAGAGAGACCACCTTTGCGTACCTTAGCAGAAACTAGAATTTGGTATGCCTTTTTTATCTCGGTAATAGGTTGGGTATTGTATTTTTTATACAAACAAAAATGGATTTTGCACTATGCTATCGTAATGGCGGGAGTTTTTACTCTGATTACCTATTTTAACCCTGATACCATCAATAAAACTTTGATGCCTGCCTTACATAGCGTTTGGTTTATTCCGCATGTGGTGGTGTATATATATGCTTATGCGATGTTTGGTATGGCGACATTAGTGGCTGTTTTTGGGCTTTACCGTTATTACAAAAAAGAGCAAGTAGGAGAGACGGTGCAACTGATGAACCAGTTGGTAAATGTAGGTTATAGCTTTTTAACATTAGGACTTCTGTTTGGAGCATTATGGGCAAAGGAAGCGTGGGGACATTATTGGACTTGGGATCCTAAAGAAACTTGGGCATTTATAAGTTGGTTAGGATATTTGGTGTATATTCACTACAGATTTAAGTTTAAAAATGAAGAAGGCATAATGCCGTTTTATATCATCATAGTGGCATTTTTGTTATTGTTGGTATGTTGGTTTGGAGTTAATTACCTGCCAACCGCACAGAATAGTGTACATACTTATACAGGATAAAACTATTGAACAGAATGATAATAAAAGAACCGAGATGTGTATTTTCTCGGTTCTTTTAGTTTTATATCGAATTAAGGTCTTGTGCGATGAGCCATGCTTCGCTCCAACAAGCCTGAAAGTTGAATCCTCCAGTAACGGCATCTATGTCTAAAACTTCTCCTGCAATGTAGAAGTTAGGAAGTATTTTAGATTTCATATTTTTAAAATCAATTTCTTTTAGATAGACGCCTCCAGCGGTTACAAACTCTTCTTTAAATGTAGATTTGCCTGTCACGGAAAGCTTCTTTTTACAGAGGTTTGCTATGATAGTTTGTGTTTCTTTTGCGGAGAGGTGAGCCCATTGTTTTTCGGAGTTGATACAAGAAACTTCTAAAACACTTTGCCAAAAACGGTTGGTAACCTCAAAAGGTTTTCCTTGGCTTAATGTTTTCTTTGGGTGGTTTTGTTTAAATTCTTGGATAAGAGTCTCAGCATCATTAGGTGAAATTCCAACGAAATTAACTTCAATACTAAAATTATAGTTTAAGTCATTTAGCCTTCTAGCCTCCCAAGCGGATAGTTTTAAAATGGCAGGTCCACTAAGTCCCCAATGGGTAATAAGTAAAGCTCCTGCTTCTTCGGATTTTAGTTCTGGTATTCTCACTTCTGCTGATGGGAAGCTAGTACCTGAAAGCCCTTCTAGTAAGTCATCTTTGATGTTAAAGGTAAATAAAGAAGGGACGGGCTTTACAATAGTATGTCCTAAGCTTTCCATTAGCCTTAATGCTTTAGGAGAGCTACCTGTACAGAAAATCACAATATCTGCTAAGAAAGATTCACCATTAGTAATAATGAGATATTGATGGTCTTGCTTAGAGATAGATTTTACTGTAGTTTTGGTATGGATTTCAATATTTTTCTCTTTGGTAGAAGAAAATAAGCAGTCGATAATAGTTTGGGAGCGGTTAGATTCTGGGAAGATTCTATTATCGTCTTCAATCTTCAACGAAATACCTCGTTCTGAAAACCAAGCCATAGTATCACCAGGTTGAAATTTACTAAAAACACTTCTAAGTTCCTTATGACCTCGTGGATAAAATTGAACTAAATCTCTAGCATCAAAACAAGCGTGAGTAACATTACAGCGTCCGCCTCCTGATATTTTTACTTTCTGTAAAACTTCTGCATTTTGTTCTAGTATGCAGACATCATATTTTGAGGTGTCTATATTAGCTGCCGAAAAAAATCCCGAAGCTCCGCCTCCTATAATAACTATATTGGGTTTATTCATCTTGAATTTCCTTATATCCTAAAAATCCCTTTGTTGATTTGGCTTTAGAAAGTGATTTTGTAAGTGCCCGTGGAAGAAGTGTTAGCTCTCTCGGCTTTCACATATTTCTTTACCCACTCTATGGTTGTGTTTACGGCACAAGGGTCTGTAATACCGCCACTTCGTCTAGCCGAAATTACATTGCCCGCTTTATCTACCACATAAGAGATGCTAATGGTGCCTGAGGCAGAACATTGGTGGGTCGGCTGTGAACCACCACGCCCCATAGTTCCAGGTATAAATCCGATTAACTTTCGGTCTATGCCGATTTTACTATCGCCATTGCTATCGCCACCTAGTGGGTCTCCTGAATTGCCGGAAGTGTTTTGGGAGTTTCCTTGAGCTCCTTTGTTGGCACCTCGCCCTCTGATGAGGTTGCCAATAGCCTCGTTACCTCTGCCATCACCTTGGTTGGTCACGGTTTTATTTTGTGTAGTGGTACTGCTTTTTTTAGGTGTCGTGGTTTCTTTCTTTTGGGTGTTTGCTGTGCTTTCTTTTGTAGGTTTAGAGGTTACTTTTTCCACCTTTTCAGCACTTGTTTTGGTATTTTGCCCTGTGATAATTTTCTCCTTTACCACTTCTTTTTTGGGCTGAGGTTCTACAGGTGTAGGTTGTATTTCTTGTATTGGTGTAGGTGCTTCGGTGGCGGATAGACTGCCCTCTTGGTTTTGGGGTTCTTCAGGCAGGTTACCCTCGTTTTGGTCTCCAAAATTGATGAGCATCGTGCTTACGACTTCCTCCTTTGGAAGTTCTCTAGTAAACGAATAAAAATACAAAGCTAAGAATACCAAAAGGCTAATCAAAAATGTGATGATGGCACTTTTGATTTGGTCTTTTCTTTCCGATGTATTTATGGTTTGGCTCATAAGTTTACTTTTCTTGTACGGTTGCAATAGCAATGTTGTAGCGGTTTCTTTCGGCGATTTCCATTACGAAAACAACATCTTTGTGCCTCGTATTTTCATCGGCTCTTATTGTAAAAGAAGGTTTGGTTTCGTTTTTCAATAAGGCATTAAGGGTAGTTTCTAGAGTTTCCTTATTTACAGCTTTATCGTTTACGAAATAGTCACCTTCTGGGGAAATGGTAACCGAAACAGGGTCTTGTACTGCAGGAGAGCCTTCTGCTGCTTGTGGTAACTTCACTTCGATAGCACTTTGGCTAATAGCAGAGGAGGTTATCATAAAAAATATCAGCAAGAGGAAAATAATATCCGTCATAGAAGCCATACTAAACTCCGCACTTGCTCTATTTCTGCGTTTTAATTCCATAAATTAAATTTTTAGTTTATAATGGCTTATTGATAGCATCTAGGAATTCCCCCGCATGAATTTGTATTTTAAGCACCAAACGGTCTACTTTAGTTACGAGAATATTGTAGAAGAAATAAGCTGGAATACCCACAAAAAGCCCTGCGGCAGTGGTTGCCATAGCGGTATAAATACCTGATGCTAAAAGTTTAGGGCTTACGGCTCCCGTTACATTAGAGATTTCAAAAAACGCCATAATCATACCGATTACCGTACCTAAAAAGCCTAGCATAGGAGCGGCACCAGAAGCAGAAGCTAATAAGTTGAGGTTTTTCTCAAGTTTAGACACTTCTAGGTTACCTTGGCTTTGCATCGCATTGCTAATATCACTTATAGGGCGACCTATCCTGCTAAGCCCTTTCTCTATCATTCTAGCTTCAGGGGTGTTAGAGGTCTTGCACAAATCTATAGCCGTGTCTATTTTACCTTCATAGACGAAATCTTTAATATTATTAAGGAAGTTAGGGTCAGTCTTAGCCGCTCTACGAATAAAAAAGTAGCGTTCTAGAAAGATATACAGAGCGAGTATCCCTAGTAAGAATATAGCTATCATAATCACATTAGAGATGATGCCACCTCCGAATAATATTTCCCATAGAGAAAAGACTTGCTTTTCTGTATTTGTGGTTTGAGATACCATTTGTATGCTGTCGTTCATTTTTAAAATAAATTTATGTTATACTAACGAAAAAAGCCTTGAGATATTACTTAGGCTAATTTCTCAACTTGTTTGTGATGTTATGAATTATCTTTTGTTAATCCTCTATCTCTATAGAATCCTCCTTAAAATGGCATTTCAGTTTAAAGGAAAGAGGCTCGTCAGAATTAGTGTAAAAATCTGAAACTTCGCCTTCCCATACCAGTTGTAAAACGCCTTCGTCATTAAGGCTAAATGAAAGTTGGTTGTCTAAAAGTTCCGCTTCGTCATCGTCGTATAAATTGATTTCGGCGTAGAGTTCTTCTTCATTATTGATATTGAAAGTTTGTCCTTCTAAAGCTTTTGATGCGATGGGGAAGTCCGAAATATTAAGTGCCAGTTGAGGAAAACGGTATTGTAAAGAGTCGTCTTCCACATGATCCATATCCTCGCTGGTGATGAGTTTTACCTCTAATAAGATTTTATCGTTACTAAGAACCGATTTGCAATAGGTTTTACTGAAGTGATATTTCAGTGTTTCTTCTGGGTGATAGATTTTTAAAATCCCTTTCATTTTGATATGAAAATTAAATCTGTTTTTTTGTTTTAGCAAAGATAATTTTTTTTAGAGAAAATAAAGCTAAAGCAACTAAAAAACTGATTGATAAGTATCATGCCTTATATCTAGGTTGGTTATTGATGTGTATTACGATGTTTTATATAAGGATAGACCACTTTATCATGTCGTATGGTACGACTTGTTAATATCGGAATGATAGACATTACCGTGTCGGAGGTTTCGACATTGGGCAGACTGTTTGTGATTATGCTATCAGAATAACAATGCCCACCACTCTTAAATTGTAGTGGTGGGCTTTATTGATGTTATTAAAACCATTATCCTATCACCACAGGTGTTGCTAAAATCTCGGTTCTAGGGTCTTTGAGTAGGGCGTTGCCACTACTTCTTTGCGTGGTGATGCTGAGTTCATAATTACCCGCCTCCAAATCTGCAGGAACGAGAATGAGTAACCTTGACGGCTCGTTAAGGACAATATGCTCTGCTGAGAGTTTCACTTCTTGTTGAGTATCTAGGTTTTTAAAGACGATACCATTTTTGGGGTCATTGCCGTCTATTTTAATATAAGTGCCTTTGAGTTCAGCGTTTTTGCCTTTGGTAAGGGTGCCATCTGCTTTGCCTGTGGCTTTGTCAGTAATGCTGAACACTCTCATTGGGCTGGACTGCTCGCCAAGGATTTCTACTTTGGTATCATTAGCGGCTTTTCTTAGGTCGGTGCCTTGGTTCACATTTACATACACCGAGTGTTTCTCTTTATCCCAAGTCTTGTCGTAAAACACCCCCTTAATGGCAGGACGCATATACACCAGCCCTGTATTTACACTATACCCATTGAGTACCAGCTCTGAGGCTTTACGGTTAAAACGAGTGATAATATCTACTGCGGTTTCGGTTTGTATCTCCATACCCTCTTTTTTAAGAGCATTTACGATTTCTGTAATGCCAAGGCTACCGCCTAGAAGAGGTACGACTACAAAATCGTTAGGGTCGTCTTTGGTGAGTAGATTGGGACGCAACCACGCTTTTAAAGTGTTCATAATGTATAAATTTTTGATGTTAGTGTTAGATGTTTATAATACTTTGTGAAGTATAAAAAAGCCCCATTGCGATACCTATCACAATGGGGAAAGGTTAGACTATTTTACTAATAAGGCTTCTAGCTTCTGTAAACGAGCTTCAAAGTTTTCTTTTTGAGATTTCAACTCATTTTCTAATTCAGCAATTTTTGCATCTTTTACTTTTAAAGCTTTATCTTGCTCTATACTATGCAGATAAAGTTCTTCTATCTTCTCCACATTGGTGAGTTGAGTTGCCATAAGGTCTATATAACCCTGTTTTTTAATTTCTGCGGCGGACTTATACCCTGGCAAATGTCCGTTAGCTTTTACAAAATCTTCTACTTGGCTTAGTGTCTTAAAGCTATAATCTGCCTTTAAGCTAGAAGTACCTGTGTAATATTTTTGGAACACATAGTCTGGGAAGATAGCTGCATTAGCACCGATAAAGCCTGTTGCCTTAACATTACCTGCAACCTCTAATTTTTCTGCTGGAGCATTTACACCTATCCCCACATTATCCCCAAAACGAACGGTTCCTAAACCTGTATAAATGGCGTAGTTGCTTCCTGTTGCTTTATTAACATCGGCTAGCTTAATCCCATACATATTGGTGATATTTGCTTTGGCAGAAATCTCTGTTGATACAAATTGATATCCTATATAATCTCCAATAGACGCACCATCAGCTATTGCGGTATAATTACCAAACTCTGCTAAATTGGCCATTGTTGTGTTTGTCGCAATATTAGGACGAGACAGAATATTTGTACAAAACGTTTCTGATTTTGCATTTTCCCTCAAGGTAAGATAAGATATAATGCCTCTCACCCCATTACCTTTTACTGTTGCATTTTCCTTTATATCCACAGTATTTGTTATCCCTAGAAGATAGTCTTCTACAGTTCCACTAGGTGCTACTGATACAATATTCTCTATCCCTTTAGCCTGATTTACAGAATGAGCTGAGATGTCTGTTGCATTTCTTGTATTTAGAGTGTTATAAATTCCTCGTAAAACCTTAGCATTAGCATTATTGTAGTTTACAACTCCTGAACGAATAGCTGTGATTTCATCTGAAGTTCCATAATTATGAGCCCAAGCTCTAATAGCAAAGCTGGCTTTTGCAGTAGGAGTAGTATTGGCTTGTCCCCCAATAAATGAATGAATATTTGCAGCCGTAAACGAGTTAATTGTTGTGTTAGATAAGTGAGAACCTACTGTTTTAAATACATCTACACTATGAAAAGGAGTTGTAACCCCCTGAACAATAAAATCATTAGAAATATGTTCGTACCTTTTTTTAGTTCCTGTAGCAGAAGATACATGGGATTCATTTAATAATCCTATGTTTTTATTATACTCAACCCGTTGTGCATTATGAAATGAAAAAAACAAGAGTTGTTTATTAGACTGAAAATCAGTATATTGTTTTTGCTATAAAACGATATAAATGAACAACATAGAGCAAATATATGAAAGAATTTTGGAAGTTTTAGGACTTTTTTCAGAAAATCAACTGATTAGTTATCAGAGAAGAACACCTAAAATGAGCGATTTAGAAGTCATAAGTCTTAATATTACTGCTGAATACTTGAGTATTGATAGCGAATTACAGTTATTTAGAAAATTGCCAAACTCTCTGATAAACAAAATTGAAAGAAGTGTTTACAATAAGCGAAAACGAAGACTATCCCTACAAACAGAGCAAATTAGACAGCGTATTTCGATGGAGTTCAATGAGTTTGAAGATATTTTTATCGTTGATAGCATGCCAATGAAAGTTTGTGAAAACGCTCGTTCTACTCGTTCAAAAATTTGTAAAGAGCAATCCTATTCTTCACCAACATATGGTTATTGTGCTTCACAGAAATTATATTTCTATGGCTATAAACTACACGCAGTATGTTCTTTAAATGGTGTGATTAAGAATTTTGATATAAGCCCTGCATCCGTTCACGACATCCACTATTTAAAAGATAGTGGTGAGCAAATGCGAAACTGTACTTTAATTGGAGATAGAGGCTATTTATCAGCAAAAGTTCAAATAGATTTATTTAACTATGCTAATATTAAATTAGATACACCAATGAGAAGTAATCAGAAAGATTATATTCCTCAATTTTCATTGTACAAGAAAAAGCGAAAACGAATTGAGACATTTTTCTCTCAACTTTGCGACCAATTTATGATTAAAAGAAACAATGCTAAAACTTTTGAAGGCTTTAAAACAAGGATAATCAGTAAAATAACCGCCGCAACGGTTATTCAATATATCAATAAATTTATCTTCCAAAGAAAATTAAATCATCTAAAAATCAGTATTATTTAAAATGCACAACGAGTTTTAAATAATATATATTCGAAACCATCTTAGAGAAATACCCTAAGGTGGTTTTTTATTTTGATTGATGGAATCTTTATAGCAAATTAAATTTCTGTATTTTTGTATCTAATAATACTGTGAAGTGAAAAATATATTTATAAATAAAACTAAAACTATTTTATTAGTTTTAGTGTTAGTTTTGTTTGGATTGTTCTATGCCAAAGCCCAAAATAAAATGGCAACACACCCGATGATATTTGTAGGGTATAATTATCAAAATGCTAGTTTTGGAGAGGTGGGAGGAAGACTTTTATTTCTAAAGAAAGATAATATTATGTACCGATTGGGAGCTTCTGCTATGTTGGGTAGTCCTAACGGAAAGTTTGTGGTAATTCCTAAATTGCAGGGAGATATTTTATTTAATTTTCAGGAAGATAAAACGCTTAATCATTCTTATTACGGTCTAATAGGTATAGAA
The DNA here is from genome assembly GCF_035666175.1 of Riemerella anatipestifer. Classification (NCBI taxonomy): domain Bacteria; kingdom Pseudomonadati; phylum Bacteroidota; class Flavobacteriia; order Flavobacteriales; family Weeksellaceae; genus Riemerella; species Riemerella anatipestifer. The sequence goes on from NZ_CP142016.1 coordinate 1,853,499, forward strand.
ACTACCACTAAATATTTTGCTCCAAAGGTAGGGCTTAGTTTCTTTGGAATACTAGATTTTACCGCAGGATACGCTTTCCAAATTCCTAATCAGACAGTTAATGATAAATCTTTAAAAGGGTTTAATGTGGGGGTAGGTTTAAATATTCCGGTGCATTTAAAATTAAAGCTTTAATTATTCTATCTATTTAATCAAAGTAAATGATTTTCAATATGAAACAAAGCCATTCATTTTTCAGCTCTTACTTTTTTCTCTTGCTTATAACATTATTGATAAAAATACCTTTTTTATTTACACACCATATTCAAGAAGATGCGTTTATCACTTGGAATGTAGCACAAAACCTTATAGATTATGGTGTGATAGGTTTTAATGGAGAGGAGCCTATATCTGCATCTACCACGCATTTGTATGTGTTTTTGTCTGCTTTTTTTCAGCTTATTTCGGGGGAATATTTTGTCTATGTTATCCTACTAGTAAATTCGTTTTTGTTTGGACTAGGTAGTATTTTTTTAGGTAAAGTTTTCTTTTCCGAAAGAAAACAGTTGTTTTGGTTTGTAATTTTACTCAACCTATTACCACCTTCTATTACTGCTTCTGTACTAGGTATGGAGTATGGCTTGCTATTTTTTCTTTATACCATTTTTATATACTACGCTGTTGTTAAGAATAAAAATATAGTATATTTCATTTTGCCTATTCTATTAATATGGACGCGACTAGACACGGTAATATTTTTAGGGATTTTAGGATTACTTCTTTTAATATTTACTCGTAAAATAAATCCTTATTTCTTTTTTGGTGGTCTCTTAGGATTGGGAAGTGTGTTGTTATTTAATTATTTGTATTTTGGAGATATTGTTAATCACACTATTGTAGCTAAGAAAATAGCTTACCCTGCACCTGCTGAATTTAGTATAAAAGCCTTTTTCCATCAATTAGCTTATTATGGAGGATATCTTAAAATATCAGGGACTCTAATGATGGCTGTATTTTATCTTTATTTTGTATTTGCAGTGGGACTTTTAATATATGTCGTACAAAGAGAATTTGATACTAATAAAAGAAGAGTATTGCTCATGATATTTACATTCGCGGTTACAAAAATTACCATATTTGTGTTTTTGAGGGCTCATTTTGATTGGTATTACTGGTTGCCTAGAGTATTTATGGCAGCCGTTGTAGTGTATTTTATAGTAAGGTATTTGCTGAGTTACAAAATCAGCCGATTGTTATTGCCTATATTATTTTTAGGATTTGGAGCATTTCAGTATTTGCAATCACTGAGTATTGGTTATATGGAATATACTCAAAGAATACAAATGGTGAAAGATTTAGAAAAAATGGGTGCAAATAAAAATGAAAGTATCGTTTTAGAACCTGCAGGCAAAATTCCTTTTTATACAAGGCTTAAAACTTGGGATGAGGTAGGATTAGTAGATAAAAAAATGACTAACGAAATGATAGCTAATTTTGATTATGCGTGGATAAATCTAATTAATAAATATCACCCTACTTATATACTAACCATAGGCGTAAAGGCTGGAGAAAATGGACTTTATAGAATGTCTGCTACACAAAAAGAAAAGTTTGATAAAGAATATACTTTACTTAAAGAATATCCTATTAAAGAGGTTCATCAATCTGCACCTTTTCTTATTAACACTGTGTATAATATTCGTCCTATAGGACAAAACTATTTTTTATATAAAAAGAAGTGAAATAAAAAAGGCAGCTCACTCCCACAAAAGAGTTAGCTGCCCATTTACAATGAAAAAACTATTTAAAATAAAGGGTTTATATTGTATATTACCGATGGTTTATTCTCTAATATCCTTTTGCAGAATTCTTTCCTCAATATCTCGCCAATCGTAGATGTGAAATACTTTGCCATTACTCATAGCTACAAATATGCCTTTGGGAAATTTGTCTCCAAAGTTTACAGCTGAAGCCTCAGAACCATCACTTTCTTTAGTAGATACTGGGATTTCTGCTATTTTCCCTGTCGTTGGTTTTTCTCTTCTATAAACATTAAAAGTGTCAGCCTGTTGGTTAGAAACGAGTATATAGCCAGTATTAGATGAGGTAGGATAAATGGAAATACCTTCTATATCCGATAAGAAATCTCCTTGTCCAAAAACGGCTACAGATTGGTTCCCTTTTTCAGGGTCTGCATAGTATTGGTGTATGCCGTATTGCTCATCAGAATAATAGATGTAGCCCAGCTCGTCATCTACAGCTATGGCTTCTATTTCTTTAATGCCACTATATTTCCCAAACTTTCTTACAAGTTCTCCTGTTATTTTACCGTTTTTTTCTACCAATTTGTATTGCCAAAGATAATTGTCTTTTGGTCCTGATTTTCTACCTACAATAGCATACATAATGCCTGTAGATGGATTTTTATAAATAGATATTCCCATTGGGCTACGATGTTCCTCACCATCGAAAACAGAGAATGCTCCAACTTCTTTCATACTCGGTAGCGAAAATATTCTTACTTGATTTCGTTCTCGCTCGGTTGTAAGAGCAATATCTATTGTTTGGTCTCCTAGTTTAAAACCATATTCAATATCTACATTGTTTGGTCGTTTAATATCTGTAACTTTATTTACGATAACTCCATCTAGGTTGAAAACAAATAGTCCTCCATCAGAGTCTTTATCTGTTCCTATAATTAGGCTTTTGCTCGTATCTTCGGGGTGTATCCAAATGGCAGGGTCGTCTGTATCGTGTTTTACTTGTTGAGTAATGATTTTAGGCTTAACAACATTTACTCTACTTTCGGTAGATTTGGATATAGATGTACATTGGTGGCTAGATAATAATAAGGCTAATACGGCTGTTGTGATTGTAGTTTTCATTTTGCTAAATTACAATTTAATAAAAATTAAAAATCAAATTTAAGACCCATGGTATAGCGTGGTCTATAGTATTCCATTTGCATTGTTCTAGAACTTATGCCTTGATAATATCTTAGAGGTTGATTTGTGAGATTATTAGCTTCTACAAAAACTCTCATCCATTCTTTAATAGCATAAGTTGCATTTATGTCTAGAAAACTTTGTTTGTCGTAATAGCGGTCATAGAAATCATTATCGCCTAATTCATCTAAATAAGCTGAGGTGTGATTAAACGATACTCTGGTTTGGAATTTTTTGTTTTCCCATGACAAGGATGCATTGAACATATGTGGTGCTGTACCTGGTAGCATAAGTCCTTCTCTCATTACTCCTTCATCTGTATAGATGCCTTTTGCGTAAGATTTGGTATGGGTATAATTGGTGTATATCCCTAGATTGGATAAGAAGCCAGGTAAGAAGTCAAGTTGTCTTTGGAAGGCAATTTCAAATCCATAGACATTTACAGCATCACCATTTCTTGATTGTATAAAGGTATATATATCAGTTTGATTTAGCTGATTAGTGATGTCTGGGAAATCGTTAGAAAATTTATTGTACGAGTATTGTGAATCTCTATAATCATAAATAAAATGATTGATTTTTTTATAGAATCCGCCAATAGAAATTAAACCTACAGATTTAAAGTAATATTCTCCCATAACATCAAGATTGTGAGAGTAAGCGGCTTTTAGGTTAGGGTTTCCCGCGGTAATATCTCTGTCTTCAGGAATTACACTTACAAAAGGAGACAGCCTGTAATAGTTTGGTCTTGCTATTGCGGTGGTGTAAGCTCCTCTGAGAACTAAATTTTTGGTAGGCGTATATTTAATACTTGCGTTTGGTAGGTAGTTGATATAGTTGTTAGAAACGGTTCTTGTACCCTCTAGGTTGTTTTCATCTTGTACGATATTTCCTGTATAATGGGTTTTTGTATTTTCCATTCTAACACCTAATATAAATGAGATTTGTTCATTAAGATGCTGATCCCATCTTATGTACCCAGAGTAGATGCCTTCTTTGGCGTTATAGTTTGAAGTGAGATATTCAGATGGATTTCTCTTTTTATTAAAGAGGTTAGGGTTGTTTAAATCCAATCTGCCTAGAAAGTCTCTAGAAGCAAAATATCCAGGAGTGTATTTGCTATTAGGATTCCAGTTTTCACCGCTAAAAAAGATGTTGTCTGCTCCTGATAGTGAACTCATAGCATTATCTATAGGAGTGAAAGTATGATATTCGCCGTCTCTTTTCTTGAATTTTAATCTCATCTTACCTCCAATTCTTAACCTTCCTTTTTGATTTTCTATGATTGAAAATGGGAATCTAAGGTTGAATTTGCCAGTAGTTTCTTCTTCAAAGGTATGAGAGTTTTGTTCGGATAACTTATCAAACTTATAATCGGATAGGCTAGGTGGCGTGGAGCTAGTATATAGTGGTTCTGCATCTGAGCCAATATCATTACTATATTTTACCATTTTTTTTCTATCGGTATAGAAGGAAATATATCTTTCATCTGGGCGTTGTTCTTCTGCCTTAGCATAGGAAATTCCCCAATCCAAATCAATTTTATTTCCTAATATATGGTCGCCTTTTAAAGCGTAGTTTTGCATAATTTGTCTTTCTAATCTTCCTCCATTATTAGGTCTGTTCAAGATACCACCTTTGGTTTGTCTTTCCTCTCTTCCTTCAAATCCTTGTTGGTTTTCTAGAGGAGCTATTCTTTTAATTCTTAGACGGTATCTGTTTTCCCAATCATCACGCCAGTTGTACATAGCAGAAAGACGGATGTTGTTTTTAGGATTTATTTTTATATCAAAATCAGACCCAATACTTTTTCTTTCTCTCTTAACATCATATTTCCTTATATCCATTTGAGAGATGTACTCTCTTCCTTTCTTATCTTTTATCCATTCCGCTTCTACATTATCCGAACCATAATCGTTGTTATGATAAGAGCCGTTCAAAACCCAGCCTAGCTTCCCATTAAAAAATCTGTTGCTATATAGAAAATTGTTAGATAATAGAGCTTTATCTCTTATTGGGCTATATCCAGAGGCGGTGGAAAAATAGAATCTTTCTTTATTAGATGCTGTTTTTGTAATTAAATCCACGGAACCTCCTATAGCATCAGCGTCTTGGTCTGGTGTTAGGGTTTTATTAACCTCTATCATTTGTATCATATCAGATGGAATTAAATCCATTTGAACATTTCTATTATCACCTTCTGCAGAAGGAATTCTGTTGCCATTAAGTGTTACAGAATTAAGTTCAGGAGCTAGACCTCTTATAATGATGTTACGAGCCTCCCCTTGGTCATTCTGCATAGTAATCCCAGGTATTCTTTTAAGAGCGTCTCCGATATTAGCATCAGGGAATTTGCCAATTTGGTCAGAAGAAACAATATTAGATATATTCATATTATTTCTTTGTTTATTGAGTGCTCTAGCTTGGCTTTGTCTAGAAAAACCTATGACAGTAACTTCCTTTATGTTGGATATTTTTTTATCGTAAATAATATTTTGATAGGTATTTTTATTAGAACCTACAGTGATGTTGTATTTACGTTCCCCATATCCTATATAATCTACACTAAGAGTATATTTACCTTCAGGTACATTTAGGAAAATAAAGTTACCATTGTCGTCAGAGATGGTATGGTAGTTACCAGGGGTTAAGATTAGTTTGGCACCAGGAAGTGCTATTTTAGAATTATCGTTAATATTTCCGGATAGAGTACCTACTTGAGCTTTAGTAAATATTGCGGTTGATATTAGTAGGACAAATTGTAAATTTCTTTTCATTTCCTATAGCTTTAGTTTTCGTGGCTAAATTAGGGATATGAATAGGAAGAGGAGGTTATTTAAAGTTTAAAAAAATATTAACAAATTATTAACGAAATTCTTTTTTGGGATGATTTAAAAAGAAAAACCACCTTTGAACAATGTCAAAAGTGGTTTCTATTTTGGATAGAGTCTTAATTAAGCATCAAAGTCTGCATCTTTTTCAGCAGAAACTTTTTCTTCTTTAGACTTTTCTTTTTCAGCTTTTCTTTGAGTTAATCCTTCTTTGATAGCTGCAGAAACTTGTCCTAAAATCATATCAATAGACTTAGAAGCATCATCGTTTCCTGGGATTACATAGTCTACTTTTCTAGGGTCAGAGTTTGTATCTACGATAGCAAATACAGGAATACCTAGTTTTTTAGCTTCTGTAACCGCAATGTGTTCTCTCATAATATCTACTACGAAGATAGCAGAAGGAAGACGCACCATGTCAGCGATAGAACCTAAGTTCTTCTCTAGGTTAGCTCTTTGTCTATCAACTTGCAATCTTTCTTTTTTAGATAAAGTTTCGAAAGTACCATCTTTCTTCATTTTATCAATAGCGTTCATTTTTTTAACCGCTTTTCTGATAGTAACGAAGTTAGTTAGCATACCTCCAGGCCATCTTTCAGTGATGTAAGGCATATTAAGCTCAGAAGCGTGCTTAGCTACCACTTCTTTAGCTTGTTTTTTAGTTGCCACGAAAAGAACTTTTCTACCTGCAGAAGTTATTTTTTCTAAAGCAGAGCAAGCCTCTTCTAATTTTACAGCTGTTTTATGTAAATCAATAATGTGAATACCATTTTTCTCCATAAAGATGTATGGAGCCATGTTAGGATTCCACTTTCTCGTCATATGTCCGAAGTGTACTCCTGCCTCTAAGAGGTCTTTTACATTTACTTTTGCCATTGTTTTAATGTTTGTTAGTTTACTTTCCGCTTTTTTGAGCAATCAACTGTTTCTTAAGATGGGAGAAATGTTTGGATGCTAAACATAACGGGCAATTTTAATTTGTTGTGTAGCAGACTGTGTTTTTGTAATAAAATTGATTACAAAACTGAGCCATGCCACAAAAATATTAACGCTTAGAGAATTGGAATTTCTTTCTAGCTTTCTTCTGTCCTGGTTTCTTTCTTTCCACCATTCTAGCGTCTCTAGTAAGAAGACCGTGTGGCTTAAGAACAGCTCTAAACTCTTCGTTAATCTCGCATAAAGCACGAGAAACCCCAAGTCTAATAGCTTCTGCTTGACCAGTAATACCTCCACCGAAAACATTTACAGTAACATCATACTGCTCTGCAGTTTCCGTAAGTAAGAAAGGTTGGTTTACTTTATATACAAGAACTTCTGTGTTGAAGTAGTCTTTTACATCTCTACCGTTTACTGTAACTTTACCTGCTCCAGGTTTTACATAAACTCTAGCTACAGAAGTTTTTCTTCTTCCTATTTTGTGTACTGTAGACATATCTTATTTTAATTCGTTAATGTTAATTACTTTCGGCTGTTGAGCTTCGTGCTTGTGCTCAGTACCTTCATATAGATAAAGGTTTTTAAGAATAGCAGCACCAAGTCTGTTTTTAGGAAGCATTCCTTTTACAGATTTTTCTAAAATTCTTAGGCTATTTCTTTTTCTAAGCTCTTCTGCAGTCATAGACTTTTGTCCACCAGGGTATCCTGTGTGCCAAATGTAAGTTTTATCTGCCCACTTGTTTCCAGAAAGTTCTACTTTCCCAGCATTCAAAACAATTACATTATCTCCGCAATCTACATGTGGAGTAAAGTTTGTTTTGTGCTTACCTCTCAAAATCTTCGCAACTTTAGACGCTAGACGTCCTAATGGTTGCCCGGCAGCATCTACCACAACCCATTCTTTATTAGCGGTAGCCTTGTTTGCCGATACTGTCTTGTAACTTAATGTATTCACAATTTATCGTTTATGATTAGACATAATTTTCCCTCTAAGGGTCTGCAAAGGTAAGAATATTTTTTTAATTGAAAAAATACAACTGTAAAATTTTGAGTGCTATAGCTTTTGATAGATGTTTGTGCTGATAAATTTTGTTTTACTAAACAATAAAGCTCTTTCCATGAAAGAGCTTTTATATTATCGAAGTTTATTTTTTATAGCATACCTAGCTCAAATCGAGCTTCCTCGCTCATCATATCTTTTGTCCACGAAGGTTCAAAGGTAAGTTCTAAATCTACCTCGTTTACGCCTTCTACTTCGCTCACCTTTTCTTTCACTTCTTGAGGGAGAGATTCTGCTACGGGGCAGTTAGGTGTAGTAAGTGTCATAACTACTTTCACCTTGCCTTCATCTGAAATTTGAACATCGTACACTAGCCCTAATTCATAGATGTCTACAGGTATTTCTGGGTCATAGACTGTTTTGAGGGTCTTTATGATTTCCTCTCCTATCTCTGCGATTTGTTCGTCTGTATATTTCATCATTTCTCTAAATAATTCGTTAGTCTTCTGACAAACTCAATAAATCTTCTTGCCTTAACTTTCTAAAAATATTCGCCAAAGTTAAAACATCTTTTTCACAATATTTAATAATTCTAGGTAAATCTTTTTCTTTATAATATATTTCGGCAACCATAGAACCATCTATATCGTCTTTGGGAGTAGGAACGCCAAAAATATGAGCCATTAGTTCCAGTGATATAAAACTTTTATAATCTCCGAATTTCCATAGCTCCAAAGTATCTAAATGTGGAACTTCCCAAGGTTTCTTTCCGAATAACTGAAATGGGGAAGGAGGTATCATACCATTAACTAAAAATCTTCTTGCAATCCAAGGGAAGTCAAATTCTTTTCCGTTGTGTGCACATAGAATAACATTAGTAAGGCGAGTGCTATTGAATATAGCTCCGAATTCTTCTAGTAATTTTTTTTCGTTATCCCCAGCGAAACTTCTTATTTTAAGCGTTTCGTTTCGGTCTATCATTCCTACAGAAATACAGATTATTTTTCCAAATTCTGCCATTACGCCTGCCCTTTGATGATAGAAATCTTCTGCGGTTATCTCTTCCTTGCGTTGATGTAAGGTTTTTTTATCCCAAAGATTTTGTTCTTCAGTTGGGAGGTTTTGCCAGCTTTCTTCTTGAGGTACAGTTTCTATATCTAAAAATAAGATTCGTTCTATAGGGATTTGTTTAATCATATTTTATCCAAAAAATAAATAAGCTAATGTAATAGAAGTGATAATACCTACTAAGTCTGCTAGAAGCATAGTGCCAACTGTATAGCGAGTATTTCTAATACCCACGGCTCCAAAATAAACAGCAATAACATAGAAAGTGGTGTCAGAACTTCCTTGTAAAATTCCAGCCAATCTAGAAGGGAATGAGTCAGCTCCGAAGGTAGCCATCGTATCTACCATCATACCTCTTGCTCCAGAGCCCGAAAGTGGTTTTATGAGTGCGGTAGGAAGTCCATCTACAAATCTAGTGTCTAGACTTACCATATCAGCAATCCATTTCATTCCATCTATAATGATGTGGAATACTCCCGAAGTTCTTAAAAGGGAAATGGCAATGAGCATTCCTACTAAATAAGGTATGATTTTAACACACACCGAGAAGCCTTCTTTAGCTCCTTCTACAAAAGCATCAAAAATGTTGATTTTTTTATAAATACCTCCAAGCACAATGGCAAAGAATATCAGAAGGATAATACCATTACTTAAAACTTTACTAAAGTTATCTAGCTCCTCTTTATTTAATTGAACAAGAAATAAGACCAATCCAGCTATAACAGCAGAAATACCACCTAAATACATCAATACCACAGGCTGAAGTAAATTGATTTTTTGTCTTATCGAAACCAATATCATTGATGCCATAGTGGCTGCAAAAGTGGCTATCATACAAGGTAAGAATATATCCGTAGGTGTGGCAGAGCCCATAGATGCTCTTATAGCAATAATAGAAACAGGGATAAGGGTAAGCCCACTAGCGTGCAAGCATAAAAACATAATTTGAGCATTGCTGGCTTTATCCTTATCAGGATTTAGGGACTGTAGACTATCCATCGCCTTAAGACCAAAAGGAGTGGCAGCATTATCTAGCCCTAAAAGATTGGCAGAAAAATTGAGCATCATATGCCCAAAAGCAGGGTGGTTTTTAGGAACTTCTGGGAAGAGCTTAGAGAAAAAAGGTTGTATCATTCTACTTAATAAGTTGATGCCCCCAGCTTTCTCGGCTATACTCATAAAACCCATAAAAAGCGTCATAATACCTATAAGACCTATACATATATCTACGGCAGTTTTGCTCGTGCCTATTACACCATCGGTCTCTTGTATTCTGTAAACTTTAACATTATTGCTGTTAGGTTGATATTCGTAATGAATCCCTTTATTTATAAAAACAGGCGTAGTTTGAAAACTTTCTATAGCATTGGGGTGAAACTCGTTAATTGGTTTAGTAGTGATATTTACGGTGTCGCCACCTTTGCCTACTACCATATCATTATAAATAGCCTTATAATTATCAGAGAATAAATACTTAGCACCAGCTACCACGATGGCAACTAAAATAAAAGCACTCCAAATTCTGCTTAAAATCATAGTTTGAAAAAATTTGGATAAAAGTAAGTGTTTTTAGCTAAATGAGAAAAAAGAAATTGAAAGTTTATTGTACAGAAATCTATTTGTAAAGATGAAGGTATTGGGGTATGAGAGATGAAAATGAAAGTATAATGTTGATATTTTGGTTATCTTTGTGGCATAAATTATAATATTTATGAATATTACTATAGTAGGTACTGGTTATGTAGGACTAGTTACAGGGACAACATTAGCAGAACTAGGAAATACAGTTTACTGTGTTGATATAGATGAGAAAAAGGTTGAGGGAATGAAAAAAGGCATCGTTCCTATTTATGAGCCTAATTTAGAGGAAATGTTTTTGAGAAACATTCAAGCACAGAGATTATTTTTTACTACCAATTTAAAAGAAGCTGTTGACCAAAGTGAAGTGATTTATTTAGCTTTGCCAACGCCTCCAGGGGAAGATGGCTCAGCAGATTTGTCCTATGTCCTTAAAGTAGCTAACGATATAGGCGATATTATTACAGAATATAAAGTTATTGTTAATAAATCCACAGTGCCTGTAGGAACGGCAGATAAAGTTAGAAGTGCTATAGCTGCTAAGACTCAAATACCGTTTGATGTGGTATCTAATCCAGAGTTTCTTAGGGAAGGTTTTGCGGTGGAAGACTCCATGAATCCTGCTAGAGTAGTGGTGGGAAGTTCTTCTGAAAAGGCGAGAGAGATTATGGCAAAAATATATCAGCCATTTACCAATACGGGTGTTCCGATTATTTTTATGGATGAAAAATCTTCGGAACTTACAAAGTATGCAGCTAATTCTTTCTTAGCAGTTAAAATTACTTTTATGAACGAAATCGCAAATTTCTGCGAAAGAGTAGGAGCTGATGTAGATAAGGTAAGGCTAGGAATGGGCAGTGATGATAGGATAGGACACCGTTTCTTATTCCCTGGTATTGGGTATGGTGGTAGCTGCTTTCCTAAAGATGTAAAGGCATTGATAAAATCTGGTAAAGAAGCTGATTTTAATTTCCAAATATTAGAAGCGACTGAAAATGTAAACCAAAATCAAAAAGTTATTTTGGTGTCAGAAATAGAAAAATATTTTGGAGGGAATCTAAAATGTAAAAAGATAGCACTTTGGGGCTTGGCTTTTAAAGCGAATACAGATGATATTAGAGAGGCTTCTTCTTTAGATAATATTAAAATTTTATTAGAAAAAGGAGCTACAATTACAGCTTATGATGCGATAGCAGAGTCTAATGTGAAAAAAGTGCTGGGAGATAAAATAACCTATGCAAGTGATATGTATTCTGCATTAGAAGGAGCTGATGCTTTATTGATAGCTACGGAATGGTCAGAATTTAAAAATCCTAACTTTGATTTGATGGCAGAAAAAATGAACGGTAAAGCTATTTTTGATGGTAGAAATATGTTTGCCTTAGAACAAGTAGAAGGAACAGGTTTCTATTATAAGAGTATAGGTAGAAAGACTTTAGGGTAAATACACTCTTTTAATGACAACTATGATGTCCCTTGTTTTCAGGGGACATTTTGTTTTCTATGCTAAGAGCTTCTTTCTTTGGTGATAAATAAGGGATTCCTAACTCTAAACCTCTTAGTATAAAGAGCCCACCCAAGATAAGCATTACTACAGGCATTATTTTTAGGATTTTATTTCTAGTAGCTATATTAAGCATGTTACCTAATAAAACAGTAACAAACATAAAAGGGAAAGTACCTAGTCCAAATAGCATCATAAATAATCCTCCTTGTATAGCTCCACCAGCTGCTAGAGAAGCTGCCAAGGCTACATAAACCATTCCACATGGTAAAAAACCATTAAGCACTCCTGTTAAAAACCTTGATGAATAATCGGTTTTGGATAATAATTTTCCTAGGTTGAGTTTTATTTTTAATAAAAATTTCGAGAGAAAAGGTATTCTAGAAGCAAAATCTCCGTTTCCGAAAGAAAAAAGAGCCATTATGATTAAAATAATTCCTGCAAAAATGGTAAGCCAACCTTGAACTCCAGCTAGCTGAAAGCCTTCGCCAATTAGTCCTAGTAAAATTCCCAATATAGAATAAGTGAAAATTCTTCCTAATTGATAAGTTATATTTTGAAGATGAAAGTTAACCTGTTGTTTTCTTGAAAGTCCTAAAGAAAGAGCTATAGGTCCGCACATACCAATACAATGGAGTCCTGTTGTGAAACCCAAAGTAAGTGCTGCTATGATGAGAGTTATTTCCATACTAGGTCGTAGTCTATTTGATAATCTTTGTTATCTTTTGTCCACATTAGTTTTAGAATATAGCCTCCTGGAACTAAAACCTTTTTAGGAATGAGAAAGGAATTATTAACATCTAAAGTCATGTCCTTTTTTACATCTAACTTTTGGTCATCTATTCTATAGAGAACAAATTTTATTTTAGTATTTTGATTATTATTCTCCGAAGGAAATACGATATTTATTCCATGAGGTGTTTGCTGATATTTAGGAGCATTCTCAATCGTAGACGCATTTTTCTTAGCATCTATTACACTTTGGTAGGCTAGTTCATCTTCATAATAATTATCCGAAACCAATTCAGAATTCTGCTGCCCATGAGAGAATACAAATATGAGATAAAGAATAAATAGTATAAACGAGCCTAATGCAGCTACAACTCCATGTGCCCAAGTGAACTTAAAATTTTTCATTTAAAATTGCAAATTAAATTCTCCTTCAAAATAAGTTTCAAAAGTAGTGAGTAACTTGCCGTCTTTATCATAGACACCAATTACTAAATTCTGTTTAGAAAGTTTTATTTCTTTTTTAGGGAAGCTAATATTTACCGTTCCCTTTTCCATTTTATCTCTCTTTAATACTATTTTGCTAGAACCTCCATATTTTATAACGCCATTAGCAGGTTCTAAAACTTTAAAGGTTACTACATAGTCCTTGCTAGACTTATTAAGCAAGGTGTAATTGTAAGTGTTGGTAATTTCGTTATCAGATATAAAGAATGTACTTCCAGCAGGTTTAATAAATTTAGCCTCCATACTTCCTCTATTGTATAAAAGGAACGATACAAAAGTCATCAATGCTATTAAAACTGCAGTGTAAGCTTTCATTCTAGAGGTGAATTTAAACCTTCTACCTTGTTCTATTTCATTTTCGGTAGCGTATCTTATCAGCCCTTTAGGTAAGCCCACCTTTTCCATAACTTCATTACAAGCATCTATACATGCCGTACAATTAATACATTCTAATTGTTGTCCATTTCTAATATCTATTCCCGTTGGACATACTACTACACATTGGTTACAATCAATACAGTCTCCTTTACCTTCGGCAGCTCTGTCTTCATTCTTACGCCATTTAGAACGATTTTCACCTCTCTTAAAATCGTAGTAAACATTGATGGTTTGCTTATCTATAAGAACACCTTGTAGTCTTCCGTATGGACAAACAAGTGTACATACCTGTTCTCTAAACCAAGCGAATACTAAATAAAAGGCTGCGGTGAAAAGTAGCATTACCAAAAAGTTGGTAGGGTATTTTATAGGACCTTCTTTCATTATTCTAAAAACCTCTTCGTAACCTACAATGTACATGAACATAAAATGAGTTACAACCAAAGAAATAATGATATAGATTGTCCATTTAAGCCCTCTTTTTCTTATTTTTTCAGAATTCCAAGGCTGTTGGTCTAGTTTTATTTGCTTGTTTCTGTCGCCCTCAATCCAATATTCTATCTTACGGAATACATTTTCCATAAAAATGGTTTGTGGGCAAATCCAACCGCAGAATATTCTTCCGAAAACAACGGTAAATAGAATGATGAACACTATAGAAGTGACTGCTCCTAGAGCGAGAATGAAAAAATCCTGAGGATAAAAAGGTTGTCCCACAATAAAGAACTCCCTATCAAGGATATTTATTAGAAGAAATGGATTTCCGTTTATTTTAATAAGCGGAAGAATAAAAAATATGGCTAATAAAAAAATACTAACATAGTTCCTATAATCAGTAAACTTACCTTTGGGTTTCTTGGGGTATACCCATTTTCTTTTCCCCGTATTATCCATGGTTCCTACAGAATCACGGAAGGTAGTAGCTTCTATTACGGCTCCTGTGCCTTGTACTTCTTTATCAGCCATATTGATGTAAAATTTATTTTATGGTACTAGTTCTCCCACTTCACTTCTTCACCTTGAGGTGCAGCACCTCCTTCGGATTGAGTGATAGGAGCTTTTTCTTGATTGATATGGTAAACATAAGCTGCTACCTTTTCAATATCAAATCCAGTAAGAACTCCATTTTTACCCCAAGCTTGCATCGCAGGGTTGTTTGGAGAACCGTTTTCTACCATATGAAATACTTCTCTGAATAGAGTAGGTTCTGTATGGTTAATCCAATATTTATCAGTAAGGTTTGGACCAATACCACCTTTACCACCCTCACCGTGGCAAGATACACAGTTAGTTTTGAAAATTTCTTCCCCTTCTGCAATATTGTCTGCAGAATATACTGCGTTATCAATTGTAGGAGGAGGAGTGTCTTTCATCCACTGTTCTATGCTTGCAAGTTGCTCTTTATGCTCAACCTCATACTCTTTGTCTGGGTGTGCAAAATCTGTAAAAGAGAAAGCAAGAATATAAACAACTAAGTATGTAAATCCTAGCCAAAAAAGACCTAACCACCATTTTGGTAATTGGTTATCTAACTCCATAATACCATCAAAACCGTGGTCTATAATGATATCTTTTTCTTCAGAAGCAGATTGCTTTTTGAATGCACTATCCCAAAGTCTTTTCCAGTAAGGTATTTTCTTCTCTTCTAAGTAAGCTTTCTTAGCCTCATCAGAAAGTTTAGCGAAGTTTTGATTTTCAATTAAATCTCCAATAGCACCATGTATCATTGCTAAAATGACACTAATAACTACCGTTCCCCAAAAGTAAGGTGAAGTAATAAAAGATGCATTTTGAACGAACATATAATACACAATAAATAATATTGTAAGTATTACTAAAATGTTCACATAAACGGGCGTTCTTTGTTTCATAATTTCTTAATTTTTAGAACTGTTTTGTATTTCATCATCTAAAGGAGCATTAGCTTCGTCTTGATAAAACTTTTTAGGTTTACTCATAACATAGTATACCACTCCAATAAAAAATATGATAAATAATATGAGTGCTAAACTTTGGTAAAATCCAGTACCTTCGGTATTAGATAATATATCTTTAAAGTTTTGTGGTATCATTACTATATGCTCCTTTAGTGATAATATAATTTATTTTACACTTGCTGTTTTAACTTCAGTAGTCTTAATATCAGTACCTAATCTTTGTAGGTAAGCAATAAGTGCTACAATCTCTCTCTTTTCAAGAGGAACAAACTCAGCTCCTTCTTCTTGCTGTTTTTTAGCAAATGCTCTCTTAACGTCATCAGCTTCAGCATAAATTCTACTTACAATTCCTTTAGCTTGATTGTCCATCCATGCATCTACAGTATCTATTTCAGCTTTAGTGTAAGGCACGCTAAATACATTCTTCATAAGTTCTAACTTATCTTTAGTCTGAGAACGATCTAATGTATTAGCAATTAGCCAAGGGTAACGAGGCATTATAGAACCTGCTGATGTAGCTCTTGGGTTTAGCATGTGCTTAAAGTGCCAAGAATCAGGGTTTCTTCCACCTTCTCTATGTAAGTCTGGACCAGTTCTCTTAGATCCCCAAAGGAAAGGTCTGTCATATACGAATTCCCCAGCTTTTGAATACTGTCCGTTTTTACCGTTAAATCTAACTACCTCGTCACGGAATGGTCTAATCATTTGAGAGTGACAAGCGTTACAACCTTCACGGATATATAAATCTCTACCTTCTAATTCTAGAGGAGTGTAAGGTTTAACAGAAGAAATAGTAGGTACATTATCCTTAACAGTAAGTGTAGGGATAATTTCAACGATACCACCAACTGCTAGTGCAAAAAATGCTAATACAGTTAAATAAAGTGGCATTCTTTCAATCCAAAGGTGAACAGTTTCACCTTCTTTTCTTGCATCACTAATTCTAGCAAGTGCAGGTGCTTCTGCAGGTACCTCTTTTTGGAAAGAACCTTTTCTCACAGTAGCTACAACATTCACTGCCATAAGAATAGCTCCTAATAGGTAAAGGATACCTCCAAAGAATCTCATCCAATAGTAAGGGATAATTGCAGTTACAGTATCTAACCAGTTTTTGTAAAGTAGAGTTCCGTCTGGGTTAAATTGTTTCCACATTAAACCTTGAGTAAATCCAGAGATGTACATAGGTACAGCATATAGAATGATACCTAAAGTACCTAACCAGAAATGCCAGTTAGCTAATTTTACAGACCATAGTTTAGTTCTCCACATAATAGGAACTAGGTAGTAAATCATACCAAACGCCATGAATCCGTTCCAGCCTAAAGCACCGATGTGAACGTGACCAATTACCCAGTCAGTAAAGTGTCCAATTTTATTTAATGTTTTAGTTGCCAATAGTGGTCCTTCAAATGTAGCCATACCGTAGCAAGTAACTGCTACCACGAAGAATTTAAGTATAGGATTTTCTCTTACTTTATCCCAAGCGCCTCTTAATGTTAATAAACCATTAAGCATACCTCCCCAAGATGGTGCGATAAGGGCAACAGAGAATCCTGTTCCTAACGCTTGAGCCCAAGCTGGTAGAGAAGTGTATTGTAAGTGGTGAGGTCCAGCCCAAATATAAACGAAAATTAAAGACCAGAAGTGGATAATAGAAAGTTTATAAGAGAATACTGGTCTTTCTGCCGCTTTTGGTAAGAAGTAATACATTAGACCAAGTACAGGTGTTGTAAGGAAGAATGCTACGGCGTTGTGTCCGTACCACCATTGTACTAGAGCGTCTTTTACTCCTGAATATGCAGAATAAGACTTCCAACCAGTGAAAGAAAGAGGTACCTCCAAGTTATTAAATACATGTAGCATTGTAATACCTACCCAAGTACCAATGTAGAACCAAATAGCTACATAAAGGTGTCTTACTCTTCTTTTAGCTATTGTACCAAACATGTTAATACCAAAAATAATCCATACCACTGCGATAAGGATATCAATTGGCCATTCGTGTTCAGCGTACTCTTTAGATGTGTTGATACCCATGAAGAAAGTAATCACCACCGCTACGATAGTAATTTGCCATCCCCAAAAGTTAATCCAAGAAAGTGTATCACTGTACATTCTTGCTTTCAACAACCTCTGTAATGAGTAATAAACCCCCGCGAAAATAGCGTTTCCAACAAAGGCAAAAATTACTGCACTAGTGTGCAACATTCTGATTCTCCCAAAACCAAAAGCTCCTTGGGTGTTGATGAGACCTTGTAAATCACCGCTTCTTAAGCTGGCAATTGTAGTGTCATCAGTACCAAATAAAAACTCTGGTAGTTCTGGATAGAAAAGCATCGCAGCCGCCGTAAGTCCAAGAATGAAACCAGCTATCCCGAAGACGATGGTTGCATAAAGGAACGCACGCACAATGCTGTTGTCATAACTAAACTTTTGTGTTTCCATATTAACTAATCACTTTTATTGTTTTTCTCTTTATTTTCTTTGTTTTTAGTTTCGTCATCAAGGAGAATCCTTACTGCAGGAGATTCATCGTCTTCAAACTGTCCTTTTTTTGCTCCGATAATGAATATTATCAAAAAAACGACAGCTAAAGATACACTGCATATGACCATTAAATATAATATCTCCATACAGTTCGCAAATATAAAATTAAATTGCCCCCAAAATTAAGAAAATATAATGACTTAAATCAGTAACTGTTAAAAAAAGTTAATTTATAACACTTCTAAATAAGATAAAAATGTCTAATTTGATTTTTTCTTAAAATATCTAGTCGCTGTTAACCAAGTGGTTGCGGAGGTAAATGATACCACGCTTATAGAACTCAAAGGCATTAGTATAGCGGCTACTAGAGGAGATAAGTGTCCTGTAACAGCAAAGCCTAGACCTACCACATTATATAATATACTTATAACAAAAGTAGCTGATACTATTTTAATAGCATCTTTACTTAGAGCTAAATAGTCTGGTAAAAAGTTAATGAATTTGCCGTCCATAATAACATCAGAAGATGGAGTGAAGGAGTTGGTATCATCGGATACAGCGATCCCTATATTACTTTGTTTTAATGCACCAGCATCGTTAAGTCCATCGCCTAACATAGCTACTTTTTGTCCTGAATTTTGTAGGTTTTGTATGTAGTCCAACTTATCTTCTGGAGTTTGGTTGAAGCTCATGTTAGCTACATTTGGAATTATTTTTTTGAGCTGATTGGTTTCGGAAGCATTATCTCCACTAAGGATGTGGATAGGGTAAGAGTTGAGCTTTTGATACATTTCAGAAAGTCCCTCTCTATACTCATTTCTAAATATGAACTTCCCTATAAACTCATCATTTTTACTGATGAAAACAGCAGTTTCTAAGTTTTTGCTTTCTTGTCCTGTAAACGAAGCTGAACCAATTTTATAAACTTGACTTCTGACCTGAGCGGAGTATCCTTTACCTGCTATTTCTTGGAAGTTTTCTATTGGAAAATATTCGTCAGTTGTTTCTATGTGTTCGTATAAATTTTTGGATAGAGGGTGGTTGGAATTTTTGAGTAATGTTTTAATATTTTTTAAATCAAATTCACTAATGGTGCTACCTTCATATTTAATATTAGATTTAGTGTTGTAGGTAATAGTGCCTGTTTTGTCAAATACGAGTGTGTTGATTTTAGCAAGTTTTTCTATGGTAAGAGTATCCTTAACATAGAATTTTTTTCTACCTAATATTCTCATAATGTGTCCGAATGTAAACGGAGCTGATAGAGCTAACGCACAAGGGCAGGCTACTATAAGTATTGCAGATATTACTTGAAACATTTTTTCTAAATCAATTCTATACCAATAGATTCCTGCGATTAGCGTGATGCCTAGTATAATGAATGTAAAATATTTACTTATCTTATTAGTAAGGTTATCTAAACCTGTTTCTTTCTGTTTAAAAGCTTCTTTGTTCCATAGTTGGGTAAGGTAGCTTTGGTCTACGGTTTTAATAACTTCTAGCTCCAAAATAGCCCCTTGCTGCTTAGCTCCTGCGAAAATTTTATCACCTGGTTGTTTAGGTATTGTAGCTGACTCTCCAGTAATAAAACTATTATCAATATTGCCTTCACCGCTAATAAGAATAGCGTCTACGGGAATAATCTCTTGATTTCGCACTAAAATTCTATCGCCTACTTTAATTTCAGATAAAAGAATATTTTTTTGTTTACCCTCAAAATCCACTTTAGTTACGGCGATAGGATAGAAAGATTTATAATCCCTATCGTAGGATAGTGCGGTGTAGGTTCGCTTTTGGAAAAATTTTCCCATCAACATAAAAAATAGCAATCCACACAAGGTGTCAAAATAACCAGGTCCATAATCTGTGGCTATCTCGTAGATACTTCTTCCAAATAGAACGAGTATTCCTAAAACGATAGGTATATCTATATTTACAATGTTATTCTTAAGTCCATACCAAGCAGATTTGTAGTAGTCTGAAGCAGAATAAGAAACAACAGGAATGGAAAGTAATAGGGTTAGAAACCTAAAGAAAGGAGCAAATTGGTTAATCCAATAATCGTTTTCTTTTGTAATCCAAGAAAGATATTCAGGGAGGGCAAACATCATTGCATTTCCGAATGCAAATCCTGCTATGGCAAGTTTGATGATTAAATCTCGGTCTGTTTTCTCTACCTTTTTCTCACTAGTTTCTAGATTGATAACAGGTTTGTAGCCAAGATTGGTTAAAAACTTAGCAAGTTCACTTAGTTTTAGCTCATTATGATTAAACGAAATTTGTAATGTTTTCTTTGTGAAATTAGCTTGAGAATAGCGTATTTGTGGATTGATATCTTTGAGGCTTTCAAGTAACCATATACAAGAGGAGCAGTGTATTACAGGTATTTTAAAAGTTACTAAGGTAGAATTGCCTTCCGAAAAGTCCACAATTTTGTTAAATACCTCAGGGGTGTCTAAGTAGTCAAACTGTGAAGAGCCGTCTGTATTTGGTCGGATTCCAGCGTTTTTATTTAGTTCGTAAAAGTCACTTAATTGATTGAGATTTAGTATTTCGTAAACTGATTTGCAACCGTTGCAGCAGAACGTTTTTTCGTCAAAAGAAATTCTTTCTTTATCTATCTCTAGTCCACAGTGAAAACATTTTTCTGACATTACCTCAAAAGTTTAACACGCAAAAATATAATAAAAAACTTGGTTACACATATTAAAAAATAGTATTTTTGCTGATAAATATCAGTTAAATGTCGTTTGAAAAACAGTTAGAAATTGAAAAGAAGTTTCAAGAAGTCTTTAGTGAAGCATTCTTTCGGAAAAACCTTAAACCTGAAGATTTTGAGAAATATACATCAAGTAAGGAGGTTTTAAAGTATGATAAGGGAGATGTACTTTTTGATGATGGAGAGCTACCCAAAGGAGTTTATTTTGTAGAGAAAGGTACGGCTAAGCTTTCGAAATCTGGGGTTTATGGTAAAGATTATATTCTAAGAATAGTAAAGGAGGGAGATATATTAGGTTATCGTTCATTACTCTGCGATGAAAACTTTCAAGCTAGGGCCGAAGCGATGACGGAGCTAGAAACTACTTTTGTGCCGTCTGATATTTTTATGCAACTATTAGAGGCAGATTCTAGATTGTCTTTTGCGATGATGCAAAAAATTGCCTTTGAATTAGGAGAATCATCTAATATCATTACTTTTTTAGCACAAAAAACAGTTAGAGAAAGATTAGCTGAAATTTTACTTTTACTAGAACTTAAGTTAGGAACAGACCCTGAAGGCTTCATTAAAATATGCCTTACTAGGGAAGAGGTAGCTAATCTTATAGGTACAGCAACGGAGAGTGCTATTAGACTTATTTCTGAGTTTAAAAATGATGGTCTTATCGAAGTCGAAGGTAGGAGTATCAAGATAAAAGATTATGATAAGTTGAAGAAAGTAGGACATGTGGTTCTCTAAATTTTTAATGAAGTAAAAATATGTCTGTACATTCAGAAATAAAAAAGGTAACTACTGAGGTCTTGCGAAAAATGAAATTTAGCAAGGAGAAAATTACAATGCTTACGGCATATGATTTCACTACTGCAAAAATGGTAGATGCTGGAGGGGTAGATGCTATTCTAGTCGGGGACTCAGCAGCCAATGTAATGGCAGGTTATGAAACTACATTGCCAATTACTCTAGACCATATGATATACCATGCACAATCTGTGGTTCGTGGGGTAGAGAGAGCTTTGGTGGTAGTGGATTTGCCATTTGGAACTTATCAAAGTCACTCTCAAAAAGCTTTAGAGTCAGCAGTGAGAATCATGAAAGAGTCAGAGGCTCATGCTGTAAAATTAGAAGGAGGAGCAGAAGTTTCAGAAGCGATAAAAAATATCATCAATGCAGGTATTCCTGTAATGGGACATTTGGGGCTTACGCCACAATCAATCAATCAATTTGGAACTTACAAGGTAAGAGCAAAAGAAGAAGCAGAGGCTGAAAAACTAATTAAAGACGCTCAGCTATTAGAAGAATTGGGTTGTTTTGCTGTTGTCTTAGAAAAAATACCGTCCGAGTTAGCTAAAAAAGTAACCGAAAGTATTTCTATCCCTACCATTGGGATAGGTGCCGGTGTTAATTGCGATGGGCAAGTTTTAGTTTATCAAGATATGATAGGTATGAATCAAGGCTTTTCTCCTAAGTTTCTAAGACGCTACCTAGATCTTTATTCGGAAATTACAGGGGCGGTGTCTCAGTATGTTAAAGATGTAAAAACATTGGACTTTCCTAATGAGTCGGAAAGTTATTAAAATTTAATTATGGATAAAAGAACTTTACAGAGCATTGTTTCTGTTGCGGCGATATTGTGTATTGTAGTGGGTTGGGTTAATCCGTTTTCTCCAGAGATTAACTATATTATTTTTAGACAGGTCTTTTATATTCTTGTTGGGGGAAGTTTTGTTCTTATGGGAGGTATGTTGCCTAATAAAAAATACTCCTATTTAATGTATCTAGCAGCTGGGCTTTGTATTGTAGGGGCTTTTTTACCTATGGGCTCTTCTTTTGAGGTTATTAAAACAGTGGGGTTACTTCTTGGGGTGGTAATTTCTTTTGTTGGTCGTAGAGGTTAATGATTATTTATGATTCAAGAACAGATTCTTTATGAGGATAATCATTTGCTAGTTATCAATAAAAAAGCTGGACAATTAGTACAAGGAGATAAAACAGGTGATGCCTCGCTACTAGAACTGATAAAGGATTTTATAAAATCACGAGATAATAAGCCAGGCAACGTTTTTTTAGGATTGGTTCATAGGATAGACCGTCCAACATCAGGATTGGTGATTTATGCTAAAACATCTAAAGCTCTTACGAGACTTACCCAAATGATTAAAAATAGAGAAGTTAAAAAAACTTATTGGGCGATAGTTCCCAAAGAAATGATTTCTCCATCTCAAAAATTAGTTCATTATCTCAAAAAGAATGAAAAAAATAACAAAGCGATAATCTTTACTAAACCTACGGAAGGTGCTAAGCAAGCTATTTTATCCTATAATTTAATATTAAGTTTAGATAATTATTTGCTTTTAGAGATAGATTTAGAAACAGGTCGTCATCACCAAATTAGGGCTCAGCTGTCTAAGATAGGAGTTCCTATAAAAGGGGATTTAAAATATGGAGCCTCTCGTTCTAATTCAGATGGAGGAATTTCTCTTCACGCAAGAAGGTTAGATTTTATTCACCCTGTATCCAAAGAAAAAATAACCATTGTGGCTCCTGTACCATCTCACGATTCTGTTTGGCGAGCGTGTGAGGACGGAATAATACAATAATTTATCTTCTAAAATTTGCTATATCTAGCTTTAGTGAGAAAAAGTTAGAATAGAAATTACTTCCTCCAATGCCAGAATTGGTGATGGCATAATCTAACGTTAAACCTTTATAGCGAATACCTAGACCTGCACTTGGTTGAAATGATAATTGTCTTTTTTGACTTTCAAGGTCTGTAATATTTTGAAATCGGTTAACACCTAATCTTACAAAAATCATTTTTTGAAAAGAAAGTTCACTTCCTAGATAAGGTGTGATACTTGCGAAATCTGTGGAAATAAGTGCTGCAGTTTTTGTAAAATCAACATTAAGACCTGCCTCTGAGAGAAAGTCAAAATCACGATTGAGTTCAAAGTTTTTGCTAACTCCTAAGTTTAATTTCGGCATAGATAGTTCCATTTTGTTCTTAGGAGCAGGGTTGAATTCTTCTCCGTTAACTACGGTAGAAAGTTCTTTTTCGTTTATAGACCAAAAGTTAACGGTAGTAGTAGCATCTCTAAGCATCGCGCCGTAATTCCATCCTTTGTCCGAATGGTAGATGGCTCCTATATCAAACCCAAATCCAAATCCGTTAGCAAATTTCCCTACATTTCTATAAACTAGTTTGGCATTAACACCGACATCTAACTTGTGGTTTGGACGAAAAGCATAGGAGAGTAGTGCGGCATAATCGGCTTGAGAGAATTTTGTAATTCTATCATAATCTATATTACCTTCACCGTCTATCATTTGAGTAGTGTTGAGAATATTGTCCACGCCCAATCTTATCAAAGAAAAAGCTACAATACCTTTGTTGTAATCCAAAGGCTTTGCAAATGCCATATAATCATATTTAGCAATGCTTTCAAAATATTCGGCGTGCATAGCGGAAGCTTGCCAATCGTTTTCAATTTTTGCTAATCCAGCAGGGTTCCACATTGAAGAATAAACATCATCTTGGTTAGAAATAACAGCTCCTCCCATAGCGAGACCTCTAGCACCAGCACCAATGTTTAGAAATTCATTAGAATATTTCCTAACGATTTGGGCAATATTTAGATTGAAAACTAATAGTAATATGAGGGTAATAATTTTAAATAAAGTCTTCATATATTATTTTAATGACTTGTTTTTAATACTTTTTTTCGTTTTGCTTTTATGATGCCATTGGCGACTATGGAAAGAATCATAATCCCAGCTCCTACATAAAACATAGGGTTCATATGTTCGGATTCGCCGAAAATAAGATAGGCTAAAATAATTCCGTACACAGGTTCTAAATTTACAGTTAGTATAAGTGTGAATGGCGAAATCACTTTCATTAAGCTAGTAGATTCTATCATAGGATATGCAGTAAAGCCAATAGCGAGAATTAGCACTAGCAGAGCGTCTTTAATTCCTATCTCGTGTATGTTATCAAGAGTTCCATTGATGCCTAATATAACACTTACGAGAAGCCAACCGCCTATCATTTCATAGAAAATAATATGGCTAGCAGAAGTTGTTTGTGATAATTTTCCGTTAAGAATAGAAAAAATAGTTCCTAGCAAAGCACAAGTAGCTCCGTAGATAATACCTTCTACATATCTAAACTCCGTTTTAAAGATAAGCCCCATTCCTCCCAATATCACAATGCCTATAGCAACTTCCGTCCAGTCTAGTTTTCTTTTATAGATGATGGGTTCTGTTATAGAAGCAAAAATAGTGGATAGAGCTACGCAACTGAGAGCAATAGATACATTAGAAACCTTAATAGACTCAAAGAAAAATAACCAATGAAGCCCCATAATAACGCCAATACCTAGTAGTTGTAATAGGCGTGTAGATGAAAGTTTAATGCTCTTTCTCCTAATAAGCCTCAAGAATACAAATAGTACTAAAGCGGTCAGTCCCATTCTGTAAAAAACTAAAGAATAGGTGTCTAGACTAATCATTTTACCAAGTATAGCAGTGAATCCCCACATAAATACAATGAGGTGTAGCCTAAAGGTTGTATTGTTCCACATTTGATTTAAAATAATACTGCAAAGAACGAAAATAAATACTAAAACATCAATTTTTTATACAAAAAACTTAGCCTACATTTGGAATATAAAAATTAAAGCCTTACTTTTGCACCCGAAAATGAGATGTAAACTATGCTAGTAATTCCAGTAAAAGATGGAGAAGCCATCGACAGAGCGCTGAAAAAATACAAAAGGAAATTTGACAAAACTGGTGTTGTACGTGCTTTAAGAGCAAGACAGCAGTATGTTAAGCCTTCTGTACTTAGAAGACAGCAGATTTTAAGAGCGGCTCACAAGCAAAGAGCTTTAAGCAAAGAAGAACAAGCATAAAAATTTCTTCTTAGGTTTAAGTCTAAAAATCACTTCTTAATTCTAAATTAAGAAGTGATTTTTTATTTATATTTGAATATGGTTGAGAAATTTTTAGATTATATTACAATTGAGAAAAGATATTCTTTAAATACACTTGCTAGTTACAGTAGAGATTTACAAGATTTCTCTGATTTTGTTAAAGAAACTGAAGGGGCAGATACTTTGATAAGTGTAGATAAAAAAGTAATAAGAAATTTTGTGGTTTATCTTAGTGAAAATAATCTGAGTAAGAGAACCATTAATAGAAAATTATCTGCGTTAAGGAGTTTTTATATTTATCTTGTCAAATTGGGGATTATTTCTGCATCTCCTATGGAAACGGTGTCTTCTTTGAAATTTTATGGAGAAAAGCAAATTCCTTTTTCTCAAAAGGAAATGGAAAATTTGCGAAATATCTTAAACGAAGAAAAGTTATTACTAAATAAACTTATTATAGAATTACTTTACCAAACAGGAATGCGTAAGTCAGAATTGTGTGGGCTTGCATTAAAAGATGTGGATTTTATTCAGAATAGGATACGGGTTGTAGGTAAGGGTAATAAGATGAGAGAGATACCTATTTCAGAAAATATAAAAAGAGAATTAAAACTGTATCTTGAAAAAGAAAGAAAGCCTACTAAAGAGAATTTGGATTATTTTTTTGTTCGAGAAAGCGGTCAAAAACTAACGGGGAAATTTGTTTATTCTGTAGTAAATAACTATCTTAGTGCTGTAACTTCCAAAAAAAAGAAAAGTCCTCATATGTTAAGGCATAGTTTTGCGACGCATGTTTTGGAGAATGGTGCGGAAATTGCTCAGGTAAAAGAGATTTTAGGACACGCGAGTTTAGCATCTACTCAGGTGTATACATCAGCAGATGTTAATAAGTTGAAAAAGGTGCTTAACTCGTTTCATCCTAGAGGAAAGAAATAAGAAAATAACTTTATAAAAAATAACTTTATGAAAATTACAGTTCAAGCAATGGGGCTTACGCCTCATCAACCATTAGAGGAGTATTTAGATAAAAAATTAAATAAATTAGATACTTTTTATGATAAAATTTTAGAGTGTCAAGTTTTTTTGAAAGTAGAAAATACATCAGAAAAAGAAAATAAAACAGCGGAGGTTATTTTGGCTGTACCGGGAGATGATATTGTGGTAAAGAAGACTTGTGCTACATTTGAAGAAGCAATAGATAAATGTCATGATATAGCTAAAAAATTGTTAATCAAGAAGAAAGAGAAAAATTAAAATATTTTTTTATTTTTTTTTGATAAAATATTTGTTTATTTCAAAAAAAGTGTTGTATATTTGCAACCGCAAAAGAGAACAGTTGTTTACTTGAAATATACAAATATTTGCCTCCATAGCTCAGTTGGCCAGAGCACGTGATTTGTAATCTCGGGGTCGTGGGTTCGAATCCCTCTGGAGGCTCATAAAAAATTGCTGGGGAGATACCAGAGTGGCCAAATGGGACGGACTGTAACTCCGTTGTCGTGAGACTTCGCAGGTTCGAATCCTGCTCTCCCCACATTTTTTAAAAAAAAAGTATTTGAAATATTTGCGAGTTTAAATAAAAGTTTTTAAATTTGCACACCGTTACCAACAAAGTAATAAAATTAAATGCGGAAGTAGCTCAGTTGGTAGAGCGTCAGCCTTCCAAGCTGAATGTCGCGGGTTCGACCCCCGTCTTCCGCTCTAAGAAATCACAACCATTGCGGCTTGTGATTTTTTTATAAGCCGATATAGCTCAGCGGTAGAGCGCTTCCTTGGTAAGGAAGAGGTCTCGGGTTCAAGTCCCGATATTGGCTCTGAAAAATGAATAAAGTAAGATGCTGATAAATAGTATCTTACTTTTTTGTTTGCAAAGAGTATCATCTATAATGATTAAAAATATAATTCTTAAAATAGGTATAAAATAGGTACAAAATAAGAATGTTTTTCTAACTATTTTCCAACTATACAAAAATGACAATAACAATAAAGATAGATACTAAACAAACGAAGAAGCAAGGACACCCAATAATACTATACATCTATGTTTCAAAAACAGATAAGATGACCAAATACACGGGGTATTATTCAACAGCGGATAATTGGGATTTTGAAAAGGAGGAGCCAAAGAGAACACACCCGCTTTTTGTTGCCATAATGGATTATCTGCTAGAAAAAAGAAGAATTATTTTAAATATATTAAATTCAAGAAAGAGGTACACGGCAGAGCAAATCAAAAATCAACTATTGAAAAACTCAACAAGCCTTTATGATTTTTGGGAAGAAAGAATATTAGAAATAGAAAATAAAGGAACACAAGATTCGTATAGAAATACGCTTTCAGTGTTCCGAGCATTCAGGAAGGAAATTTTATTTGAGGATATAGATTATAATCTTTTAAACAGCTTTAAACAGTTCAAAAAAGGAACTTGTAGCAATAATGGCATCAACTCATACCTAAAGAATATAAAAGCAGTATATAACGAGGGAATAAGGCGAGGATTGTATAAACCAGATACATTTATAAGTCCGTTTAGTCAAGTTATGGAACGGGCGGAGAAGACAAGAGATAAATATTTCACGATAGAGGAATTGAGAAAAATTGTTAGTAAAAAAGAGAAGACTAAATACGACTATTATTTCTTGTTATCTTTTTATCTAGGCGGTTTGGACTTTATAGATATAGCAAGTCTTAAAAAAGAGCATATTGTAGGAGGAAGAATAAAATTTGAACGATTTAAAGGAGGAACTAATGAAATAATAGATAACTTTATTTTTCCAGAAGCCTATGAGATTATAAATTATTTTAATGATGGGGAATATTTAACTGATATTTATAAGTATTCCGATGTAAAAACAGCTAGAGGTAACTTTAATAAACGATATAGAAAGCAGTTAGAACATATAGGTATAAACTCTTATTTTTCATCAAAAACGGGCAGGTATTCATTTATAAATGTGGGAGAAGAACTATTGCTTAATAGAGATGTTATTATGGAACTGACAGGTCACTCTCGCGGAGATGTGCATTCTATTTATGAGGGGAAGTATTCCAACAAAATAAAAGACGAAGTCCATAGAAAAATAATAGATGCGGTTGTTTTATAGTTAAAACTGCAAAGATTTGAAGAGGCTAAAAAATAAAGCTGCCTTCTTTTTAGATAAAAACCGCGAGAACTTTGTAAATTCTCGCGGTTTTGGTTTATAATTTCCGTGAATCTTGTTTAGAGTATAACTCTTTTATCTCTTCTGTAATAATAGGTTCATAAAACTTTATAAACTCATCTATAACACTTTCGTCACATGAATTTTTATTATAACCTACATAAATATTGTGTCTGATATTTCCTTTTTGCATCATATTATATGCTTCTTTTATACAATTTCTTTTCAAAAAAGTATAAAAAACGCTCATTCTTCTGTTTAAATCCTCTCTTTGAGAATGTTCGACATAGCTGTCATCTAATGCATAAAAACAAAAAGAATAACCCTTATGTTCTTCTGTACAAAGGTTAAAGCATTCTCTGAACAGTCGTAAAGTTACCAGAGGATTTATACAATCCTTACCTTTATTTCTTTTAAATTTTTTTATTCCTTTAGATTTGGAAAATTTAGTAAAATAAAAAGACAAAACAATTATTTTGTATTTTTCAAAACGCTCTAAAATAATTATCCATCTATGCTTTTTATCTTCATCACAAATAATGAGGCTATATTCCTCTTCAATGTAAAATACTCCGTGCTTGTCTTTATTGTAACTATCAATCTTTCTTTTAGAGACTTTAAAATAATTCTTCCCCAACATTACTGTTAAAAGTTGCTATCCCACATACATTGTTATTGGCAACAGGTATCCTTCCATCACCGTCCAATGAAAAATCAGAAATACTTTGTTCATCTATTTTTATTGTATTGGTAGATATTTGCTCAGGAGAAATTTCTCCTCTAGCATTTATCCAAAGAGATTCACTATGAGTCAAATCTACTAACTCTAACCCCGTATACCCTCCATAAATCTTCCAAATTTCATTTAGATGAGAAACGATTTCTTTATCACATATATCTTTTTCAATATATCTCTCGTTTATTAAATCCCCTCTTCTTATAAACCTATATTTATCCCAAACATTGCGAACAACAGGACCTAATACCCAAGCCTGTATTTCGTCTTTAAATAGCAAATTTCTATACTTAACAAAATACCAAACTTGAGAGTAAAATAGAAGTTTCTGTAACTTCAGTGGTGTTACTCCTTTTCTAATAAAGAAAAACGATATATCTACTGCGGAATACACGATACAATATTTTATATATTAAATTTGATAGTGCAAATATAATATTTTAAAATTATTTTTATTTTTCTATTATTAAATTATGTAGTCAAATGTGTAAAAGCAGTTTAAATCTAAATGTCTAAATGATAAAAACCACCGCGAGGGTGGTTTTTGTTTTTACTTGCATTTGACGATATTAGAAACTTACATATTCTGTCTTTTGCCTATTATACAACCCTTGCAAATCTGCAATAGACTTACCAAAGGTTTTTTGAAAATGTGGAGGGTCAGTAAATCTCCAATCGCCGCCCCAAGTCCAACCATAGCGTTTAAATATAGCTACAATTTCTTGCCAATCTGCTATTTTATCATTATCAAAGTCGGCTTTTGTGTCCCACACGGCTGTTTCGTAGGTTCCGTTACCGTCTTTATCTACTAATAAGCAAATATCAATAGCCAATCCATAATTATGGTAAGATTGTCCACCTCTTGCATTAGTTACTCGTCTTCCTTTTTTTGTTCGACCTATTGCGTATAGGTCGTTTTGTTCTTGGAAAGTTCGGAGCGTATGAGTAAATCTACAAATAGCATTCCCTGTAAGAGCCTCGCAAATTTCCTTATAAATAGCTTTAGCTTCTTCCCTTAATTTCGGGTGCAAAAGTTCAATTCTTTGTAGTGTGATTTTATCCATTATGATTTATTTACTTTGTAAAACAAGACTTAACAGCATACATACAAGCCGTTTCTATTTCCGTTTGTGCAATGGAAATTAATCTGTGCTTTTCTCCACTTATTTTTTCAGCGTGTGAGCCATGCTCTCTCATTCCTTCAAGCAAGTCTATTAACTCAGCAGATTTATTTTTAATTATATCTACCAATTCATTTTTAGAAGGATTAAATTCTGCCCCTACTCTTTTTTGTCCTAAAGTTTTTGTATTCATATTTTATTTATTATATTTTTAATCTTGATTTAATAGCGTATTTTGAAAATTCCCAAATAAGGATTATTGAAATCCCAATAATTCCATAAAGCCATTTTCGGTCTGTTTTTGAAGACTCTTGTAGCTTAGTTATAAGCTCTACATTACTTTTATTTTCTTTATGAAGCGAGTCATTACTTTTTGAAAGCTCTTGGTTTTTATCCTCAAGCTGCTCTATGGTCTTGCGTTGTTTTTCAATAGTGGATTTAAGGCTATTTATTTCGCTGATTTTTTCTGATAATTCATTTTGCAGCTTTGACATGGTTGTCCTTAGTATTCTAGTACCATTATCAGCACCAATCTCATAACTATTTCCATTCCTATCAGTCAATTTCACGATACCTTTGGCGTTTTCTATTACCAAATCTTCGGAACTTTCAGAGAGGCTTTTCTCTTGTAGCTCTTTTATTTTAGATTGGTAATTCTCAATCTCATTTTTGAATGATTCGTTTTCTACTTTAAGGTTTTTATTTTCATTTAATACCTCAGATAACTTATTATTAACAGAATTAAATATACTATCATTCTGCGTTTTTAATTGTGTTATTTCTTGTGTCCGTTTGTTTTTTCTAACAGAACCACAAGAAGCCAAAAGCACGAGGCTAAGAATTGCTAATCGTTTCATAAGTGTGTAATTTTTCTTTTAATGCTTCTATTCTTTTTTTACCTGCTTCAAAGTATTCCTCTTCTATTTCAGTGGCTATACCTTGCATACCCATATTATGGACTGCTTCCATAGTGGACATTGAACCTGCAAAGAAATCAGCTACCACAATATCCTTTGATTCTTTATCTCTTGGGATAACTAATGCTAATAATCTTTCTAATAATCGCACAGGCTTTTGTGTGGGGTGGATGCTAGTATAGTGGTCTCTACCTTGTTTGATGATGCTTTTTTCGTTCAAACCAAAGTGAATGGATTGAACTGCATTAACCGCTCTATCTCCTGTTTTATTTTTGTTAGCATTGACCCCCCATTTTGTGAAAGTATCACAAACTATCCTATCATTTCTGATAATACTTTTTTCATTTAAGCCTTTGGATATAGATTGTATAACAGTTACGCATCTATTGTGATTTATTGATGAACTGCCAGTAATTCCGTCTCCTGCATTTTTGTTAAAATCATTTCTAACTATATTATCTTCTGTTTGTTCATTATTTTTAAGAAATTCCAGCACGGCATTTAGAGATTTAGTATTTTTAAAAGTATTTTTAAGACGCTTTATATCCGTAATGATGCTATCTATATCATGACCTTTCATTTCTAGGTAAGGCACTTTCACTTTGTTGATACTTCCTTTTCCTTTCGTAAAAATGGAAATGGTTTCGTGGACGCGGCTTAGTCGCATAAGAGGACTCGTAACATACCTTTTATCCCAAATAATTTCTTCTTTGAAATTAAATCCTAAATTTGCTAAAATGGTATTTCAGCGGTAAAAGCTCACGCCACGCCCAAACATCACTATAAACCCATTTTTTGTTAAAAGTCTTTTGCATTCAGAAAAGAATTTTTGCTCATCAAAGGGTCTTTCTAATTTTTGGTTTTTTAAATAGAGATAAGGTGGGTCTATGCAAATAACATCAATGCTTTCATCAGGCATCGTTGCCATTACTTTCAAATTGTCTTCGTTGTGTAATGACAAGTTAGATATTTGTGTCTTTTTCATTTTGTATTGTTTTTTTTTAGTTTTATTAGTCCATAAGTAAGAAATAATATATTAGCAAATGTTTCCATTTGTCCTAGTGTAGGATTATAATTATCGGAAAAAGTATTTTGCCAATAGCCTCTAACTAAGTAAACAGCCATAAAAAAAGAATAAATTCCTATCAAATAGTAAATGAAACATTCTCTTTTTATTACACCACATCTATTTCTCCCATGTAGTATTAAGAATACTAATGATATGAGAAAATACACCGTTGCGTTAATCAATATTTCCATTGTTATTATTATTTTTAAATTGTTCGTCTTCGTACTTAAACTCGGGGTCTATTTTTGTAAATACTGTTTTGAAAAACACCCTCAATGCAGTATCTGAGAAGTAAGTCAGTATCCAAGTGAAAAATAAATTTCCTTTAAAAGATAGTCCCATTAGCTCTCCACCTATATAAGGTACCGCTACAAATGCAATGAAACAACCAAACAACAAGTGCGTAACCAATACCCATACATCTTTTATTCTATTCTTTAAGTAGTGGTATATACTTGCAAATGTTGCGGCTATAAATAGCAAAGCATATTCTAAAAAATTGTTATCAAATTTCATTATAATTCTCTTATTGATTTCACGCAGTGGTTTTTATCTATCAGGTCTAATAGTCCTGCTAACAATCTACCTGTACAACTTAGCGTTTTTCTTAGTTTATTTTTACCCAAAGCTGATGATACAGTTTCTCTCTCATCTCCAAAAGGATAATATTTCATATTTCTAATTACTAGAGTTGAGTTCCATAAAGCTCTGAAATTTCTATTTCCAAATCGGTCTATATCTATTGCCGTGTATTTAAAATACTCGTTGATGGTTTTAAAATACCCTTTTCTCTTTCTATACTTAACCAAAACAACAATTATGTTGATAATAGTAAGAGGTATGTAAAGTATAAATGCTATTAAAAACAATATGAAGCCCATTATCTATCTTCCGTTTAATTCGTTAATTTTTATTCTAACAAAATCCCCTAAGTAGCCTTCTATAAGTTGTAAAAAGTTAGCGTGGTTGTTAGTCATCAACCACAGCATATATTTGTATGCAGGGACTCTCAATTTTGTGATAGTCTTTTCATCTTCTCCTGCCTCATAGTCTTCTTTTAGTGGCAACTCAATAGGTTGCCCATCTTTGCCTCTGAAATAAGACCATGTATATATATTTACCTCCCATCTAGGCTTTGGAAGCGGTATATTTAAAATAGCCCCTGTTTCTTTATTAGTTAATACTTGTTCATAAATGAAGTGACAATATTCCACTTCTGCGGTGGTTTCCATTCTCAACACCCTTATCGTTCTATTGCAAGAAGGGTAATCTGGGTGGTCTTCTATAGTAAGTTCTGCTAAATGTAATGGTACATTATTTATTTGTTCTACAATACCTTTCAAATTTTCAGGTATTTGTAAATGGTTGTTTAATGTCTTCATATATAATTTTTAGTCTAAAATTTTATAACTCATTCTTCCATTCACTCTTCCGTGTGATTTGTGAATATTGATTTTCGGCGTGTAGTTTCCAATTTCTGTGTATGCATTAGACACATGATACACACATTTCCCGCCCGAATAAATAGAAGTACATATGATATTGCCCGTTTTAACGATAATGCATATGAAAGGTTTTCTTGGAGCTGTACTAGATTCACTATTTCCAATAACAGTCAAACTACTGTAATTTGAACCTTCAACACCAAACAACACACTATCATCTCCATGTCTAGACACCCCTATGTAATTTAAACCTCCACGATATCCTGTTTCCAAAACTCCATTAAATTTAAAAATCCAATTCCCATCCGCTGGTAAAACTATATTGTTAGCTGTCAAGGAGACTACAAGTTCATCATTCGCATATTCGCTAAAATCTGTTGAATTTCCATCTAGTGAAAATAGTCCATCAGAATCTATTCTATTGACTGGCAATCCTTTATTTCCTTTAGTCCAAAGTGTCAAATCGGCACGTGTTATTGGTATGAAGTTTATATTCTTATAATTAGCCATAATTTCTTGTATTTCATCTGCAAATGAAGGTCTGCTTGGTATAGCTTGTGGGTAAATATGATTAACTCCTATGGTTATACTACCAAGACTAGCACTACCATTGAAAGTTTCTGGAATGTTAATGGTAATATCCTCCCTTTCAGAGATAGCTACTTGTCCATTTGAATCTATTACTACTTTTTTATTAAATGTTGTATCAGCATATTTATTAGGGAGCTGCCTAATAAATAGAGGTATGCCATTGGTATCTATATACCACGGAGTAACTAGGTTAATACCACTGTTTGGGGTATTGTTTGGCTTACTATTTGCTAAATTTTTTCCTAAGTTCCCTGCTAACATTCTTCGAGTTTCGTTAGCTTCATTTGTGAGGTAGATGTACTTAAATTCTACTGTGGGAGTAGATATGTTACTTTCCGACTTAGGTAGTTTATCCTCTATAAAATCGTAATGCTCTTCTAGTCTTCCGTGTAGATATGACTCAGCTATTTCTAATTTAGTGTCTATTTGTTCTTTCGTGTAGGCTGTGCCTACTTTTCCATTTTCATCTATGGTGGCTATGTTAGTAGGTATGCTTTCAGCATCTAGTTTTTCTTGGTTTAGTTTAGTTAGAATACTAGCAACTCTCTCCCTAGTATTGCCGTACATCTCCGTTTCATTACGGATAGCCTCTATATCGTTTTGTATAATTTCCTTGCTCATTACTCAAATGTTTTGTCAAATGTTCTGTCAAAAATTTTATAGTCCATATCGTCGACCTCGTTTTCACAAACACAACTCTTGTTAAATATTATGTTTTGTAATTGGTCTATATTTCGCATTTGAACGCCGTCAACCATTACCTCGTTAGGACTAAGATTATCAAATAAAATAGCCCCATCTATGACGCTAGAAATTCTTAGTTTCCCGTTGTTTTTTTGTACGACTTGATATATCCTTTTGTAAATATCAACGCCTACTTTGAACCTTTGTATCGTTAAGCTCTCAAAATTCATCTGCTGATTATTTTGTATTTTGCACCTCTAATTTTTTTTGTTTCTCCTCCGTTGCAGTCGTCATTACAACCACCTGAACAGTCCTTAGCATTGAACTTTGGAAACCTAGACCTGTTTACACATAAAAAACTGTAGACACTCTCAAAAGCCTCTTTTCCCATTACCCTGTAATTGTTAGAAATATCCGTAATCTCTTTTAACGGGGTAGGTATAGACCACTCGTTATTTTTTTGAACAAGTCCATTAGCGGTGTCGTTATAATTGTTTATCAATACATATCTTGAATAAGCGTAGTAAACCCAAACCGTCTTAAACCCAAAAGAATAGCTAAATCGCCCTGATGATTGGTACTTAGATTCATTTATCAAATCTTTGTAGTTGTCATTATTCCAGTTGTCAAGAATATCATTAACGAAGTCAAAACAGAATAAAGGGATAATGTCAAACTTAAATGCTTCGTTGATTGCTATTTCTAGCTTTTCTAAGTCGCAATGTTTGGCAAGTAATCCTAAACCTTTGAAATCATTTGCAGTTAAATATTTAGAGGCTTCCATTTGAATCTATATTAAAAGGTTGAAATTGGACTTCATAGCCTAGAGTTTTAAAGGTAGATTCTAACTTTCGTCTTTCTCTTTCGTTCTGTTCCCAATAAAACATTTTCATTTGGTTAAAGGTTTCAGCGTTTACTCCAAATAAAGCTCCGTCGCCTGATGTAACTAACCCCTCAGGAATGTTGTTAAAAGCCTTCATTATCCTTTTTTCTATGGACTTCTCAAGACTGCTAAATAGTTTATCGTCAAATTGAGGCTCTAGCTGTTTTACCACAAAGGCTCTGTTTAGGTCGTCGGTTGCTCCTAGAGGAACATCTATCGTTAAAACATTTGAGGAATTTTCAGCTCCAAGAGAATTTTTTATTTTATTCTCAAACTCTGTGTCGTCATCGTTATCTTCGTCAAAATATCTAACTATTACCGTTTGACCTAAAAAGCCCCTTCTTGTTTGCGTGTTGTTGTATAGGCTTAATCTAAACTCTGTGTCGCAATCGTTATACACACTATCAATCAGCGGAAGAGCGTATATATATTTGGGGGTCATATTCAAATAAAGGACTTGTCCTCTTTGATGCTTTATCATTTCTGCTAGAGTAGGCTCTTCAATGCCAATAGCTTTACAATCTGCTATCATTTGAGATTTGACAATATCTTTGTCATCATTAAAAGGGTAGTACCATTGTGTTTTATCTTCCACATTTGAAAAAAGCCCTTTTTCTTTTATGTCTAGGCGATAAAAACGACCAGAATAACCATTGTCGTCTTCTTTACTTTTTGCCATTCTTATAATCTAAAAGCTCTATATCCTTTTTAAAGTCTAAAGAATAATCATTTTTTAGATTGTATCTAATATGCAAGTAAGCTCCGCCTTGAACGGCTATATCGTCAGCCATTTTTTCGGATAGGTCGTTTATTTTTTCGCCTTTTGAGTTTATTTGTATATTTTGGCTTTCAGGTACGCCATTACCAATAATGTATTTACTCATCAGGGTTGCACAACGCCTAGCTGTAGGGCTGTTATTACAGATAAGCTCTATTCTTTGAGGGTAGAGGTTATCTTCATCTCGTGTATAGATTTTATTGTCGTTTTGAGGCTTAATATCCCTGTTGAATAACTCTATACTACTTGCCCTAAAGCTCGGCTTATTATTGGTATGCTCGTATCTTTTTTTTGCCATTTTTTTAGTTAGATTTTATCAACAAAATCAAATCACTTTTTTTTAGACCTTTTAAATCTTCCTCTTTTAATCCTTTTTCAAGGGCGAGTTTTTTTAATTCAGCTACTTTTAAAGCGTCTAAATCTTGCTCTGTTTCTTGTTTGTTATCTGCCGTGTTTTCTCCTTCGTCTAAAGTTTCTAAATCGCCCTCTGTTTCCTGTTTAGGATTAAGATTTTCTTTTTCGTCTAAATCTTGCTCTGTTTCTTCGATTGGAAATTCTGGCAATATTTTAAATTGCTGTTTTCTTTCCTCTATTTGTTCAGGCGTTCCTTTGGTAAGGTAATTAATGGCGAAGTCCTCCGTCATTAAATAACCGTAGGTTCTTACTGGTATTTTATTACCTGATTTGTTTTTTTCGTGATAGGTGTATATAATGCTATTATCAAATAGCTTGAAAGTTTTGTTTTCCATTGTTTTGATGTTATTTTCGTTTGCGTTTATAAATTTGTTCCAATCGCTGTCAAAAGTGCAACCTGTGCAGGGAGGAATATGTCCAAATAATTCTTTGTATGCGACCTTATAGGCTTCAAGGAGGCTAGCAGAATTTCTAACCTCCCTTTTACCTATTTTAATTAACTCCTCTCTTGTCATTAAGAAGCATTTTCAAACAGTGAATCAAAGTCCGCATCAGCGTTTCCGTCATTGGCAGGCTTGTAAACTAAAGGAAGCATTGTTTCCTTAGCTTTTTCATCTGACTGCAATGGAATGATACTTCCACCACCACCTTCTACAATATCATAGGTGTAATCTCCAGTAGAGATACCATTTTCCCAACCATAAACTTCGTAAGTTCCGTCAGAAAGCAGAGTAACCCCTACAAATCTTCCGTGGTCTAGCTTGTCAAGTTTACACTTAACCTCCTTAGACGCTCCTATAATTAGGAGTTGCAACTGATGTAGATATTCTACAAAACCATTATCTGTCGTTGATTTGGCAAAAAATCCTTTAATGGAACTTCCGTTTTCTGGAAGTTGGAATAATACCCCTCTTTTGCCTTCTTTTAAGACCATTTGAACGGTGTAATCGCAGGAAGCACCTCCTAAGTTTCCAACCGTACTATTCACTCGGTCTATATCATTGAAATTGATGAGTACCAATTTCTGAACATACCTTTTAGGAATACTCCTTTGGCAAGACACATTCAATCCTTCTGTTAATTCTGAACATATACTAGACATAATTCTTATTTTTTTAAGTGTTAAATTGCTAGGACGTAGTTTTTCAACGATATAGAAGCTCCTAGATATGCTCCTGCTTCGATATATACCTTTCTATCGGTTCTATCATACCAAATGTCAAACATATCTAAATCCTCTCTGTTTTGTGTTCCTACCAAGAAATTAGAATCTTCTCCCCAAACTATTCTGTTTGGTTTCATTCTTGCGTTATTTCCGCCTCCGCCATTTAATTCTGATGTTTTTTCTATAATTTCGTCCCACTCTGCTACTGGCTCAATCTTCGTTCCGTGAAACGCCATATTATCAAACCTAAATGACTTGGTTTGTATAGCATCAGGATTGATAATTTCCATTCCTTGGCAACATTGCTTATCCTTTAAGTTGTTTAGGTATCTCGCTAGAATTTTAGCGTTCCTTTTACCCATCTTTATTGTTGTGTTCTCTTCTTCATCAAGACCCAAGTCCTCACGCTTTTCTTCCATTTCGCAAAGTGTGTCGTAAATTTCTTTACCTGTCATTTTTTGAGCAGAGTAGGTACTTTCGTTGTTTTTTGCAATCCTTACAATGTGGTTAGGAGTAGCCTCCATTCTCGTAAAGAACCCGTTAAACCCATTGAAAAACTTGCTATCCGAAGACTTGTCAGCAAACCAAGCTACTCTCCACCTAGAAGCGTTCAGGTTGTTTTTTACTTGGTTAGTAAGGAATTGCAACAAAGCCGTTTTTAGATAATCGTTAGTAGCGTTTTCAGTTGGGTTAATCATTTTGTACTGGTTCCAAAACGCTAAGAAGTTGTCGTCAAAACTTCTCAAACAGATAGGAATGCGGCACTCAATAAGCCCTAGTTCCCATTTTTCCCCTGAGTATTGATGATTTAAGCTACATTCCGTAGTGTCGCAAGAATTAGCGTCCACAAAAGGGAAACTTTCATAATTTGGTACATCTTTTAGGATAGGCACTAAATTACCCTGTTTTACGCCTGTTACAATTTTGTGATTTTTCTCAAAGTCCCTAGAAAGGAATACTTTTTCAAAAAGTAACTTTGAAAAGTCAGCTTCTGATTTGATGTCGTTTACCAATGGTAAAAGTACATCTGTGAAATTTGATGTTATTGCCATTATTTAATGTTTTTAAAAAGTTGATTTAATTTTGTTGGTGTTGGATTTGGTTTTGGGTCTCTCGGCTCGTCTTCAATTTTGAAATCGTTGATTTCTTTTAGTAGATTGTTAGCTTTTTTAAGCTGAGTTTCTAGCTCTGCTATCCTTGAATTTTTAGTCTGAACCCGTGTCTTGAGGTTAGATATTTCGTTGTCCTTAGCTTCAAGGTCTTGCTTTAGGTTTTCTACCTCATCGTTGGTTTCCTCGTCTTTTGGTTTAATTTCTTTCAGTTCTTCTCCCTCAAAGATGTAGGTTTCTCCGCTTTGCATTAGATATTCTCCTCCGTTTAATTCTCCTGCTGGCTTACCTCCAAAAGTGGCTTTGTCTCCTACTTTAACCTCGGCATCTTCTGCTAATTCGTAGAAGTCTAACTCCTCGTTTAAGCTAGTGAACAAAATTTTGTTATTAGCTCCTGTTTCTTGAAATAGGGAGTTAATTTCGTTCTTAATCCTATTCCAAATGGTCTTTTTTTCATCTGTCATTTTATTGTTATTTTTTATTGGTTTTCTTCTTAGCTTCTCATTTCTTGTGATGATGGAGTTAAAGATTTTGTTTTCAATCACTCTCACATTTTCTATTTCGGTGTAGAAACCATACTTTTTACATTCGTCAATGGTTAGGTCTCTACTTTCATTCATAAATTGCAGAGCTTCTTCCTTAGTGATTGAGGTTTCAGAGGCGTATAGTTCCGCTATTTCATTATCTACTTTGTCTAAATCTTCGTAAATGCGTTTTGCTTCCTCTTTATTCATTTCAAAAGAATAAGTCCAGGCGTTATGCACGAATGGTTTAAGATACTCAGAGCCTACACGCTCATCTCCTGCGAGAAGAAGGATAACTCCTGATGAGGCGCAGTAACCGTCCACTCTTGTTTTAACATTGATTTTTTGCTCGTTTTTGAACCTCTTAATCAAGTTGAACATTCCAAATGCGGTTGTTGTGTCTCCTCCGTATGTGTGAATATTGATTGTTAAAGTGTCGCCCTCTTTCAACTCGGTGTTATCTAAATCGTCCTTTAGATTTTTCAGGGAATACTCATTATCTCCCCAGTAATTGAAAGCGACGATGTCGCCGTAAATGTTTATTTCATTTTTCATTTAGTTATTTAAGTAAAAAAAAGTAAACTATTGGTTTACAAATTTAACTTAAATCATAGGCTTTTTTCGTTGTAAGCGTTTACATATAAAAACACGAAAACCACCGTAAATAGGTGGTTTTATAGGGTTTGGAAAAATTATTTTCGCTAGACAAAATAAAAACCCTGCCAAAAACGGCAGGGTCTTAAAAGTGTAACAGAAACGCTGTCAAACAATATCTATACACTTACTAACTCTCTTCCAATAGAACGAATCCCTTTAAGTATCTGCTCCCTTTTATTAGGGCGTGGCTTTCTGTATCCACTCATATAATGTCCTAATTGTCTTTCATTTATCCCTGTTACCCTAGAGAGTGCTGAGCGTGTAAGAATGCCATCAAATTTATGCAATAATGCAGACACCTCAAGATTAAAGACCAACTCATAGTGTCCCTGTATAAGATATTCAGGCAAGTGGTCTCCATCTTCTACACAGCCTTCAATGTGGAATTTTAAGGCTTCAGCAAAATTACTTTTCAATATATCTAAATCTTTATGAGTATCTACCACAATACCATTTATATCTTTATCATCACATATTGCAGAGTAATTTTTATCTTCCCAACCTATATTAACTTTTATCTGTTTCATAATTTTTTTATTTTGTGCAGGGGGCTTATCGCCACCCTGCTTGTTTGAAAATACTGTTTAATAATTCTTGACTTAGAGTATCACTCGGCTTTCCATTCACAGTTACTTTTCCTTTCTTAGTAGGGTGTTTAAACTGTCTGTGGCTTGTACCGTTGTGCTTGTTAAGATACCACCCGTCATCTTTTAACATTTTTAAGATGTCCTTTACTTTAAAGCGTTTCATTATGTTATTATTGATATTGTTTGACAACACAAAGATAGTAAAAATACTAACATTATCAAAATTTTTAAACTAAAAAATTTAACTTCTCATTTCTATTTCACTCTCCATTAGAGCAAGGGCGTTTTCAACGGTTTTCACGGTAACCTTGCATTGGCTGGCGGTTAATTCCTTTCGTTCTTTATTGCTCTCTATCCAAGAGTAAC
This sequence comes from Riemerella anatipestifer, assembly GCF_035666175.1. NCBI lineage: Bacteria > Pseudomonadati > Bacteroidota > Flavobacteriia > Flavobacteriales > Weeksellaceae > Riemerella > Riemerella anatipestifer. The sequence continues at coordinate 1,895,233 of NZ_CP142016.1, forward strand.
GCTTGTAAACTTCAGCGATAGAGTAGTAGTCAATAGCGGTGCTAATGGTCTTAACTCCAGCAAGAGAAAGTTTGTATAACATTTCTAGGTTTTTCTCTATAACCTCGTTTATTTTGAAATGATTTGGATTTTCTACTCTTATTTCCATTTTTCGCAGGGTTTTATGTTTTGTCTTAGTTTGTATGAAAGAACGCAACCGCAAAGACTACAGGAGCGTTTGCTTAATTGTGGTATTTTTTCGTCTATAACGACCATTGTGGATACTTTTTCTTCCTGATTGTACTCGCATTTATAGCAATGGTTTGTATATCTTTCTTCGGCTATTTTAGTGGCTGATTTTATGCCTAAGTGAAAGTTTGTCATACCCACTGCTACTGCCTTGATTGTTTTGGCTATTTCTGGGTTTTCTTCTTTTTTCATAGATGAAATTAACCTTTCTATTTTTTCTTTCATATTTGTAAAATTAAAAACTAGATGAACCTTTTAAATTACTATCACTTCCTGCTTCCACAATACCGCTTTGGCTTCCTGCGTGAGTACCCATTATCGCTCCTTCGTAAACGGCTTCTTTTACCGCTTCTACTAAAGCTACATCGTCCCTTTTTTGAGTGAGCGAACGCTGTACTCCTGCTATATTTCCACCAACTACACCGCCTCTCGCAAATTTCACTCCTCCACCTGCTACATTGATGTCAGAAAGCAAGTCTTTAAATATGGACGCTGAAATTTTATTGATAATAATTTCTCCGCCTTCTGCTTCTATCATTCCGTTAGGAGTAATTATAGGAACACCCCCTTGTGCGTGGCTTTTACCCTCTATAAACATTCCTCTTTGTGCCTTTGGGGTTTGGACGCTCATTATTTTTCTAACAGACTGCAAACCACTAGAAAGTATTACTCCTGCGTTAACTACTTTTGCGATGGTTCCCATTGGCTCTGGTAAGGTGGACTTTGAGGAAAGTACTTCCGTAACTCCCTGATAAGTGTTAATAGTTGCTTGAGCAATACCCGCTGCTTTACCTGCCTCTGTATTTTCTCCAAGAAGTGTTTTGATGTTTCCAAATGTTTCAGCATACCTGCTCAATCTGTCCTTTTGTTTTTCTTTTTCTATTTCTTTTGTTTGCTCGGCGTATTTCCTTTCTATGTTATTTATTTGTTCTAACTTGTTTTGCAGTCTAAGTTTGTCATTTTCGTCATCGGTAGCTTGTATTTGTGCTTCTAATTCTTTTCTTTGATTTTTTATTTCTGTTTCTGAAATGTAGCCGTCGTTATCTGCGTCCATTTTCAGTTTGTGTTCTTCATAAAGGCTTTCGGCTAGTGCATTTAGTTTTTCTTGTTTATCCTCATCGGCTTGTACTTTTCTTATTTCGTATTCGTTCGCATTTTGCTCTTTTAGGTCTAAAATCTTTTGTTGAAATTCAATAGCTCTAGCTAGTTTCTTATCTTCTTTGGTTTGCTTCTCAAATTTCTCATTATTTTCTTTGATTTTTATTTGAGTTTCCTGTTCTAGCTTGGCTCTTTGTTCGGAGTATTCATTTTCAATTAAAATAAGCTCATTTTTGAGATTTTGAAGCTCTTGCTTTTCGTTACTATTAAGTGTTTTTTTATTATTAAGCTCACTTATTTTAATTTTAACAACTTTCTCCTTTAGTTGCTGTTCTTGTGCTAAAATGTCAAGTTGTTTTTTCTGTACCTCTTTTAAATATTCGTTTTGTAGCCTTAACTTTTCTGAGGTCAGCCTTTTTTCATCTTTTAGTTTTTCTGAATTGACACGGATATATTCGGCAAGTTCAATCTGAGCCTGTTTTATAGATTGCTCACTAGCTTCTTTTTGAAGCTCTAAGGCTTTTTTTGCTTCGGCTTCTATTTTTTTACTTGCGTCGTCTTTATTCTTGTCGCTTTTTCCTTTTTCCTTTTTTTGGTCTGCTGTGCCGTCAAAGTTATTTGTCGGTTTGTTTGTTTCATCTTTCTGGTTTCTTCTATCCTCAATTATACGCTGTGCGGTAGCATCTGCTTTTATTTTTTCGTTATATTTATTCCTGTAGTTATTAGCTTCTGTAACCCCTCCTTTGTGTAAATTTTTACCGAAATCGCTAGCAATACCGCCTATGTCTTTTTTAATTTTTATCATAGAGGCTTTGAAGTTTTTGGCGTCCGCTAAAGCTCCGTCAAAGTCGCCTTTAAAAAACTTACCAATAGCCCCTGCTCCTTTTGCAAAATTTTGGAGTAAGTCAGATAGAAGCGTTTTAATCTGAGAAAAAGAAGACTGAACGGTGCTAGGCAATGAAATAAAAACCCCTCTTACATATTTTGAAGAGGCGATAAACTCCCTGTCAAATGTTTTAAGCCACGCAAGTGTGTCATAAAACCCTTTTTTAAAAGAAATGGTTAGTTTCTCCCAATCTCTTTTCAAAGCTAGAATTTCATCAGATTTTAGAGCGTCATATTTTGCTTCTCCCAACTCATTATAATCATCTATTTGCTCTTTTATTGTTTTTTGTAAATCGGTCAGTTCTCCTCCTTGCTCAATAACCGCTAAGGTTACTGCGTCCATTACTTTAGCAAATCCTCCTGCGTCTTCTCCTGCACCTCTGAAAATGTCAGCTGTAAGTTGTGCCTGTTGTTTTTGAGTTAGATTGTATTTTTCAGACTCTTTGTTTATTTCTACTAGAGCGTCTTTTACGCTCATTTTACCTGTGTTTACCTTTTGCAGTAATTCATCTGTAAACCCAGCCCCAAAAGCATTAACTAAAGCATCTCTTGTAGATTTAGTTTGCTCCTTGATGGAAATAGAAAACTCTTTTATCGCATCAGGCAATTTGTCCTTATAAATGCCTAAGTCGTAACCTGCATTTATTATATTTATGAACTCTTTAGCTGAGAATCCTGCTTGAGCAAAGAAAGTAGGATATTCTCTTATACTATCCAGATATTCACTATTAGCCGCACCTCCTCTTATCGCTCCGTCTTCTATCCTGTTTAGGGCTTCTTCGTAAGTGATACCAAACTCATTAACGAGGGCTTTTGCTGATTCTAAAGTTTCCTTTCTGTCTAAGCCTAAAATATCTTCTAAAGTTTGGCTTTTTATGGTTACTTTATCTAGCATTTCCCCCTTTAGATTGGTTACCTGTTGGGTTAGCTTGTTGGCTTCTAGTAAAGCGGAGTTATATTCCCAAATCTCCTTTACGGCAAGACCTATGCCTGTTGCTACTCCTGTAACTATGGCAAGTACAGCGGTTAATGGGTTAGACATCAAGGTTGCCCATAATGCCCTTGCGGAAGTAGCGACGCCTTGTAATCCTGTTTTAACTACAGCGAAGGCTTCCGTTGCATTTCCTTTTTTTAATTCATCAATACTATTTGATATACTGATGAAATGGGAGCTTACTTCTTCACTGAAAACCTTAACACCTTCGCCATTAGCTATAAGCTCTTTTCTGTAGGCTTCTTGCTCTTTTTTTAGCTTTGAAATTTTATTTGAAACACTATCTAGCTTTTTGTTGGTGTCGGCTATACTTCTGTTGTAATCTTCATTAGAAATTTTATTTTGTTTATACTGTTTGTCAAGCTCTGATAAGGTGTTTTTTAAAGCCCTTTCTTTTTTTTCTAAGACACCTGTTTCCTCAATAGCTTTCTTCATTTGGTCTTTATAATCTCCCACAGAGCGGTGGTTATCTCCGACGGCTTTATCTAAGGATTTAAGTTCTTCGTTTAGTTTTTCTGCCTTGCTTGTAGTTTCTTCATACTCTCTTTTTAAAGCCTTGAATTTGATTGTGTTTTCCTGACCCTCATTGCTTAGTTTAAGTAGAGTAGCCCCTAAGTCCTTTGACTTTATTTTGAGAGCGTCTAGTTCTTGACTGGCTTTCTTGTAGCTTCCTGTGCTTTCATCTATTGTCCCTATGCCTCCGTCTAGTATTTTGTTGAGCATATTATTTTCTAAGCGGAGGTTTTTTATTGATTGCTGTAGATTATTATTTTTTATTATACATTCGGATAGCCCATTACCATATTCAATGTGTTTATTTTGAATATTATTAACCTCTTTATTGCTTTTTTTTAGCTCTTCTTTATATTTTTCTTGGGTAATAATACCTTCTTTAAGGTTAGTTTTAAGTTGGTTTTGGAGCTTATACTGTTCTTCTAGTCTTGCATCTAGTAGTTTGAACTCTAAAGAGTATTCTTTTATTCTTGATTTTCCAAGTTTAAGCTCTTCGCTTAATCTGTCAATTTCTTTAATGTTATTAGCTATGCCCTCGGTTACTTTCTGTGTATCCCAGCTAAAAGTTCCTAAATCTATTGTTTTATTACTCATTATTGTCTAGTGTATTTTAGAGTGTTAGAATAGTAAACCTCATCTCTGTTGGTAGTTAGCTTTAGTCTAAACTCATTCAGTCCGTCTGTTAAATCCGTGTAGGTTATTGACGGTACGGAAGCGTCTAAGTAGTCTGACCACTCCATACCTGTGTTAGCATTTCTGATTTGAAAAGTGTGTCCTACTATTACGCCTGTCGTTCCTAGAACATCTATTGAAACCCAATTTTGTTTGCCTGTCCTGTCCTCAAATTGGTCAGTCCAAGTATTAGCGTCTGATGAATCCATATCCCACGCTATCTCTGACCCCAATTCAGGCATTGGGGTAGTTATGGCGGTAATTCCTGTTTTATCTACTTTTACAAATACAGCCTTTGCCTCTTTGGTTGAGGTAGTGTATCTTAATGCATCAAGTAAATAATAATGCCCCTCTTGTTGGAAGTAGTAGAGTTTATCAAAACTAAGGCTTAGTATATCTATCAAGTTTAAGTTTAGGTTTATGGTGTGTAACCTAGACCTGCTGATAATCTTTCTTAAATCGTTATAATACTTACTTATCAGGCTTCCCCAACTCAAACCGTCAAAGTGAGCAACAGCTACTTTATTCGTTGCTTTGTCCTTGTTGAATACCTTGCTCCCTAAGGATACATTTGTAGATACTTCGTTTATTCTGATGAGGTGGAAACGCTTTTGTAAAGGCTTGTATTTGATAGGTTCTTCGCCGTCTTTAGGTCTTTCTTTTATTTCTTTGTCAAAGAATTTCATCAGTAGAACGCTTTGGCTTGTGTCGCCTAGATAAAAGTTTTCTGTTGCTTCTCTTTCAGGGCTGTAAAACTTAGAACTAAAAGCCTCTTTTTCTGCGTCTAGGTTGATATTATCTACTTTTATACTACCATTATTATAGTCTTCTTCTTTGTCGTTGTATTGGAGTTTAAAGGTGTTTTCTTGGGCGTATTGACCAAACAAATAAGTTTCGGATTCTCTATTGATATATTTGTCCGTCCAATCTATGGCTTCTGCATTTACACGCTCCGAAATCGTAAGATATTTAACCTCCTTTTTATCTACATCTACCAATGGTGTAAGCCCAAAGCGGTTAAGTATTTCTTTATAGAAATCAGTCATTGATAGTTGGCTGAGGTCTTGGGTGTATACAGGATTAGCATTTGGGTAGCCTATTATAGATAATGTACCTCTTAGTCCCTTAATATCCCCATGACTTCTATTAGGAATACCTTCTTCTTTTAGAATGAAGTAAACGAGAGTATTGTCTTCTTTTATTTCAAAATTAATTTTTTTAGTGATTTTGTTTACAGTTGTGTCTTCTTTTGGTAAAGAGTATTCTATTCTGTTTACATCATCGTTATAAATCTCTCTCAATGGTTTATCTTCCTTAGATTGGCAAACCGCTAGTGTGATTTTTTCTCCAGCAAATAAATACTCTCCACCCTCCGAATTGAAGTCAAAGGAATAAACGCCCTTTTTCTTGAATAGTAAATGCGAAAATATTGCTCTTGATAGCTTTGTTCCACTAGATGGTGTCCTATAAATAGGTTTGTAAACTTCGTTTTCTTTGAATGTTTTAACTTCTCCGCCGTTACCAAGTCTTCTCTCATAATCAAATGTGCGGTAACTAGTAGGACTAATAGGGATACTATATGAATTACCTGTAAAAAAAATATCTGCACTATCAAACACATTTTCTTCCTGCAGTCCTACAGATTTTGAGTAAGTCAGCCAAAGATTATTGAAATCTTGGGTGTCAAATATAGAGCCTGCATAAGTAAATCCTGCGTATTTGTGCATTTTATCCCAAAGATATTTTACAGCTACGGAGGGAGCGATAGGGTCAATATTGATTATCTTAGTTCTGTCTTTGTCGTAATGTGTCAGACCATTGTAATCAGCAATAGGGTATTTGTAGTAAGGGTTATCTATGGAGTTGATAACGGTGTCTATATTTTTCTCGTGTTGTATCTCTGACAAGTCTGTAATATCAGACATATTTTTATTTTGGATAGCTTTAAAAAAGTCAATAACTCCTGATGATATAGCTACTTTGTAATCCTCTTTTGTGGTTTCAATAAGTTTTAACCACCCTTTGTTTATTATAGTATAACCGTCTATCTTTAGCGTAGCCTCCATTTTCCTGTAAGGAATAGTTGAGGTGTCGCCCATAAGACCTACCCCCTCAAATATCTGAATGTTTGCAGGGGTTCTAGGGAGGGAAAAATGATAAGTAAAATCAGTCTCCCTAGTGTTTATATCTGAAATCCTGTTTACTTGATAATTAACTGTGATTTTCTCGCCTGTTCTTAGGTCTGTTTCTCTGCCTTCTAAAAATAGCTGTACGCTCATAATTAAGTAAATTTTTAATATACAAATATACTAAAAAGTAAACTTTTAAAATACATTTGTTAAAAATTTTATAGACTGTATTTGTTTTAACTCGTTGTGCATTTTAAATAATACTGATTTTTAGATGATTTAATTTTCTTTGGAAGATAAATTTATTGATATATTGAATAACCGTTGCGGCGGTTATTTTACTGATTATCCTTGTTTTAAAGCCTTCAAAAGTTTTAGCATAGTTTCTTTTAATCATAAATTGGTCGCAAAGTTGAGAGAAAAATGTCTCAATTCGTTTTCGCTTTTTCTTGTACAATGAAAATTGAGGAATATAATCTTTCTGATTACTTCTCATTGGTGTATCTAATTTAATATTAGCATAGTTAAATAAATCTATTTGAACTTTTGCTGATAAATAGCCTCTATCTCCAATTAAAGTACAGTTTCGCATTTGCTCACCACTATCTTTTAAATAGTGGATGTCGTGAACGGATGCAGGGCTTATATCAAAATTCTTAATCACACCATTTAAAGAACATACTGCGTGTAGTTTATAGCCATAGAAATATAATTTCTGTGAAGCACAATAACCATATGTTGGTGAAGAATAGGATTGCTCTTTACAAATTTTTGAACGAGTAGAACGAGCGTTTTCACAAACTTTCATTGGCATGCTATCAACGATAAAAATATCTTCAAACTCATTGAACTCCATCGAAATACGCTGTCTAATTTGCTCTGTTTGTAGGGATAGTCTTCGTTTTCGCTTATTGTAAACACTTCTTTCAATTTTGTTTATCAGAGAGTTTGGCAATTTTCTAAATAACTGTAATTCGCTATCAATACTCAAGTATTCAGCAGTAATATTAAGACTTATGACTTCTAAATCGCTCATTTTAGGTGTTCTTCTCTGATAACTAATCAGTTGATTTTCTGAAAAAAGTCCTAAAACTTCCAAAATTCTTTCATATATTTGCTCTATGTTGTTCATTTATATCGTTTTATAGCAAAAACAATATACTGATTTTCAGTCTAATAAACAACTCTTGTTTTTTTCATTTCATAATGCACAACGGGTTTGTTTTAATATTTTTGTGCAAAATTCAAATTATGAGAGCGTTACTATTTTTTGGTTTTGTTTTGTCGTTGGTTTCTTGTAGAGAAGAGAATAGGACATCGCGGTCAGATTGTGACTTCAGGTGTACTTATAAAGACTTCGAGTATTATGTAACTTATAAAGTTAATGGAGAGTCTTTAGAGACTATAAGTGTTACAGAAAAGAAGCCTGTTGATAGTGGGTATTATGGCTCAAGGTGTTCTGAGTATAAAATGAAATATAGGCTTCCTCGTTTTGAAAAGGACGATAAGAAACAAAATGGAGATGGGACTATAACGGAACGACTAAGAGAAAGGGAGGTTATTTGCAAATAATTCACTATCTTTGTGATAGTTCGCAACCTCAAAAACAAACCCATTGAAAAACAATGGGTTTTGTGTTTTTGTAGGGTGAGGAAAATTGTTTTTTAAACTATGTCAAGCAGTTTATTTTTTATATTTGTGATTTCTAAAACTTATTTTGAATGGCTGGATTTTACATATTTTGTGATGAATCTATTAAAAAAGGAAAATATTATTCTAACTTCTATGGTGGATTGCTGATTGATAAAAATGATTTTGAAAAAGCAAATAATCTGTTATTAAGTAGTCTGCGAGATTTAAATATAGAAAACTCTGAGCTAAAATGGAGTTCTGTAAACACATACGGTTTGCAAAGTTATGTTCAAATGATGAATGTCTTTTTTGAACTGATAAAAAACAACACAATAAAGGTAAGAATTATGTTTACGGACAATCGCTTCTTAACACAGGATTTACCTCGTGAATACCATAAAAAAGAATATCATTTACTCTATTATCAGTTTCTAAAACACGCTTTTGGGTTATCATATATAAATTCAGATATTCCAATAGATTTAGAGATTTTTTTTGATGAACTCCCTGATAAAAAACAGAAGAACGAAGACTTTAAAAAATTCGTGTATGGTATACAGTTTTTACCTAATTTCATTAGTTCAAAAATTAACATAAAAAAGGAGGCTATATACGAAGTAGATTCTAAAAAACACCTTTTAATGCAATGTTTAGATGTTGTTTTGGGAGCAATAGCCTTTAGATTAAATGATATGCACAAGGAGAAACCAGTAGGCTCTCGCAGAAGAGGCAAAAGAACTATCGCAAAAGAAAAACTATACAAACATATCAATAAAAAAATAAGAGAAATACGCCCTAATTTCAATATTGGTATTACTACTGGTACAGATGGAGACCTTTTAAACAGATTCTTACACCCCTATAGACACTGGTTATTTATACCTAAAAATGCATCATACGGAACAAATGATGAAGACGAATAAAAAAAGAAAAGCCCAAAACACCTCTAAAAAACCCTCTGCGTAGTACGCAGAACTTCGAGATACTAAAGACTTTTCTACTGCAAATATACAAAAAAAAATAAAACTACAAATATTTACACAAAAATAACTAAAAAATTTGCACAGTAAAAAAATAGTCGTATATTTGCAGTGTTCAAATCAGAGCAATAATTGTTTATTATTGCACTAAATCTCAAAAGAGATTAAAATATTAGCCCAAAAAAGGTGTCGCTATATAGTAATGTATAGCAATCAATAAGCGTAAGCTCTGATTTGAACAGCACCCACTTTTTGGGCTTTTTGTATTTAAAACTTTTTAAATTTTATATTATGTTCAAATCAGAAACAACCGCACCAACCGCAAACAACAGTAGCGATGCACAAAGACAAATCGTAAGAAGTGTAGCTATCGGCATTATCAAAGATGCTATCTTATTTGAAAGAATACACGACGGTTTATTTATGGTAATTAACGCTTTTAAAAGCAATGGGCATTCCAAAAATTTAGCCGCTGCTCAACAATATAGCGGCATAGGTAACGCCATAAACTTAATTTGTGATGGAGAATGTCCTTGTGATGACTTATATAGTAAGCTAACATCTGTATTTTTAAATATACATCAGCAAGAAAAAAGCGACAATCTTTTGTATATATCCGAAAGGGTTTATAATGAATGGTCTGAGGTTATAAGAGATTTTTACATTAACAGAAAATCTGCCTAACTATGAAAGCGTTAATCAAAATCACAGAACAAAACGGCAAACAAACCGTGTCAGCTAGAGAGTTGTATGAGTTTTTAGGGTACAATAAAGCCGTTTGGTCTCGCTGGTATGCTAAAAATATAGAAAATAATGAGTTTGCAATAGAAAATATTGATTATCAAACCTTCAACATTATGTTGAACGGTAACGAAACTAAAGATTTTGCCCTTACCATAGACTTTGCTAAGAAAATATCAATGATGGCAAGAACTCAAAAGGGGGAAGATGCAAGAGATTATTTCATAGAGTGTGAGAAGAAACTTAAAACCACCCTACCCACCACCTACAAAGAAGCCTTACTTGAACTCATCAAGAAAGAAGAAGAAAAAGAGGTATTACTCTTGCAAAATCAAGAGCAACAAGCCCAACTTGATGCACAAGCCCCAAAGGTACTATTTACAGAGGCGGTAATGGGTAGCAAGACATCGTGTCTTGTTGGTGAGTTAGCCAAAATAATTACGCAAAATGGTTATTATATAGGCGAAAGGCGATTATTCAAATACCTAAGAGAAAACGGCTATTTGGGGCGTAAAGGCGAACGCTACAACATACCTAATCAAAAATATGTAGAACAGGGTATTTTTGAACTCAAAAAAGGCACTCGTTCAGGCAGCGGTGGCGTTATGCATACCACCATAACCACAAAGGTAACAGGCAAAGGGCAAGTTTATTTTGTAAACAAATTTCTCAAACGCTTGCAAACTGCCTAAAAAACAAACCCACTAAAAATAGTGGGTTTTGTTTTTATAGAGAGTATTTGAAAAAATTAGTTTTTGTCTAACTCTTCCTCTATTTGTGTATTCAATTTTTGCATTTCTAAGAAGTTGAATATATAGTAAGCTATTACATACAGCATTAGTAATATCATTATATGAGAATATTTTACAAAGCATATTTCATAAATACAAAACTCCGTTTTTTTCGTTGTGTTAAGTATATCTTCAATAATATAAAATAACGATACTATAGCGAAGTAAATAATGAAATTATTTCTTACCCTATTTACATTGTCTCTTATTCTACGTTTAATCTTTAGGTTTTTAATGCCTGATAAATTAAATGTAATGGCTAAGCTCATCCCTATGGAGAACATAATGCCTAAAATAGCGTAGATGTTTTGTATAATTTCTTTGCTCGGCGTAATATATGGGAATAACCATTTAATTATAGCCGATAAGAACACACAAACAAATAAGCTTATAATAATTCTTATCATAAATTTTTTAATTCTCTTAAATATTTTTCCATCTCTAGGACTAAATCTCGTTCTGATATTCTATTATCATCTATTAACTCAATTTCTACCTCTTTATACTGGAGCATATTTTCTCCAGAAATTGTTTTTCCATTTTTTAACTTAAAAGATACGCCGTCAGCGTGTGATATAGGGGTCATATATGTGCCTAATAGCTTTTCATATTCCTGTTGTGGCATTTTTCTTGGTTTAGAAATACTTATAAGTAGCCTTGATGAAAAAATATTACTGCGTACAATATCATCTAAATTTTTGGTATCTGATATAAGTTTTTTAAGTAATTCTGTTCCTAGCCCAAAAACTTTAAACCCATTTTCATTCTTTTCTTTCTTTTGAGAGGATTTTAATGATATATGTTTAATTTCGTTTAGTTTAATCTGTTCGCTAACTTTAATTTTGGATGTGAAATTGTATGATTTATCTCCTCGAGTCGCTAGTAATAACCAATTTAGATATACTTCTAGAGATTTTATTCTGCTTTTGGGCAAGTTAGTAACTAAAAAATGATTGTTTAATGCGAAGTAATAATGTTCTTTGCAGGTTAGCTGTATTTTCTCGTCATTATTAAAAATATCATCTATTTGTATTTTAGGGTTGCTAAAATAATCATCAGGAATACGAGGTATTTCTTTAGATGGAGATATTCTCCACATTACTCCATAAACATATCTATCTGTGATTGCGAAATCAGAAAGTAAATCCTCATCACTAGAACTTAAGTTGAGTTTCATTCTACGAGTGTCGGCAGATTCGCCATATCCTAATTTCTCCTTTAGTTTCTCAAATAAGTCAGAATAAGGAGCTTTTATATCTTCATTATCAATATCGTAGGCTAATAGTTTAATGGTTTTGGTTTTTATCGAAAGCATATATTCTTTTTCTACAAAAATAAAAAATATCTTTAGTTATCATAAAGCACTTTGTGCATTTTTTATAACCTTTCTACAACTCCCTCGCAACATCATCATAAAAAGAAAATGATATTTTATTTTCAAATGAGTTGTCGTAAGTGTTTTCTACGCTGTCGTTAGATTCCAATACTAACCTGTGCCATTGGCTCTCATCACTCACGCCATCAGGGTCAAATAGATAAACATCATAGGATTGCACTAAGTCGGTTATAATAGGCTGTAAATGCCTTTTGGTTTTGGTGTGAAGTTCTATTGTTTTATCAGCTTCTATTCCTAAGTTGAAAAAGTTATTTTGCCTTAGAGAGGTCTTTATTTTAGATATAGTCTTTTTGCCTTTTGTTTTCGTCTTCCCCTCGCTGTTTTCAAATACATAGCATTGGTAACCTCCGAGAGAATTAAGGAACTTTATTATCTTGTACTTGCACCCTCTAATATTGATACGCTCTACCTCATCTTTGGAAGGGATAAAAGTAACTAATCTACCTCCGATTATTTTTTTAGGTTGAACTATTGGGAGGTTGCCCCATTCTATCCATTTGCCAACTACTAAACTGTCTCCCTCGTTGAGGTGCCACTCTTTCACGCCCTCTTTTCTTCTCCAGCCTCTGATGAAATTTTTAGTCAAGGTTATTGTTTCTGTTTCAGCCCCTGTATTGAAAAAGGCTTTAAAGGTAATTTCAAAGGATTGCAGAGTATTTATGTCAATATGATTAGGAGAGGGGAGAAGTCCTCTTATAGCCTCTGATATGTTGAATAAATAAGTATTATCTGCATTAGGTGTAATATTAAAGCTGTAAGAGGTTTGCGTTTCCAAACGCTTAATTACAACCTCTAAGGCAGATGATAAGCGTGTAAATCCGCTCACTTCTATCCAAATGTTATTTCCTGATAGGTAATAATCGTTTTCTAATCCTATGACTTTCATTTTTCTAAAATGCTTTTTGCGTTTCTGCGTAATTGGTCAGCTATCTTTACCCTAGCTATACTACCTAATTCCTCTTGTAAGAATAGTATCACTCTAGGCTCTTCTAATACCTCTAAAAGGTCTGTTCCTCCTTTTTGGTAGTGTGTAGTTCCTGATTGTTCTATTTTCTTGGCTATTGCCCACGCCCTCTGCCTTGCTTCTTTTCCTGATAGTCCAAATTTAACTTTGAGCCATTTTTCTATGGCTTCTACTGGAGGGAGAGAACCGCCCTCTCGTCCTTTGGCTAATTGTTCGGAGTAATGCCTTCCTCTTATAACGCCTTTGTTTTGTTCAGCAACAACCTCTAGGCTTTCTTCCCATTCTCCAGAAGCTCTCATATTTAACTCCTTAAATCTAGGGATTAAAAATAAATCTACTACTTTGAGTAAAACAGCTTCTATTTCTTGGGGTTCAAATATCATAGTTTCTCTCTAAATATCCCTGATACTTTCCAGCCTGTATAGTTGTTATCATCTTTAAATACGGTAGTTTCCATATCCCACTTAGTAACCTCAAACGGATAACCTAATTCACAAATAGGTAAATTATTTGCATCTCCTAAACAATTTTGTAACGGCTCTAAAATGGTACTCCAAAGCCCCTCACTTATAGGGTATCCATTAGCTTCGTTGTATATGTTTACGCCTAAGTTGGATTTTCTAACAATATATAGCGTGAAAATATGGTCTTTCCACTCTTCGTTTTTTAAAGTTGTTTGTCCGTCTTTTTTAGAGCCGATAGATGTTTTATAATATGTAACGAAAAGATGAGTGCAACAAGGGTCTTCTGATGTCTTTCGGTTCATTCCACTTTCGCTAAGAGGGGCGGAATATTCCCAACAAAAACCGCAATTTTTCTCATCGTTAAATCGTTCGGTTAAATCTTTAAAGAAACTTATTATATTCATTTCTTACTTATTATTTTTTCATACTTTTTGCGAATGTCACTATTAACCTTGTCTAGTTTCATCTTTTGATAAACTTTGTGATAGGGTAGGGCTAGAATATCATCGTACTTTAGAATATCGCCACCTGCTAAACTATCAACTATTGCCATCGCTCCGAACTCGTTAAGTTTTGTAACTCCAGACGCTAACAATTCAGGTTCAGGAGTAGATTGTAAGTTTTCAGCTTCTTTAGAATTGATAAAATCCACCTGCTCTTTAATCCAAAGAATAAAAGAGGCTGTTTCGTTGGCGGTAGCCTTGCTTATATCTACATTGTTATATTGGCATTCTAAAATGCATTTAATCGCCTTTTCAGGGTCTTGCTTTAGTAATTCAGGTAACTGTACTTTTACCACGCCGAACGGCAGGAATATAAACGGTTTAGATTTATACCCCTGCACCTCATCGCTAGGCTTTCCAAACCTAACTATAAAATCGTCGTGTTTTACCAAAGAATGCATACAATTATTTCCTTACAAAGGTACAAAAAGTAAACTAAAGATTTACTATTTTGAAAAATAAAAGTATTACATTCCTTTCTTAAGTTTGTGTGCTAAAAAGTAGTAGTAAAACAAAGCCTTTGTTTGCTTGGTTAATTGTATTTTATGAGGTTTATCATCGCTAGAAAATAGGCGGCTTAAATAGCTTCTATCTAGTAACAAGTCTTTTGTTAGGTCTTTTCTTTTAACGCCTAACTCTTTCATTTGTTCCTCTATCCACAAAATGTTTATATCTTCTATGTTCATAAGGTTATTTTAAGAAGATGTACATCACTCCTGCTAAAGCTAAAATAATAAATATTATCTGCTCTAAAGATAAACTAAATCTAATAGTTATATCTTGCTCAAATGGTTCTTTTGAAAAGATGTTTTTAATCAATTTTATAAATTCTTTCATTTGAAAAAATATTTATAAATTTGCCTTTAGAAGTAAGGGGGACTAAGCCCCCTTGTTTCAGAATAACAGACCGAAAAGTTTCTGTTTTATCTCGGCTTTAAGTTTCGCAACAAACTTAAAGCCTTTTTTGATTCTTCTGAAACTGATTTTGAACTCAAAATCTAACTTCATAAAAAGCAAATTTAAAGGTTAAACTTAGGTGCGTCTGTTCTGTCTCTCATTGACAATGCAAATATATAAAAAACGTTTTAATTACGAAAACATTTTAATAATTTTTTTATCTTTTTTTACCTTACCCTGTAAGTAATTGTTTTGCCTGTTGCTTGGTAAATATAGTATCCACCTGCTTCTGTGATATGGTCAAAACCGCTCGTTTTGTCAGGCTCTCCGTTTTTATATGTTTGGCGTTCTAGGGCTTCTGAATAGTTAGGACATTGCTCGTCATTGACATAGTAGCTTATCTCTTGTTTATTGTTTTTAAAAGCGAGGTTCATAGCATTAACTCTATCTTTAACAGCAGGGTTCCTTACCATTCCCCTAATAGTGAAACCAAAGGAACGGATAATATCGTGGTCAGATTTTCCGCTTGTACTTCTTGAACTTCCTGCACTATCAGGGTAAACTATTATCTTATGATTTGAGTATTTCCGTTTAATTAACTCGCAAAGTTCTTGAGTGTCATAAGCGTTTACAAATTCATCAACGGCGAAATGTTTTTTATCCTCCTGAATATGCACGACTGCGTTCATCTTGGTTATGTTAAAGTCCATTCCGATATGCAACACATCTCCAGCTTTTACTACTCTGCGAGTGTTGTTGTCTTGCCTGTTGTAGTTTCTGTAAACATTACCGCTCGTTAAATTGACAAATTCGCCCTCCAAATAAGCGAGTATTTTCTCGTCGGAGTATGTTTCCAATAGAGAGGGTATATAGTCGTCAGGTAAAAAAGGATTATCCGCTGTTTTGCCTTTTATGAGTAGCTTGTTGGGGCTTGGTTTCTTTACGAAAAATTCATATAAAAATTTAAAACCCTCAGGGGTACTCACGAAGTCTAAACTGTTCTTTTCTCCGTTGGGGAGTGCTTTTCTATTTCTAGCGACTATTTTGGTATAGACTTCTTGCATTTTGTCTTTAGGTAAAACATCTGCTTCGTCTATTAGAGAATAGCCAACCTCATAACCTACGATGAGGTCAGGGTTATCCATTGTCCTTAAAATAATCCTTCCGTTTGGAAGATGAAACTCTTTGTCTGAACGATTTAACTTAAAAGGTATTCCTAGATTAGATAATATTTCTGAGAATCTCGGAAACGCAATATCTTTTACAAGTGGATAGGTGGGTAGGTAGTAGGCTACATCTATACCGTTATACATTAACTTTTTTATAACGGTTTTTGTAATTCCAGCGTGGCTCTTTCCTGAACCAAAACCCGCAACTAACCCTGTGTGTCGGTAGTTAGATTTTATAAAGTCGTCCTGATGTTTAAGAAGTAATATTTCCTTTTTCATCTACACGCTTTATCACAAGTTCTAAAACATTGCCCTTATTTTCTACTTCTTGTTTTGTTGGTGCGTAATCGCCCTCTATCTTGGATATTTCGGCTCTTATATCTTTTATGGTGCTTTCTATCTTGGCAACCTCTAAAGCAGTCAGGTCTCGCTCTTGTGAGGTATACACGCCTTGACTAAAAGTATATGCTAATGTTTTGCCTTTAGCGAGGAGGTACTCTAGTCTTTTTATCTGCTTCTCTAACCCTGCTAACCTGTCAATTTTTGTAGAAATAGCTTTCTTTCTTTCCTCTATCTCTATACTAGTTGTTTCTTCTATTACCCTGTCGCTAATTTCCTTTTGGTATGCCTGAAACTCCTCCGTTGCTTTTTTCCAGTCTTTATCAAATGTTCTTCTTGATTTTGCGAAGTTTTGCGAATAATCTGCGAACATATCACCATAAGACAAAGTTGGCTCACTTTTCAGCAAGTCTACTATCCATTGTTGTCTTGTTTCAGGGTTGTTCATCTGCTTTCTACTATTGTTTTGAAGTCGTCAAAGCTCCTGCATAGGTGATATTCATAGCCTAGATTTGATACTTTGCTCTCAAACTCTTTTTGTGATTTTGACTGCCTCCCTTTTTCGTGCTTCATCTCAATAAATACAATGCGGTTGTTTTGTATTACTATTAAATCCGATACCCCTGCCATTACTCCCTCCCTTTTTAGC
The DNA here is from genome assembly GCF_035666175.1 of Riemerella anatipestifer. Classification (NCBI taxonomy): domain Bacteria; kingdom Pseudomonadati; phylum Bacteroidota; class Flavobacteriia; order Flavobacteriales; family Weeksellaceae; genus Riemerella; species Riemerella anatipestifer. Next base: position 1,912,277 of record NZ_CP142016.1, read on the forward strand.
TTTCTTGCTTCTAGTAGGTTTCTACTTCCTCCGTTTGGAACGGCAAAGATTAAATCGTTTGGGTGTTGCAACCTAAACCAAGTAACGCATTGAGTTTGTATTAAACTTTCTAGGCTGTTCATTTATACAAAGATACAAAAAGTAAATTAAAAGTTTACTATTTTGGGTTGAAAATATTACAAGAAAAAGAGAGGCGGTAGCCCCTCTGTAATGCTTAGTGGTTACTCTCTTGAATAAACCATACCCTTTCTAAGCCTTGATGTTATTCTCCTGTACTTAAATGTATATCCAACATCATACTGAGCATATGCTAAAGTGGATACTTCCATAATATTGTTTTTTAATATTTTAAATTTTAGGTATATCTGGCACCGAATGCCAAAACTTAACATCTAAACCCTCTTCTAAATCTACCTCTGTCATTATCTTGTTGTCTTTTGAGTATATTTCATTATTGGAAATTCCCCATAGATAGCCGTCTTCAACATACGCTAAACAACCCAATGCTACCCAATCTTTTCCGTTCGTTATCCAAACAGTTTCGTTTTCATTTGGTAATTCTTCTTCTGTTTTTTTCCAATTATTCGTTGTCATATATCTTTTACAAATTGCCCGTTAATCATTTTTCCTGTTCTTTTGCTTATTACATCGTAAGCACTTTGTACGCAGTCTATAAAATTTAAATTCTGCATTTCGCACTGAATAATTAGCGTAACTACTATATCTCCTATTGCATCTTTTATTTCCGTTCCATCATCATCTGCAATAGCAGTGAGTAGTTCTGTACATTCTTCTAATGTTTTTAGGGCTTGTTTCGTTGGTGTTGCTTTAGCTAGTATTCCTTTGTCTTCAGCCCATTGTTTGATTTGTTTGATTAGTTTTTCCATAATTTTTAATTTTTGTTATCTCTAATTGTTAAATAAAGTATTGTAACAATAGCTACACATCCAATTATAGTCATTATTACTTCTTGTAAATTTTTTCCTATTTCTATCATTGTTTATTGTTTTTTAAAAAATCGTAAAGTTCTTCGGGCGTTTTTATATATACATCTTTGTCTTCGCAAAAAATACGCAGTCGTTTATTACCAAAGTCTGCGTTCCAACAGAACAACTCTATTAAACTTATATCGTTCATTTCTTCTTGTAGTATTTTCATCAATATGTTGGATAAAAAGTGTTTTTGTGGTAATAAATTAGCTTCAAAAGCATTAGGAAAAACCTTGCTTAAATTTTTAGCTACTTCCTTATCGTATTCGTATTGTTTCTTTATAGCCTCAATGGCTTTTATAAATGTTTGTTTTGTCATTTGTTTATTTATTTTTGCTTCTTACAATAGTTTCTAAATCTTCTTCTGAAATATGGTCAAAATTTTCAATGAAAAATTTTATTTTGCTTTCTTCTATTATGTTTTTAGGTTTTAATAGTTGATTATCTAATATGTATTTGCTTTTTAGCATCTCTCTTAATCGTTTTGTTATTTCATCTTTATAAAATTGAATTTTTAGTCTAGATTCTATCTCATTTAATAAAACATCTGTACTAAACTCATCTATGCTTATTTCTACTGTTATTGTTGACATAACTTTACTTTTTAATATTTTTGATTGTTTTTGCGAAGTTTAGTAAAGCCTCGTACTGTTTAGCGTTCAGGCTTCCTATCGTTCTTATTAGTTCATCATATCCCTTTTGTTGGGCTATTCTTTGCAGTTCTGCCGCTTCGCCTTTCTCCATAGCCATACCGATAAATACCTCTATAAGTTTCAATAACTCGTTTTGGAAATCTACCACGAGGCTTTTAGAGTGAATAACTCCCATATCAAGAAGTTCATCTATTTGCTCGGATAGAAACTCGGTAGAGTAGGCTATCATCGTAAGCCTATGGGCTACTTTTTTAAAGGTTTCATCGTCCATTTTGGATATGCAGAAACCTCTCTTGTTTTCTAGTTCTTTTCGCTTTCTTTTCTCCTCTTTTTCCCTAGCTTTCAATTCTCTTAGGGTGGGAGTTTTTATGTTTAGATAGTTCTGTATCATTTAATTATAGTTTTAAAAGTTGCAAACACATTTGTTTTCTTCAAAGTTTAGCTCTCCTGTAAAAGGGAGCTTAGAAAGCTCTACTAAATCGTCAATGCTTTTATGACCTCTAAAAGAGGTATTGCCATATTTCTCCTCCATTTTTCTATACCAATCTATAAAACGAGTTCCATTTCGGATAACATCTATTAGATTGGTGTCAGATTTTTTCCAACATAGTTCGCAGTTTCCAAATTTGTTGTGTATTTCCAACTTGAATGGCTGACTATCCCAAAATTTATTTAATTCCATTTGCCCAATAGGAAACTTGAAATCGGTCAAAAGCGGAAATATTCTCTTCTTGTCTTCCTTGATTTCAGCCCAAGATATACGCTTAGGCATATCTTCTTTTCTAAAACCTATAGCTTTTATATAGTTGTTCATACCGAAAACATCGTCTGCAAATTTTTTGGCAGGTAATGTTTTAAGCATTTCCGAGCAGAAAGGAGCGTCTTTGCTTGGCATACCATTAAAAATCCCTTTATTTTTGTGTGCTATTGCTTCAGCAAAGGGTTTAGCCATCATATTCAACTCTTCCCAATCTACCGCCTTGTAGCCAACCCCAACGCCCATTTCATTTGAGTAAACACCCTCTATTTTAACTAAAGGAATATTCCAATACTTCTCTATATTTTTGAGAAAATATATCGTCTCTGGTCGCTCCATTCCTGTATTGCAGAACAAAAATAATTTCTCGTAATTTTTATATTTTTCAGAAGTTTGTATGTGTCGTGCCATCATAGCGGAACTTCTCCCTCCAGACACTGTTATTATTAAATTTTTCATAGTTTTTCTGGTAACACATTTCCTTTAGCTTGAGCATAGGCTCTATTGAGCCTCTCCCAAACATTTTTATCTTTGAACTCAAAGTGCATCGTTCCTTTTTTAAACCCTTTGTATCGGAAAAACTCCATATCGTGCCAAATACCCCTTTCAAATTCTTCCCAAGCATTTAGTCGTTCTATCTTATCATAGTTTTTCCCCTCTAACGAACATAACACTTTCAATAAGTCATTGAAATTTTCCATATATCCTGAGCTATCAACCCTTAAATGGTTGTTTTTACACCATCGTACCTTACACATATTAGGCACAATGAATTTTCTATTTAGTAGGTGTCCTGAGTTAGTAGCCCAACCCTCCACCGAATACCTATTCTCTTTCGTGTGGCGTGTGTAGTTGTCAATAGCTTCAACTAACGAGCGTTTGAAATTATGGTCTTTCGTTCCATAAATAATTTCTATCATTTTAAAGATGTTTCTTTTGGTAAAAGGAGTTTGGCTCTTGTATCTTACCCACGCTTCCAAATCTTTCGCAACAGAACTAGTAACATATTTTTCAATATTAAACAGCTTAAATACTTTATGCCAAAGTTGCACTTGAACCTCCCTTAAAAACAGTTGTCTGTTTATCTTATTTTCCTTTAGTTCAACGCCTATCTTTATTGAAACGCCAACTCCACAAGATTTAGCCATTTGCATAAATAGTTCGGCATCTTCAAATAGCTTTTCAGAATACTTAGCTATTCCTTTGTACGAGTTTACAAGGTTGTCAATCTCGCTGTACCTTATAATACCCTCCTCTGAACTATCAATATCAAAGCCTCCTGTATTGTCGAAATAATCGTCAAAATTTAGGCTCTCGCTTGTAATGGGCTTATAGACTTTGATTAAGCCGATACTTACATCGGTTTGCCTCTCAGCATTGCTGAACACATTGCCTAAATCAGACTTATAACCGTAAGCCTCAATGATGTTTAGGATTTCTTCTTTTTCTCTTAGGAAACTCCCTCTATCACTTACGTTGTCGTAATTGCAAAGGCTGACTATTTCACAACCGTCAGGAGCAATATTCCAGGCGTGTAAAAAATGCTTTCTGAACTCGCTAAACGGCGGATTCATTATGATAGCTTCTACTCCTGCAACAGCTTCTGGTTTTAGTTCCAAAAAGTCTGTGCCTATTTGGTTGGCTTTGTTTTTACATATTTCTGCTAAATCCTTGTTGATTTCGCAGAAAAGAACCTCCTTAGCTCCGTACTCTTTCAGATAATCTATAATATTACCTTTCCCTGCACTTGGCTCTAAAATAATTTTGTTGTTTACATCTAACTCCATAAGGTCTAAAACCTCTCTAGGAGTAGGGTAAAAGTCTTGGTTGAATAGGTTTTGGTATTTCATTTTAATTTTTTCTTAGGTTTATTTCTTCTCTTGGGCTTTTGCTCTAGGCTTTGCCCTCTTTTCAGAAAGACCACAGGTCTATTGAGTTTCTTGGCTTCTTCTAATACCTCTAAGGCTTTTCTGTGTTGCTCCTTGCTTCGTTGCCATTTAATATCTTCCATTCTTCGGTGTCTTTTAATGTTGGGGTGTGTTTTGGGAATTTCTTTTGTTTTTCAAGCTCTATAAAATTTTTAAGCCCTTCGCTAAAAACTGTTTTCTTTTTAGCTAACTCGGCAATCATTTTGAGTGGGAGGGAGGTGGGTGTATTTTCTATTTTTCTCATTAAAAAGCATCTTTTAAATCTATGGTTGGTAATGGTTCAAATGTGTTATCGTCAATATCTTTGAATTTTTGATATTTAGGTATCCATTTGAGTCTAGTTTCGCTAGTTCCTACATGTCTGTGTTTTGCTGTTATTATTTCAGCTTCGCCTTCGGTTGGTAAATCACTTATTCCACTCCATTCTACATCCCAAATTTCTATTCCGTAATATTCAGGACGATAAATAAACTGAATAACATCAGCATCTTGCTCTATTGCTCCTGAATCTCTCAAGTCAGAAAGTTGAGGGCGTTTGTTCGGGCGAGTTTCTACTGACCTAGAGAGTTGTGATAAAACAACTACTGGGACATTTAATTCCTTTGCTAACATTTTCAACTTTCTTGATATAAAGCTAACTTTCTCGTTACCTTCGGATTTTCCTTTAGCTTCTATGAGTTGCAAATAGTCAATGATTATAAACTTTACACCAAGCTCCTTTTTAGCCACCCTAGCTTTGCTTATAATTCCGTTTAAGTCAAAAACACTATCTTCATAGTAGAGAGGCATCTGTTCAATTTCGCTACTGTCGTAAATTTTACTCCATTCACTATCACTTAAATTGTGTTTTCTTAGACTATTTGAATCTATTTCTAGCTCATTAGCTACTAGTCTTGTATGTAGCTGTATGTTAGCCATTTCTAGCGAAAATATCAGCGTAGGCACCTTATTTTTAGATGCACATCTTGCTAACTCCATAGCGTAAGCGGACTTTCCCATTCCAGGTCTTGCTCCTATGATTATTAAATCGGTAGGTTGCCAACCGTAAAAATGATTATCCATTTTTCGGAAAGGAATAGGAACCCCTCTCGCCATTCCCTTTTTTTGATTTTCTATAAGTTCTAAATGCAAGTCTTTTGACGACTTAATCGCTTTTTGCCCAGCAATATAATCGTATATTTTTCCTATTTCAAAAGAGAAATCATTTAACAAATCAAATGTACTTCCGTCGTCTTTGTAGGCTTTCTCTGTTATTTTGGTTGAAACCTCAATCATTTTTCTAAGGAAAAATTTTTCAGAAACCAACAAGCAATAATGCTCTATATGTGCAGCAGAACTTATACCTATTGTCAAATCTATGATGTACCCATCTCCTCCCGCATTGTTTAATTTACCTCGTTTTTTTAAGTTTTCTATTACTGTCGCTAAGTCTATTGGCTCGTTATTGGAGTTAAGTTCGCACATAGACTTGTAAATCTCCGTGTGTCTAGGGTCATAAAACATTTCCCATTTGTCTTTAAAAATGCTTAATACCCTCTCTTTCCCTGTTTCACTTATTAGACAAGCTCCTAGTATCAATTTTTCAACATCTACGGAATTTGGTGGTGTTACTCCATTTTTATAACTCATTTCGTTTTCGTTTTACTGGTGTTGTTTGGGTTTTTCCAAACTTAGACTCATTTCTTGCCCAAGTTTTCAATCTCCGTTCAGTATTCCAAGTTTTTTCTAACTTAAATCTCGGTGTTCCGTTGGCACTTGGTTCCGTCCAATACTCATAGAAGTCCCTAACTAAATCTTTACTATACTCTACCAAAAAGGGCATAAGTGAATCACGAAACTCTTTTTCAGTTAAATTTTTAAAAGATTTTTGGGGTGTGGTATTATTCCCACTCTCTTCTGTTTCTGTTTCTGTTTCAGGCGGCGAACCGCTGACAGGTTGCTGACAGGTTGCTGACATAAACTCATTTAGCTCTTTTTCAGGTATTTTCGGGAACTTAGGTTTTACTTGACGCAACCTTTGCCCAAAGTTTATAATATGTAAGTAAGGGTTGTTATCGGCGTTGTAAAGTGCGATTATTCCGGCTGAAACTAACTCATCTAGCCAACGGGTAATATCGGACTCTCTAATGTTTTTTAGCGGAAAACAAAACGCTTTTATTAGTCTTGGGTTTGCGTGGTAACCACCTAAGTCATCGGCTTTCATTAAAAGGCGAGTAAAAAGAACCTCTGCTTGAAATGATAATTCATTTATTCGTTCGTTGTCTGTCCAATCTCTTATTATCCTGTTAGGCATTTTACATTACCATTTTTTTCTTTATACTTAACTTCTGTATCTATTACCTCATACTTACCGCTAGGCAGTCTATTTACCGCTCTTATCTTAGCGGTGAGGGTGTTTTTCTTTTTCTTTTTTGAAATGAGTACCATATCTAAATTGTTATTTTTTCTGATTTAACTATGTAGCAAGTCCACCTCTTACTCTCTTCGTCAAAAACACCTCTATGAGGTCTGCTAGAAATAACATCTGTTACCACATATAAAAAACCTTTGGTATCTCTGAAATCGTCCCCAACTTCTAAAGTTGAATTTGGAGGAATACATATAAGTTGTGTTCCGTCTTTGTATTTGAAACTCTCTACTTTGCTTGATTTGTACTTGTTTAGATTGTAGCCTGCTTCGTGTTTGTTGTTTAAAAATCTCTTAAGATTTTCGTTTATAGTTAAGTTTTCCATTTTGTCTATTTTTTAAAATTTTTAAAAAGGCAAATCGTCGTCCTCGTATTCTGTAGTTTCGCCGTTACTTGGCTGTTTGATGTCTATTCTCCATACATCTAATGATTGCGAGTGTCCTTTTTTAGTTTCGCCTTCTGTTTCTTTCTCCCAAAACCTTCCTTTTACATTGAAAAATACATTCACCAAATCGCCGTTATTTACCTTTGAAAGGACGGTGTCTATTTTGCTTCCTGTTACTTGGAATTTTAGAATATTCTCTCTCTTTTGTCCTGTTATTTGGTTGTATCTGGAACAATCCAAATAAAACTCTTGAATTGTGAATGTTTCAGACGGTTGTCTGATGTCTGATTTCTTTAGTAGTTTTCCTGTGATTTCCATTTTTCTAATTGTTTTTATTTTAAGCCATCAACTCAAGTCTGTCAGCCATTGATAGGGTTAGTTTATTTAAGTGTTCTCTGCACTTTTTTATTTGTTCATAGAGAGATTCAATCATCGTTTTGTCATATTGAAAATGAAAGACTTTAACTCTTAATAGTTCTGGGACTTCGTGAAAATTTGAAAACCACTCTTTATGAACACTTGTGGATTGGCTGCAAAAATCCTCAAGACCTTCTTCTGTATAAATTAGATTTGATACTGTTTCGGTTACTAGGTCTATACATTCCTCCCTAACTTCCCCAAGATGATTAAATATGTTTTCTTTCCAGTCTAATCTTCTTAATTCGTCTTCTACTATCTTAAATGGAGTGTCTATTAAGCAATACACTAATTCTGCTTCTTTTAGCCCCGTGAGTTCCATATAGCCTTGAACCTGCCACTCATAGTCTTTAGTTGGAGTTTCTTCTGCATATAGAGGGAAAGTTTTAAAGCTCCAGCTACTTTTAATATCTCTAACTTTACCTTGTATATTGTCAGGTGTCCCTTTGATAAAATCGTTAGAAAAATGTTTTTCATTCTTCATAAACAATTTGCCAGTAACCCTTGTATAAAGACTTATAGACTTTTCTTCAACTTGAATACCCTTGTCAAGGTATTTGTTCGTGATATGGTTATCTCTTCCAAAAGCGACCCCTTTATGAATATCTGACAAGTGTGTTTTTACACTCGCTGATAATTCGGGTTTTTGGTTCTTTTTAGCCAATAAATCTCCGCAGGTTTGGATTTGCTTATCGGTAATTTTACCCGCCTTCATTTTTTCTCGCAAAGCAATTAGGGTTCTTTCCTGATTAGGCGTTAAGGCAGGATTTACCCCAACCATTAACTTTCCTAATTGAGAACATCTAAAAAGATGATTGTTGAAGCTTAAAGACAGTGCGTTCATTATTTGGTTAAGTCTTTTAATTTTTTATCATAAAGCTCTTTCACTTCGCTGTTTTCTTCTATGAAAGGCTCTGCTTCTTGCAGTTGCTCTATATTTTGAGCGTTATTTATAAACTCAACAATTCGTTGTTGTTCCTCTTGTATATTTTCTGCTTCAATATCAATGATATTATCTACATAGTTATACTTTCCTTCTTTAGGCTGAACGGCTTGGTCGGCTAATTGTGCCGTCTGCAATTCAATACTCATAATGCCCCATTTGCTGATGGTGTTTTTGAGTACCGTTTTTTTAGCCATAGCGTGGAATTTATCTTTCTCATTCCAAGGAGAAAAAGACCCTTTACCGTAGGCTTGAGAATATTTTTTAGCGTGATTTATAACCTCTTCTTTGCTCCAGTAGGATAATTTTTCTAGTCCGTTTATCAATTTGAAATAAGCAGCATAACCAACTATATCGCCTTTGCCTTCTATGTTAAAATCAGCGACCAACTCTTCTGTAAGCCTGTTAAAAGACTTAAATTGATTCTCATAAACTTCTGTTACATTTATTCGAGAGTATTGCCCTGTTCTTAAAGCCAGTTGCACATAGCCTTTCCAACCCATTTGAAATTGTGCCTCCCCTTTATATGGTACTATCCAAGAAAAGCCTAAATTGGGGTTTATAGGAAGGTCCAATATTGCTGCTGTAACTGCTGCGGTAAGTACTGTGTTTGGATCTGCATTAGCTAATTGTTCGCTATTGTTTACTATTTGTAATACAGAGGAAATAAACCCCTGTGATTTTTTGCCTAATAGTTGATTAAATCTTTTTTGTATATGGGCTTTTTGAAATAAAGACTTTGTGCTTAACGCCTCTTCTTCTTTTTTTTGTAATGCTTGATTTTCCATTTCTCTGTATTTTTTATCTTCTGTTTTTAGATTTGCTTATGAATATTACCGCCAATACTATAATTATCCCTAATCCGAATAGTATTAACATTGGCGACAGAACCAACCACCAAGACCAGTCTATATGTTTCGTTAATTTTAATGTGATGAACAATAAGGTTAGTAGGCTTATAAATCCTACGCTTTTGTTTGTTGCTGTTTCCATTTTCTAATTGTTTTTTTATTTGAAATTTTATTAATCTACACATCCAAATGCACAAATAGGATTGATACAATAACCACCATTTGGACACTTTTTGAAGAACTTTTGTTTTAATAACTTTCTTCTGTTTTTCAGCTTTGTTTTCACAATGTTTTATTTTCTTAGTTGTCTTATTTGCTCCCGCCGTGTACCTGCCTCACGGAGTATGCTTTTCGGGAAAAATCACTAAATTTGTTTTGTTAGATTTCAAATTTTTGTGATATGATACCTGTTAGGTCTTCTGTAATAAGAGCAGTGGATTATGATGCACGCTCTATGAGACTTTTTATATTGTTTCACTCGGGTTCTACTTATGTTTATCATCGAGTGCCTGAACGAATTTTTACAGGATTATTAAGAGCCTCGTCCAAGGGTCGCTATTTTAATGCCTACATTCGGGACAGTTACTCGTAGGCTTTATTTGATAGGCGTTTTCTTTTATCCATTCGTAAGATACCTCTTGCGGGTTTCTGTCTATTGCCCAAAGCCCTATGGTTATAGACTCGTGATACTTTAATCTTTCTATCTCTTTGATTTCTTCTTTTAATATTTTTTGCACCATTGGTGTTATAAGTTTTTGAACTATTTTTTTCATAGTTATACCTTTTGTATATTAGTTTGAAAACAACCCGTAACCTTTCTTAACTGGCAACAACCATAGGTAGTAACCTATTCGCTTTGCCTTTTGTGTTTTATATTGCTTTATCTTCGCTTTCATCTCTGAAAAAGTTTGTGATTTCTTGCTCTTTGATATTCATAAAAAGACTCATCAACAAAAGCCCTGTTGCAGTTGTTAAAGCCCCTATATCGTGGCTTTCTGAAACTAGAAAGGCGTATATAATTGCTGTTATTGTTGTTATTTTTGATAGTATTTTCATTTTTTGGACTTTTTAAAGAAGTGGTTTAGAATTACTCTCTCAAAGCTGTTGGCTTCTTGGTATTTTTTACCATTGATAAGCCAATAGCCGTTTTGATTATTTATTTTTATATAATTCATTTTTTAGGTCTGCTAGATGATACTCTAGTTCTAAATCTTCGCCTTCTTGGTTTTCATATAGCTTTTGTTTCGCTATATTTACCCAGCCTTTTTGGGCTTCTTCTGACATTTGGAGGTCTTTTGGATAAAGATTTTCATCTGTGATACATACCTCTCCAAACTCATCTACTGTTACTAAAACCGTGTCGTCTTCGTCTATTGCGAACCATACGGTCGGGGTAG